>DATKRZ010000114.1:0-27911 GCA_035531955.1 Acidimicrobiales bacterium | reverse complement strand
CCGAAGATCTCCACGATCCGGCCTCGCGGGAGGCCACCGATGCCGAGGGCGAGGTCGAGGGCCAGCGCCCCCGTCGGGATGGCCTCGATGTTCATGTGGAGGTTCTCGCCCATGCGCATGATGGACCCCTTGCCGAACTGCTTCTCGATCTGGCCCAGGGCCATGTCGAGTGCCTTGTCACGTTCCATGTCTCTCTGCTCTCCTCGAATGCTGTCGCTCACTTGGCGGTGCCGACCCTACGGAGGGGGTGTGACACCCGGCCGGGCCGGCCCGGATCGGGATCGGGCCGATCACCCTGGATTGCTCTTTGCACGACGAAAACCACTCTAGACCCGAACGCATGTTCGATGACGGATGGTCCCGATACCGGGTTCCCGCGCCGGATGGCCTGCCCGGAACCATTCCCCGACTCCTGGCGCCCCGCGGTCGGTCCCGGCACCACTCACCGCCCGATCCGTGCCTGAGGATCAACCCGCGGCCCGATGCCGCCGAGTAGCCTCCCCCCTCAATGCCGGACCCGCAACCGCCACCCGCGCCCGAGTCGGGGGCCCCTTCGGACCGTGACGCCGGAGCGGCCGCCGAGCCTGCCATCCTCACCCGTCAAGAGCTCCGCAAGCAGGGGGGGGCCCGAAATGGCGGCGGCTCCCGCGCCTGGTGGTACGTGCTCGGCACCGGGGCGGTGATGGTGGTCGGGGTCGGGGTGGCCGTCCTCGTCACCCAGGGCAACAACGACACCGCCGCCACCATCCGGGCCGCCCCGGTGACGGCCGCCCCGGCCGCGGCGCCGCCGTGCCCGTTGACCGGGGCGCCCGCCCCCGCGGGCTCGGTGCCGGCCCGTCCGGCCCTGGGCATCAAGATCGGCAACTACTCCGGTGACCGGCCCTCCGCCGGTCTCAACCAGGCCGACATCGTCTTCGAGGAGCCGGTCGAGGGAGGGATCACCCGGCTGGTCTCGGTCTTCCAGTGCCAGGGGGCACCGCTGGTGGGCGACCTCCGCTCTGCACGCCAGCCGGACGTCGGCATCCTCTCGCAACTCTCCAACCCGCTCTTCGTCCACGCCGGCGGGATCAACCCGGTGATCAACCTCCTCTCCGAATCGCCCCTCATCGACAAGAACCTGTACCAGGGGGGCAACGCCTCGGCCATCATCCAACAGCCCGGAAGGGTGTCGCCGTACTCCACCTTCGTGAACACGGCGTCCCTGTGGGCCCTCGACCCGTCCAACACCACGCCCCCGGCGCCGATCTTCCAGTACTCCGGCGCCCTGCCCACCGGCTCGGTGCCCGGGTCGGGAGCCAGCGTGCACATCCCCTTCTCCGGGTCGTCCGACGTGACCTGGCAGTGGAGCCCCGCGGCCGGCAAGTACCTCCGTCTCTATTCGGGTGTGCCGGACAAGCTGCTCGACGGGTCACAGACCACAGCCACCAACGTGGTCATCTTGACCGTTCAGACCTCCTACGGGTCGTGGGTGGAGAACGCCGGGGGAGGCCACGAGGTCGTCGTGACCGCCACCGGCACCGGGCCTCTGGTGGTGATGCGCAACGGCGTGGCCATCACCGGCACCTGGAGCCGCTCCACCCTCACCCAGCCCGCCACGCTGACGGCCGCCGACGGGGCGCCGATCACCTTGCAGCCGGGCAACACGTGGGAGGAGCTGGTGCCGGAGGCCGTCGCCGTGACCCCGGTGGCCGCGCCGGCGTCGGCACCGACCGCTTCGTCCGCCGGCTCGGGGGCGGTCAACAGAGCCGGTTAGGTCCCCAGCCTCCGCCGGAGCAGGTCGAGCGCGGCGATGGTGGCGTACTGGCGAACCCGGTCCCGGTCGCCGGGCACGTTGAAGGCGAACGACTCGTCGGGACGGTCCGCACGGGCCAAGCCGACGAAGACGGTGCCGGGAGGCTGGGCGTCCTGGGAGTCGGGCCCGGCCACTCCGGTGATGGCGAGTCCCACGTCGGACCCCAGTACCCGACGGGCCCCTCCGGCCATGGCCCGGGCCGCGGCCTCGGACACCACGGGGCCCTCCGGCACGCCGAGCACCGCGAACTTCACCTGCGCCGCGTAGGACACCACCGAGCCCCGGAACCACCGGCTGGCGCCGGGCACGTTGACCAGCCGTGACGCCGCCAGCCCACCGGTCAGCGACTCGGCCAGTCCGAGGGTGAGCCCGCCGGCGAGGAGCACCCCGGCCACCGCGTCCTCGATGGCCTCTTCGTCGGTGCCGAACACGACGTCCCCCGCCGCAACCGAGAGGATGCGCCGGATCTCGAGCTCTTCGGCGTCGAGCAGGGCCGAGGCAGCGTCCTGGTCACCGGCCCGGACGGTCACCCGCACTTTGATCCCCTCGATGCCGCTGGCCAGGAAGGCGACGGTGACAGCCCCGATCGACCCGGTCGACCCGGTCGGCGGTCCGCCCGGGGCCTCCTCGAGGTCGGCGATGTGGGCGTCCAGCGCCTCGGCCAGGCCCGACTCGCTCATGCCCCATGTCCGGATGACCCGGCTGGCGATGACCCCGGCGGACTCGCCGAACTCAGCCATGCGGCGCTGGAGGTCGGGCACGATGGCGCGCTCGAACATGTCGGACATCTCGTAGGGGACACCGGGGACCGCATAGATGACCTTGTGTCCCACCGGGCAGATCAGGCCCGGGGCGGTCCCCTTGGTCTGGGGGATGATCGTGGCACCCTCGGGGACGTCGGCCTGGCGGAGGTTGGTGTCCGGCATCTCCCGTCCGCGGCTCGAGAACATCGAGCGGATCGTCTCGACCACGTGGTCGTCTCGGCGCAGGGCGACGTTCATGACCTCGGCGATGGCTTCCCGGGTGATGTCGTCATGGGTCGGGCCCAACCCTCCGCACACGATGACCCCGTCGCTCCGGGCCAGCGCCGTCCGGAAGGCCAGCACCATCCGAGCGTGGTTGTCCCCCACCGCCTGGTGGAAGTGGGAGGCGACACCCGCGGCGGCCAGATGCTCGCCCATCCACATCGAGTTGGTGTCGGCGATCTGGCCGAGGAGCAGCTCGGTGCCGACGGCGACGATCTCGATGCGCACGGTTTCTCCGGCGTCTCTCAGGCGGCCGAGCTCGTGCCGCCGACCGGGCTCGTTTCTGCCGCCGGGCCGGGGGCCGCGCCCTCGCGGGCCATCCGCCGGCCGTCGAGCAAGTACTGGCCGCCGGTGAACACGGTCATCGCCGTGGCAACCCAGATGGCTGTGGTGAGCACCGCCTGGTGGGTGGCCAGGGGCGGTGCCAGGCACAATCCGATGGCCACGTCCTGCAGGAGGGTCTTCACCTTGGCCGTGTTGCGGGCCGGGATGGACACCCCGCGGCGGCCGACCACCGACCGGTAGACGCTCATGGCCACTTCGCGCAACGCGATGATCGCCACCGGCAACCACCAGACGATTCCCTTGGCCACCAGCGCGAAGAGGGCGCCCAGCACCACCACCTTGTCGGCCAGTGGATCGAGGAAGGCACCGGAGCGGGTGGTGCCCTGCTTCCGTGCCAGCCATCCGTCGATGCCGTCGGACAGGGCCAGGAGCCCTCCGAGGACGAAGGTGAACCAGCTCGCGCCCCACAGCACGATCAGGGCGATCACCACCGGTGTGGCCAACAGGCGCAGGACGGTGATGGCATTGGCGGGAGTGAGCAGCGCCGACGGGCCGAAGGTGGTGCGGCGGCTGACCGGCTCCCCGGGGGCCGGGGTGGCGGGCACCTGCCTTCCCGGCGGCCGCCACCCCGGCGCCGGCGTGCCCGGATCGAGTGCGCCGTCGGTCACCGGGTCGCTCTCGACGCCACAGGAGTCGATCGGCGCGCAGCTGGCCCCCGGCCGCGAACAGGAACCGCCTCCAGGTCCGGCCCGTCGGCCCCGGTGACCATCACGTCCACGAACGAACCCACCGACAGGTCGTCGGGCAAGGTGACCACCCCGTCGATCTCCGGCGCTTCGCGGTAGCTGCGTCCCTCGCCGGGCGCCTCCACGAGCACCTCTATTGTCTCCCCGATCAGATCCTCCCGTCGGCGGGCGGTGATGGCGTCTTGTACCTCGGCGCACTCCCGCACCCGTTCGATGACCAGCTGGTCGGGGACCTGACCGCCGAGATCGGAGGCGTAGGTGCCGACCTCGTTGCTGAACGGGAAGAATCCCACCCAGTCCAGTTGGGCCTCCTCCAGCCAGTCGAGGAGGTGTTCGTGGTCGGCCTCGGTCTCGCCCGGGTAGCCGACGATGAACGATGATCGGAAGGCGGCGGCAGGCTCCACGGCGCGGATCGACGTGACCCGCTCGAGGAACCGCTCGCCCTCACCCCACCGGCGCATCCGCTTGAGGAGGGGCCGCGACACGTGCTGGAGGGAGAGGTCGAAGTAGGGAACCCCGGTGGCCATGATGGCCTCGACCAACGCGTCATCCAGCGTCGACGGGTAGAGATAGAGCAGCCGCGTCCACGGGACCCGCGCCGCCACTGCGGCCACCAGGTCCACGATGGGCCGGCGGCCACCCACGGCGGGGCCGTCGATGCGACCGGTCCGCCCCCCCGACCGGTCGAGGGCGAAGGAGGAGAGGTCTTGGGCCACCAGCACGACCTCACGGAGCGCGTGGCCGGGGCCACTCAGTTGGTCCACCTCGTCCAGGATCGATCCGACGGTGCGGGACCGCTGTTTGCCCCGGAAGGAAGGAATGGCGCAGAACCCGCAGTTCCGATCGCATCCTTCGGCGACCTTGATGTACGACCACGGCGCCGCGGCCGGTGGCCGGGGCAGGTTCAACAGGTCGAATGAAGGGAGCCCCGAAGTGGTAGCCGAAGCGGCGGCCGAAGCGGCGGCCGAAGGCCCGCCCTTGACGCCCAGGTGCACCGGCGTGCCGGTGGCCAGGTCGGCCACCCGGGACGGACCGGCGAGCGGCGCACCGAACGGTGCTACGAGGTCGACCTCGGGGAGGGCTTCGGCCAGCTCGTCCCCGTACCGTTCGGCCATGCACCCGGTGACCACCAGCCGTGCGCCGTCGCGGCGGGCGTCGGAAAGGGCCAGCACGGTATCGATCGACTCCTGGCGCGCCGCCTCGATGAAGGCGCACGTATTGACGACCACCAGGTCGGCCTGCCCGGGCGAAGGGGCGGCCTCGAATCCGCCAACCGTCAGCGTTCCGACCAGCTTGTCCGAATCGACCTGGTTCTTCGGGCAGCCCAACGTCTCGATCCAGTACCGCTCGGCCACCAGGACAATCTACCGGGCCGACGGGGTCCGGAATCGATCGGGTACCGGGGCCGATTGTCGGACACCCTCGCTCCAGTCGTCAGCGCCGCACGGCACTGTTCACGATGCCCGGCGACCGGGCTGTCGGGCCGGGCCCGAGCGAGCGGAGAGGGAGGGATTTGAACCCTCGGACCCAGTTACCCAGGTCAACTCATTAGCAGTGAGTCCGATTCGGCCGCTCTCGCACCTCTCCAGGCCTGGTCAGTGGCACCCTTACTGCCTACCCTCTGACCAGCTTGTTTCCATATCCTAGTTCTGCCCTAATCCTGGTGGCGTCGATGTCGCCAGAACACGGAACCGGACAGCAGGGGCGCGCTGGACATGGCCGCGTCAAGGCGAAGGTTCGCGGTGTCAGGATCCATGACCTGAGCCACACCGCAATATCCCAAATGCTTGGGGCCGGGATCGACGCAACAACAGTCGCCACCATCGCCGGACATGCATCCACCCACATGACCCTGGATCGGTACACCCACGCACTGCCGCCCGGCGGAGATGGGTTCATGTCACACGGACCGCCATTCGGGCTGAGCGCCTTTCAGATCACCACCGGGTCAGACGGATGATTGACGTCGGGCCCGTCGAGCGGAGGTCCCGCCACCTACGCTCCGGGTCCGGCACCTAGCTCCCACCTGGCTCCCACCTGGGTGCCCGCCGACCGCCTTCAGGGCACCGGGGCGAGCGTGCACCGAGCCCGCAACCCCGCCATCGAGCCGATCAAAGACCGAGGAACCAGTTCGATGCCCTCGACAACTCACGTCGACGCTGCCCGACCGGGCGAAGAATGAGGAAGCCACCAAGGACGAGGCTCACGCCCAGGATGAACAACGCATCTATGTTGGCGCCTGTGAACGGCAGTCCCGCTGGAACGTCGGTGCTTTGAGTCCCGCTGGTCGCGGTGGACGCCGCGGGGATGTCAGAGGTAGAGGCGGACGGGGGTTGGCTTGCGAAAGCCGGGCTCGTGCCGGAGGGTGGCGATGCGGAGGTGCCACCGCTACTGTCATTGCTGGGCAAGATCACCGCAACGTGGCCAAGACCCTTCGCATTGATCGCTCTTACGCGAATGTGGCGCACAGATTTTCCGATCCTGAGGCCGTCAATGTGACAGGCGTCAGGGCCGGGGTTGAGCGAAATGCAGCGGTACTTCCCGCTGTAGTTGGACGCCACGTAGTACAGAATCGGAGAACCGCCGTCGGAGACGGGTGCACTCCACGAGACGGATACTCCACGAACGCCAGCAATGTAAGTCGCCTGAGCGGCTGTGGGCGGCCCGGGCCTCGTCACTGCAGCCGATGCTCCTGCTGACGGCGACACCGAGCTGAGCATGCCTACGAGCAGCGCAATGGCCACCACGCTCACCAGCCCGAGTCGTCTCACAGGAGCCCCCTCCCTCGTCGGCCGGGTCCCACAGTGAGTCCCATTCAACACCTCAGATCAGGCAAGGGGAAGTGGGCTCGGCCCTCTGGAGCGGTATGGCAGTACAGGCAGCCAGAGGCAGGCGAGTGAGCTGCAGTTTCCCTCAGAAGGAGCGCGGCCTGACCGGGAAGCTGCTCAGAGGGTTCCGGCTGTTGGCACCCCCCGTCAACGCCGACGACTGACTCGGGGGATACGAGTCAGTTCGCCAGCGTGACGGCTGCGAGTTGGCCCGCCGCCCAACGTTGTTGCCGACGCTTCGTTCGGGCCACTCACGTTTTTAGCAGCCCCGGATGGCGGCAATGAAACAAGACGCTTAAATCTCGGTGAACGTCCGCACCCAACACCACGCCGAGCGTTTCGGGGCACGGGGCGAGCTGTTCACGTTCAGGATTGAGCCGATCGAACAGTGTTGAGACACGCTGATTGGATGCAAGACATCAGTCCTTCGAGGCTGGACGGGGCCAAAAGTGACACGCTGACACATCCGGCACATCCCACTGGGTCCGGTGCGGTATCTCGGTCACCTGGACCGGTGACTACCCCACACCCAGGCGGATCGGCGTGCCGTGAAAGCATCCCACTGTGTAGGGATAGTCGAGCGTCGCGTCGTAGTGGTAGATCACTTGCTCCTTTCCGTCCCAGAGCACCTCGGAGGAGCGTCCGTGGCAGGCGTCCAGATCCGTGTTGGTGAGCAAGTGGCCACCGGAAGTCCGTTCGACATAGATGCCATAGCCGTCGATCGCGTAACCGACCAAGGTCGAGCTTGCGATCGCCTTATCCAGGATGCACGACGGCACGAAGTGATGATGCAGCTCGTCACCCATCTGCGGGTGCTCGCCACAGCTGTCGAGGACCTCGTGGGCCCCAGCGTCTCGACCCTCGCCGTCGAGGGCGTTGAACAGCAGCACACCATCGTCGAGAACTCCGATCGGCCCACCTGAAGTGCACGATGGCGACGGGGCCGCTGCCGGGTTCTCGGGAATCGACCAGGTGATCGACTGTGCCCCGATCGAATTCGGATTGCGGTCGTAGGCGAAGGCAGGGTCGCTGCTGGCGATGGGGAAGGACCCCGTCGTGTGGCCGATGGGAAGATCGTCGGTGTTGACGATGCGATTGCCGTTCGATGGGGTCACCGAATAGCTCGCTGAGGGCCAGCTCACCGCCCCTTGGACATCGATCTTGGTAAGCGAGTCCCAGGTCTTGGTGGTCGTGTTGATCCAGGGACCTACCACTTGGGCTCCTCCGATGGAGGGGAACGAGGTCTGGCACGAATCGACGTAGCCGACCTTGGGACCGGTCGACAGATATCCGTCGCCCAGGGGTATCGCCGCGGGGTTGATGGCCCCGGGTGCCGTGACGGTCGCCGCATAGCCGGTCGTCCCCGACGTCGTGGTTGTCTTTGGCCCCGACGAGCTCGTAGATGGGTTGGCGGACGTGCCGGCGGTGCCACAGGCGGAGGCGGTCAATCCGACCACTACGAGGAGCACGGCCGATCGGCGTGGAACTGCGATGTGGGACCTTGTCATAGACGCTCCGCGCATTCTGCCACCGCCTGGTTGGCCTTCCTCGCATTGCCCGCGAAGTCCTTGCCAGACGAGTAAGGGAGGCTCTGTATCCCGCCAAGCCGACTGCTGGACGAGGACCTCGACCGAGTCGAGCCCCCTGATCGAGACGGGCGCCCTCACCAGACGGGCCGCCGTAGAGGCGGCCTGGTCCGCTGTCTGGCGCCACGGACGACCACGGGTCGATGATCCCCGTGCCCGTGTCCGCCGGTGGTGCACGGCACTCCTGCGTCACTCGTCGAGCAGCCACCGGGGCCCGGCTCCGAGGCCGGCGGCGACGTCACTGGGGTTGGACAACGCACAGGTCTTGAGGGACAGGCACCCGCAGCCGATGCACTTGGCCAGTCCGCCCTGCAGGGCCTCGAGCAGTGCGATGCGCTGGTCGATCCGCTCCCGCCAGCCCCGGGTGAGGCGCTGCCAGTCGTGGGCACTCGGTGCCCGGTCGACCGGGAGCTCGGCGAGGGCGGCAACGATCTCCTCGAGGCTGAGGCCCACCCGCTGGGCGATCCGGATGAAGGCGATCCGGCGGAGCACATCGCGTCGGAACCGGCGCTGGCCGCTCGGAGTGCGTTCCGCATGGATGAGCCCCTGGCCCTCGTAGAAACGGATGGCCGAGGCGGCCAGGCCGCTGCGCCGGGCCACGTCCCCGATGGTCAGCAGGTCCTCCATGCCGCGCACCTCCCTCATCCGAGAGATCACCCATCCGGGAGACCGCCCTCGCGGCCTCGAGAAATCCCTTGACTTCAACATTACTTTAACCCTTACCCTACCTCCAGGCGCCCAAATTGGCGCCGGGAGCGGAGGAATCGCAATGCCAGTCGCCATCGTCACCGGTGCATCACAGGGGTTCGGGCGGGCGGTCGCCACCGACCTGGCCAAGGACGGCTGGGGCCTGGTCATCGACGGGCGGCGGCCACACCTGCTCGGGCAGGCCGGCGCGGCACTCGCGGCCCTGGGCGAACCGGTGCGGGCCATCGCCGGGGACGTCACCGATGACCGCCACCGGGCCGCGCTGGTGGAGGCGGCTGCCGGACTGGGCGGCCTCGACCTGGTGGTCAACAACGCCAGCACCCTCGGGCCCTCTCCCCTCCCGACGCTCGACCGCTACCCGCTCGACGCCCTGGCGCGCGTCTACGAGGTGAACGTCCTCGCCCCCCTCGCCCTGGTGCAGGCGGCCGTGCCCCTGCTGCGGCGGAGCCACGGCACCGTGGTGGCCGTCTCCTCGGACGCCGCGGTCGAGGCCTACGAGGGCTGGGGCGGCTACGGGTCGTCCAAAGCGGCGCTCGACCAGGTGCACCGCGTGCTGGCGGCCGAGCGGCCGGACCTGCGTGTCTACCAGTTCGATCCGGGTGACATGCGGACGGAGATGCACCAGGCCGCCTTCCCCGGCGAGGACATCTCGGACCGGCCCGACCCCGAGTCGGCCGTGCCGCCGCTCCGCCGGCTGCTCGACTCCGGCGCCCCCAGCGGGCGCTACCGGGCCGACCAGTGGGCCCAGTCATGAGCACCCTCGCCGATCCCACCGAACGGCTCACCTATGACCTTCCGTCCGCCCTCGAGGCATCGGAGCCGCCCGAGGCGCGGGGCCTCACCCGTGACGCCGTCCGCATGCTGGTGGCCAACCGGGGGGACGGCGCGCTCGTCCCGAGCACCTTTTCGATGCTGCCCCGCTTTCTCGACGCCGGCGACCTGGTCGTGGTGAACACCTCCGGCACCATCCCGGCCGCCGTCGACGCCCGGGCCGATGACGGGACGGCCCTGGTCGTCCACCTCTCCACCCAACTCGAGGGGGACCGGTGGGTGGTCGAGCCGCGGCGGCCGGCCGGCCGGTCCACCGAGCGCTGGGCCGGGCCGCTGCCGTCGCGGCGGCTGATGCTGGTCGGCGGCGCATCGCTCACCCTCGATCAGCCCTACGGCGATGCGGGGCGGCTGTGGGTGGCCACCCTGCGGCTGGGCAGGCGCGCGCTGAGCTGGCTCGCGGTCCACGGCCGGCCGATCCGCTACGGCTACGTCGACCGGCCCTGGCCCATCGAGATGTACCAGAACGTGTACGCCACCGAGCCCGGCAGCGCCGAGATGCCGAGCGCGGGCCGGCCCTTCACCCCGGAGGTCGTCACCCGCCTGGTGGCCAAGGGCGTCGGCGTCACCCCGCTGGTGCTCCACACCGGGGTGGCCTCCCTCGAGGCGGACGAGCTCCCCTACCCCGAGCGGGTCCGCGTGCCGGGGCCGACCGCCGAGCGGGTCAACGCCGCCCACCGCAGCGGCCACCGGGTCATCGCCGTGGGCACGACCGTGGTGCGGGCGCTGGAGTCGGCCGCCGGGCCCGACGGGCTGGCCCACGGCTACGACGGGTGGACCGACCTGGTCGTCTCACCGGAACGCGGTGTGGCCGTCGCCGACGGGCTGCTTACCGGGTGGCACGAGCCGGCATCGTCCCATCTGCTGATGCTCGAGGCCTTCACTGGCCGTGGCCTGCTCCGGGACTCCTACCGGGTGGGCCTGGCCGAGGGATACCGGTGGCACGAGTTCGGGGATGTGCACCTGATCCTGCCCTGAGTGCGGACCCGGACCGGCTGCCCAGCCGGCGGACGGCACCCGGACCCGGCGGACGGGCACCCGAGCCTGGTGGAGGGGCATCCGAGCCTGGTGGACGGCACCCGAGGTTGCGCACCGGGCGCACACGTGGTTTGCTATTAGCACTCGACAGTGCAGAGTGCTAACGACACGGAGGAACACCAGATGGCCAAGTTGATCACGTTCGACGAGGAGGCCCGCCGGTCCCTCGAGAGCGGCATGAACAAGCTCGCCGACGCCGTACGCGTCACCCTCGGGCCCAAAGGCCGCAATGTCGTCCTGGACAAGAAGTGGGGCGCACCGACGATCACCAACGACGGCGTCTCCATTGCCAAGGACATCGAGCTCGAGGACCCGTTCGAGAGGATCGGCGCCGAGCTCGTCAAGGAGGTCGCCAAGAAGACCGACGACGTGGCCGGCGACGGCACCACCACCGCCACCGTGCTGGCCTGGGCCATGGTCCACGAGGGGCTGCGGAACGTGGCCGCCGGCGCCAACCCGATGTCCCTGAAGAAGGGGATCGAGACCGGAGTCGAGGCCGCGGTCGCCTCCCTGCGGGGCATCGCCCGGGACACCGATTCCAAGGATCAGATCGCCCAGGTGGCGTCCATCTCCGCCGCCGACCCGGAGATCGGCGAGATGATCTCCGAGGCCATCGACAAGGTGGGCAAGGACGGCGTCATCACCGTCGAGGAGTCACAGACCTTCGGCATGGACATGGACCTGGTCGAGGGGATGCGCTTCGACAAGGGCTACATCTCCCCCTACTTCGTCACCGACCCCGAGCGGATGGAGGCGGTCCTCGAGGACACCTACGTGCTGCTGGTGGGCTCGAAGATCACCGCCGTGCGCGACCTGCTCCCCCTGCTCGAGAAGATCATGCAGGCCGGCAAGCCGCTGGTCATCGTGGCCGAGGACCTCGAGGGCGAGGCTCTGGCGACGCTGGTGGTGAACAAGATCCGCGGCACGTTCAAGAGCGTTTCGGTCAAGGCACCCGGCTTCGGCGAGCGCCGCAAGGCCATGCTCCAGGACATCGCCATCCTCACCGGTGGCCAGGTCGTCACCGAGGAGGTCGGCCTCAAGCTCGAGAATGTGGGCCTCGACCTGCTCGGCACGGCCCGCAAGGTGGTGGTCACCAAGGATGAGACCACCATCGTCGAAGGCGGGGGCGCCGACGAGGAGATCAAGGGCCGGATCAACCAGATCAAGACGGAGATCGAGAACACCGATTCCGACTACGACCGCGAAAAGCTGCAGGAGCGCCTGGCCAAGCTGTCAGGCGGGGTGGCGGTGATCAAGGTCGGTGCGGCCACCGAGGTGGAGCTCAAGGAGAAGAAGCACCGGATCGAGGATGCGGTTTCCACCACCAAGGCCGCCATCGAGGAGGGTGTGGTCCCCGGGGGCGGGGTCGCCCTGCTCCGGTCCCAGGCTGCGGTGCTCGACGCCGCCGAGAAGCTCGACGGCGACGAGTCCACCGGTGCCCGCATCGTGGCCCGCGCCGTGGAGGAGCCGCTGAAGCAGATCGCCGTCAACGCCGGATTGGAGGGCGGGGTGATCGTCGACAAGGTGCGCAACTTGAAGAAGCCCACCGAAGGCCTGAACGCAGCCACCGGCGAGTACGAGGACCTGTTCAAGTCCGGGGTGATCGACGCGGTGAAGGTGACCCGCTCGGCCCTCCAGAATGCCGCTTCCATCGCCGCCCTGTTCCTGACCACCGAGGCGGTCATCGTGGACAAGCCCGAGGAGTCTTCCGGGGGCGGGATGCCCGGCGGAGGGATGGACGACTTCTAGTCCGGCCATCGCCGATAGCGCCGCCTGCGGGCGGACCGACATCATGACGAAGGGCGCCCCGGTGGGGCGCCCTTCGTCCGTTCCCTAGACTGTCCGGCGTGACCGAGCCCCTCGCCCCGTCAATCGGCCTGGGCGTGCTCCACCTCTTCTGCAGAGTCCCGGGCCCGTCCTCCCGACCGGGGGCGCGGGGGCGCGACCCCCAGGCCGTGATCCAGGCGGTGAAACGGGCCGAGGCCGACGGTGTCCAGGTGGTGTCGATCGCCATGCTCGGGCACAAGGCCGACCTGGGGTTCATGGCCCTCGGCGCCGACCTCTGGCGGCTCCGCCGGTTCCAGTCCGATCTGCAGGCCTCCGGGCTGGAGGTGGTCAGCTCGTACGTGTCGCTGACCGAGGTGTCCGAGTACGCCGCCGGACTGCCGGAGGAGATGAAGCAGACCCGGCTGTACCCCAGGCTCCCCCCGGAGGGGATGCCCGCGTTCTGCTTCTATCCGATGTCCAAGCGGCGGGGCGACACCGAGGGATCCAATTGGTTCTCGATGCCCTTCGAGGAGCGCAAGGCGATGATGTACGGGCACGGCGCCGCCGGGCGGGCCTTCGCCGGCCGGATCGTCCAGCTGATCACCGGATCCACCGGCATCGACGACTGGGAGTGGGGCGTCACCCTGTTCGGCGTCCACCCCGACGACCTGAAGGACTGCGTCTACACCATGCGGTTCGACGAGGGCTCGGCCCGGTTCGCCGAGTTCGGGCCGTTCCTCACCGGGATGGCCGCCCCGGTGGAGACGGTGCTGGCCCAGGTCGTCCCCGATGAGTGAGTCCCCGATGAGTGAGTCCCCGGTGGATGGGCCCCCGGCGGGTGGGCCCGGCTCCGGGGGGGACCTCGAGGCGCTGCGGGCCGCGCTCGGGCGCATCGGGCCGATGGTGGTGGCGTTCAGCGGGGGGGCGGACTCGGCCTTCGTGGCCCGGGTGGCCACCGACGCCCTGGGCGCGGACCGGGTGCTGTGCGTGACCGCCGTCTCCCCCTCGCTGGCTCCCGAGGAGCTGGCCGACTGCCGGGCCCTGGCCGGCGAGTGGGGGCTCCGCTACGCCGAGGTCCACACCGAGGAGCTGGCCGACCCGGCCTACTCGGCCAATGACGGCTCGCGCTGCTACCACTGCAAGACGTCGTTGCTGGAGGCCCTGGCTCCGGTGGCGGCCGGAGAGGACAGCGGCGCCGGGGCGACGGTGGTGCTCGGGGTCAACGTCGACGACCTGGGCGACCGTCGGCCGGGCCAGCAGGCCGCGGCCGAGCGGGGGGCCCGTTTCCCCCTCGTCGAGGCCGGGTTCACCAAGGCGGGGGTGCGGGCCTGGTCCAAGAGGCTCGGCCTGAGGACCTGGGACAAGCCGGCGGCGGCCTGCCTGGCGTCACGGGTCCCCTACGGCACCCCGGTCGACCTCGGCACGCTGCGGTCGGTGGCCGTGGCCGAGTCGGGCCTCCGGTCACTGGGCTTCCGGCAGCTGCGGGTGCGCCACTACGGCGACACCGCCCGCATCGAGGTCCCCCTCGGGGACCTCGATGCCGTGGTGGCCCGGCGCCAGGAGGTCACCGCCGCCGTACACCGGGCCGGATACCGCTACGTGACCCTCGACCTGGACGGCTTCCGCTCCGGCAATCTCAACGACGGGCTGGCGGCCGGGTTGGATGACGGGGTGCTGGCGTCGGCGCCGGGGGGGCCCGCATGATCGGGGTCAGGGTGAAGCTGACCTTCCCCGACGAGTTGGTGCGCGAGCCGATCATCGCCCGGATGACCCGGGAGTTCGACATCGTCCCCAACATCCGGCGCGCCGACGTCGGCGAGCGCAGCGGATGGATCATCTGCGAGCTCGACGGGGAGCCGGCCACCGTCGATCGTGCCGTCGGGTGGCTGCGGGGAGAAGGGGTCCGGGTCGACCTGCTCGGCGACGTCGTCGAGAGCTGACGATGGCGGCCGGGACCTCGGGAGGAGGGGCGGTCGATCCGACCGCGGGGCTCCGGGCCGCGAACCGCACCAACTGGGACGAGCGGGTCCCCATCCACACCGCGTCGCGCTTCTACGACGTGGAGCACTGGCTGGCCACCCGCCCCGGCCCGAGGGCGCGGGAGGTCGAGGCCCTCGGGGACATCGCCGGCCTGGACCTCGTGCACCTGCAGTGCCACTTCGGGCTGGACACGCTGGCCTGGGCCGGTGCCGGCGCATCGGTGACCGGCCTCGACTTCTCCCCCGCCGCCGTCGAGGCCGCCCGGGGACTGGCCGAGCGGTCCGGGCTGGCCGACCGGGCCACCTTCGTTTGCGCTGATGTCTACGACGCCGCCCGGGAGTTGGCCCCCCGGACCTTCGATGTGGCCTACGTGAGCCTCGGGGCCCTGTGCTGGCTGCCCAGCGTGGGGAGATGGGCCGACCAGGTGGCGGCGCTGGTCCGCCCGGGAGGCCGGCTCTACCTGCACGACTCCCACCCGGTGGCCTGGGCACTGGCCCACGACTCACCGACCCTGGAGTATCCCTACTTCGAGGAGCCCGAGCCCTACGTCGACGAGTCGGCGGAGACCTACACCCATGCAGAGGTGTCGCTGGCCAACGCCAGGACCTACGAGTGGAACCACGGGATCGGCGAGGTGGTCACGGCGCTCATCGACCGCGGGATGCGCATCGACCGGTTGACCGAGCACGACTGGACCGTCCTCCAGCAGTTTCCCTGGCTGGTGGAGCGCTCGCCCGGGCAATGGGGGGCGCCGGCCGGCTCTCCCCGGCTCCCGCTCTCCTACACGGTGGTGGCCACCCGGATGCCCTGAGCCGTCAGCCGGGAGGGGTCCGGCCGACCGGGGTCGACGGGTCCTTTAGGCCTACGGGTCCTCCGGGGTCCGGATCGTCCAACCGGCACCGGACACCTTGCGGGGCTCGTAGAACAGGCAGCCCTCGGGGCAGGCGAACGGGAGCTGCTCGTTGGCCCCCATCCGGCACCGCTCGAGCTTTTCCTCGTGGGCAGTGGTCTGCATGACGTAGTGACGACAGTCCTCGAGTACGGCCACGCTCCATTCTGCCTGATGGATGCGACTCTGCGGTGTCAGCGGGTAGCGTCGAGGAGGTGGAACCGGTTCCCTCCACCAAACAGCTCCTGCGGTGGAGCGAGGCCCTGGCGGGCATCGCCCGTACCGGCCTCGGCTTCACCGAGTCCCTCTACGAGCAGGAGCGGTTCGAAGAGGTGCTCCGGGTCGCCGCCGACATACGGATGTCGGTCGACGCCGGATCCGACGGGATCGAGGATGCCGACGGCCTGGTGCACGAGTGGCTCGGGTCGGTCGGCAAGGGCGTGCCGGGCTACGTGACCCCGAAGGTCGCCGTCGGCGCAGCCGTCGGCAACGACAACGACGAGATCCTCCTGGTCCAGCGATCCGACTCCGGGGTGTGGCTGTACCCCACCGGGTGGGCCGACGTGGGGTACTCGGCATCCGAGGTGGTGGTCAAGGAGGTCGAGGAGGAAACGGGCATCGAGGTCGAGGTGGTCCGGCTCATCGCCGTGCTCGACGGCCTTCGGGCCGGCATCAGCCGGATACCCCTCTACTCGCTGGTGTTCCAGTGCCGGCCGCTGGGCGGTGAGCTCAAGGCCCATCCCCTCGAGTGCTCCGACGTCGGGTGGTTCCCCCTCGACGACCTCCCCTACCCGCTGGCCGGGGCCGAGCGCTGGGGGAAGCACGTCTTCGCCGCCCTGCGGGGAGACCCGATCGAGGTGCTCTACGACACGGTGCGGGCTCCCGTCTGGCGGGGCGACCCCGAAAAGTCCTGACCGGCCCTGGCTACACTCCCACCCTGTGATCATGGACCGTCCCGACCTCGGTGCCGATGTGATCGACGACTCCCGACCGGGGATCACCGTCAGCGAAATCGTGGAGATCACCCCCGAACTGGTCGAGGCCTTCGCCCGGCTGATCCCCCAGCTCTCGTCCTCCTCGCCACCGCCCGGTCACGCCGAGCTGGCCGAGATCGCGGCGGCGCCGGGGTCGGTCCTCCTGGTGGCGCGCACCCCCGGTGGCGCCATCGTCGGATCACTGACCCTGGCCCTCTTCCGAGTCCCGACCGGGCTGCGGGCGTGGATCGAGGACGTCGTCGTCGACGAATCGTCGCGGGGCGCCGGAGCGGGGGAGTCCCTGGTCGTGGAGGCGGTGCACCGGGCCGCGTCGGCAGGGGCCCGATCCGTCGATCTCACCTCACGGCCCAGCCGCGAGGCCGCCAACCGCCTCTACCAGCGCCTCGGATTCGAGCCGCGCAGGACCAACGTCTACCGGAGGACGCTGGAGCACCCGGACCGCAATGCCGACTAGCGCCGGCCCGGTCAGTCGGCCACCAGCGCATCGGTGAGCGCGTCGATGCCGGCGAGCCTGGCCGCCAGCTCATCGCTCAGGTGGTAGCGGGCGGCCAACCCGTCGGGACTGGTGTAGGTGACCGCGGTCTGGCCCCCGTCGTCCCACACCAGCACCTTGAGCGGCAGGTCGAGGGCGACGAGGGGCTCGGCCGTCATCACCGGGGTCCCCGCCTCCGGACTCCCGAAGATCACCACCTTGGTGTCCCGCAGATCGAGCCCACCGGCCGTCGCCTCACCGCTGTGGTCGATGACCGCGAACAGCTTCATCCCCCGCGCCGCCACCAGCTCGGACAGCCGGGAGACGGTGTCCCGCACCGACCGGGGGCTCTTCTTGGTGACCAACCCGCCCCCATCACCCGCAACCTGTGCGACCATGCACCCATAGTCTCCGCGGGAGGGCCGGCTGGCAAGGCGGTCCTGCCTGCACCCGGCGGAAGGGAGCGCGTCCGTTCGGCCACCACGACCGATGTCACCGTGCCGCCGGTCGTCGCCGGGGCGAGGACGGGGTGAGTTCCGGCGTGGGCTCCGGCGTGGGCTCAGCCGGCACCCCCTGGCTCACCGGCCGGCCGGACGAGCGCCTCGAAGGTGGGGGCATCACGCTCCGCAGATCGTGCGCCGGCGACCTGGAGGAGTTGGTCGAGGCGGTCAACGACAGCCTCGAGCACCTTCGGCCCTGGATGCCCTGGGCCCAGCAGCCGGCGACCCCCGAGTCGATCGGGACCTTCCTGCAACAGGCCGACACCACCTGGACGGAGGGCCGCGAGTTCCAGTTCGCCATCCGCGGCCCCCGCGGGGCTGCGCCCGACGCCCTCATCGGCTTCTGCGGATTGCACGACCGGGTGGGAGCCGGCGCCCTCGAGATCGGCTACTGGGTGCGGGTCGACTGCACCGGACGGGGTGTGGCCACCATGGCCGCCGCCCTGTTGGCCCGGACGGCTCTCGCCCTCGACGGCGTCGCCCGGGTCGAGATCCGCTGCGACGAGGGGAACCTGAGGAGCGCGGCGGTCCCGCCCAAGCTCGGGTTCCGCCTCGACCGGGTCGAGTCCCGATCCCCCGGGGCACCGGGGGACAGCCACCGGCTCATGATCTGGACGGCCGGTCCCGACCCGGTCGCTTCTCCTCCGGGCGGCACCCGGTCCTAGCGGAGCCGACCCTGGCGGGGCATGCTTGTCGGAGATGCCCCTCCACCGACCCGATCAGGTGCGCGGGGGTCCCACCGAGGCCTGGGTGAGGCTCGGAGGCTGGGCCTTCTGCGGGGTTGGAGTGGCGGCTGCCCTGGTCGCCTCCGGCCTCGACCGCGCCCCGGCCCGGGCCGCCGCCTCCCAGGTCTGGTCGCCGTTCATCCTGGTGACCGGGTTGCTCCTCATCGGACTGGTGGCGGATGAAGACGGGCTGTTCGCCGCCACCGGGCACCGGCTGGCAGTCCTGGCCCCCAACGGATTCGCCCTGTTCGCCGGCGCGGCGGTGACCATCGCCATCGTGACGGCCCTGCTGAACCTCGACACCTCGGTCGTGTTCCTCACCCCGGTCCTGCTCTACGCGGCCCGGAGTCGGGGCCAGGGCGAGGTGGCGCTGCTGACCGCCTGCCTCCTGCTCTCGAATGCCGCCAGCACGCTCCTCCCCGGGTCGAATCTCACCAATCTCATCGTCCTCGGCCACCTCCACCTCTCGGGAGGGCAGTTCCTCGCCCACATGGCCCTCCCCTGGATGGTCTCGGTCCTCCTGACCGGCTCGGTGATCGCCTGGGCCGAGCGTCGACCGCTGCGTACGGGCACGCTGCCCCCGGCGGTCGCCGGGGTCGGGCCGGCGCCACCTTGGGAAGCCGCAGGGGTGACCGGACGCCTCGGAGCCGTCGGGGTGGCGGCGGCCGCCGTCCTCGTCCTCGTCCTCCACTCGCCGGCGCTGCCGGTCGCCGGGGTCGGCGTCCTGGTCATCGCCATCCGGCTGGCCAGGGGCCGTGAACGGTTCGACCGGGTGGTGGAGGTGCTCGGCCTGCCGGTCCTGATCGGGCTGTTCGGCATCGCCGTGGCCCTCGGAACGCTCGGCCGGGCCTGGTCGGGCCCGGCCACCCTCCTGTCCCGCCTCGACGGCGTCGGCACCGCCGCGGTGGCGGCGGCATCCTCGGTGCTGGTCAACAATCTGCCCGCCGCGTCCCTCCTGGCGGCCCGGGTCCCCCCCCACCCGTTCGCACTCCTGGTGGGGCTCGACATCGGGCCCAATCTCTTCGTCACCGGATCGCTGGCCTGGATCCTGTGGTGGCGCACGATCCGGACCTCCGGATCGACGCCGCCACTCGCCCGGACGATCGGGCTCGGCCTGGTCACGGTCCCGCTGTCGATGGCGGCGGCGCTGGTCATGCTGGCCGTCACCGGTTCGCTCTGACCGCCGGCCCGCAGCCGACGGACGCCCGGTGTCAGCCGATCTTCACCATGTCCACGATGAAGACGAGTGTGTCGTTGGCGGCGATGCCGGCGCCCGGTGAGGACGCCCCGTAACCGAGGCTGGGCGGGATGACCAGCTCACGGCGGCCTCCTGCCTTCATGCCCACGACCCCCTGGTCCCATCCCTTGATCACGTTGCCCTCGCCCAACACGAACGAGAAGGGCTGGCTGTCCCACGATGCCTGGATCTCCTTCCCTGACGAGTACGTCGCCAGGACATACTGCACGGTGACGTTGTCCCCGGCCTTGGCCGCGGGCCCGGTGCCCACGATCAGGTCGGTGCTCTGGAGCTGGGTCGGTGGGGCCCCCGGCGGCACGGTGACCGTCGGCTTGGTCCCGAAGGAACCGGCCGGCGACGGATCCTGAACCGGCACGGTTGCCACCGGGACCGGCGTCGTGGCCGGCGTCGTGGTCGGCGGCGCCGAACTGGTCGAGCTCGACGACGAGTTGCCGCTGCACCCGGCCAGGCCGAGGGCGGCCGCTGCCAGCACGGCGAGTGACCACGGACGAAAGCGAGCCATGGAGGGTTTCCTTTCCGAGGGAGGTTCCGAGGGGGGCCTTGGCCGCCACGGCGGCTGGGAAGAAGGTAGTCGGCGGCCGGAGCCGGCGGGGACCGGCCCCGCCTCCCAGGCGGGGTCGGCACCGGTCAGACGGCTCGGTCCCGACCGGTGCCGTCACACCCCCCTGACATCATGGCTCTGTGGCACTCCGAACGCTCCTGCGGGTCGCAGCCGACCTACGGTCGGCGCTGTCGGACCTCGAGCCCGAACGACTGAGCGGTCCGGACGCCGACCGCCTGCTCGAGGTCTTCGCCGAAATAGAGAAGTTGGCCGCCGGCGGCAAGCTGCTCGCCGCCCGCAGGGTGGAGTCGTCGAACGTCTGGCGGAGGAAGGGCCACCGATCTGCCGCCGCTCATCTCGCCGCAGCCACCGGCACCGGGCTCGGGCCGGCCATCAACGCCCTCGAAGCGGCCCGCCAGCTCGGCGCCCTCCCGGCCACCGAGGAGGCCGTGCGCAACGGACGGCTGTCGGAGACCCAGGTCAGAGAGATCACCGGTGCCGCCATCGTCCAGCCGGGGGCGGAGCGGGAGCTGGTCGAGGCGGCTGAGAACCAGCCTCTCAACGTGCTGAAACTGAGGTGCCGGCGGGTCAAGGCCACCGGCCCCGGTCTGAGCGCCACCTACGAATCCATCCGCAGGGGACGGTACCTGCGCAACTGGACGGACGGGGATGGGGCGGTCCGATTCGATGCCAGGCTGACTCCCGACGAGGGGGCCCGCCTCCTGGCCGTCGTCACGGCCCGGGCCGACCGGTTGGCCGTCGAGGCCAGGCGCTGCGGACACGACGAGCCACGAAAGGCACTGGTGGCCGACGCCCTGGTCCTGCAGGCCTGCCGCGACTGGGACCCTGGTCCCGCCGGAGCCACGGAGTCCCAGAGCCCGGGCGGGAAGCGAGGCACCAGCGGGAAGCGAGGCACCGGTGGGGAGCGAGGCAATGACAGGACGACGGGTGCCGGAGGCGGGACCGGTGCCGGTGGGGGCGGGCCGGTCGCCACGGTCCATGTCCGGGTGGATCACGAAGCCCTGGTGCGGGGTCGCCTCGAGCCCGGTGAGATCTGCGAGATACCCGGCGTCGGGCCCATACCGGTGGAGGTCGCACGCCGCCTGGCTGTCGATTCGATCTTGAACGTTCTGGTCACCAAGGGTGTGGACGTGACCGCCGTCGCCCACGCCGGACGCACCATCCCGGCGCCGGTCAGAAGGGCGCTCGTCGAGCGAGATCCGGTCTGCGTGGTACCGGGCTGTGGCGCGGGTGAGACACTCGAGATCGACCATGTCGAGCCGTTCGGGCAGGGAGGGGTGACCGGACTGGCCAACCTGGTCAGGCTTTGTCACTGGCACCACTACCTGAAGACCCATCAGCGGCATCGACTGGAGCCCACTGATCACGGCTGGCGGTGGGTCCCTCCCGACGATTCCAGACCGAAGGGGTTCTCGCTGCACCGATCGGGATAGCGCCCGCGGGGTCATCCGGGCGGATGGCCGCTCAGGCCGGGTCGCCGCCTCCCCCCGCCGGCCCACCGGAGCGAAACGTCGGATCGACCGCGGCACCGTTCCCCCCGGCTTCGACGACGGTCCCACCGGCACCATTCGGCGGGACACGTTCCAGGCCACCGTGCTCGGCCCGCCAGAGTGCCTCGGCGCGGAAGGCGACCTCACGGAGCGATTGTCCCGTGCGCCGCGACGCCCGGGCCACGTCCTCGTACTCCGCCTTGATCCGTCCCGCGCTCACCTTGACCCTGATCAACTGGCCGTCGATCGACACCGAGTCCCACCAACGGGCGGCCGGCCAACGCTCCGCGGCGGTCACCCTCACCCCCAGCGAGCCGGTCGTGTCCCGGAGCACGTCCCGGAGGGTGGCGGTCATCGCCGGGTCGCACAGGACGTGGACGACGGAGCCGGGGCGCCCTTTCTTCATCACCACCGGGGTCAGCCAGGCGTCGTGGGCCCCGGCTTCGAGCAGGGCGCCGATGGCATGGGCCAGCTGCTCACCGGTGACGTCGTCCACATTGGCTTCGAGCACCGAAGCGGGCTGGCCGGCGTCGGAATCCGCGTCGGCGCCGGTGACGCCGCCCGTGGCCGGGCCCAGATCGGAACCGGTCAGCCGGTCGACCCTCGCGCCGATGACCGCCTGGGTGCAGTTGGGAAGCTCGCCGAGCTCGCGGGCCCCGGCCCCGAAACCCTGACCGGTGACCCGCATCGGGGGCATCGGCCCGAAACCGGAAGACAGGGCGGCCAGCAACGCGGCGCCGGTCGGCGTGGTCAGCTCCACCGGGACGTTCCGGCCCCAGGTGGGGATGCCCTCGAGCAGCGCCACCACCGCCGGTGCCGGGTTGGGCAGCATGCCGTGGCCCGCTCGCACCATTCCCAACCCGGTCGCCACCGGGCTGGCCCGTACGTCGTCGATGCCGAGCACCTCCAGTGCCGCGGCGGTGCCCACGATGTCCACGATGGTGTCGTGCCCTCCCACCTCGTGGAAGTGGACCTGGTCCACCGGCCGGCGATGGAGCCTCGCCTCCACGTCGGCCAATACCGCGAAGGTGGCCAGGGCCCGGGCGGCCACCCGGTCGGGCAGTCGCGCCTCTTCGACCAGCCCGACGATGTGCGCGTGGGTGCGCACCACCACGGTGTCGTGGACCGAGACCAGGGCCCGGGAGGCGGCGATGCCACCTCGAAGGACCGGCTCGACGTCGAGCGTCCATCCGGCCAGGGGCAGCCGCTCGAGCAGGGCCCGGACCTCGTCGAGGTCGGCGCCGGCGTCCAGCAGGCTTCCGAGCGCCATGTCCCCGGCGATACCGGCGAAGCAGTGGAACCAGGCGACGGAGCGGGAACGGCCGCCGGCCGGCGCGGTGTGGACACCCACCGGGTCGGCGGCGCCCATGGGACCGGTGCTGCTCACGGGAGCATCCGGGCGACGGCGCAGGCGGCGCCGAACCCGTTGTCGATTCCGACCACGGATACTCCCGCCGCGCAGGACGCGTGCATGGCCAGGAGTGCCGTCACGCCTTCGAGGGCCGCCCCGTACCCGGTGCTGGTGGGCACGGCCACCACCGGGGCCGGGGTGATGCCACCGATGAGACTGGCCAGAGCACCTTCCATCCCGGCCACCACGACCACGGCGTCGGCGTCGGCGAGCTCGTCGGCCGAGGCAAGCAGGCGGTGCACCCCGGCCACCCCGCAGTCGGCGAGCAGGGTCGGCCCGAGCCCGAGAGCGGTCAGCGTGGCCTGGCACTCGCGGGCCACCGGAAGATCCGAGGTCCCGGCGGTCACCACCAGTGTCCGGGCCGGCCGACGGGGTGACGGCCGCCACACCACGACGGAGAGCTCCCCGCGGACCTGGTCCCCTCCGGTCGCCGTCCCGGTCACGGTGCGGGCCCCCTCGGGATGCTCGGCCATGACCAGCTCCGCCTGGGGGGCATCGGCCCTGGTCAGGATCACCGGTCCCCCGGCGACCGGACCGGTCGTCCCCGCATCTTCCCCGAGCAGCTCCGCCACGATCGACGAGCACTGCCGCGGGGTCTTGCCCTGCCCGTAGACGGCCTCGGGCAGCCGGAGGCGCAGGCCGCGGTGGTGGTCGACCCTCGCAAATCCCAGGTCGGCAAAGGGGAGTCGTCGGAGCTGGTGCACGGCGTCGTCGGGTGAGCAGGCGCCGGAGCGCACGTCGGCCAGCAGGCGTTGCAGCGCGGGTTCGTCCATGGTGTTCACTATCCTGCCTGGGTATGGCCGCGAAAGCACCTCCGGGCAGCCCACCGGTGCCGCCACTGCGGATCGGGTTCCTCGGCCCCGAGGGCACGTTCACCGAGGAGGCGCTCCTCGGCGAGGACGACTACGCCGCGGCCGACATCCTCCCCCTCGGGTCCCTGGCCGAGGTCCTCGACGCCGTCGAGCAGGGTGGGATCGACCTCGGATTCGTGCCGATGGAGAACGCCATCGAGGGCACGGTGCGGGACATCATCGACAGCCTGGTCTTCGACTTCGACCTGCGCATCCAGCGCGAAGTGGTGCTGGACGTCCATCTCCACCTGATGGCCCCGCCCGGGACCACCTTGGGCGACATCGAGCGGGTGGCGTCGATCCCGATGGCCACCGCCCAGTGTCGCGGATTCCTCACCCAGAAACTCCCCTCGGCCGAGACCCTGGCGACCAACTCAACGGCGGAGGCCGCCCGGCTGCTGGGTGAACGCGACCCGGTGTTCACCGCCCGGCCGACAGCAGCCATCGCCCCCCGGTTGGCGTCGACGCTCTATGGCCTGGACATCCTGGTCGAGGACGTGGAGGACCATCCCGAGAACCAGACCCGCTTCGTCTCCCTGGCCAAATCCGGAATACCGGCGCCGACCGGGCACGACCGGACGAGCATCGCCTGTTTCCAGAGTGCCGATCATCCCGGCAGCCTCTACGCCATCCTCGGCCAGTTCGCGGCCCGCAACATCAACCTCAGCAAGCTCGAGTCCCGGCCGACGAAGAAGGCGCTGGGTGACTACTGCTTCATCATCGACTTCGCCGGCCACATTGCCGACGCCGTGGTGAGCGACTGTCTCCGCGACCTCCATGCCGAACTGGCCGGTGTGAAATTCCTCGGCTCCTATCCGGCCGCCGGACCGTCGGGACCCGCCATCCGGCGGGATGCTGCAGTCTCGACCCGGGAGGCCGCGGCATGGGTGGACGGCCTGCGGGGTGAGGTCCGACCGGGTCGGAACCCCTGACCCGCCTGGCGGGGTGGCGGGGTGGCGGGGTGGCCGCCGACTACCCTGGCACACGCCCGGAGGGATGGCAGAGCGGACAAATGCGCGGCTCTTGAAAAGCCGTGAGGTGCAAGCCTCCGTGGGTTCGAATCCCACTCCCTCCGCTGGTCAGAGTGTATTTGCTGGTTCTGGTCAACTGTGCTGCATCGCGCCGAACGGGCTGCTCGTGAACTGGCATCCGAGGCCCACGACGGGATGTGCATGGCAGTCGTTCGAGTGGGCAAACCCTCGCTTCCCGTCTGTCTGATTCCGAGTGACGAGCTCATACCGAGTGACGAGGCGGCCTGCCCAGGAGGCATGCACGGACTTGGAGGCGGTGTCGGACCAAGGGCGGCGGCTGCTGGTTCCGGGCCGGTGCGCTGGACGGTGCCACCTCGATGGTCGGGTTGGGACCTCGATCGAAGCGGATCCGACCGAACCGGTGGCCTATCTTATGAGGGCTTCCCCGGGCGGTGCTTCGCAAGCCGGGCTCGAAGGTCCTTCGGGTGCTCGCCGCTCCGCAGGCGCTCGAGATAGCCATCTGCTTCTTGCTGGCTCATCTCCCCGGCGCGGACGGCACCCTCCATGTGCACTTCGGCGTGGCGGGCCCGGATCTCTCCGACGGCCGCGTCCAATTCCGGTGTCCCCTCGGCGGCACGGAGGCGTACGGCCTCGTCTTCGGTGATCCGTCCGGAGGTCACCATCTTGCCGATCTGTCCGATGAGCCGTTGTTCGTTCATGGGCCTGTCGCCTCCGATTGTCGTGGTCGTGCAGTCGGTCCGAAGATCACGACCCGGCCAGTTGGTGGTGATCGTCGGGGATGGAGGTGGCGCGTCGCTCCGGACTCTCCTCGAAGCGGTGCCGGCAATGGTCTGAGCAGAAGTAGACGACGTGCCCGTCGTGAACCAGGGAGGTCGGGGCGTTGGCGGTCTGGACCTGCATGCCACACACCGGGTCGAGTGCATAGCCACTTCCGCCGCCGATCCGCTCCCGGTTCCGGTAGGTCCAATAGAGGAGGCCGAACAGGGACAGGAAGATGATGTTGAGACAGGTCGTGTAGTTCCACTGGAAGTGGGCCGGGGCCACTGTCGCCGGGCGGCTGACGGGTATGGCGCCCAACACAGCGAAGATTCCCTCGGTGATCAGGCCGGCGGTGGACATGACCGCCCAGAAGAGGGCCAGCATGCGAAGCGTGAGTCTCGTCCCGTAGTAGCGCCGGTAGATGAGCAGCAGGGGTAAGGCGATCAGGTCGGCGAAGACGAACGAGATCACCCCACCGAAGGAGATCCCCCCGTGCCACAGAGCGGCAGCCAGGGGAACGTTGCCAATCGAGCAGACGAAGCTGATGATGGCGATGAACGGGCCGACGATGACGTTCTCGAGACTGGTCCAGAACCCATGGCCGTGGAGGAAGACCACGTTCCACACGTGGGTGGGCACCAAGACGGCCAGGAAGCCGGCCACCGTGTACCCGATCACCAGTTCCCGGCGCAGCATGGTGAGGTCAGCCATGGTGTAGGTGGCGGCGTTGGCCCAGCCCCCCTTGCTGCGGAGTTTGGTGGACCAGGGCTCGCTCTGGAGCTGGGTGTCCTCCTCCGGACCGTGCTGGTGGCCCGAGGTGGCCTCAACCTCCAGGCGCTCCCGGGCCTGGGCGATCGATCGTCCTCGGAACCAGAGGGCACCGAGCACGCTCAGCAGCACGATCATGATCGCCCCGCCGATGAACTCCGCAGCGGCGAACTGCCACCCCATGAGGACCACGAGCACGATTCCGAGCTCGATCACCAGGTTCGTCGACGCGAACATGAAGACCATCGACGCCACGAAGTCGGCACCTTTGACGAAGAGTGACTTGGACATGGCCGAGGCCGCGTAGGAGCACGAAGAGGAGACCATCCCGTAGCCGCTGGCCCTGGCGATCGAGGCAGGGCCGTGATCCCCCATCTTCTTCTGCATCGACTCACGGCTCACGAAGGCCTGGACCGCACCGGACAGGCCGAAGCCGAGGACCAGTGGCCAGAGGGTCTCCCAGAACATGAAGAACCCTTCGCGCAGGCTGCGCCCGATGTCGGTGACCACCGACCCGCCGACGAGAGCGGCTCCGCTCACGAGCGGACCAGCCGGGCGATCGCCGCCGATGCCTCGGCCAGCTTGGCGTCAGCCTCATCACCTCCGACCCGTACGGAGTCCGAGACGCAGTGGGCCAGGTGCCCATCGAGGAGGAGGAGCGCGACCGATTGGAGGGCGGAGGTGGCCGCGGCTACCTGCTCCAGGACATTGATGCAGTAGCGGTCCTCTTCGACCATGCGCTGGAGCCCCCGGACCTGGCCTTCGATCCTCCGGAGGCGCTTCAGCACCAGCTCTTTCTCCTCGGAGTAGCCCGGCGGCGTACTCGGTCCCGATGCCGGTGTCGTCCGTACCATACCTATACCCCCTATCTGTATTGGACAGGGTAGCAGGACCAGCCTCCAGTTGCCACCGTGGAGCCGGCATTGCCAGATCCGAGGGCCTAGGTCACCGTCAGGACATCGATCATCCCCGCCGCGTAGTGCCAAGGCTGATCACAGACCAACTCATACCGACCGGGCCCGAGGGTGAGGGTGGTCCATCCTGTGCTGCCAGGGGCGATACCGTCACCGATGCCCGCCGCGCACGATCGGGACGACTCCCCCAGGCTCTGGGACTCGTCGATCTTGCCGTCGGCGCCGATCGGCCGGGTGCCCGGCCCGTCGGCCGGAAGTGGGAGTACGACCAGTTCGTGGACCAGTGCACCGGTGTTCGCCACGACGAAGGAGACCCGGCCACCTGGCACGCTGGCGGGGGTGGCCACAAGACTGGCCCTCATGGGTGTCTGGCCCATCATCATGTCGCCGGCGTCGGTGACCTGGACGTGGACGGTGGCGCCGGACAGCGTTGGTGCGGCGCATGAGATGGTGCCGTAGGCGCCGTTCATCGGTGCCGTACTGCCCGTTCCGATGACGATGACGGCGGCTGTTCCGACGACGAGGGCCAAGCCCGCGACCGCGGTAGCGGTGATCAGGCCCTTGTGATCGGCGTGAGCAGTCACCCGGTTCCCTCGATCAGGGATCGTCGACGGGTGTACTCCTCCTCATCGATGTCGCCACGGGCCAGGCGCTCGTTGAGAATTCTCAGTCCATCAGAGGTCGGCGGAGGTGCCGACGGGTGGGGTGACGCAGCCCCCGGGCCGAGCGCCGCCCCACGATG
>DATKRZ010000113.1:0-6741 GCA_035531955.1 Acidimicrobiales bacterium | reverse complement strand
GGACGGCCGCTCTCCGACGCCCCGGGCCAGGTGGTCTCGGCCAACGCCTACCTCGGGGGGTGGCCCATCGCCGAGGCGCTGTCCGGTGGCGCCGACGTGGTCATCTGCCCGCGGGTCACCGACGCATCGTTGGTGGTGGGGCCGGCGGCCTGGCACCACCGGTGGTCGGCGACCGACTGGGACCGCCTGGCCGGGGCGGTGGTGGCCGGGCACGTGATCGAGTGCGGCCCGCAGACAACGGGGGGCAACTACGCCTTCTTCACCGAGGTCGACGGCGTCGACCACCCGGGATTCCCCATCGCCGAGGTGGCCGACGACGGTTCGTCGGTGATCACCAAGCACGAGGGCACCGGTGGCGAGGTGTCGGTCGGCACGGTGACCGCGCAGCTGCTCTACGAGATCGCCGGCCCCCACTACCCCAACACCGACGTGGTGGCCCGATTCGACACCATCGCCGTCGGACAGGAGGGCCCGGACCGGGTGCGGATCTCGGGGGCCCGCGGGCTCCCCGCCCCCGAGGACGTCAAGGTCTGCCTCAACCTGTTGGGCGGCTGGCGCAACTCGATGACCTTCGTGCTCACCGGGCTGGACATCGAGGCGAAGGCGGCGCTGACCCTCCGGTCCCTGGAGGCAGCCCTGGGCGGGGCCGACCGGTTCGCCGAGTTCGACGCCCGGCTCATCCGCTCCGACAAGGCCGACCCGCCGGTCAACGCCGAGGCCACCGCCCAGCTCCGGATCACGGTCAAGGACGCCGATGCCGACCGGGTGGGCCGGAGCTTCTCCGACGCGGCCACCGAGCTGGCCCTGGCCGGCTACCCCGGCCTCCACCTCACCGGGCCGCCCACGGCCGGGAGCGCCTACGGCGTGTACTGGCCGGCGCTGGTCCCGGCCGGGCTGGTGGTGCCCCTGGTGGTCCACGCCGACGGCCGGCGGGTGGAAGTGCCCCACCTCGCCAACCGGGGCCGAGGCGAGGGTGGGATCGTCGACGCCACCCCGGACCTCGCCCTCGCCCCCGACGCCGTCGTCGCCCCCGCCCTGGTGCCCGACCCACAACCCCCACCACCGGGCGTCGGCGAGGGGGTGCCGACCCGGCGCCTCCCCCTCGGCACCCTCATCGGGGCCCGGTCCGGGGACAAGGGCGGCAACGCCAATGTGGGGCTGTGGGCGCGCTCCGACGGGGCGTGGGCCTGGCTCGATGCCTTCCTCACCATCGAGGAGTTCCGTGCCCTGTTGCCCGAGGCCCACGACCTCGAGGTGCGGCGCTACCGGTTGGCCAACCTGAGCGCCCTCAACTTCGTGGTGGTGGGCCTGCTGGGCGAGGGGGTCGCCTCCTCCACCCGCCCCGATCCCCAGGCCAAGGGCCTGGGCGAGTACCTTCGGTGCAGAGTGGTAGACATCCCGGTCGGCCTGTTGGCGGATCACCCAGAGGAGTAGCGCCATGGACTTCATCGAATCCGAGGAGCAGCAGATGCTGCGCGAGGCGGTCGGTGCCATCGCCTCCAAATTCGGCCACGACTACTACGTCAGGAAGGCCCACGCCGACGAGCGCACCGACGAGTTGTGGAGGGCGGTGGCCGAGCCGGGCTTCCTGGGGGTCAACGTGCCCGAGGAGTACGGCGGCGGGGGCGGCGGGATCACCGAGCTGGCGGCGGTGGCCGAGGAGCTGGCCGCCGCCGGGTGCCCGCTGCTGGTCATCGTGGTGTCGCCGGCCATCTGCGCCACCATCCTGGCCAGGTTCGGGACCGAGGCGCAAAAGCAGCGGTGGCTCCCCCGCTTCGCCACCGGCGAGCTCAAGATGGCCTTCGCCATCACCGAGCCCGATGCCGGCTCGAACTCCCACAACCTCTCGCTGACCGCCACCAAGGACGGGGACATCTACCGGCTCAACGGGTCGAAGTACTACATCTCCGGCGTCGACGAGTGCGAGGCCATGCTGGTGGTGACCCGGTCCGGCGTGGACCCCGACACCGGCCGCGGGCAGCTGTCGCTGTTCGTGGTGGACACCGACACCCCGGGACTGGACAAGCAGGTGCTGCCGGTGGAGATCACCGCGCCGGAGAAGCAGTTCACCCTGTTCTTCGACAATGTGCAGGTCGATGCCGACCGGCTGATCGGCGACGAGGGGGAGGGCCTGCGCCAGGTGTTCTTCGGGCTCAACCCCGAGCGCATCCTGTCGGCGGCCACCGCCAACGGCATCGCCCGCTACGCCCTGGGCAAGGCGGCGGAGTACGCCCGGGGCCGCGAGGTGTGGGGCACCCCCATCGGCCGGCACCAGGGGATCTCCCACCCGCTGGCCAAGGCCAAGATCGAGGTGGAACTGGCCCGGCTGATGACCGAGAAGGCGTCCTGGCTGTGCGACCACGCCGGCGAGACGGCCGCCGCCGGGGAGGCCGCCAACATGGCCAAGTACGCCGCCGCCGAGGCCACCCTGGCCGCGCTCGATCAGGCCATCCAGACCCACGGGGGGAACGGGATGTCCACCGAATTCGGCCTGGCCGACCTGTGGGGCATGGCCCGTCTGCTCCGGATAGCCCCGGTCAGCCGCGAGATGATCCTCAACTTCGTGGCCCAGCACTCGTTGGGACTGCCCAAGTCCTACTGAGGGCCGACGGCCCGCGGGCCTCCCGGCAGGACCCGGCCGGCAACGCCTGGGCATCTCGTCAGCCCTGGTCCGGGGCTTGGATCCACCTGTTCCACCCGTGCCGGGGGAGCCCGGTGGCGGCACCGCGCCCGTGAGGGTCGCGACCGGCCGGAACCGGACCGGTCCCGGGCCGATCATCGACGCGGGGAGCGCCAGCGCGGGAGGAACCGAAATATATTGTCAGTTTCGCTATAGAAAGTGCAGGAAGAGGCCGATATAAGCGGTCTGTGGGCCCTCTTCGACGACATCGCCGCGATCTCGAACATCCTCCGCGCCGTGGACGTGGCGACCAGGCCTTCACTCTGATCGAGGTGATGGTGGCGCTGGTGATCCTCTCCATCGTCATGCTCCCCCTGGGCTACGTGGTCACGTCCATCTTCCAGCAGTCGTCCGAGGCCCGTAACCGGATCGCCGCCGTCGGCGTCGCCGAGCACTGGCTCGCCTACTACGACAATCTGGCCCTCAGCGGCGGTTCGTTCCCCATCCCGAACGGCAGCGTGGTCAAGACCGCCACCACCACCGTCGGCGGGACCAACTTCACCGCCAACATCACCATGCAGTGGGGCCAGACCGGCGTCAGCGGCGACCTCTGCAACGTGGGCAGCGTTCCGCAGATCATCAACGTGCTGGCCGCGGTGACCTGGGGACAGAACTCCAACGTCCAGGAGTCGACGGTGGTGAACCCGCCCTACGGCCTCCTGTCCCCGACCGACGGGTTCTTGGCGGTGCAGGTCAACAACGCCGCCGGCGTGGGTCAGTCCTACACCCCCCCGGCCGCTCCCATCAGCGTCGCCATCACCCCCTCCCCGGGCATCGGCACCCCCCCGACCACCGTCCCCAACGGCGGGTGCGTCTTCCTCGCCGCCAACTCCGGGTCCTACAGGCTCACCCTCAGCTCGCCCACCTCCAGCCCCTACAGCTACGTCGACTCCGGGGAGAACACCTCCACCACCTTGAACGTCAGCGTGCCGGCTGAAGCGACCGGGAACTACACGGTCGCCTACGACCAGGGGGGGGCCATCGACGTCAGCTATGCCTCCCAGACCAGCCTGGCCGACGGTGTGGTCTGTCCCACGACTACCACGTGCTACACCTGGGGCCGGGAGACCCAGGGAGCACTGGTCCTGGCCGATGACAACGGGTCGTGGTCGTCGCTTCCCTTCCCTGCCGGTGTGATCACCGGGGTGACCGGAATCGCCTGCCTCACCAGTGGCACCTGCGTGATCACCGGGTTCGGTCCCGGAGCCGGAGGGGCCGGCTCGATCGGCGTCATGTTCGGCCTGACCGGCGGGACCCTCACCCCGATCCCCGTTCCCGCCGGGGTCTCCTCCACCGCGTTGACCGGCGTGACCTGTACGGCCACCAGCACCACCTGTGTCGTGACCGGGGACAACGGTGGAGCGTCGGGCGTGCTCTTGAGCACCGACGGCAGCGTCGCCACCAACGTGCTCCCGGCGGTGACGGGAACGACCGTCGTCTCCCTCTCCGGCTCGGCGTGCTCGAGTGCCACCCAGTGCTACGCCGTGGGGACCGGGACCAGCGGAACGTCCCGGGTCGGGGTGATCCTCTCGGGGAGCGGCCCGGCGTGGGCAGCCCAGACGGTGCCGGGCCCGGTCACCGCCATCAGCTCGGTCTCGTGCTCGCCCGGCGCCACGTCCATGTGCACGGCGGCCGTCACGACTGGCACCACCCAGTCGCTCCTGTCGACCACCACGAACGGTGTCACCTGGAGCCTCCCCACGTCCGCAGTGCCCGCCGGCGTCTCGATCGGGTCTCTGTGGTGCACCCAGGCAACCACCTGCCTGGCCTCGATCGAGGCCGTGTCGGGATCAACCACGACGGCCGGGGTGGCCGTGTCGTCGGACGGCGGCGTCATCTGGGCCGTGCCCGCGGGCTTTCCGGCGAATATCGGCGCCATCACCTCGCTGATCTGCTCGTCGAGCACCCAGTGCATGTTCAGCGGGTCCAGCACGACCGGGGCGGTGGTCGACGTGTCCGCCGACGGTGGGACGACCTGGACCAGTCAGACCCTTCCCATCGCGGCCTCGTTCGCCTCGGGGGCGGCGTGCGCCACGACCTCCAACTGCCTCGTGTCCGGCGAGACGCCGACCGGACCGGTGGCCTTCACCACCACCACGGGTGGCGCCACCTGGACCCAGGCCTCTGGGACGTCGCCGGCCGGCATCGATGACCTGACCGGCACCGGTCTCACCGCTTCGGGGCTGCCCCTGGCCTACTCGCAGAGCGTGGCCGGGACGTTGATCGCCACCCCATATACCACACCGGGTGCCGCCAACGCATCGGTGATCCCCAACCTCTTCCCCTTCGTCGGGGCCACCGGCGCCACCTACTCGGCGTGGGCCGGGGACTGCACCACCGATGACCAGCCGGTGGCCTCCCTGCTCTCCTCGACGCTGGTCACCTCGGCCCAGAACGCGGCGGTGACCGTTCCCCTCTCCTACCTGGCCGTGCGGGTCGTCGATGCCAACGGTCAGCCCATTGCCGGTGCCAGCGTGACAGCAACCGTGACCGCCAGCGGCTGCGCCCCGGACGTGTTCAACCTCCCGGCCAGTCAGGGAGACGGCCTGTCCGAGACAGCTCTGCTCCTCGGAAACACGACGCCGCTCACGTACACCCTGACGGTGACCTCCGGTGCCCAGACCTCGACCGCCGATATCACCATGTCCCCTACCGGGGTGCTGGACAACTCGACCGGCGTGTCGTATCCCTACCCGCTCGCCGTGCCCCTGGTGCCATGACCCGGGCCATGACCGCATCCGGCGTCGGCCGCTATCGTGCCCGGTGGCGGCGGAGCCGCGGCTACTCCGACGAGGGCATGACCCTGGTGGAGGTGCTGGTGGCCATGGGGGTCTTTATGATCCTGATGACCTTCACCGCCACCATGATCAACAACTTCTACGGCAATTCCTCCAAGGTCCAGAACTCGTACTCGGCGTTCACCCAGGTGCTCCCGGCATCCACGGCCATCGAGCAGTTCTTCCGGACCATCGTGGAGCCGGCACCTTCGAATGGCGGCCAACCGGTGCCCGCAGTGAGCCCGACCGGTCCGGGTGGCACGTCGGCCTGCCCCACCACCAACTTCTACCTGGGTCCGAACTGCATCCAGTTCACCAGCAACCAGGGGAACGCCAACGGGCCGTCCCTGGTCACGGCCACCACCACCGCCAACACCACCCCGGCCGGGACCTACACACTCACCATGACCGTGCAGGATCCCACCGCCCACACGTGTCCGGGGTCTTCGACCAACCCCAACTTCGTGTCGCCCTACACCTCTGCCACCCGGTGCCAGTACGCGGCGTCAGCCACCAGGAGGGTGCTCCAGATCACCAACCTGACCAACGGCTCCCCGACCGCGACGTCGCCGGTCTTCCAGTACACCCTGGGCACCAGCACCTCGCCCGTTCCCTACTCGACGGCGGCCGGTTCGTCGTGGGTGACCAACTTCGGGGCCACGTCCTGTACGGCCGCCTCGTGCCCGGTCGCCACCATCCAGACCCTCACCCTGGACATCGAGGCCCAGACGGCCAACGGGTTCCCCGCCTCCTACCAGACACAGATCAGCACGCTCTCGCCGCTGTACTCGAGCTTCGTGGGGTGACGATGGGACGACCGACCATGCATGCAGCCAACGCCTCTCGACGGAACCGTCGGCGCTCAGGACCGGTGCCGCACCGCGACGACCAGGGCCAGTCGGCGATCGCATTGGTGCTCGGGATCGTCCTCATCATGGTCCTTGGCACCTCCATCTTCGTCACCACCACCTTGCAGAACTTTCCCATCGTGCAGAACAACCTGGCCCAGCACTACGCCTACCGGGCGGTCGAAGCGGGCCTCAACGAGTACGAGTACGTCATCCAGACCAATCCCAACCTGGTCCTGTGCAATACCACCAACCTCAACACCCCTCAGTGCCAAGCGCTCCAGCCCTTCAAGTTCGGCCAGTGGAACCAGGTCCCCTACTCGGGGTTGGGCGGGTCGCCGGCGGAGTGGTTCTCGGTCTACCCGACCATCGACGTCGCCGACGGCCTGGTCAAAGCGGTCATCGACGGCGCCGCTCAGGCGACGACGGGCTTCGC
>DATKRZ010000112.1:0-2405 GCA_035531955.1 Acidimicrobiales bacterium | reverse complement strand
CGGCGCCCCGAGGATGAGGTCCGTGTCGTTGTCGGCGAGGGTCAGGTGCCAGCTCCCCTCCGCCCCAGGCGCGGGCTGGTGCATGGACCGGTTGGTCATTCGGGCGCCGAGTAGGCGGCCGCCCACGGTCACCGGCCGGAGGAGGCCCAGACGGGAGAGGGCCCGCCGGTGCCCGTCGGCGGCGCTCAGGGTCATCATCACCATGACCCGTTCGGCCAGCCATCTGCGGCACGCCTCCCCGATCAGGGACGCCAGCGCATCGACGTCGGCTTCGCCCACCAGGTAGTCCGAGACCACTCCCACCCGGACCGGGCCGAAGGCGCGCAGCGAACCGGGGGGAAGGGTGCGGAAGAGGAGGTAGCCGACCGGATGTCGGCGGCGTAGGGCCACCAGCAGCGAGTAGCGACGGCCGCCCGCAAGCGACAGGTGGCTGCCCACGTGGGCTGCGTCGCGCACCATCATCGCCGCCGCCGGCCACACCAATTGCCCCCAGATCTCGTCGATCGGCGCCAGGTCGCCACTGTCGCCGGCGGAGACGAAGCGGTGCTCGATGTCCATCCCGGCCGCCGGACGTCCGGCGAGGGCCCCGGCCAGGGGGACCAGGCCGGCGGACATCGGGAAGCGGCGGTCACCGACCCAACCCAGCCGCTCGAACCCGGCGGCGGCCGATTCCGAGATGGCGCTCGTGTACATGAAGCTCGAGGTCTCCTCGCCCCGGCGGACCAGCGCCCGGCCCAACCCGGCCCCGGTGTGACCGGGGGCCACGTACCAGTCGCTGACCGTGGTCGCCGGCTCGGCCCGGCCGCCGATGAGGAAGCGTGTGCGCCGCTGGGCGCAGACTGCGGCCACCTCCCCGGTGGACGCGTGCTCGGCGATCCAGCAGTGGGGCTCGTCGTCGTTCCACCACCAGCGGCGGGAGAACCGCTCCGACTCGGCGGGTCCCCACAGGGCCGCCGCCAACCCGGCCAGGCCGGGCCGGTCGGCGGGGGCCGGCCGGCGGATGAGGTAATCGGCGCCGGCCGGCCGGTCAGGAGACAGGTACGGCCGCCGAGCCGAAGGCGCACATGGGCAGGACGTCCAGCTGGCCCTGACGACGCAGCTCGGCCGCCTCGCCCAGGGCCGCGTCGAGCACCTCCAGCTGGCTCTGCATGCTCGTGTAGAAGTTGGAGGGGTGGAACCACAGGTGGAACAGCTCACCGGTCTCGACCGCCCGGGCCAGCCCGGCCCGCAGCTTGGCCCGGAGGGCGGCCGGTGTGACGACCCGGCGCAGCCCGTTGCGCCCGATCAACAGCAGCGAGGACGGGAGCTCGATCAGGCCGTGGTCGCGCCGGACCGGCTGCACCATGGGGGGGGCGACGGGCAGGGCCTTGTCCGCCAGGTTGACCAGTGGCCGCAGGCGGGGTGCCCGGCGGCTCACCGCTTCGAGGACGCCCGCGTCCACACTCCGGAACACCTCGATCCCGGCCTGGGCGACGATGTCGAGGTGGTCCACCTGGTTGCGGGGGAACACGAGGGACCGGAACGGGAGTCCGTGGGACTCGTGCACCGCTCGGGCCCGGGTCAGGTCGTCCCGCACCGCCTCGGCGGAGGACTCGCCGAAGTAGATGTGGCCGTAGCTGTGGGTGGCGATCTCGTGGTCCACCGGATCGTCCCGGATGGCGTCGATCAGGTCGGGCGCGTACCAGCAGAGACGTTCCCCCCTGAGGCCGTCGAAGCCGTGGCTGTCATCGAGCAGCCGGCCGACGAAAGCCCAGGTCACCGGCAGCTCATGCTTCCGGAACAACCCCAGCAGCCGCCGGACGATCTCCCGCTCGAGTGCCGCGCAGGCCCGGGCGTCCGAGGAGGTGGCGTTGTCCCACACGCCCCACAGCAGCTCGAGGTCGATGGAGAGGCAGAATGCGCCACGCCGGAGCCGGACGATGTCAGCGTCGGGAAGCGCTCCGGGCACCAGGCGAACCTACCAGTTCGCCTCGCCCCCGTCATCGCCCGGCGACGACGCCGGGTCCGCCGACCGTCGGGTTCGGCCAGGTCGGTACGCTACCGGGACAGTGCCCCGCTACTACATCACCACCCCCATCTACTACGTGAAGGACGCGCCCCACGTGGGCCACGCCTACACCACGGTCAACGCCGACGCCCTGGCCCGCTGGCACCGGCTGGTCGGCGACGATGTGTTCTTTCTGACCGGCACCGACGAGCACGGCCAGAAAGTGGCCCGCACCGCCGAGGACCGGGGGCTCGCCCCCCTCGAGTGGGCGGACCGACTGGCCCCCCGGTTCGCCGCCGCCTGGGCCGGCCTCGGGATCTCCAACGACGACTTCATCCGAACCACCGAGCCGAGGCACCATGAGGCCGTCCGGCGGTTCCTCACCCGGATCTACGAGAACGGCCACATCTTCAAGGAC
>DATKRZ010000111.1:0-20125 GCA_035531955.1 Acidimicrobiales bacterium | reverse complement strand
CCCCGACCCCGACCCCGACCCCTCTGCGCCCGTGGTCGCCTCCGACCGATCCGACTTCTTCGGGCCGCGGCGGTCGGCCCGTTCGAACTGTCGCTCGACGTCGGCCCACACCAGCGGGTCGTGGGGGCCGAGCTCGTCATCGGTGGTGGAGGCGTGGGCGAGCACCACGCCGCCGACCGACAGCAGGACCAACAACATGGTCAGTTTCGAGACGAACCCGGCCATCTGCTGGTCGTTGAGCGGCCGGAGCCCGATGGCGGCGTGGGACCGGCCGAACGCCGGGTAGAGGGGGTGTACGGCGAAGATGTAGATGAACGACAGGAAGGCGGGGACCACCGCCTGGACCACCAGGTAGCCGAAGCGGACCACCGGCTTCAGGCGGAGGATGCCCGGGATCCGGCCGAGCACCGGGACCCAGAGCACCACGCCGGCCACCACGATCAGCGCGGCGAGGAGTCCCCGGGCCACCGCCGACGTCGACTGCAGCCGGACCAGGGCCGGGGTCATCGACCCCACCAGGACCACGGTCACCGCGACGATGGCCAAAGGGGGCCGCTGCAGGCGGGTCAGCACCGCGTCGACGACCGCCGGGCGGGTGAGCCACTGGAGGAGGTCGTAGGGGAGCCCGAGCAGCAGCAGCGGCGCCACCGCCAGCACCAGGATCAGCCGCTGGGTGACCAGGGCGGTGAGCGACCAGTGGGCGGCGAGGTCGGCCAGCGGCCAGGTCATGGCCACCACGGTCGTGGCACAGGCGCCCCCGTAGAGGGCTATCTGTCGCCGCGTCCAGGGGATCGGGCGCTCGGCCCGGCCCATCAGGCGCCGGTGCCCGGCGACGACGGCGAGCGTCCCCAGAGCGAGCACCGCCCAGACGGCGGCGTGCGGATCCCACCCGAAGGGGCTGGTCGTCGCTCCCACGATCAGCTGCCCGCCCTCCGGGTTCTAGATTGACCCGGATGCCACGACTCGACCGGCTCGAACGGGTGACCGACCTGCTGCTGGTGCTGCTCGACACGCCGCGCCCGCTGAGCCTGCGCGAGATCGCCGACCGGGTGCCGGGCTACCCCGACGCCCACGGCGCCCGCCGCCAGGCCTTCGAGCGGGACAAGCGGCTCCTCCGCGACGAGGGGGTCCCGGTGCTGGTGGTGCCCATCGGCGGCGAGGAGCAACTCGGGTACCGCGTCGAGCCCGACGCCTACTACCTCCCCGACCTCGGCCTCGACCCCGAGGAGCAGGCCGCCTTGAACCTGGCCGTCGCCGGAGTCCACCTGGGCGAGCCTATCGGCCGGGATGCCCTCGAGAAGCTGGGCGCCGGCGGGGGGTCGACGACCCGGGCCGGCGCCGTACCGCTGGTGGACCTGCGCTCGGTGGACGGGCTGCCCGCCCTGCCCGTCCTGTTCGACGCCATCCGCCGCCGCTCCTTCGTCGAGTTCGACTACCGGGGGGAGCCGCGCCGTGTCGACCCGGCCGGCCTGCGGTTCCGGGCCGGCCACTGGTACCTGGTCGGGTTCGACCGCGACAGGGACGAGGCCCGGACCTTCCGGGTCGACCGGGTCGACGGGATGCCGGCCCTCGGCGATCCGGGCTCGGCCCGGGTGCCGCCGGGCTTCGACATCGACTCGGCCTTCGGGCGCGACCCGTGGCAGTTCGGTGCCGGCGAGGAGATCGAGGTCGACGTGCTCGTCGACGGGGCGGAGTCGGGCCGGGTGGTCGCCCAGCTGGGCGGCCAGGCAGTGGTGGAGCGCCGGGCAGACGGCGCCGTGGTGGTGCGGCTGTCGGTGACCGACGTGGACGGGCTGATCCTCTGGGTCCTGGAGATGCTGGACCACGCCGAGATCCTGGGCCCCGGGGAGGTGCGCCGGGCGATGGCCGATCGGCTGGTCGCCAGCGGGGCCCGAGACGGGAGGGCCGGGTGACCGCGGTGGTGGACACCGCCGCCCGGCTCCGCCGCCTGCTGGCCATCCTGGCCTGGCTGGCCCAGGTGGGCGAGGCCCCGATCGAGGAGGTGGCCGGCCGCTTCGACCTGACCCCCGAGGCCCTGGTCACCGAGCTGGAGATGGCCGCCTGCTGTGGCGTCCCGCCCTACACCCCCGACCAGCTCATGGAGATCGTGGTCACCGACAGCTCGGTGTCGACCCGGGTCGGCACCGCCCTGGCCCGACCCCGGCGACTGAGCCCGTCGGAAGGGTTCGCCCTGGCCGCCTCGGCCCGTGCGCTACTGGCCGTGTCGGGGAGCGACGAGAGCGGTGCGCTCTCCGGTGCCCTGGACAAGCTCGACCGGGCCCTCGGGGGGGAGGAGATCGGGGTTGAGCTCGACGCCCCGGAGTGGCTGCCCCTGGTGCGCGACGCCGTCGGCTCCGGGGGGCACCTCTCCATCTCCTACTACTCGGCCTCGACCGACCGGGTGACCGAACGGGAGATCGCGCCCCGCCGGCTCTTCGCCTCCGACGGCCACTGGTACGTGGACGCCTGGTGCGGCCGGGCCGGCGACCTGCGCCGTTTCCGGGTGGACCGGATCGGCACGGCAGAAGTGGCCGAGGTGGCCGGCGGGGACCACGTCCCCGGGGGCACCGGGAGCGAGGGGGCCGGGCCGGCACCGGACGGCCCGCCCGGAGCCGGCCCTCCCGGATTCGAGCCTTTCGTCCCCGGCCCGGAGTCCACCCGCGTGCGCCTCTCGGTGGACCCGGCGATGGCCTGGTTGGTCGAGTCCCTCCCCGCCACCGGCCCGCCGGTCCCGGCCGACGGTCGGGTCGAGATCGAGGTCTTCGTCGGCGGGGACGCCTGGCTCGAGCGCCTGCTCCTCCGGCTGGGCCCCGACGCCCGAGTGCTCGACCCGCCCGAGTACCGATCCCTGGCCGCGGCGGCCGCCACCCGGATCCTGCGACGCTATCGGGACGGAGATGATCCGAAATAACATAGAAAACAATGGTATTGATTGAAAAGTGTTGAATCGGTAGGGTCCGGGGTGGAGGTCCCGGGTCGTGCTCAGGATTCATGTCGTCCACCAGGGCGGCCATCACTACTACGTGAACGATCTGGCCCCCGGCCGGGCCGAGGGAACCCTGGTGCCGGGGGAGGACCCGGGGAGATGGTCGGGCACCGGGTCGGACGCCCTCGGCCTGCGGGGCCGGGTGGAGGCCGGGGCCTTCGCCGAGGTGCTCGACGGGCGCGACCCCCGGTCGGGCCGGCCGCTCAGCCGACACCCGGGCACCGATGCGGCGGCCGGGCGGGTGGCGGGCTACGACCTGGTGTTCGCCGCCCCCAAGTCGGTGAGCCTCCTGCACCTGCTGGCCCCCCCGGAGATCGCCGCCGAGGTCGGCGCCGGGCACCGGTCCGCCGTGGACGAGGCAACCGACTACCTCGGGCGGTGCGCGGTGGGGGTGCGCCGCACCCGGAACGGTCAGGTGGCACTCCTCGCCTCCACCGGCGCGGTGGCCGGGCACTTCCTCCATCGGACCAGCCGCACCCTGGATCCGCACCTCCACACCCATGCGGTGACCGCCAACGTGGCCCAGGGGGTCGACGGGGTGTGGTCGGCGGTCGACAGCCGGAGGGTCTTCGCCCACGCCCGCGCCGCCCAGGCCGTCTACCACGCCCGCCTGCGGCTGGAGCTCGGTGACCGGATCGGCGCCACCTGGGAGGTGCCGGCCAGCGGCCTGGGCGACGTGGTGGGGGTCGCCCCGACGTTGCGCCGCCTGTTTTCGCAGCGGTCGGCGGCCATCGACGAATACGAGGCGCGACGGGTCGGGTGGTCACCGGGGCCATCCCGGTCGGGGGGTCCAGCCCGGTCGAAGGTCGCGTTCCACGCCACCCGCCCGGACAAGGACCACCACCGCACGGTCGATTCGCTGATGGCCGAGTGGCGCGAACGGGCCGCCGACTTCGGATTCGACCTCGGCGACCTGACCCGGGTGGTCGGTCCGGGGCGGGCCCGCCGGGCCGGGAACGAGATCGATGCGGAGCGGGTCCGCTCCCGGCTGGGCACCCTCGCCGGTCACCGCCATACCCTGGGCCGCCGCCATCTGGTGGCGGCCGTCGCCGACGCGTCGGTTTCGGGGACGTCGGCCCGTGTCGTCGAGTCGGTCGCCGACCGCATCGGCGAGGCCTCCGGCCCAGCGATCGGCTCCGATCGCGTCGACGGCCACCGCGGGGCGTCCGCAGGCGTCGGCCGTGGGTCGCCCCCGGGCGAGGCGCGCTGGGATGCGAACGCGGTGGCCCGGGCCGTGGACCGGCTGTCCGCCGAGCTCATCAGCGGTCCCGCGCCGGGTGGGGTCAGGTCGGCGGACCTCGGCGCCGACGCGGTCGACCGCGGCCGGCTGCTCCTCCCGGACCACCGCGGCAGGGTCACGCCCGTCCCCGGGCGGGTGCGGGTGGAGTCCTGGGAGCTCGGGCGCTGAGCCGCCGGTCAGCGCCCGATGCCGAACGCCCGGTCGACGGGCCGGTCGACCGTCCGGTGGCGTTGCCGGTCGAGGGTGGGCTGATGGCGCAGCGTCCGCCAGGGTTCGGCCAGGTGGGAAGGCGCCAGCGGGATCCAGCCCGCATGGCTGCGCTCGTCGAAGGCCAGCGCATAACCGGGCGTCCCCCGGGCGATCACATCGGCGGGCAACCTCCTGCGCCACTGCGTCGACACGCTCTCGCCGAACTGAGGCCGGCCGCCGGTGACCAGGTCGACCATCGGCCGGTCGGTCAGGGTGCGCCCCGCGGAGACGGTCCGGGTCGGTATCTCCTCGTCACCGGCCAGTGTGGACAGCCCCTCGAGGGTCTTCACGTCCCCGATGCCGGGAAGGACCACCGTGGTGCCGAAGAGCGAGGGGAATCCCTCCGACTGGTCCGGCCACCGGTTCCGGGCCTGCGAGAGATCCTGGAAGCAGGCCAGCGTGACCAGGCCCTGCCCCCCTCCTTCACTGACCATGGACGGCAGATCGGGGATGGGGGCGATGTTGGCCACCTCGTCGAGGGCCAAAAGGACAGGGGGTCCCGACCGCCGTCCGGGGTGGGCGTCGGCCGCGGAGCGTGCGTAGCTCGCCTGGCGGATGTCCTCGATCAGGCCGACCACCAGGGGGGAGACCAGGATCTGGCGGTGGGCGGGAGCGGCGATGTAGATGGTGTCGGACGAGCGCACGAAGCGGGCCGGGTCGAAATCGGGGTCGGAGGTGGCCTCCAGGGCCTGGTCCGAGCGAAAGCCGGTCAGCGCCCCGGACGCCGTGGACCAGATCCCGCTCAGTTCCCGTTGGTCGGTGGCCACGATTCCGTCGAGGAGGTTCCGGGCCAGCTCGGTGGTGCGGCCCGGCTCCCCGGCCAGGATCTGCTGGGCGGGCAGGGCCTGGTGGCGATCGACCCAGGTCAGGACGGTGCGCATGGTCGATCCCTCGAGCGCGGCGGCATGGAGCAGCGGGGCCAGCAGCGCCTGGGCCCGCTCGCTCCAGTGCGACCCGTCGACCCGTGTCGCCCCCCGATTGGCCGATGCCGTGCCCACCTCGACCAGCGACCGGGACATGGAGAGCGCGCCGACCCACGTGATGCACGACTGCAGCGGTGACCATCGGAGGGGGCGGACCGGTCCGGTTGCCTCGACCGATCCGGTCGGATCGAACAACCAGCAGTCGCCCAGCGCCGAACGCACCGACGAGGTGGCATCCATCACGTCGGGCTTGGTGGAGGTGGACACCACCGGCCCACCGCTCGCCAACACGTTCGGAATGATGAGGGAGGTCGTCTTTCCCGATCGCGGGGGACCGAGGACCATCACCGAGTGCTCGGGTCTGACGAAGCGCCAGCCGTCTTCACCGTGTCCCAGATATGCGCCGTGCCCCGCCTCTGCAGACGCGGCCAACGCGGCGCGATGCTGCGAAGTGAGCAGATGTGGGGAGTTCGACGGAAAATATTTCGGCATGGGATATTCGCCGCCTGCGGTTGCTGTCACGTCGATCGGTGGTGGCGGATGTCCCATCCCGCGAGTACGGCGAGCGGACTGCCGTACCGAATAATCCTTTCAAACAAACGGTTTTCTGTCCATGGCCGCGTCTGCGCGCGTGTCAGTCACGTCCGCCGCGACGGTCGGGTGGCCCGGATCGGTCGCTCGCTCAAGGACCATGTACGGGCGCGTCGCGTGCGATGGTCCTTGACCTGGCCGCAAAAACCCATTTTGCTGGTATGGGTTACGTATCGCTGAGGAGGTGATCGTGAACAAGTCACAACTCGTCAATGCTGTGACCGAGGCGGCAGTTTCGTCTCGTCGCAACGTTGAAGATGTCGTTGACCTGTTGTTCGACACGATCGTCACCGAGGTTCGATCTGGACGGAAGGTCACGGTGGTCGGTTTCGGCACATTCAACCCGACCGCTCGTGGCCCCCGTGTGGGTCGGAATCCACGGACTGGAGCAGCGGTACCTATCCCGGCGTCGAAAGGTGTCCGGTTCGCCACCGGTTCGGCGTTCAAATCGGCGTTGAACCCTAAGGAGGGAGTATCAATGGCAGTGAAGAAGGCAGCAGCCAAGAGGACGGTCCGCAAGGCTCCGGCCAAGAAGACAGCGGCCCGTAAGTCGACAGCCAAAAAGGCGGTGAAGAAGGCTCCGGCCCGCAAGGCTCCGGCCCGTAAAACTGCAGCGAAGAAGACCGCCGCCAAGCGCACGGCCAAGCGGGCTCCGGCCCGCAAGGCGGTCAAGCGGACAGCGAAGAAGCGGGCTACGGCCCGCAAGGCGGTCAAGCGGACGGTAGCCAAGCGCCGGACCGCGGTCCGCAAGGCAGTCAAGCGGACAGCGAAGAAGCGCCCTGCAGCCCGCAAGACGGCGGCGAAGAAGACCGCCGCCAAGCGCACGGCCAAGCGGGCTCCGGCACGCAAGGCAGCCAAGCGGCCGGCCCGCCGGCGGTAGTTGACGAGGGCGAAGCACCCCTGGTGCCCGCCCTACGAGAGCGTCAGCGGGGGCCTACGGGCCCCTGCTGACGCGTTTCGGTCACCAGCTCAGGGTCAACTCAGTGAGCTCGGCCGCCAGCTCGGAGACCGGTCGCCAGCTCAGAGACCGGTCATCAGGCGGAAGGCTTCGGCCGACGGTCGGCCGGAGATCGAACCGTGGTCCGTCAGCTGACGGCGCACCTTCGATGCGAACTCGGCACGCTGGGCTCCCGACGGGCTGCCGGTTGCCGTCGTCGTGGTGATGCCCATGCTCGACTCGAGTTGGCTTTGATGGCAGACCAGCGCGCCGATCTTGGTCGCCTCGAATCCGCTGGCATCCTCTGTGTGGTTGGGCAGGTCCGCCTCCCACAGCAGCAGGGACTCCGGTCGGTGAGGGTCGAGCCCGAGGTCGACGAAGTAGTGGGGGTCGCGCGCCGCCACCAGGCCGTCCACGGTGATGAAGCCGGCGGCCCGGTGATCGGGATGCAGCCGGTACCGCCGCCACGGGTCGTGGCCGAGCAGTACGGTCGGCCGGATCGTGCGGATGGCTCGGGCCAATCCCCGCCGCTCGTCGACGCCGTTCTCGAGCTCGCCGTCGACCCGTTCGAGGAACGAGACCCGGTCCGCGGACAGTGCGACTCCCTCCGGCACGCCATCGACGAAGGCGGCAGCGGCCCGGCACTCGGCTCTGCGGACGTCGACGAGTTGCGCCCGGTCGGCACCCGGGTCCCAGCTGCCCTTGGAGCCATCGGTGAGGATCAGGTAGTGGAGTTCGGAACCGGCCGCGGCCCACTTGGCCAGCGTGGCGCCGCATCCGAACTCGATGTCGTCGGGATGGGCACCCACGGCCAACACCACCGGGGGCACCGGGAGATCACAGGTGACCGGCTCGGGACCCAGGAGGTCGCCCACCGGGAGCCCGCTGGCCACCGGGTGTCGGCCCGCACCGCCCTCGACCGCGTTCATGGTGCGGTCACGCGGGCCGTCACCGTGCCGTCATCCGGGTTCGGGGCGGCTCGCAGCCACCGGGACGACGTCACCGGGCTCGTCGATGTCCCAGGCCAGGTCGGGGCGGTCGAGCACCCGCACGGGGAGACCGAGGCGGTCGGCCTCGGCCCGGTGCCGGGCGAAGGAGCCCGGGCCGTAGGAGAACCGGAAGCCGGCACCGGCGGGAAGGGCGATCACATTGGTCCCGTTGCCATAACGGTCGGGCACCATGGTGATGCCGGGGGCGTCGCCCACCCGGGCAAGCTCGGAGGCCCGGGGCAGGTCGGCGTGGGCCACCGTGATCTGGATGACCCCTCCGGCCGTCAGGTGCTCGACGCCGGCCTGCACCGCGCCGTTCAGGCCCCTTCCCGGCTCCCACACCACCAGCGCCCCTCGGGCGCGTGCCCACTCGGCCACCTCGGTGTCGTCACACACCACGGCCACCGGCAGGGGGTGGGCGGCGCTGACGACCCGGTCCGCCATCGCCCGGGCCAGCGCGGCGCGCTCGGGATCGCCCAGAGCCAGATGCAGCCGCCGCTTGGCCTGGCCGAAGGCTTTGACCGGAATGAGCACCGCACGGGGCCCGAACCGGAGCGGATGGCCCGGCAGCGACGGCCGGGGGGAGGCGGCAGCCACGGCGACAGTGTACGCGGCCCTCCACGCAGCTCTCGACAGCGGTTCGCCGGCGGATCCGACAGCGGTTCGCCGACATAGGGTGTGGCCGTGTCGGAGACGAGCACCAGCGAGGCGCAGCGGCGGATCGAGGCGTTGGGTCGGGTCCGCTCCGTCCTGCTCGAGCTCGGATGCAGCGATGAGGAGATCGACCGGGCGGTGGCCGACGACGCTGTCGACCTGCTGATGGTGGATCGGATGCTGGTCCCGGCCGACATCCGGCTCACCCAGGCCCAGGTGGCGGAGACGACGGACATCCCGATCGAGGTGGCCCGGCGCTTCTGGCGAGCACTCGGCTTCCTCGACGTCGGGGACGACGACCCCGCCTTCACCGAGATGGACATCGAAGCGGTCCGGCTGTTCCAGTCCATGGTGGCCACCGGCGTCGTCGACACCGACTCGGCGGTGCAGATGGCCAGGGTCATCGGCTCGGCCATGGCCCGCATCGCCGAGGCCCAGGCGGGACCGGGCCCAACCCCCGTCCTGATGGTGTCCGGTGACAGCATCATCGATGCCGACCGCTTCGCCCGGGGGGCGGGGGAGTCGCTCCCGACCATGGCCCGGCTGCTCGAGTACGTCTGGCGCCGGCATCTGCAGGCGGCCATCCGGCGGGCCATGCTGCTGCGGGCCCGTGGCTCCGACGAGGGGATCAGCCCGGTGATGGCGGTGGGGTTCGCCGACATGGTCGGCTTCACCGTGCTCAGCCAGCATCTGAGTGACGAGGAGCTGGCCTCGGTGGTGGCTCGGTTCGAGGAGCTGGCCCATGACACCGTCGTGGCCCTGGGTGGCCGGGTGGTCAAGATGATCGGGGACGAAGTGATGTTCGTGGTCCCGAACGCCACCAGCGCGGCCGAGATCGGGCTCAGCCTGGCCGAGGCCTACGCCGGGGACGAGCTTCTCTCCGACGTGAGGGTGGCCCTCGCCGTCGGCCCGGTGCTGGTGCAGGACGGCGACTTCTACGGCCCGGTGGTCAACCTGTCCAGTCGGCTGGTCGGAGTGGCCAACCCCGGGACCGTGCTCATCTCCGACGAGTTCCGCACCGCGCTCGGGGAGGAGGGGACGGGCGGCTTCGACACGCGGGCCTTGCGGACCCGCAATCTGAAGAACATCGGCAGGGTCCAGGTGTGGAAGCTTTCTCGGGCCGGCACCGAGCCCGGCGCCGACCGACGCCGGAACGTGCGCTGGGAACGCCTGGGCGAGGTGCTGCGCGAGCTCGACGAGCTGCGGGACCGGGGCGAGCAGCTGGTGGTGCGGGCCTCGCGCCCCGCCACCGGCGACGACGGACAGCCCGGCGGGCCACGGAAGTGGGGGACGCCCCGTCCCGACCTCGAGGGTGGCGGGTCAGTCCCGGTCGAGACGGAAGGTGGCGATGCCCTGGGCCCGGAGCTCGAATCCCCCCTCGAAGGGGGAGACGGGCCGGCCCCGTAGGTCGATCAGCCATCCGGTCCGGCCCGGTATCGTCACTGCGGCGGCGGTCGATGTCGGGTTGAAGACCCGCACCTCGAGCAGTCCCCCCTCCCTGCGGACCGCCGAGACCTCGGCACCGTGCACGGTGAGGGACGATCCTCGGTCGGGCCGCTGGCCGCCGCCGAACGAGGCCACGACCGCCAACGGGGCGAGCACCTCGTCGGCCACCTGGTAGGGATCCGGGTCGCCGGCCTGCAGCGCGTAGTTCACCTCGACCGGGCCGATCAGCTGCGGGCCGTCGATCGGCGTCATCGGCCCTGCCGGTAGGGGACGGGTGGTCATTCCGAGGCGCGAGAGCATGCCCGTCGATCGCAGCAGGGTGAGCGCCAGGGCCGTGGCCCTCGGTCCTCCGTCGCCGGGCCCGACACCGGAGTCGCCGGGCTCGATGTCCACCAGCTCGTACTCGAGGAGCCCTTCGTGGACCACGGTCAGCCCCCCGGCCGACACGAACCGACGCGACGGGAAGGTGGGTGTCGGGTACTCGTCGGCCCGGCCCTCGGCGGTCAGTCCGCGCTCGACGACGGTGAAGGCGCATTCCGCCTGTGAGGTCGCCGCCGGTCGGGGGAGGGGGAAGTGGGCCCGGAGCCGGTGGTCCCTCGACGGGTTGTCGAAGCGGGTGCGCACCCGCACGGTCGACTCCTCGGCGCGGACCTCGAGGGTGGTCGCCACCTCCACCCGGTGGCCTCCGACCCGGGCCTTGGTGGCCGGGTCGACATGGTCCGGCCATGTGAAGGTGGAGGTGACGGTGACGGTGGACCGCACCGGACCCCGATCGCCGATGGCCACCGACACCGAATCGGGCGAGGCGACCACCGAGTCGACCCGGGGCGGCGAGTAGTTGTAGGTGTCCCCGTGGTCCCCACCGTCGACCAGACGGCCGTATCCGGGGACACCGTCCAGGGAGAACGTGCCGTCGGCGGCGTCCACGGCCACCGTCACCAGCCCGTTGGCCAACGTGACCCCTCCGGCGGCGTCGCCCTCCACCCGGACCGGGTGGGCCAGGGCGGCCGGCGCGAAGCGGGCCCATCCGAACCCGGGGACGTCGGCCTGTCGGGCCAGGACCCGCCGGACCGGCGGCTGGTCGAGGGTCAGTCGCACCTCGGTGTCGGGCCGGGCAGTGAGCCGGGTGTAGAGCTCCCGCTTGATCTCCTCCACCGGCACCCCGTCCCGCGGCTCGGTGCCGATCACCAAGGTGATGTCCAGGCCGGTGTCGTCCTCGGCCAGGGAGACGTCGGCGATGTAGGCGTCGGTGTCGAGTCGCGCCCCCTGGATGAGCCCGAGCATGCTGAGGACGGTGGTGCCGTCGAGGGTGATCGACCCCGGCAGGCCCAGGCGCTCGGACAGCACCTGGATGTCCGGTCCGGGCTCGCCGGCCCCGGGCACCACCACCTCGACGACACCGCCCCGGTCGCGGGCCGACGGATTGACCACCACCGGCCCCGGCGACGCCATGGACGAGGCGACGGCCGCCAGCGCCTGATCGGTGAGCCCCTGCCCGATCTGGCGGGCCTCGGCATAGCGGTGCAGGACGGCGTCCGTCACCTCGTCGATCGAGCAGGCGCAGACCGAGTCGTGGGCGGCGTTGCGGATCAGCAACTTCCAGGCGGTCCCCAGGAAGGCAGCCGGCCACGCGTCGCGGGGGAGGAACAGCGCCGACAGCGGTTCGGCCATCCGCTCGATCCAGTGCTCGGCCCGGTGGGCGGCCTGCTTGACGTCCACCCGGTTGGAGCCGACCCCCATCAACAGGTTCGACCGCACCCCCGATCGCAGCTCGCCGCGCCAGTCGGGCAGGTCGTCACCGGGTGCGTCCCGGAGGTAGTCGGAGAGCGAGGTGATGCGCAAGGCGTACTCGCCCTGTATCTGGTTGGCCTCGGCCACCACCCGGCCCAGCCACGGCTGGGGGCGCAGGTGGTCGCTGCCGTTCATCAGGAGCAGCGGGTCCCCGGGCCGGAGGAAGGACCCGAGCTCCTCCAGGTGGGCGTCCAGCCGGCGTACCAGGGCCTTGGCGTCCTCGGGGAGCGCGGCCCCGTTGCCGTAGCCGGCCACCAGGTACTCGGCCCGCACCGTGGAGCCGTCGGGCGCCTGCCAGTGGAAGGCCGACCGGTCCACGGCGGAGGGGACCCCCCGCCACACCACGGCCTGGTCGAATCCGGCCTCGGTCAGGATCTGGGGCATCTGGGCGATGTGGCCGAACATGTCGGGCAGGTAGCCGACGCCGGTCACGCCGCCGAAGGCGGCGCCGCGGCCGATGCCGGCCTGCAGGTTCCGGACGATGGTCTCACCGGACACCAGGAACTCGTCCATGAGGATGTACCACGGTCCGAGGGAGATCCGCCCGGCGGCGGCGAGGGCCCGGAGCCGGCCTTCGTTCTCCGGTCGGATCTCCAGGTAGTCGTCGATGACCGCCAGTTGGCCGTCGAGGAGGAAGTGGCTGTAGGAGCTGTCCCGCTCCATCTGGTCGAGGAGGCCGTCGATCAGGCGGACCAGTTTGAGGCGGAAGGTCTGGAACGGCTCGTACCATTCGCGGTCCCAGTGGGTGTGGGGGACGACGGCGATGCGCCGGGGCGCGCCGGGCCGAGCCGGTGGCGGCCGCCCTTCGGCCGCCGACGAGCTTCCACCGGCCGCCGACGAGCTTCCACCGGCCGCCGCCCCCTCGGTGGCGGCCCCGCCCCCGGATGGGATCACGAGGGTATCGGCCCGTACTCCGCCTCGTAGGCCTTGAGCTCACCCACGATCCGCTCCGCGTCCTGGGTCAGCTGGTCGGATCCCCGACCGGAATGGTCGGCGTAGACGGCGGCGCCGAGGTCGCGGAGCAGGCCGTCGGCCTTGTGCTTGGCCTGGGCCGCGTCCAGCTTGGCCTGCCCGGCCTTGCCTGCCTCCGTGGCTTTGGCCAGTCCGATCTCCGCTGATGCCTTGACCTTGTCCATCAGTCCCATGGTCTGGTTCCTCTCGATCTGCTCGGACCCGGGCGGGCCCTCGTGGCCGGCCCCTTGCGCCGCTCCAGTCTGCCACCGGTGCACGCTCGTCGACCCACCGAGGGCGCGGGCCGCTCCGAGGGGGGTCCGGGTCGGCGCCATCCCGCCGATTCGGCTATGACGGTGCACAAGGCGGCCGGAGGCCCGACGTGATGGGTGACACCACGGGGTCATCGGACCGGGCACCTGTCGGAAGGCGCCACCCGGACCGGGCACCACCGGACCGCAAGACCGACCAAAGGAGGCTGCCCTGCGCCCGTGGCGTGATCACCTGCCCCGTGGCACCGACTGCACCGTCTCGGAGCTGGTCTCGGCGGGGACCCTGCTGCGGGCCTGGTCGGAGCGGTGGCGGGCCGACCCAGGGGCTCCGCTGTGGAAGGCCGCCGACAGCGTCCCCACCGACACCGGGGCCGAGGCGCGGGATGGTCGCCGCGGATGGTGGACGGCGGGGGAGTTCGACGACGTCACCCGGGCTGTGGCCGGGCGGCTGCGGTCCGCCGGCCTGGTGGCGGGGGACCGGGTCCTCTGGTCGACCGGCTCGTCGGTGCTCGCCCTGGCCGCCCACGTCGGAGCCCTCCGGGCCGGACTGGTGGTGGTTCCGGCCAACACCGCCTACACCGAACGCGAGCTGGCTCACATCGTGGTCGACGTCCGACCGTCGGCCGCCGTCGTCGAGCGGGCCGAGCAGGCCGAGTGGATCCGTCGGGCCGCGGCGAAACCCCTGCTGGTGGTCGGTCCCGAGGTCGACCTCCCCGATGGCGATGCCGGGGCGCTCGACACGGCCGGACCGGGCGACCCGGCGCTGATCTGCTACACCTCGGGAACCACCGGTCTCCCGAAGGGCGCCCTGCTTCGGCACCGCAACCTGGTGGCGGCCACGGAATCGGTGCGGCTCGCCTGGCGCTGGAGCCCCGAGGACCGGCTGGTCCATTGCCTGCCCCTCTTCCACGCCCACGGTCTGTGTGTCGGCGTCTACGGCACCCTGTCCGCCGGGGCCTCCGCCGTGCTCCTCCCCGGCTTCGACCCGGCCACCGTGGCCGGGGAGGTGCTCGGTGAGAGGGCGTCCTTGTTCTTCGGGGTGCCGACCATGTATCACCGGCTGCTCGGCTCCGGCCACGCCGCGTCCCTGCGCCGGCTCCGCCTGTCCGTCTCCGGATCGGCGCCGCTGTCGAAGGAGCTTCACGCCGCCGCCAGCGCGGCCATCGGGGCGCCGGTGCTCGAGCGCTACGGGATGACCGAGACCCTGATGAACGTGTCCAACCCCCATGATGGCGATCGCCGGGCCGGGACGGTGGGGTTCCCACTGCCGGGCGTCGAGGTGGCCTTCGGCACCGAGGACGAGATCCTGGTGCGGGGCCCCAACGTCTTCGGCGGCTACTGGCAGAGACCGGCCGCCGACGCCGACGCCTTCACCCCTTCGCCAGGCGGGGGGGCCTCCTGGTTCAGGACCGGTGACCGGGGTCGGGACGACGACGGCTACCTGGTCATCAGCGGGCGTTCGAAGGACCTGATCATCTCGGGGGGCTTCAACGTCCATCCGAACGAGGTCGAGGACGTGCTGGCCTCCCATCCCGCGGTGGCCGAGGTGGCGGTGACCGGCACCCCGTCGGAGGAATGGGGGGAGGTGGTGACGGCCTGGATCGTGGTCGACGGTGCGGCCCCGACGGTGGAGGACCTGGCCGAGTTCACCGCTGCGACCTTGGCCCCCCACAAGCGTCCCCGCAGGGTCCGCATCGTCGGCGAGCTGCCTCGCAACGCCTTGGGCAAAGTGGTGAGAAGCCGGCTCGGGGAGTGAGCCACGCAGTAGGTTGCAGACGTGTTGCTGCCTGAGCCCCCCGGCCCGATCGGCCGTCCGACGTGACCGGGACGACGCCGACCGCACGGGGACCGAGACACGTCGGGAAGAACGCGCAGAGGGGTGCGGGGAAGAACGCGCAGGGGGGCGCCGGGAAGATGGCGCATGGACCGAAGCGGAGGGCGACGGTCACCGCCGGGTCCGGGCTGGCCCCTGACGACCGGCTGGAGCGCTCGCTGTGCGGCGAAGGCGTGTGCTCCGTCGCCGGCCTCGACGAGGTGGGCCGCGGGGCGTGGGCCGGTCCGGTGTCGGTAGGGGTGGTGGTGTTCCCCGAGGACGTCGAACCGCCCGAGGGCCTGCGCGACTCGAAGATGCTGACCGAGGACCGCCGCGAGTACCTGTACCCGTTGATCAACGAGTGGTGTTCGGCGTGGTCGGTCGGCCACGCCGGGCCCCAGGAGTGCGATGCGCTTGGGATGACTGCCGCCCTGCGGTTGGCGGCCCGACGGGCCCTGGCCGGCCTGGGCTCGTCACCCCGGGTCATCCTGATGGACGGCGCTTTCGACTACGTGAGCCCGCCGGTGGAAGCGGACGGCGCGGACGGCGCGGACGGCGCGGACGGCGCGGCGCCGCCCTCGCCGCGGGTGCGGACGGTGGTGCGTGGCGATGCGTCCTGTGTCTCCATCGCCGCCGCCTCGATCATGGCCAAGGTGACCCGTGACCGGATGATGCGCGGCCTGTCGGCGAGCTTCCCGCCCTTCGACTTCGACCGCAACAAGGGCTACCCCTCGCCGGTCCACCGCACCGCCCTGGCCGGTTTCGGCCTGACCTCGATCCACCGACGGTCGTGGTCCTTCGTGGACGACCTGGCCTTCCGCTGACCGGCTCCTCGCCCGATGGGCCGCCGAGTCACTGGGGGGCGGGATCCTTCGGGAGCCCGAGCACCCGCTCGCCGATGATGTTGCGCAGGACCTCGTCGGTGCCCCCGGCCACACGCATGCCCGGCACGCCGAGGAGGTACTCGGACCAGGCGTAGGTGCCCCAGGCGCCGTTGTCGGCGACCAGGGAGGGGCCGAGGATCGAGGAGACCGCCTCGCATGTCCGCACCATGTTGGCGGTCAGGGACAGCTTGCCCAGGGACATCTCCGGGCCGGGAAGCTGACCGACGGCGATCCTGGCCATGGCGCGCAGGTTGGTGTAGCCCGCCACCCGCTCGTGGACGATGACCGAAGCCAGCTGCTGGCGGACCAGCGGGTCGTCGGCGCGGCCCTTGGCCCGGGCCAGCTCCACCAGCCGCCTGCTGGCGGGGAGGCCGAGGCCGCCGCCACCGCCGCCGATGGCCGCCCGCTCGTTCATCAGGGTGGTGAGGGCCACCGTCCATCCGCCGTTGACCTCGCCGAGCCGGTGGGAGTCGGGGACCCGGACGTCGGTGAAGAAGACCTCGTTGAACGACGCGCCCCCGGTCATCTGCCGCAGGGGCCGGACCTCGACGCCCGCGGCGTGCATGTCGACCACGAAGCCAGTCAGCCCCCGGTGCTTGGGGAGATCGGGATCGGTGCGGCAGATGATCTCGCCGATGTCGGAGAGTTGGGCGCCCGAGGTCCACACCTTCTGACCGGTGATGACCCACTCGTCACCGTCGCGGACCGCCCTGGTCTGGAGCGAGGCGAGGTCCGATCCGGAGGACGGCTCGCTGAACAGCTGACAGCCGACGATGTCCCCTCGGTACATGGGGACCAGGTAGGCCCGGCGGACCCCCTCGGTGGCGTGGGCCAGGATGGTGGGAGCCACCATCCCGAGCCCGATCCCGTAGACGGACATGGAGGGCGTCTTGTAGCCGGCGGCCACGGCGTTGAAGATCCGCTGATAGTCACGGGTCAGGCCGCGGCCCCCGTAGGCGGTCGGACCGGTGATCCATCCGTAGCCGGCGTCGAAGACCCGTCGGGCCCAGGCCCGGGCCGCGGCCAGGTCGGCGGCATCCTCGGCGGGCGTCCGCTCCGGAAAGAGGCCGACGTGGTCGGATCCCTCGCCCCAGACGAAGGTCTCCTCGGAGCGCTTGTCGGCGTTGGCCTCGAAGAAGGCGCGGACCTCGAGCTCGAACTGCTCGGGGGTGGGCGATCCGGTGCCATCCTCGGCCTCCGGCTGACTCTGGTCCGCCACCGCGGTGTGGGTCATGGTGAGTTCCCCCTCGTTCCTGTCGATGCCCTCTGGGTCGTGCCGACGACAGCGTAACGCCGGTGTCGAACACAGCGAGGCGCCGGCGAGAGGGAAGGCCTCCCCGAGGATCGGCCGGGCCGGTCGCCTGCACTAGACCATGAAGATGGCCTTCATCCTCGCCGTGCTGGCGTCGTTCGCCAATGCTCTCAGCGTGGTCTTCCAGCGGATCGGCGTCCAGAACGCCCCCGAGGACGCCGCCATGGGCCTCAGCCTGTTCCGCGAGGGCTTCCGCCACCTCATCTGGTTCGCCGGCGTGGCACTGATCGCCGGTGGTTTCGTGCTGCAGGCCGGGGCGCTGCGCTTCGGCCAGCTCAGCTCGGTCCAACCCATCGTCACCACCGAGCTGCTCTTCTTGGTCCTGATCCTCGGGGTGTGGTTCCGCTACCACCTGACCTGGAGGGAGTGGGCGGGAGCGATGGCTGCCGCCGGGGGACTGGCCGCCTTCTTGGTGATCGCCGCTCCGGGTGGCGGGAACGTCGTGCCCACCCTGCGGAGTTGGACCGTGGTGGTCGCGGTGGTAGGGGCGGTCGTCGTGGCTACCGCTGCCCTCGGCTTCACCGGTCCCCGCTGGTTCCGGGCCGCCATGTTCGGCGCCTCCGGAGCCACGATGTTCGCCCTGTCGGCCGCGTTGACCAAGCAGTTCACGACGCTGGTCACCGAGGGATGGGGCCATGTGTTCACCAACTGGGATCCCTATGCCCTGTTGGCCACCGGTCTGATCGGGCTGCTCCTCATCCAGAGCTCGCTGCACGCCGGGCCGATCACCGCTTCGCAGGCCACCCTCACGATCGTGGACCCGGTGGCCAGCGTGATCATCGGGATCTGGCTGTTCCACGACCGGTTGCACACCGCCGAGTGGCGTCTGCCCGTCGAGCTCGTGTCCATCGTCGTCGTCATCGGTGGCGTGATCTTCCTGTCGCGGTCCCCGCTGGTGGCCGGGGCCAAGGACCAATCGCAGACCGGCGACCGGTTGGTCAGGCAACCGCGGCGGCAGCCTCCGATGGGGCCGCCGAGGAGGATGGAGCCGGTCCCCGAGTAGGTGTCAGGCGGTCAGGCGGTCTGTTGGTGGTCAGCCGGGGGGCGCCAGTGCCGCCCGGACCGCCTGGTCGAGGCTCGGGTGGACGAACCGATATCCCCGGGACTGGAGGGCGGCGGGGATCACGTACTGGCCCCCGAGGACGAGCTCCTCGGCCATCTCCCTCCCCAGGGCCAGTCGCAGTGCGGTGGCCGGGACCACCACCATCGTGGGCCGGTGGAGGGCGGCGCCCAACGACCGGGCCAACTCGCGGTCGGTGGCCGGATGGGGCGCCGTCGCATTGACCGGACCGTGGAGGGCGTCGTCCCGGAGGCAGTGGAGGATGGCACCGACCTCGTCGTCGAGGGCGATCCAGCTGCGGTACTGGTCCCCCCGCCCCATGCGGCCGCCCAGGCCGAGCCGGAAGAGGCGGAGTTGCCTGCCCAGCGCACCTCCGGTGCCGCTGAGGACGATGCCGGTCCGGAGGCGGACGGTCCGGATGCCGCATTCGACAGCTGGCTCGGCGGCCGCCTCCCAGGCGCAGCAGAGCTCGGCCAGGAAGCCGGTCCCGGCAGGGGAGGCCTCGGTCAGCTGCTCGTCGCCCCGGATTCCGTAATAACCAACGGCTGAGGCGCTGACCAGAACCGGTGGGCGCACCGCCAGCCGGGACAGGGTCCCGGCCAGCAGCCGGGTGGACACGGTCCGGCTCATCCGGACGGTCTCCTTGCGCTTGTCCGTCCACCGTCTGTCGCCGACGCCGGCCCCGGCCAGGTGGACGGCTCCGTCGAACGGGCCGGCTCGGTCGAGCCCGTCAACGTCGATGGTGCCGCCATCTGGGTCCCAGCCGACCTCGGTGGCCGCCGGGCCGCCTTCCCGGGTGTCGTCCGTGTCTACCGGGACTCCCCGAATCAGTCGGCAGACGTCATGGCCTTCGGACAGGAGACGGTCGACCAGGGCGGTGCCGATCAGCCCCGACGACCCGGTGACAAGGATGTTCATGGGGCGGTCCCGATCGGCCGGGTGGCCCGGGCGACGGCGGCCCGGGCCAGGTCGGCAAACCCACCGGGGTGGGTGAGATGGGCGCCGTGGGATGCGCCGGGGATCTCGACCAGTTGGGCGCCGGGCGCGTGCTCGAGCAGCCATGCCACCGCATAGCGATGGCGGGAGGCAGAGTGCTCGCCCCGGGCGAAGGTGGCCGGAATGGTGAGCAAGGACACGTCGAAAGGGGCATCGGGTACACGAATGGCGGTGAGCTCGGCCTCGAGTGCGGGACCGTCGGCCCGCCGCGCGGCCTTGGTGTGCTCGGGGAGACGCTCCCAGGCGGCGTCGCCGACCATCCGCCGGAAGAATCGCTCGGCCGCAGTGCCGGCTTCGTCGGGTCCACCGGACCCGACGGGCGTCGGTGGTGCACCGGCGGTGGGCGCCGATCGCCGGTACCCGGCCAGCCAGGGCATCGGCGGCTCATAGGCGGCTACCGACAAAATGGTGGACGCCCCCTCGTCCCGCAGCGCGGCGCTCAGGGCGATGTCGCCCCCGAAGCTGTGTCCGACCACCACCGCAGGTCGGCCACCGATGACCTCGAGCAGATCGTCGGCGTGGCCGTCCAGCGTCGCGTTGAGCGGCAGCACACCACGCGAGTGGTGGTAGCCCCGCCGGTCGTAGACCACGGTGTGGAGGTCATCCAGGCGCCGGAGCACTCGTGTGAAACTGGCCGATCGATCGAGGGAGCCGTGGACCAGGACGACCAGCGGCGCCTCGGCCTGGGACCCGTCCGGCCGGTGTTCGGTGATGGCCAGGGAATTGGTCGGGGACATGGCAGCTGCAGCCTGTCAGGTGCTTTGCCTTCACGCCATACAGGGTCCGTGACGAGGGTGAACGTGCTGGCGGCGGAGAGACGGCCCGCCGGTCCAGCCGCTCGGAATGGCCCTGATTCCGGTGCCGATCGGGACCAAATGCGCACATGGGTCGTTCAGATCGTGCATTGTTGTGGCTTCCAAAGACGAAGGAGAGCCAGTGCCCCTCACAAAAACCGATCTCATCGCGGCCGTGGCCACCCACATCGGGTCGACCAACAAGGACGTGGCTTCCGTGCTTGGCGGCATCGAGGA
>DATKRZ010000110.1:0-10310 GCA_035531955.1 Acidimicrobiales bacterium | reverse complement strand
TGGCTACCGCATCTACGAAGTCCCGATCTCCTATGCCGGCCGCGAGGTCGACGAGGGCAAGAAGATCACCTGGCGGGACGGATTCGGGGCCCTGAAGGCGTTGGTCAAGTACCGGTTCACCCGCCTCGACCCGTGACGGTCGCGCCGGGGTGCGCACGGGGGTGACGGACGGATCGGAGCGGGCGGGGAAGAGCGCCGTGGTGATCGTCAACTACGAGTCCGGCCCGGCCCTCCTCCGGTGCGTCGAGGACTGGCGGTCCGATGGTGTCACCGAGGTGGTGATCGTGGACAACGGGTCCGGTGACGGCTCCGTCGACCGGGTCCGGGCCCGGTACCCCGACCTCGAGATCGTCGTCCCGGGCCGGAACCTCGGCTACGGTGCCGCGGCCAACCGCGGGGTGGCGGCCACCGACACCGCCACCGTACTGGTGTGCAATCCCGACCTCGAGGTCGGGCCCGGGGCCCTGGCCGCCCTGGAGCGGGCGCTGGTCGACCACCCGGCATGGGCCCTGGCCGGACCAATGATCCGGACCCCGACCGGGGACCGCTACCCTTCGGCCCGCCGCTTCCCGTCCCTGATCGACGCCGGCGGCCACGCCCTGTTGGGCATCTTCGCTCCCGACAACCGGTTCACCCGGTCGTACCAACACCACGAGCTCGACCGCGTCGGCGAGGACCCGGTGGAGGTCGACTGGGTCTCCGGCGCCTGCCTCATGGTCCGCCGCGCCGCGTTCGAGCAGGTGGGGGGGTTCGACGAGGCCTACTTCATGTACCTAGAGGAGGTGGACCTGTGCTGGCGCCTGGCCCAGGCCGGATGGTCGGCGGGGTACGTGCCCGCCGCCCAGGTCACTCACCGCCAGGGCGTCTCGACCGACCACCACCCGTACCGCATGATCCTCGAGCACCACCGATCCCTCCTCCGGTTCGCGGCCCGGTCGTCCCCGGGCTGGCGGAGGTTCCTGCTGCCCCTGGTGGCCGTCGGGATCGGGCTCCGGGCCTGCCTGGCCTGCCTGGCCCGCCTGACCGAGCGGTGACCCCTGCGTCCTGGGCCTGCGACCGCAGGCTGTAGGGTGTCCTCCGATCATGGCGAGCAACTCGACGGGCAAGAGCAACTCGACGGGCAAGTGGGTGGAGCGAGCGGCCACCACCGGCGGCGGGCGCACCTACCGCGGCCAGATGCCGGTCAACTGGTATGCCAGCCTGGCCGTCATCTGCATCGTGGGCCTGCTGCTGATCGGATTCAGCCGATACCAGCGCACCCATCGGACGGCCTCCTCGTCGGGTCCCCCGACCACCTCGCAACAGTGGTTCGCGGCCTTGGGCATCGATATCTGCGGCACCATGCAGCCCAACCTGCCGGCCAGCACCAACACCGCCACGACAGGGCTCACGGCCAAGGGCAACGGCGTGGTGACGATCCAGCCGAAGAACAGCTCGGAGTCGGGGAGCAACGCCACACTGGGCAAGTTCGTCGAGGGGTACAAGGGGCTCGGGCTCAGCGCCTCCACCCTGCAGTATCCGGGCAAGCAGGTCTGGACCAACGGCGACGTGTGTCCCAAGGGCACCCCCGACGCCGGCAAGCCCGGTGTGGTGATCGTGGACAGCTGGTCGAGCTTCACCTCCAAGACCGGGACCGAGACCAGCGGGCCCCCCGAAGACCTGCTGTTCCAGAACGGCCAACTGATCACCATGGCCTTCGTCCCCGCCACGGCCACGGTGCCCAAGCCACCGGCCCAGGTCATCACGTCCCTGATCACCTCGGCCACCGGCGGCTCGACGACCCCGACCAGCCTGCCCACCACGCCGACCAGCCTGCCCACCACCTCGACCACGGCACCCACCACCGCGACCACGAAGCCGAAGTGAGAGCCGTCGTCCTTGTGGGCGGGGAGGGAACCCGCCTGAGGCCCCTGACCCTCACCACACCGAAACAGATGCTCCCGATCGTCGAGCAGCCAATGATCGAGCGGGTGCTCGGGCACCTGGCCCGGCACGGGGTCGACGACGCCGTGCTCTCGCTGGGCTACCGCCCGGATGCCTTCATCAATGCCTATCCCGGCGGGACCGTCGCCGGGGTGCGGGTGACCTACGCCGTGGAACCGACTCCGCTCGACACCGCCGGCGCCATCCTCTTCGCCGCCCGGCACGCCGGCCTCGACGACACATTCGTGGTCGTCAACGGGGACGTACTGACCGATTCGAACATGTCCGAACTGATCGACTTCCACCGTGCCTCGGGAGCCGAGGGCACCATCAGCCTGACCCCGGTGGACGATCCCAGTGCCTTCGGCGTCGTTCCCACCGACGACCGGGGTCGGGTCGAGGCCTTCATCGAGAAGCCTCCCCGGGACGAGGCGCCCACCGACAAGATCAGCGCCGGCACCTACGTGTTCGAGACCTCGGTGCTGGATCGAATCCCGGGCGGTCGCCGCGTGTCCATCGAGCGGGAGACCTTCCCGGCCCTGGTCGAGGAGGGCACGCTGTTCGCCCTGAGCTCGGACGCCTACTGGCTGGACACGGGGACGCCCGATGCATACCTGCGGGCCCACCGCGACCTGCTGTTGGGCCGACGCCCGCCGCCACCGGCACCCTCTGCCGTCCTCGACCCGTCACTCGGCCCGGGGGTCTGGCGCATCGGGGACGTCGACGTCCATACGGACTCGGTGGCGCGGTCCCTGTTCGGGACGGGCTCGTCGGTGGCCTCCGGTGCGTCGGTCGAGGAGTCGGTGATCGGGGCGGGGGCCATGGTCGAGGAAGGGGCCTCCGTGACCGGTTCGGTGCTCCTGCCCGGGGCCAGGGTGGCCTCCAAGGCCACCGTGGAGGGCTCGGTGGTCGGTCCGGGTGCCATCGTGGGCCAGCGTTGCGTCATCCACGCCGTGTCGGTCATCGGGGCGGGCGCCGTCACCGCCTCCGGCACGGTCATCGACGGCCAACGGGTACCCGCGGGAGTCTGAGCGTGCGCATGCTGGTCACCGGCGGGGCCGGATTCATCGGCTCCACCCTGGTGGACCGGCTATTGGCCGAGGGGCACACCGTCGACGTGCTCGACGACCTGTCCACCGGCTCGTTGGCCAATCTCGCTGACGCCCGGGCGGCGGCCGGGCATCAGCTCACCGTGCACCAGATGGACGTCCGCTCGGCCGAGGTGGTCGATCTCATGGCCCGCCGACGGCCCGAGGTGGTGTTCCACCTGGCGGCGCAGGCCGATGTGAGGGTGTCGGTGGCCGACCCGGTCTTCGACGCCGAGGTGAATGTCCTCGGGACCCTCCGGGTGCTCGAGGGTGCACGTGCGGCCCACGCCGGCAGGGTGGTGTTCGCCGCCAGCGGAGGTACGCTGTACGGCGAGCCGGAGGTGTCCGAGCTGCCGCTGAAGGAGTCCCTGCCCCAGCGTCCGCTGTCCCCGTACGGGGTGTCGAAGAAGGCGGCCATCGACTACCTGGTGGCCTACCGGGAGCTGCACTCGCTGGAGTTCTCGGCCCTGGCGCTGGCCAATGTGTACGGGCCCCGGCAGGATCCCCACGGGGAGGCCGGCGTGGTGGCGATCTTCGCCGAGCGCCTGGTGACCGGCGAGCCGATCACCATCTTCGGGGACGGTGAGCAGACCCGCGACTTCGTCTACGTCGACGACGTGGTCGACGCGTTCGTGCGGGGAGCCACCAAAGGCGGCGGCCTCCTCTGCAACATCGGCACGGGCCGGGAGACCTCGGTCAACGAGCTCTTCGGCGAGATGGCCTCCCAGGCCGGGTCAGGGGCGGTGCCCGCCTTCAAACCGCTACGCCCCGGCGAGTTGAGGCGCAGTGCCCTCGATGCCAGCCGGGCCCGGATCCAACTGGGCTGGGAGTCGTGGACCGGGCTGGGGTCGGGGACCGCTGCCGTGCTGGCGTTCGTCCGTCGGCGACTGGCCGGCGAGGGGCCCCCCGGCGGGGAGGTCTGAGGCGCCTCGACGGGTCGGTGGAGGTCCCTGCGCGGGTTCCGACGGTCCGAGCCGCTAGTCTGGTGGGGTCCTGGTGCGCGGAGTTGGCGGCAGGCCATCCTCCGAGACGCGTTGCCGCGTCCCTCCCTGTCGCACGAAAGCACCCTCATGCCTCCCTTGCAGCCGTCCTTCGCCTCCCTCGGCGTACCCACCGACATCGTCGCGGCCCTCGACCGCAAGTCGATCACCGAGCCGTTCCCCATCCAGTCCATGACCATCCCCGATGCGCTGGCCGGCCGCGACGTGTGCGGAAAGGCTCCGACCGGCTCGGGCAAGACCCTCGCCTTCGGCATCGGGGCGGTCGCCCGGCTGGCCGGCAAGCCCTCCCGTCCGAGGCATCCGCGGGTGCTGGTGCTCGCTCCGACCCGTGAGTTGGCCGCCCAGGTGGCGACGGAGCTGCAAGTGCTGGCCACGCCCCGCAACCTTCGAGTGGACTCGTTCTACGGCGGAGTGGGGTACGGTCCCCAGCTGAAGGCCCTGTCCAGGGGTGTCGACGTCGCGGTGGCCTGCCCCGGGCGGCTCGGCGACCTCATCGAGCGGGGCAGCATCCGACTCGACGCCGTGGAGATCGTGGTCATCGACGAGGCCGACCGCATGGCCGACATGGGATTTCTCCCCGACGTGAAACGGCTCCTCGATCTGACGCCCCCCAACCGGCAGACGCTGCTCTTCTCGGCCACGCTGGACGGGGACATCGACGTCCTGGTCCGCCGGTACCAGCATGATCCGGCCCGGCACGAGCTCGAGGTCGACGAGGACGACATCAACGCTGCCGTGCACCTGTTCTGGAAGGTCGCCTCCGGGGACCGGATCGACCGGACCGCCGACGTCGTCGCCACGTCCGGCCCGACCATCGTCTTCTGTCGCACCAAGCACGGCACCGACCGGATCGCCCGCCAGCTCGAGCATCGCGGTGTACGCGCCGCGGCCATCCACGGAGACCGCAGTCAGAAGCAGCGGGAGAAGGCCCTGGACCTCTTCGTCCGGGGAGGGGTCGACGCGCTGGTTGCGACGGATGTCGCGGCCCGCGGCATCCATGTCGACGGGGTCAACGCGGTGGTCCACTTCGACCCACCGGCGGACGCCAAGGACTACGTGCACCGCTCGGGCCGCACGGCGCGGGCGGGTGCCACCGGTGTGGTGGTCAGCTTCGTCACACCGGACAAGGCCACCGCGGTCAAGCGCCTCCAGCGCGATCTCGATGTGCCGATGGGGACCACCGCGCCGGACGTGTCCCGCATCACCGAGGTGATCGGGGCGCCTCCGAAGCGCCGCCCCGACCAGGACCGCGGCGTGGCGTCGTCCCCGAGGGAAGGGAACGGCCCGACCCGCGGCGGTCGGCCGGGCCAGGGCCGCCGGCAGGGAAGGGCCTTCGGCCCCCGGCCCGCCGGTGTCCGTCCAGGGCGGCCGTCCTCCTCGGGGAGCACCCACAACGGTTCGGACGCTGCTTCCGGTCGCCCGGGCAGCACGACGGCGCCCTCCAGCGGTCCCGGCGACACGCGGCGGCCACACCCGACCGTCCCCTGGGAGCAGCGGGGGAACGGGGGAAAGCCCGGAAAGCCCGGCAAGCCCGGAAAGCCCGGCAAGCCCGGAAAGCCCGGCAAGCCCGGCCGGGCCGCCCGGCACGGAGGGGCGGCCCCGTCGGGTGGGGCCGCGTCCTCCTCCCGTCGCGGCCGCAACGGACACACCGGAGCCGGCGGCCGAGGCGGTGCCTCACACGACCAGCGCCGCAGCGGGCCGGTCGGGGCCAAACGAGGTTCCGGCGGGGGCTCGCGGGGGCGATGAGTCGAACGGCCCCGGCGTTCCCGTGCCATGGTGGGCCCGGAATGGCCGGTAGTGTCGTCCCATGGCTTCCGCCACCAAGCCCTCCGTCTCCGTCCCGGACGGCCCGCCTCCCGAAGACCTGGTGATCGAGGACCTCGAGATCGGGGACGGGGCCGAGGCGGTGGTCGGCGTTCGGGTCAACGTCCACTACGTCGGGGTGTCGTGGTCCAGTGGCGAGGAGTTCGATTCGTCCTGGAGCCGCAGCGAGCCCTTCGCCTTCCCCCTCGGTGCGGGACACGTGATCCCCGGATGGGACCAGGGCGTCACCGGCATGTTGGTCGGCGGACGCCGTCGGCTCACCATCCCGCCCCACCTCGGCTACGGGTCGCAGGGTGCCGGGGGAGTGATCGCCCCCGACGAGACCCTGGTCTTCGTGGTGGACCTCTACGACGTGGGCTGAGCTCCGAGCACAGGCCGACTGAGGTCGGGCAGGGCGGCCCTCGTGGATCAGCGGAACAGGTCTTCGTCCGGTGGACGGACGATCTCGTCAGCCACCGAACCCGGTCGGAGCCAGCGAGGGTCCACGCCGCGCACCACGGCGGCGGGCACTCCCCGGTCCTTCCCCATCACCAGGTCCGCGGCGCCGGCCAGCTCGTCGGCCACGCAGACCTCGGTCGCCTCGAGGATCCGCCCGTTGGCATCGGCCGTCCCGCGCAGGTCCACGATGCCGGCGATGCCGGCGACACCGATGGCCACGTCAGTGACACCGCGACGCCAGGTGCGGCCGAACGTGTCCGAGATGATCACCCCGACGGAAACCCCGTGTCGATGCTCGAATGCCTCACGGATACGGCGGGCCGACCGGTCCGGGTCGACGGGCAGCAGCGCGGCGGTTCCGGCTTCCACATTGGACAGGTCCACGCCGGCATTGGCGCAGATGAACCCGTGGCGGGTCTCGGTGATCGCCAGGTCGTGGCGGCGCCGGAGGACGCGCACCGATTCCGCCTCGACCAGCGCCAGCTTGGCCAACGGGTCGTCGGCGTCGATGGTGACGACCCGGCCCTCGGCCTTGGACACCACCTTCTGGGTCACCACCACCACGTCGCCGTCGATCAACCCCCGCGGGAGCAACGGCGGCAGCCCGGCCGATGGGACGAGCAGCCCGGCCAGGATCGTCGCCAGGTCGTCACCGGACCTGATCTCGCCCACTCCCGTGACCGGGTGGACCGAGAGTCCCCCCGACAGCGCGCCGACCGACACGCCCGGATCAGGCAAGGACATCGAGGACCGTCCGGGACAGCGCCGCCGAGCGGTCCAGGGAGGACATGACGGTGGGAGCCACCACGCAGCGGACTCCCTCGGCCTCCACCGCTCCGGCCAGGTCGGCGTCGGCCTCGTCGATGACCAACGTCCCCATCCACGAGGAGTACCACCGCGCCACGCCCACCACCGAGGACTCGAATCCCATCTCGCGCAACAGCCGGTCCGCCGGACCCTTGAGGGCGGCGCCGGCGATGATCGGGGAGACCCCGGCGATCCGGTCCCTGGCGCCCTCGAGCTGCTCCTCGACCCCCGGCACGGCCAGAAGCGGGCCGATGGACACCACGGGGTTGGAGGGGCACACGACGATGGAGTCGGCGGAACGCAGGGCCTCGAGCACCCCGGGCCCCGGCCGGGCCTGCTCGGCACCGTCGAACCTGACCCCGGACACCGGGACGTCGTGGCGCAGGCGTACGAAGTACTCCTGGAATCCCACCTCGGGCCCGTCGACCAGCTGCAGGCGGGTTCGGAGCGGGTCGTCGGTCACCGGCACCAGGCCGATCTCCACCCCCCACGAGCGGGCCAGCTCTGCGGTCACCTGCCCCAACGTGGCACCCTCGCTGAGCCGCTGTGTCCGATAGCAGTGGGTGGCCAGGTCCCGGTCACCGAGGTTGAACCAGGTGACGCCTCCCAGCCGGCGCAGCGACTCCATGACCCGCCAGGTCTCGCCGGCCAGACCCCAGCCCGTCTCGGCGTTGATGGCGTCGGCCAGCGTGTACATCACCGTGTCCAGGTCCGGAGCGATGTGGAGTCCGTGCAGGACGGTGTCGTCGCCGGTATTGACGATGGCCGTGATGTCCGCGGGCGGGACCACCTCCACCATCCCCCGCAGGAGCCGGGCCGCCCCGACGCCGCCGGCCAGGGCCACGATCACCGGGCCCCGCACCGGAGTCCGACGGTGGGCGACGCGCACCTCCGCACCTCCACACACCGAGCTCGACGAGGGACGACCATCGGCGCAGGCTACCCGCCGCCGGTGTCGTTCCCCGACCCGGTCCGATTCCGGCCGTGACCCCACCGGCGAGGTTCGACCCCACCGGCGAGGTTCGACCCCACCGGGCAGGTTCGACCCCACCGGGCAGAGGTCCCACCCGTGACCACGCCGGTCCCGGCCCCGACCCGCCATGTGCAAGGCTCCGTCCGTGACGCCGGAGCGACCTGCTACCTCCGACCAGGGCCGGCTGTCCGTCGGGTTCGAGGCCACTGCGCTCCTCGGCCGGCCGACCGGGGTCGGCGCCTTCTGTGCCGGCGCTCTCTCCGGCCTCTCCGGCCTCCCCTCCCTGGACGTCTCGGCCTTCGCCGTCAGCTGGCGCCGACGCCACGAGATGGCGGCGCTGGTCCCGCCGGGCATCTCGACCCGGCAGCGGGCCATGCCGGCCCGGCCGCTCCATGCTGCCTGGGCCCGGTCGTCGGTTCCCCCTGTCGAGTGGTTCACCGGCCGCCACGACGTCGTCCACGGGACCAACTTCGTCGTGCCGCCCACCAGGTCGGCCGTCCGCGTGGCGACGGTGCACGACCTGACGGTCGTGCTCTACCCCGAACTGTGCGACCCGCCGACGCTCCAGTTCCCCGGCCTGATCCGCCGGGCGGTCGCCGAGGGGGCGTGGATCCACACGCCGTCCCGGTTCATCGCCGACCAGGTGGTCGAGGAGTTCGCGGTCCATCCCGATCGGGTCCGCGCCGTCCACCACGGGATACCCTTCCCGCCAGCGCACGGTGGAGACCGGAGCGGCCCGCCCATCCGGCTGCCCGAGGGATGCGACCGCTATGTGCTGGCCATCGGGACCGTCGAGCCGCGGAAGGACTACCCGCTGTTGGTCTCGGCCTTCGGCGAGGTGGCGGCCGCTCATCCCGCGGTGGCGCTGGTGGTGGTGGGCGCCGACGGGTGGGGAGCCGAGCGCCTTGCGGCGGCCGTCGATGCGTCTCCCTGGCGGTCGAGCATCGTGCGCACCGGCTATCTCGACGATCCGACGGTCGCCGCCGCCCTGCGCCACGCCGCGGTGCTGGCCTATCCGTCCCGGTACGAGGGCTTCGGCTTTCCTCCCCTACAGGCCATGGCGGCCGGCGTGCCGGTGGTGGCCACGGCGGCCGGTGCCGTGCCCGAGGTGGTGGGTGACGGCGCCGTGCTGGTCGACCCCGGCGACGGCGACGGGCTGGCTGCAGCCATCAGCCGCGTCCTCGACGGCGGGACCGGGCTCGAGGACCAGGTGGCCCGAGGCCTCCGGCGGAGCGCCGAGTTCACCTGGGAAGCCTGTGCCACAGGCCTGGCCGGCCTCTACCGGGACGCCTGCTCGGACAGCGGGTGGAGGCCGGGTCGCGGCCACCGGCCGGAGGGTCCCGGGCTGTGAGCCGACTGCGCCTCCTGCTGATGGCCGAGCAGCTGCGGAGACCGGCCCCGGGAGGGATCGGCACCTACATCCGGGGACTGATCCAGGGCCTCGACGAACTCCCCCCGGACGAGCGGCCCGTGATCACGATGGTGGCCAGTCGGCGGCCGGCGGGTCGGAGGGAGCCGGATCCCCTGGCCACACTGGGCTGCCCGCTGCACTCCTACCCCCTGCCCGGCCCGGTGCTCACCCGGGCCTGGGACCACGGGCTCCTCCGGGGGTCCGGCCGGGTCGACGTCGTCCAGGCGACCTCGCTCTCGACCATGGAGCCGGGTCGCGCCGCACTGGTGACGACGGTGCACGACCTCCTCTGGCGCCGGCTGCCCGAGGCCTACCCGGCCCGTGGCCGGCAGTGGCACGAAGCAGCCCTGCGCCGTGCCCTCCGGCGGTCCGACCGGTTCATCGTGCCGGCCGAGGTGGTGGCGATGGACCTGGCGGCGGCAGGCGCCCCCCCGGATGCCATCGATGTCATCCCGATGGGATCCGATCACTTGCCGCCACCCGACGTGGAGGCGGCCCGGGCCCTGCTGTCCACCATGGGCGTGGACGGACCGTTCCTCCTGAGCGTGGGGACGATGGAGCCCCGCAAGAACCTCCCGCGGCTGGTGCAGGCGTACGAGCGCATTCGGGCATCGCTTCCGGGGCCCTGGCCGTTGGTGCTCGTCGGGCCCGGTGGATGGGGGGAGCGGGTGAGGCCCGCCACCGGCGTGGTCCTGGCCGGACCGGTCTCCGCCTCGGAGCTCTCCGCCCTCTACGCCCTGGCCCGGCTCCTGGTCTACGTCCCCCTCGTGGAGGGCTTCGGTCTCCCCCCGGTGGAGGCGATGGCGCTCGGCACGCCCGTCGTGGCCAGCCAGCTGCCCAGCACG
>DATKRZ010000109.1:0-5596 GCA_035531955.1 Acidimicrobiales bacterium | reverse complement strand
CGTCGTCACCCGCAAGGCGGTGGAATGGCACCTGAACCGGGCCTTCAAGAAGCTGGGCATCACCTCTCGGCAGGAATTGGCATCGGCGATGTCCTTGGTGGGGCCTCAGGTCGGGACCGGTTCGTCAAGCCGGAAGGCAACCTGAGGCTCCATCAGCACTGTTCCTGCCGGGTGCCGGAGGCCTGGCTTGGGGCCTCGAATCCCCAGGTCAGAGCTCCACATCGCGGATTCTGCTCCGGTTCACTGAAGCAGGCACCGGCGGGTGCGGCGAGGTCGACAGGGTCGCTCGCTTGATAGCACGGAAGCCGTCACCCACCGGCGAATCCGAGACCGGTGACGTACCCAAGTCGCTACCGAGCGACCACCACCGTCTGGCGGACGTCCCGTGACGAGGCACCGACCCGGATCTCGAACTCGCCGCTCCCGGCCGCCCACCCCCCGGCGTCCGCATCCCAGTGGGCGAAGGCCCGCGAGCCGAGGGAGAAACGGGCGGTCGCCGTCTCGCCCGGGCCCAGCCCGAGCTTGGTGAAGCCCTTGAGCTGGCTCTCGGGCCGCAGGACCGACCGCACATAGAGCTGGACGACCTCGGCCGCGGCGCGGTCGCCGGTGTTGGTCACCCCGACCTCGACCGACACGTCTCCGGGCCCGGCCACCACCACCGGCGGGTCGTAGCGGAACGTGGAATAGGACAGGCCGTGCCCGAAGCAGAACAGCGGCTCGATCCCGAAAGCGTCGTAGTGGCGGTAGCCCACCCGGGTGCCCTCGGCGTAGACCACCGTGCCGTCCTCCCCGGGGTAGTGGCGGAAGGCGGGGGTGTCCTCCAGGCGGGCCGGGAAGGTGATGGGCAGCCGCCCCGACGGGCTGGTCACCCCCAGCAGATGGTCGACCAGGGCCTCGGCCCCTTCCTCGCCCGGGTACCAGACCAACAGGTTGGCCCGGACCGCCTCCACCCACGGCATGGCCACCGGGGAGCCGGCATTGACGACCACGATGGTGTCGGGGTTGACCGCCGCCACCCGCGCCACCAGCTCCGCCTGGTCCCCGGGGAGGTCGAGGGTCACCCGGTCCTCCCCCTCGGTCTCCCGCTCGCTGTTGGACCCGACCATCACGATGGCCAGCTCGGCGCCGGCCGCCGCCGACACCGCCAGCTCCATGGCGTCGGCCGGCAGGCCGGGGAGGGCGCCGATCCGCAGGCCGGCACCCGGCAGTCCGCCCGACGACAGCTCGAAGCCGAGCCGGTAGGCCTGGTCGGCAACCAGCTCGACCTCCTCCTCGACGGTGGTGCTGCCGAAGCCCATGAAGCTGGTCCCCGGGGTCGGCTCCCAGTTGTCCACCACCAGCCGGTCGTCGACGAACAGCCGGCTCTTGCCGGCGCTCTCGAGGGAGAACCGCCAGGGCCCGCCCTCGCCGGGGTGGATGACCACCGAGCCCCGAGCGGAGAATCGCTCGGCGGGAAGCCCGGGGACGGGGTCACCCAGCCACAGGAAGCGCCCCCGGTAGCCGGACTCGACCGCCACCGGGGCGCCGGCCGCATCCGGGTTGTCGAAGAACTCCACCCGGAACCCGGCATCGGCACCGGCACCGGTGCCGAACAGCCGGGGGTCGATGGTCGGGCAGACATCGCTGATCCGGCACCCCGGTTCGATGACGACCTCGACGGCCGCCCCGAGCCGGGCCCGGAGCCCATCGGCCGCGGACGCCACCCGATGGGGGTTGACGGTGGCGCTGCCCCCGCCCCCGAACTCGAGGACATCGGCCGCCGGCCCGATGAGGGCCACCCGGCCGAGCCCGGCCGGGTCCAACGGGAGGATCCCGTCGTTGGTCAGCAGCACCATCGACTCGCCGGCCGCCCGGCGGGCGACACCGCGACGCCCCGGATCGTCCTCGCTCCGCTCCGGCACGTCGTCGAGGCCGCGGTCGAGGAGACCGGTGCGGGCCATCAGCCGCAGGATCCGCCGGGCGGCGCCGTCCAGGGTCGCCATATCGACCTCGCCGGCCACCACGGCTTCGGCCAGGGTGCCGCCCAGCCACCGGGGTGGGCCCGGCATCTCGATGTCGAGCCCGGCGGTGGCGGCGGGGACCGTGCTGTGGGCGCCGAACCAGTCCGACACCACCACCCCGTCGAAGCCCCATTCGTCCTTGAGGATCCGGCCCAGGAGTTCGGGGTGCTCGGCGCAGTAGGTGCCGTTCACCCGGTTGTAGGCCGACATCACCGCCCAGACCCCGGCCTCGCCCACCGCCGCCTCGAAGGCAGGCAGGTGGATCTCCCGGAGCGCGGTCGGATCGACCTCGGCGCTGATGGTCATCCGCTCGAACTCCTGGTCGTTGCAGGCGAAATGCTTGATGCAGCACCCCACCCCGTGACGCTGCACGCCGTCCACGTAGGCCACGGCCAGACGGCTGGTCAGGTAGGGGTCCTCGGCATACGACTCGAAGGTGCGTCCGGCCAGCGGGGTGCGGGGGATGCACACGGTCGGGCCGAGCAGCAGGTCGACCCCCTTGGTCACCGCCTCGTCGGCCAGGACCTCGCCGACCTGGTCGATGAGCTCGGGATTCCAGGTGGCGCCCAGGGCGGCCCCGCAGGGGAGGGCCAACGACCGGTCGGTGAAGCGGGCGCCTCGCACCCCGGAGGGGCCGTCGGACATGGTGAGCCGTCCGATGCCCAGGCGGGCGATCGCGGGCAGGTGCCAGAGGTCGGCGCCACCGGTGAGCGACGCCTTCTCCTCCAGGGTGAGCCGGTCGAGGAGGACATCGATGCGAGCCTCGATGTCCGGGCGTGCGGTGGTGACCACGGGCAGGAGATTAGACCGGTCGGCCCCCGGCGGGCAGGTGGTACGTTCAGGGTGACGGCAGCCTGAACACTGCGTTCCGACAGGGGGTGGCCATGGACGTCGACCGGTTGAGCCCATTGGATACGTCGTTCCTCCACATCGAGGATGGCGTCAGCCACATGCACATCGCCTCGGTCGGGATCTTCGAAGGCCCCGAGCCTCCCTTCTCGGACATCGTGCGGATGATCAAGAGCAAGCTCCCCCTGGTCCCCCGCTACCGGCAGATCGTGCGCCCGGTTCCCTTCGAGCTGGGACGGGCGGTCTGGGTGGACGACCCCCACTTCAACATCGACTACCACCTGCGCCACACCGCCCTCCCCTCCCCCGGCGGCGAGGCCGAGCTGCAGAAGCTGGTCGGGCGGGTCATGTCCCAACCGCTCGACCGGTCCAAGCCGCTGTGGGAGATCTGGGTGGTCGAAGGGCTGGAGGACGGCCGCTGGGCCGTGGTGTCCAAGGTCCATCACGCCATGGTCGACGGCATCTCCGGCACCGACCTGCTGGCGGTGACCATGGACATCACCCCCGACCACACCGACGCCGAGATCGTGCCCTGGGAGCCGAGGAAATCGCCGTCCGGACGCGACCTGGCCCTCCAGGCCCTGGCCGGACTGGCCCGCAGCCCCTACGAGCAGATCCGCGCCCTCCGGGCCACCGCCCGGGTGCCCCGCCAGGCCCTGGCTCACGCCCGGGAGGTGGTCACCGGTCTCTCGGCCATGGCCGGGCTGATCCGGACCCCCCCGGTCTCGAGCCTCAACGGACCGCTCGGGCCCCACCGCCGTTACGCCTGGGCCTCGAGCTCGGTCGAGGATGTGAAGAAGGTCCGGAAAGCCCACGGCGGCACCTTCAACGACGTGGTGCTGGCCGCCATCACCTACGGGTTCCGGGAGCTGCTCCTCTCGCGGGGGGAGACCGTCGACCGGGTGGTGCGCACCCTGGTGCCGGTGTCGGTGCGTCCCCGGGACACCAGCGGGAAGGCGGTCGGGGACGGGACCTTCGATAACAAGGTGTCGGCCATGTTCGCCGAGCTGCCGGTCGGGATCGACGACCCGGTCGACTGCCTGCACGCCATCACAACGCAAATGGAAGGTTTGAAGGAGTCCAAGCAGGCGCTGGCCGGGGAGGCCATCACCTCGATGTCGGGGTTCGCCCCGCCCATGCTGCTGGCCCTGGGCATGCGGCTGGCCACCCGGATCCCCCAGCACAACGTCAACACCGTGACCACCAACGTGCCCGGCCCCCAGCTCCCGCTGTATGTCCGGGGCCGGCGGATGATCGAGTGCTATCCCTATGTCCCCCTGGCCGGCCAGATCCGACTGGGGGTGGCGATCTTCTCCTACAACGGTCAGGTGAACTACGGGGTCACCGGCGACTACGACACCACCGCCGATATCGATGTGCTGTGCCGCGGGTTCGAAGAAGGGATGAAGGCGTTACTCAAAACGAACCACTGAGCGCTGAACAGCCACCACCGGGGCGAGGAACATCGTGACCAGCATCGGCCTGGTGCTGGGTGCGGGCGGGATCGTCGGGCAGGCGTACCACGCCGGCGTGCTCCATGCGCTGGAGACCGAGCTCGGCTGGGACGCCCGCACCGCCCGGGTGATCGTCGGCTCGTCGGCCGGGGCGGTCACCGGCACCTCGTTGCGGATGGGCATCGCCGGCTCCGACCTGGCCGCGGTGGCCGCCGGCACCCCGCTGTCGCCGGAGGGCGCCCGGCTGATGGAGCAGCTCCTCCCCGACACCTCCGACCTGCCCCCGCTGCCGCCGGGCTCGTGGCTTCGGCCCTGGCGGCCACCCTCGGCGGCCCTGCTGGCCCGCATCGTCCGGCGGCCGTTGGCCTTCCGGCCCGGGGTGGCGGCCATGACCATGCTGCCCATCGGGCGGGTCGACTTATCCCAACGCGGGGAGCCGCTCCATCGGATGGTCGGCGACAACTGGCCCGAGGGGCTGTGGATCTGCGCGGTCCGGCGCACCGACGGGCACCGGGTGGTGTTCGGAAGGCCCGGGTCGCCACCGGCCCCGCTGGCCTCGGCGGTGCTGGCCTCGTGCGCCATCCCGAGCTATTTCGCCCCGATCGAGATCGGCGGCGTCGAGTACTTCGACGGCGGGGTGCACTCCCCGACCAATGCCGACGCCCTCCGATCCCAGCCGCTCGACGCGGTCATCGTGGTCTCGCCGATGTCGTCGACCCATCCTCCCGGAGACGCTCCCGACGGTCTGCTGCGGTGGTCGGCGCACCGGCGGCTCAACCGGGAGACCCGCGTCCTCCAGCACCATGGGATGAGCGTCATCCGGTTCGAGCCGGGTGCGGGCTCGCTGGAGATGATGGGTCTCCGCCCGATGGCCAACGACCGCTCCCACCGGGTGATGGAAGCCGCCTACCGCGAGACCAGCCGACGGATCCGGCTCGGCAGTGTCGCCAAGCGGCTCGGACTCGACCGTCCCCGGGCCACGTACCCGGACGGGGAGGCGGCCGCCAGTGCCTGAACGTGACCGGATGCGGATGACCGACCAGGAGGTGGCCGCCTTCCTCGAGGAGTGCACCCGGGCGTATGTCACCACCAACGGTCCCGGCGGGTGGCCCCATGTGGTGCCCCTGTCCTACGTCGTCCTCGACGGCGAGGTCGCCTTCTGGACCGACGGCACCTCCCGCAAGGTCCGGAACCTCCGGGCCGACGACCGGATAGGCTGCCTGGTGGAACAGGGCGACGACATCGGCGACTTCCGGGCCGTCCAGCTCCGGGGCCGGGCCGAGATCATCGACG
>DATKRZ010000108.1:0-7025 GCA_035531955.1 Acidimicrobiales bacterium | reverse complement strand
TCAGCCCGACCAGCCAGGGGCTCTACCACGGCCTCCGGAACCGGGCCTACGGCACCCGGGTGGTCGCCGGCACCAATCCGGGCCGGGGCGGCCAGGAGATCGAGGGCATCCCGGTGTTCGCCACCGTGGCCGAGGCCGTGGCGGCCACCGGGGCCAATGCATCGTTCATCTCGGTCCCACCGAAATTCGCGGCCGACGCCATCATCGAGGCCGCCGCCGCCGGGATCCCCTTCGTGGTCTGCATCACGGAGGGAATTCCGGCCCAGGACGAGGCCCTGGCCTACAACCGCCTGGTCCGCGAGTTCCCCGCCACCCGCCTGCTGGGTCCGAACTGTCCGGGGATCATCTCCCCCGGGAAGTGCAACATCGGGATCACCTCGGGCGACATCGCCCTGCCCGGTGGTCCGGTGGGCATAGTCAGCCGGTCGGGCACCCTCACCTACCAGGCCCTCCATGAGCTCTCCCAGCAGGGGGTGGGCCAGACCACCTGCGTGGGCATCGGTGGCGACCCCGTGCCGGGGACGAGCTTCATCGACTGCCTGGCCGCATTCGAGGCCGATCCGGACACCCGGGCCATCATGATGATCGGCGAGATCGGGGGGTCCGCCGAGGAGGAAGCCGCCGGGTTCATCGCCACTTCGGTGGCCAAGCCGGTCGTGTCCTACGTGGCCGGGGTGACCGCGCCGCCGGGACGCAAGATGGGCCACGCCGGAGCCATCATCTCGGGATCCAAGGGGACGGCCCAGGCCAAGATGGCGGCCCTCTCCGAAGCGGGGGTGACCGTGGCCCTCAACCCGACCGAGGCCGGGGAGGCCATGGTCGACGTCGTCCGGAAGCTCGACTGAGCCCCGGACCCGGCCCCGCCCGCACGGGTGCCAACGGCGCTCGAATCGCCACGGTGGGGCTTTCGCGACGCGGCCCTGCCGTCCCTGACCCGTTTGGACGAGACCTTTGTCCGCAGGCTCGAGGCACAGGGCCCGCGGGTCGGCCGTCGGCGGCGCCGGGTGCCCGATGGACTGGCCACGACGCACGGCTCGGCCCACCCGGGAGGAATTTGCTTCGGAATTGCCCGATCGGTGCCGATAGACCAGTCACGAGGGGCATACCCGGGCAGGGGGGACCGGGCGACGTGGGCCCATATCCGGAGGCAGGCCGGTGGGCCACGTCGCCCTGGTCCCGTCCGGCCGGGACGCTAGCAGCGGAGCCCGGCGACGACCGGGAACGGGATCGGAGGAGTCACGGGCGGCGGCGCTGGTAGCGTGCGGATTCGTGGGCTCCGGCGCAACTCGAGACTCTCCGCCGGTTCTGCACATCGGGGTCCTCGTCTCCGGTTCCGGCACCATCTTGGAGGCCATCGCCGACGCCGGCCTCCCGATCCGGCTGGTGGTCGCCGACCGTCCCTGCCGCGCCCTCGAGCTCGCCTCGGCCCGGGCCGTCCCGTCCGAGCTGGTCGACCGGTCCGGCTTCGGGGGGTTCGGAGCGGGGTTCGACCGCCACCGGTACACCACGAGGGTCACCGAGGTGCTGGCCGGGGCCGGTGTCGATGTCGTGGTCATGGCCGGGTTCGGAACGGTGCTGGGCCAACCGGTCCACACCGCCTACCCCGGCCGTATCCTGAACACCCATCCCGCCCTGCTGCCCGCGTTCCCGGGATGGCACGCGGTGGCCGACGCACTGTCCGCCGGGGTGTCCGAGACGGGGACCACCGTCCATGTCGCCACGTTGGAGATGGACTCCGGTCCGGTACTGGCCCGGGCGGCGGTGCCGGTGTTGGCCGATGACACCGAGGAGTCACTGCACGAGCGGATCAAAGCGGTGGAACGGAGGCTGTACCCCGAGACCATCCGCCGCTTCGTCGACGAGCTGGCGGTGAGGGCGGGGGATGGGACAGGATCTCCCTCGGAGGTCGCGCCGTGAGGGCACTGCTGTCTGTGTACGACAAGACCGGTCTCGTCGACCTGGCCCAGGGCCTCTCGGATCTGGGCTGGGAGCTGGTGTCGAGCGGCGGGACCTCGACCGTGCTGGGCGAAGCGGGCATCGACCACCTCGAGGTGGCCGACCTGACCGGTGCCCCCGAGATGCTGGGCGGCCGGGTCAAGACGCTGCATCCTGGCATCCACGGCGGCATCCTCGCCGACCGGTCCAAGCCCGAGCATCTGAACGCCCTCGACAAGCTGGGCATCGGGCTCATCGACCTGGTCGTCTGCAACCTCTACCCGTTCTCCTCCGATCCCTCGGTCGAGCTGATCGACGTGGGCGGGCCCACCATGGTCCGCGCCGCGGCGAAGAACCACGATCACGTCGGAGTGGTCGTCGATCCCAGCGAGTACGGGCCCGTCCTGGGCGAATTGCGCGAACGCGGCACCCTGTCGTCGGAGACGAAGCAGCGCCTGGCCCGTGAGGCGTTCGCCCATACCGCCGGCTATGACGCGGCCATCGTGGAGTGGCTCGACGAGCGCGAGCCGCAGGCGGCGGCGGCGGACCCGTCGCCGGCGGCGCTCGAGTTCGACACGATGGCGCTGCTCCCACCCTCCATCCACCTCATGCTGGAGCGGGCCGCGTCGTTGCGGTACGGGGAGAACCCCCACCAGCACGGGGCCCGGTACCGCATCGTGGGCCAGCACTCGTGGTGGGACGACGTCGTCCAACACGGGGGCAACGAGCTCTCCTACCTCAACATCTTCGACGCCGACGCGGCCTGGCGCCTGGTCCACGAGCTGCCTGCGGCCGGCGGCGACGAGATGGCGGCGGCCATCATCAAGCACGCCAACCCGTGCGGGGCGGCCCTCGACGGGGATCTGGCCGTCGCCTACCGGCGGGCCCTCGAGTGCGATCCCCAGTCGGCCTTCGGCGGCATCGTGGCCCTCGGCGGGCCGGTCACCGCGGAGGTGGCCCGGGCCGTCGCCGCCGGGCCCCAGGCGGACGTGATCATCGCCCCCTCCTACGACGAGGCCGCCCTGGCCGGGCTGGCCTCGAGGCGGAAGGCGACCCGCCTCCTCTCGGCTCCCGCCCCGGAGCCACTGGTGCGGCAGTTCCGGGGCATCGGGGCCAGCGTCCTGGTCCAGGATGCCGACCAGTTCCTCGCCGACCCGGCCACCTGGCAGGTGGCGACCCGGGTGCAGCCGACCGAGAGCCAGTGGCGCGATCTGGTCCTGGCCTGGAAGGTCTGCGCCCGCACCACCTCCAATGCCGTCGCCGTGGTCACCGGTGGGCAGGCCGTCGGGGTCGGGGCCGGGCAGCAGTCGCGGGTGGTGGCGGCGGAGATCGCGGTGGCCAAGGCCGGGTCGCGGGCCGGCGGCGCCGCAGCCGCCAGCGACGCCTTCTTCCCGTTCCCCGACGGCCTCCTGGTCCTGGCCGACGCCGGCGTGGCCGCTGTGGTCCAGCCCGGTGGGTCCATCCGGGACGGCGAGCTGGTCGCCGCCGCCGACGAGGCCGGGATGGCGATGGTCATGGCCGGCGGCGAACGCCATTTCCGGCACTGAGCCACCCGGGGATGCCATCGCACCCACGACCCGTGCCGATCGGGGCCCGCGGCGGCGCGGGAGTGCGGCGGTGACGGCGAGGGTGCTCGACGGGGAGCTGCTGGCGGCCCGGATCCGAGCCGAGGTCACCGACCGGGTGGGCCGGCTCCGGGCCGCCGGGGTGGTGGTAGGGCTGGGCACCGTCCTGGTCGGGGACGACGGCCCGAGCGCCCGGTACGTGGCCATGAAGCACGCCGACTGTGCCGAGGTCGGCATCCACTCGGCCCACGAGCACCTGCCCGCCGATGCCACCCAGACCGACCTCGAGGCGGCCGTGGCCCGGTTCAACGCCGACCCGCAGGTCCATGCCTACCTGGTCCAGCTCCCCCTTCCGGCCGGTCTCGACGAGGAGCGGGTGCTGTTGGCGGTCGATCCCGCCAAGGACGTGGACGGCCTGCACCCGGTGAACCTGGGCCGGCTGGTCATGGGCGCCGAGGGCCCGCTGCCGTGCACCCCCTCGGGCATCGTGGAGCTGCTGGCGGCCAACGGCGTCCCCGTCGAGGGCCGGCACGTGGTGGTCATCGGCCGGGGCCTGACCATCGGCCGCCCGCTGGCCCTGCTGATGGCCATGAAGCGGCCCGGGTGCAACGCGGCCGTGACCGTCGTCCACACCGGGGTCGACGACCTGGCCCCACTGGTCCGACAGGGCGACGTCGTCGTGGCCGCCGCCGGCCGGGCCGGTCTGGTCACCTCTGACATGATCAAGGCCGGTGCCGCCGTGGTCGGCGCCGGAACGTCGTGGGAAGGAAAGAAATTGCTCTCGGATGTGGATGCCTCGGTGGCCGACGTCGCCGGCTGGGTCACCCCACGGATAGGCGGAGTGGGGCCGATGACCCGGGCCATGCTGTTGCGCAACGCGGTACGCGCCGCAGAGCGTGCGTCGTGACCGGGCCGGTGGAGCCCGAGACCGACCAGCGGCCGTGGGGGAGCTACACCGTCCTGGACGACGTCGGTACTCACAAGGTCAAGCGGATCGTGGTGCTCCCGGGCAAACGGCTGAGCTACCAGCGCCACGCCCGCCGCTCGGAGCACTGGTTCATGGTGCGGGGCACCGCCCTGGTCACCCTGGACGGGGTGCAGACCGAGCTCCCGGCGGGCGGTTCGGTGGACATCCCGGTCGGGAGCGACCACCGCATCGAGAACGCAACCGACACCGAGGTCGTCTTCGTCGAGGTGCAGCACGGCGAGTACTTCGGGGAGGACGACATCGTGCGGCTCGAGGACGACTTCGGACGGAGTGACGGCTGATGGCCCGGAGATCCGCGGCCGCCGGCGGGGCACTGTCCATCGTGTTCGCGGCACTGGCGTTCGCCTCCCTCCCGGCGGCCGGGGCGGCACCGACGCGAGCCCACGTGCCGGGGGCGGCCGTCGCCGCGCCCACCGCCCCCTCGTCCACCGGCTCCTCGTCCACCACCACCTCGACCACCGTCCCTCCTCCGACCACGACCACGACGGCCCCGCCGACCACCACGACCGAGGCGGCCACCACGACACGCCCGGTGCGGACCACGACCACCACCTCCCCGACGACCACCACGACCGTCACCGGGCAGTCCACCTCGTCCACGACCCCGTGGGCCCTGATCGCGGTCATCGTCGTCCTGGTGGCGGCCATCGTGCTGGTGGCGCTCCTCCTCCGGTCGCGGCGCAGGCGCGGGGTGGAGGCCGACTGGCGCCGGGCGGTGGTCCCGGCCCTGAGCGATGCCCGGCTGGCACGCGAGTCCCTGCTGTCGGGCAACGCGGCCTCCGATGACCCCGAGGTGCTCGGGGCGGTGTCGATCCAGGTGGAGCGGGCCGCCGTCGCCCTGGAGCGCACCGTGCGGACAGCACCCGACCCTCAGGCCGGGGCCATGTCCACCTCGGCGGCCGGCGCCCTCCGGGGCCTGGCCTTCGCTGTCGAGGCGGACCGGCTGCTCCGGCACGGGACGTCGGCCCCCTCGGGAGCGCAGCTGGCCCAGGCGGACGAGGCCCGGCGGGCCCGGACGGCCGAGTTGAACACGGCGCTGACCAGGCTCTCCACCCGGGTCGGGGCGCAACCCGGTGCCGGCGCGGCCCACTGACCACGGCCGCAAACGGCCAGGCGGCGGTAGCATTGCCCGGTTATGACCCGGATTGCCGATCTGCTGGCCAAGGGGCGGACCTACTCGTTCGAATTCTTCCCTCCGAAGACCGACGCGGAGCAGGCGACCCTGGTCAAGACGCTCCGCGACCTCGAGCCGCTCGGCCCCTCGTTCGTGTCGGTGACCTACCGGGGAGGGGCCGAGTCGCGCCAGCGCACCTTCGACCTGGTGACGGGCATGCTGCGGACGACCACGCTGGTGCCGATGGCCCACCTCATCTGCGTGGCCCACACCCGGTTGGAGCTGGCCGACATCCTGGTGGCCTACCGCAAGGCCGGGGTCGAGAACCTGATGGCCCTGGGCGGTGACCCACCGACCGACCCAGGCGACGGGCCCGGCGAGCTCGTGCACGCCGCCGAGCTCGTCGAGCTGGCCCATGCCGTCGGCGGGTTCTCCATCGGGGTGGCCGCCCAGCCGGCCGGCCACCCGCTGTCGGCCGACCTGGCCACCGACCGCGACCACCTGGCCGCCAAGCTGGCCCTGGCCGACTTCGCGGTGACCCAGTTCTTCTTCGAGGCCCGCGAGTACAACGAGCTGGTGGCCGGACTGGCCGAACGCGGGGTCGAAAAACCGGTGCTGCCGGGGATCATGCCGGTCGAGCGGCTGAGCTCGGTGCCCGGGATGGCACGGATGGGCGCGGCGGTCCCCAGCTGGATGGTCGAGCGCCTGGAGGCGGCCGACGGGCGGGGCGGCGCCGAGGCCGTCCGCCACGAGGGTGTGGCCTGCGCCACCGAGCTCTGCGAGCAGCTCCTCGACGCCGGTGTGCCGGGGCTCCACTTCTACACGCTCAACCGGTCGAGCGCCACGCGCGAGATCTATGCCGCGCTCGGACTCGGCGAACCCTGACCTCCTCGGCGGTCGGTCGACGCCCGGTGCGCGCCGGTTGCCCGGCTGGCGGTGGCCGGGAGGGGTGCCGGTAGGCTGCCGCCCATGTCCGATCTGATCACCCAGGGACCCGACGGGGCCCTCAACGTCTCTGACCAACCGATCATCCCGTTCATCGAGGGCGACGGCACGGGCGTCGACATCTGGCCGGCGGCCCGGCTGGTCCTCGATGCAGCCGCAGCCAGGCACGGGAAGACGGTGGCCTGGAAGGAGGTGCTCGCCGGCCAGAAGGCGTTCGACGAGACCGGCGACTGGCTGCCCGAGGAGACCGTCGAGACCTTCCGGTCCCATCTCATCGGCATCAAGGGCCCGCTGACCACGCCGGTGGGCGGTGGGATCCGCTCCCTCAATGTGGCGCTCCGCCAGATCCTCGACCTCTATGTCTGCCTCCGCCCGGTGCGGTGGTTCACCGGCGTGCCCTCCCCGGTGCTCCATCCCGAACGGGTCGACATGGTGATCTTCCGGGAGAACACCGAGGACATCTACGCCGGCCTCGAGG
>DATKRZ010000107.1:0-111679 GCA_035531955.1 Acidimicrobiales bacterium | reverse complement strand
GGTTAGCTCTCGAAGTGCCTGCCGCCAGCTCCGGCTGGCTGGCTTTCGAACGAGTGGCTTCTCGTCTGGACCTTGCCGCGGGTGGCTCGAAAGAGGAACGTGCACGAGATCCCAACCAGGAGTGCCCCCGCGTCCCTAACCGACGACGAAGGAGGAACTCATGACAGTGATCATCGGGATTGACCCTCACAAGGCATCCCACACGGCCGTGGCTATCGACCGCGACGAGCAACGGCTGGCCGAGATCAAGGTGCGCGCCACCATTCAGCAGTCAACGAAGCTATTGGCGTGGGCCGAGCCACTCGGCGATCGGACGTGGGCTGTCGAGTCGGCTGGAGGAATGGGCTACCTGTTGTCCCAGCAGCTGGTGGGGGCAGGCGAGCGGGTCCTTGATGTGCCGGCGACGCTGGCCTCGAGGGTCCGGGTGCTTGGCACCGGGAAGTCGGACAAGAACGACCCGAACGACGCCCTGTCGGTGGCCGTCGCCGCTCTTCGTTCGCCTGGGCTCCGCTTCGTCGAGATGGCCAACCATCGAGAGGTGCTGCGCCTCCTCGCCAAGCGAAACAACCAGATCGGGAGGCTCCGGAACATCACCGTGTCCCGCCTCCATGCTGCGTTGATCAATCTCTCACCAGGCGGAATTTCCAAGGAGCTCAACGCTTCTGACGCCATGCGGCTGCTCAATGACTTCGATCCAGTGACTCCGGTGGAGCAGATCCGCTTTGATCTGGCCCACGAGCTACTCGACGATGTGGAGCGACTGGATGCACAACTCAAGGTGTCCCACAAGCGCATCAAAGATGCGGTCAAGGCGTCGGGGACGTCACTGACGGATCTCTATGGCGTCGGTCCCATCCTGGCCGCTGCCCTGATCGGCTACACCGGTGACGTCCGTCGGTTCTCCAACCGGGACCAGTTCGCCTCCTACGCGGGTGTAGCCCCCATCGAACACTCCTCGGGAGGCAGGGTCGTCCACCGCCTCAGCAGACGAGGAAACCGGCAACTCAACCACGCCATCCACATGGTGGCCATCTGCCAAATCCGCCAGAAGGACTCCGAGGGTCGGGTTTACTTCGAGCGGAAGGTGGACGAGGGCAAGACCAAGCGGGAAGCGATCCGGTCCCTCAAGCGTCAGGTCAGCAACGCCGTCTATCGGCAGCTCCTCATCGACGCACAGAAGTAAGGGCCCGGGAGGACAAGCGGGAACGACTCATGGCCTGCGTGGTCGGCTCTGCACCCTGGCGGCCGGCTCTTCGGCGAAGTCACTCCCGGACCCACCAAACCTTAGGCATCTGCGCCATCGACGGCACGTGGTTCAACGCGCCCCATAGTCCCGGAAATTGCCCTCTTGACTCAAAGAGGATTCGGTAGGGGACGCTTTCACCCGTGTAATCGCGATATTGCGGGCAGTGGCGGCCGACAGGTCGCAGGACTGGCCCGATTCGGACCTCAGGAAGGCGACGGGGTTCGAGGATCGGCAGACCGTCGCGAGCTCGAAGTTGCCGCGATTGCTCACCTTCATCGGCGACGGGTCACACCCGACGCGACCACCGAATCGACGCCTCGCGTCGCGTCACGGTTGAGGGCACCCCGCTCGAGCATCGCCGAGGGTGGAGACGAATATCAGCCCAACGTTTACCCTACTTACTCGCGATCCGGTACCTTCCGGCTGCTTCCACAGCTAACCGTCTGAACTGCGGAAACCTCCGACTCCTTCCGGTTCAATATCTCCATTTCCGGCCCATTTTCGGGCTCGTAATGCGTAAGTCAGGAGTTCGATTCCCCTCCCAGGCTCCAGGTCGGGGGCTGACGGCGCCGTCGCCATCCGCGTCCATTCCACAGATTGCTGGCGATGGCCTGGTGGGAACCGGCTCATACTGAGACTGGGGTTGGCCTCCCTGTCGTCACGGGCAACTGGGTAGATTGGGCCGGACTGACGCATGAGTCGTCGGTATCAGCGGCCAGTGGCCTCTGCCGGCCCGTCACGACATGGACGGCTTGGCACATCCTTATTTCACGCTGAACACAAAACAGGAGGTCGGTCAGATCGAATTCGAAACCCTCTTGTACGAGGAAGCCGACGGTGTGGCCGTTGTCACCCTCGACCGTCCTGAGGTGCACAACTCCTTCAACGAGGTGATGCAGAGTGAGCTTCGTGAGGTCTGGCAGTGGCTGAAGGCGAATGACGACGTTCGATCGATCGTCCTGACCGGATCCGGTGAAAGGGCGTTCTGCACAGGCATGGACCGTGCCGAAGTTCCCACGGAGGAAGGGGAGTACTACTTCCACGCTCTCACCTACGAGGACCCCGGGCGAACCATCGGTCCCCGGAGCCAGGGACTGTGGAAGCCGATCATTGCTGCCGTGAACGGGATGGCATGTGGTGGAGCCTTCTACCTTCTCGGGCAGACCGATTTCATCGTTGCCGCCGAACACGCCACCTTCTTCGACCCCCATGTGACCTTTGGCATGCCGGCCGTCTTCGAGCCGGCCTTGATGGGGGAGAAGATGCCGTTCGGAGAGGTAATGCGCATGACGTTGATGGGGAATCGAGAGCGCATCTCGGCGCAGAAGGCCGAACAGATAGGTCTGGTCACCCAAGTCGTCCCTGCCCCCGAGCTGGCGGAGGTCACCCGGCAATTGGCATTGACCATCGCCTCATACTCTCCGGCGGCTGTGCAGGCCTCGTTGCGGGCGGTCTGGGCCTCACGAGAGATGCCGTCCGGACAGATGGTCGAACTTGGGAATCTCTTCCTCAATCTCGCAACCACGGCGGAATCGCTCCGGAAGAGCCAGGAGGTCTTCCAGAAGCGAACGCCAGAGCCACCGACCATCCGATGATCGGGCGGAATGGCACGAGCCGCCAGGGGGCGTTCCAGGCCCGGTCGGCGCGGAATCCAAATTCCCTGCTGATCGCAGATCAGGCGAAGATGCAGCGAGCGACACCACCACGGATGCAGTCAAGGAGCGGATCGGGGCCCCTGTCTCAGCTGGTAGAGGGCGGCAGTTCGAATACCCGGTGACATTGGACATCGTGACCCTTTGCCCTCTGTCCACGCTGACATGGAAGTCCGGTCAGCGCTGCTGGATCTCTTCGAAGGCCACGCGCCCTTCGAGCCGGGCGAGCCATCCCCGGAGACAGGTGTGGATGCCAGGTCCGAACGCCGAGGGGCGTGCCCCCCTCGAACGATGTCGAATTCGTCTGCGATCGAACGCCCACGGATCCCGTGTCGCCGAACCGGTGAGCAGGAGGGTGGGCGACCCGGCGGGGACGACGCCGGAGTCCGGGCGCACGTCCTCTGTGACAAACCATCCCTGGTACTGGGATGAAGGATTGAATCGGAGCACCTCTTCGATTGCGCCAGGGATGGTCATGCCCCGTGCCGGTCAAGGCAATTGCCCTCCAAGGGCACCTGGCGCATCCGGACCATCAGAGCGGCCGAAGGGACGACTTTACCACTCGCGTAAGTGGAGAGCCGTGACGGCGACGTGCCGATGCGCGCCGCGAACTCCCGCCCGCTGAGTCCCGAGGCCTCCCTCAAACTCCGTACCTCGGCCGCCACCACTTCGCGCTCGCGCCGCACGGCCTCGTCGCGCGACGAGAGAACGACGGCGTCCATCACGCTCGCCGACCCGTACGATCGCGAAAAGGTGAGGACCTCGGCGAGCTCCTGGGAGACCTCACCCCATGGATGGCGCCGAACCTCAGCGGCGAGCCTGCGCCAATGCGAAAGGTCGCCGCGCTCCAAGGCCGCTTGGATCCCCTCCAGATGCCACTCGGACACCGGGTCATCAGGAGTCGCCTCGATGTTCCGAAACAGGAGTGGCATGGTCAGGCCTTCTCTGCGACCATGGCCAGCGCTATCGCTGCGCACACGGCACGAACCTGGTTCCAGTCCTGCCAACGGCGGTCGAGCCGCTTGTAGTCCGTGAGCCGCTTGGTGGTCCTGGAGTCCTTGGGGCGGGGATCGGCCAGCTGGCGAACGAGCTGACTGGCTACTCCGACGCCGTCGTTGCGTTGATCGCCGTAATAGGCGTCGATGGAGGCGAGCGTGGCGGCAGCACGATCGAGCGACATCCACTCAGACAGGGCAGCAACATCGAGGTAGTCACGGGTCTGGTTGCGGGCGACGATCAGGTAGCCCTTGATGCGAAGGGTCTCCTCAGCCGTCGGCACCTGCAGGATCCTGCCTGACGGAAGCTGATAGCGGGCCACTTCGAGGGGCACCTTGCGGATGAGCTGCCTCACCCCGGCCTCGATGTCGCCGAGCTCACCCAGGATGAGTCTGTTCGGGACTACCCGGTTGGTGACCCAACCGTCCTGGGATTCGATGGCCTCCAACACCATGTCGAAGTGGTCGGCGAGGTCTGCCAACACGCGGTCGTGGTCGAACGAGTCCCGGTGGCCGGCGTAAAAGGCGGCGGCCGATCCGCCGACCAGGGTCGCGTCGGGGACCACCTCCTGAAGGCTCGCCGCCGACTCGTACAGGTGGTCCAGCAATGGGCGCGGGGCGCCATTGGCGCCTGGAGCAGGTTCGGATGCCAGTTCGCTCTCACCGCCAGGCGGCGCCTCGGTTTTTGGGTCGAGCCTGCGGGCGAATCGGCCGCCGGCCGGTTGCCCTTCGGATCGGCGGTCCTTCGCTGCGTTCATGGATCAACCATATCGTATCTGATAATCCCGGCCGGGGAACAGTGGAGCCCATCAGACAACCTGATCCCGAAACGCCCGCCTCCGCTCTGTTCGTCGAGCTGGGACGGGGACGCTCCGCTCGGGCGACACCAGTTGTTCAGTGATTGGTGACGGTGTCACCTGGCCGGCCGCAGGTCGTCGGCGCCGCCTGGTGGCCGGCCAGACGCTCGGCGGCCCACGCGACGATCCGCGGCACCGCCTCGAAGGTGACCTGGTCGTGGCCGGCCCCCGGATAGTGGACGTAGTCGACCACATCGCCCAGCGGGCAGGCGACGCCCGTGACGAACAGGTCGGTCAGGACGGCCGGCACCTGGTTGTCGCCGGTGCCCTGGACGATGAGCATGGGCGGCACCGTCCTCACCCGGCCGGGGTCGTTGAGCCGGGCGTGGGCGAGGACCGAAGGATTGGTGGAGGCGTCCGGCTGGAACTCGTGCCGTGACGCGTTGCCGGCCAACGCGGCCACCAGGCCGTTGTCGCAGAACCTGGTCACCGTGCGCTCCGCCAGGAGGGCACCGGACGCGGTGAAGATGTCGGAAGGGGGGAGATCCGGGTAGGTCTCCGACCACGTCCACCCGATGAGGGTGAAGTAGGCCAGGTCGTCGGGGGCGTCGATGATCCCGATGGCCGACACGATGGTGGACAGCCCGGTGGCCGGGGCGGCGGCGACCACGCCGATGACGTGCAGGGACGGGGCATAGGACGGCGCCAGCTCCCCGGCGAACAGGGCGGCGTGGCCGCCCTGCGAGTGTCCGTAGATGACGGTGGTGGCGCTGACGTCGAGGTGGGGCAGCTGGCGGGCGGCGACGGCCGCATCCAGGACCCCGTACCCTTCGCTGGCCCCCACCAGGTAGGGGTGGATGCTCCCCGGCGTGCCCAGGCCCTGGTAGTCGGTGGCGGCGACCAGCCATCCCGCCTTCAGGTAGCTCCCGATGTCCGGAAGCGGGTACGGGCCTTCGCCCTCCAGACCGTTGAACAGGGAGGGGGCACACTGGGTCGCCGCTCCGGTGGTCCCGTGCGCCCATGCCAGGATCGGATAGCCCCCGGCCGGCGCCGCGGTGGGCGGCACGGCCACGTAGCCCGAGACGGCGACGTCGGCCCCGGTGATCGTGCGGGAGTGATAGAGGATTCGCCACAGGGTGGCGTCGCTCGGGATCCCCCCGGCCCCCTGGACGACCTGGTCGCGGATCAGCGTCCCCGGAGGTGCCGGTGCCAGGGGGTCCGGTGGGGTGTAGAACGGCGTGGGCCCCTGGGCGGTGGCCGAGGCCGACACGGTCTGGACCCCCCCCGGAGTGTGGCCTCCCACGACCGCCGCGGGACCGCAGCCGGCAGCGGCCAGGCACACGGCCAGGCACACGGCCAGGACCGAGACGTTCCACACGACGGCGAGGATCGGGTTCCATCGCACGCCGGGCCCGGCCCGCAGGAGTGCCGGTCGCGGGGGCAACACCGGTCCGGGGCTCACCCGACGGCCCGCCACGGCCTAGGAGTGTGCGCCGATCCCGTCCAGGAACGGCACCAGGTGGTCGAAGAAGGCGTTGTCGGGGTAGGCGCCCGCCGGGTCGTTGTGGGCATAGGTGGCCTGGCGGTCGACCAGGGTCAGGTTGCCCTTCGGGATGTGGGACTGTGCGGCCAGGAGCTTGGCCGTGTCGAGGACCGACTGTCCACCGAGCTGGGCCCCGAAGGCGTAGATGCGCAGGTCGACCGGGAGCTCGTGGCCCATGGTCGCATCGACGCCGAGCACGCTCTGGGCCGGATTGGGGTTGCCGTTGGCGACCGCGCCGGTGTCATCGGTCAGGCGCTGCGGGAAGTACCACTCGCTCCCGTCGGCGCTGCGGATTCCCGCCCCCGAGAACATGGCGGCGAATCGCCGGATCGGGGTCAGGGCGCCGGCCCCGTCCCAACCGTGCACCGGGCCGCCCGCCGCCAGGCCCGCGCCGAGGTGGGCCTGCGCGGCGGCCAGGTTCGACGGCGAGGTCCCGACATTGAGCGCATAGCCGAACTGGCCGAGATTGCTGGCGCGGACCGGGGGAACAATCGGCGCAGGGAGCAGGCCCGATGTCTGCCCCAGCGAGGGTGCGTCGGGGTCGAGCAGCGCCGCCGCCGACCCCGAGGCGATGAACAAGCCGGCGTAGGGCGCGCCGATCCCCCCGAAGGAGAGCCACGGGGAGGCGCCGCTGGCGTCGAGCGTCTGCAGCTGCTGGGTCGCTTGCGCCGAGCTGACGGCGGTCGGGTCGCTGCCGCCGTCGATGTAGACCAGTCCGGCCAGGCCGTCCGCCCCGGCGTGGCCGTTGAAGTCCCAGGTGGCGTAGGCGGTGACCACCGAGCCGCCGAGGGAGTGGCCGCCGAGCACCACCTTGCCGCCGAGCTTCTTGGCGGACCCGATGACCTGGTGCAGGTCCTGGACGGCCACGTTCATGCCCCACTGCTTGGCGAAGGCGACCGTGGTGTCGGGGATGGACTGGAAGTGGTGCTGGACGCTCGGATCCGTGAGGTACCCGAGGTAGTAGTCGAACAGCCGGGTGGAACTGGCCTTCCCCGCCTTGAACAGGTTCAGCTCGGACTGGTCCTCGAGGAGGTTCTCCCGCCGCTCGACCGACCACACCTGCCAGCCGGGGGCCCGGGCCACGATCCACTTGGCCAGGGGAACGAAGTACGCACTCCCGGCCGAGGTCCCGGGCTCGAGGACCAGGACGTTCCTGGCGTCGTCCGGCCCGACCTTGAGCACGCCGACCTTGTCGTACCGGGCCGGCGTACCCGGAGCCGCGAACCCCGGCATCCAGGTGACCGCCATCGGCGTCGACGGGGCCTGGGAGGCCGACGCCGTCGGCAGCGGCACGAGGCCCGAAGCCAGCGCCACCGCCGCGGCGGCCGCCACTCCCATCAGCGCCCGCCTCGACCCGTTGCGCCAACGTCGCATGTCGCCGTCCCCCCTTCTCACACTCCGGGCAGGAAGCTAACACTGCGGCCGGGAGCCCGCCCCGCCCCGGTCACCCGCCTCCACGGTCCGCCGGTCGCACGAACCCGGGCGTCGGCACCGGGCAAGCGGGGTCCCTATGAGGACTGGTGGCGGAGCCGGTGCCGTGACCCGCCCCGGCACTGGGTTCCGACCGGGTGGGGGCCGGACCGGGACTCCCCGGAAAGCTCGAGCACGACGGCCCGGTGGAGAAGCCGGAGCCTCGAAGGAGGGCGCGGCGGACCCTCGTCCGAGATCCATCCGTGCGCCCACCGCGCACCTTCGGTGCGATCGTCCATCCCCGTGGCCGGGACCGTCACCGCGAAGGTCGAGCCGTCCGGCCTGACGATGACGGACCTCCGCTCCCCCCGCACCGACTGCCTGCTGATGACGACCGTGCGGTCCTCGGGACGCGGGCCCCGCCCGGTGCCCTCGTCGCACCCGGTGCCCTCGTCGCACCCGGTGCCGGTCGCGTCCCCGATGGGCGCGCACGGTCGACGCGGTCGGAGCCGACCGGAGTCCTGCCGACGGTCGCGCTTGCGGGCCGTCATCGAGGCGGCGTGCGGTCAATCACTGGATCCATCGTGCCCCCGGGGATCGTCGGCGAAGCGGCCGGACCAAGCATCCCAGCTCCCCTTCGACGACCCGGGGATCCCGGCAAGGGCGCCGCCCGCCGTCAACCCCGTGGGCGATGGATGCCCACCGGGTGTGTAGGGTGGCCCCATGGCCGATCAGGCGGCGTTCTCCGACCAGGCGATGGAGCACATGCCGGCCCTCTACACCGCGGCACTGCGGATGACCCGCAACCCCGCCGACGCCGAGGACCTGGTGCAGGAGACGTACCTGAAGGCCTATCGGGCCTTCGCCAGCTTCGAGGCGGGGACCAATCTCAAGGCGTGGCTGTACCGCATCCTCACCAACACCTACATCAACACCTACCGGGCCAAGAAGCGCCGGCCCGAGATCGCCGACGTCGAGGACGTCGAGGACCTCTACCTCTACCGCCACCTGGCCGCCGACCACGCCTCCGGCCTCGGTCGCAGCGCCGAGGACGAGGCCCTCGAGCGGTTCACCGACACCGACGTCAAGGAGGCCATCGAGGCCCTGCCCGAGACGTTCCGGATGGCCGTGCTCCTCGCCGACGTCGAAGGGTTCTCGTACAAGGAGATCGCCGAGATCACCGAGGTGCCCATCGGAACGGTCATGAGCCGGATCCACCGCGGAAGAAAAGCGTTGCAGAAGGCGTTGGTCGATCGTGGAAGGACGCGGGGCCTCGTCGGGGCGACCGACGAAGGCAGGTAGGGAGAGCGCCAGTGGTGGGAGAGCACGAAGAGCCGGAGAACCGGGCAGTGCCATCGACCCCGTCGGGCGAGCCGGCCGCCGGCTTCGTCGGCTGCGACGAGACCATCGAGCGACTGTACTTCTACCTCGACGGCGAGCTGACCGAGCAGCGGCGGGTGGAGATCAGCCGCCACCTCGACATGTGCGGGCCCTGTGTCGGGGCCTACGGGTTCGAGTCGGAGCTTCGCAGGGTCATCGCCAACCGCTGCAGGGACCACGTGCCGGACTCCCTCATCCTGCGGGTGGCCGAGGCCCTCCGCGACGAGCACAGCCGCCAGAGCAACTGAGCCGGTGCCGGGGCGGCGGGGCGGGTGCTTCCGCGGGGCGGCGGGTCGACGGCACCCGGCGATCACCGCCGCCCGACCCGGTTCCCTACACTGGTCACCGTGGCCGAGTCGGTGAGCCCCGTGGGCGACGAGGGAGCGGTGGCATGGGACACGGCGGAACGGGTGGCCGGCTGGGTGGGAAACCGCAGTCGACGGCCCGCCCCCTACCGGCCGGACCTCCTGCAGCGTGACTTCGAGGAGTTGACCGCCCAGGCCGAAGAGTTGGTCGAAGCGTCCACCGGGCTCCGCTCGGCCTCCGGGGCGGCCCGGGCCCGGGTCACCGACCGGGCCGGCTGGGTGCACGCCAATGTCGCCAGCTTCCAGCGGTTGCTGGGTCCCCATCTCGAGCGGCTCGACCCGGCCCGGATGGTCCCCGCCAACCCGATCACCCAGCGCCTGGCCGGCCCGCTGGCCACCGCCGGCAGGGTGGCCACCGGCACCCAGATGGGCCTGGTGCTCGGATGGCTCTCGACCCGGGTGCTCGGCCAGTACGACCTGCTCCTGACCGAGGAGGCCGTCGAGGACCAGGACCTGGTGTACTTCGTCGGTCCGAACGTGGTGGCGCTGGAGCAGCTCCACGGCTTCGAGCCCCACGAGTTCCGCCTGTGGCTGGCCCTCCACGAGGTCACCCATCGCTGCCAGTTCACCGCCATCCCGTGGATGCGGGACTATTTCGTGGCCCTGGTCGAGGAGGGCATCGGCTCGCTCGAGCCGGATCCTTCCCGCTTCGCCGAGGCGCTGCGCCGGATGACCGACGAGATCCGGGCCGGGCGGAATCCCCTGCGGGACAACGGTGCGCTCGGACTCGTGGCCACGCCCGAGCAGCTCGAGGGCCTGCACCGGATCCAGGCCCTGATGAGCCTGTTGGAGGGCCACGGGGACGTGACCATGGACCGGGCGGGCGCCGCCGCCATCCCCAGCGCGGCCCGGTTCAGCGAGGTCCTGCGACAGCGCCGCAAGCAGACACGGGGGCCGGCCCGCCTGCTCCAGCAGCTGATCGGCATCGAGGCCAAGCTGCGCCAGTACGAGGAGGGCGAACGGTTCATCGCCGCCGTCGAGGACTCGGGCGGGCCCGAGCTCCTCGACCGGGTCTGGCGGGGGCCGGAGTGGCTCCCGTCGCTCATCGAGATCCGGAACCCCTCGGAATGGATCTCGCGTGTCGGGACCTCGCCCGCGCTCTCGGGCTGAGCGCCCACCCGCCCGGGCCCGGCGCCCGGACATCACCGGGGTCGATCCGCAGACCGCGGCGCTCATCGGGCGCTGCCCGTTCCCCGGGGCCGGGTCGGACCTGGTCTGCGGCGTCTCCGGGGGTGCCGACTCGCTGGCCCTGCTGGTGCTGGCGGTGGCCTCGGGCTGCCGGGTCACCGCCGTGCACGTGGACCACGGGCTGCGGCCCGGTTCCGCCGCCGAGGCCGAGGTGGTGGCCGAAGCCGCCCGGCGCTTCGGCGCCTCGTTCCGGTCCGAGCGGGTGGCACTGGTGGACGGCCCCAATCTCGAGGCCCGGGCCCGGGACGCCCGGCGCCGGGTGCTGGGCCCGGATGCGGCCACCGGGCACACCGCCGACGATCAGGCCGAAACCGTCCTGGCCAACCTCCTGCGCGGCGCGGGGGTCGGCGGGCTGGCCGCCATGCGGGCCGGCCCCGGCCACCCCCTGCTCGATCTCCGGCGGACGGAGACGGCGGCCCTGTGCCGACACCTGGGCCTGGTCCCGGTCCACGACCCCTCCAACGACGATCCCCGCTTCTTGCGCAACCGGATCCGACGCAGGCTGCTGCCGTTGTGCTCGGAGGTGGCGGGGCGCGACGTCGTGCCGATCCTGGCCCGCCAGGCGGGCGTGCTGGCCGGCGATGCCGAGGTGCTCGAGGCGGTGGCCTCACTGGTCGACCCGGCCGATGCCGCCGCCCTGGCGGCGGCGCCGACGCCGGTGGCCCGGAGGGCCGTCCGGACCTGGCTCACCGGCGGTGGTGCCCATCCGCCCCCGCTCGACGCCGTGGATCGTGTGCTCGAGGTGGCCCGAAAGGAGCGGCGGGCGGCGGAGGTGCCCGGGTCCGGGCGGGTGGCCCGGAGCAACGGCCGGCTCTCGTCCACCCCGGTGACGCCCCAGCCCGGCCGGATGGCCGCGCCGCTCCGGTACAGTCTCGCCGTGGTCACCGGTGAGGACGAGGCGCCCTGGAGCCGGCCGAGCCTCGGGGACGGCCCTGACGTCGGACGGGTGATCGTCTCCGAGGGCGACCTCCAGGACAGGATCGCCGAGCTCGGTGCGCAGATCACCCTCGACTACGCCGGGCGCCCTCCCCTGTTGGTCGGGGTGCTGAAGGGCGCCTTCATGTTCATGAGCGACCTGTCGCGGGCCGTCTCACTTCCCGTCGAGGTGGACTTCATGGCGGTGTCGTCCTACGGCAGCGCCACCCGCAGCTCGGGAGTGGTCCGGATCGTGAAGGACCTCGACGCCGACCTGGCCGACCGGCACGTGCTGGTGGTCGAGGACATCGTCGACAGCGGGCTCACCCTCAGCTACCTCCAGCGCTACCTCCTGGCCCGGGGACCGGCCAGCCTCGAGGTGTGCGCCCTGCTGGTCAAGGACGGACAACAGCGCACCGAGCTCGATCTGCGCTACGTCGGGTTTCACATTCCGGCCGAATTCGTGGTGGGATATGGCCTTGACGTCAACGAGCGCCTGCGGAACCTCCGGGCCGTCCACGCCTACGCAGGCGACTCGCCCTAGGGCCGTGATGCCACAATGACCGTCGACACCGCCCGGATCGAGCGGGCCGTCTTGGAGCTGCTCACCGCGGTGGGTGAGGATCCCAATCGCGACGGCCTGGTCAAGACCCCTGTCCGTGTGGCCCGGATGTACGAGGAGCTCTTCGCCGGGTTCGGTGAGAACCCCGTCGACCACCTCGAGGTGACCTTCGCCGCCGAACACGACGAGATGGTGATGGTGCGGGACATCCCCTTCGCTTCCCTGTGCGAGCACCACCTGGTGCCGTTCATCGGGCGGGCCCACGTGGCCTACATCCCCGGGGACGACGGGCGGATCACCGGCCTCTCAAAGCTGGCCCGGATGGTGGACGGCTATGCCCGGCGGCTCCAGGTGCAGGAGCGGATGACCTCGGAGATCGCCGACGCCATCGAGAAGGCACTGGACCCGAAGGGGGTGTTGGTGGTGGTCGACGCCGAACACCTTTGCATGTCGATGCGCGGGGTGAAAAAGTCGGGCACCTCGACCATCACCTCCGCAGTCAGGGGCCTGTTCCGCAGCGATGCGGCCACCCGCATGGAGGCCATGCAGTTCGTCCACGGTCGCTGATCGGCCCCGGGGAACGGCCACGGGCCTCTGTGGGCTGGTTTACTCTGTGTGTCCATGCCCAGTCCCATCGAGGAGGACCGCCCACTGGTCATGGGCGTCCTCAACGTCACCCCCGACTCGTTCTCGGATGGTGGCGAATGGTTCCAGAGCGAGCGGGCAATCATGAGAGCACATGAGATGATCGCAGAGGGTGCGGACGTCGTCGACGTGGGCGGAGAGTCCACCCGGCCGGGGGCCGACCCGGTGCCGGCCGACGAGGAGATACGGCGGGTCATCCCGGTCATCGAGGCGCTGGCCGGGCAGGTGAGGCTGTCCATCGACACCACCAAGCCGGTGGTGGCCGAGGCTGCCGTCGGGGCGGGAGCCACCCTGATCAACGACGTCTCCGCCGCCCTGTGGCCGGTGGCGGCCCGGTGCGGGGCCGGCTGGGTGGCCATGCACCGCTCGGGAACCCCGAAGTCCATGCAGCGGGACCCCCACTACGACGACGTGGTGGCGGAGGTCACCGCCCTGCTGGTCGACCGGGCCGGCCAGGCCGCGGCGGCCGGTGTGGAAGAGGTCTGGATCGATCCCGGCATCGGCTTCGGCAAGACCGTGGAGCACAACCTGGCGCTGCTCGGCTCGGTGTCAGACATGGTGGCCACCGGCTATCCCGTCCTGGTAGGCACCAGCCGCAAGGGCTTCCTCGGCCAGGTGGCGAGATCGGCCGACGGCTCGGTCGCCCCGGTCGCCGAGCGCCTGCCGGCCTCACTGGCCACGGCCACCTGGGCCATGCAGGAAGGGGCGCGGATGGTCCGGGTCCACGACGTGTCCGCCACCGTGCAGGCCGCACTGTTGGTGGGGCGGCCCGGCACCGTTCCAGCGCCCCGGTCGAACGGGTGCTCCGGCCGTCCGGAGGCCGGCGAGTGAAGGGGAAATGGGCCGCCGGCATACCGCCCCGCAACTTCACCTGGGTGATCAAGGACCGCCTGGCGGTGAGCGAGCGGCCCGGCGGATTCGCCCCCAACCACCGCAAGGTGCGCCGGCAGGAAGAGATCATCTGGCTGCAGGTCCAGGGGTTCAACCGGGTCATCTCCCTCCTGCCCTCCTCCCACAACCTCCAGGCCTACGAGGAGAAGTCGATGGCCTGCGAGCACTTCCCACTGCCCCTCGTGGGCGACGCCCGGGGCGTGCTCGCCGATCTCTATCGCGAGCTGCACACGCGGCTGACCGGTGGCGAACGGCTGCTGGTGCATCAAGAGGAGCTGGGCGACCGGGTGACCGGGGTCGTGGCCGGGTACCTGCTCTGGTCGGACCGGCTGCCGAGCGGGCCCCAGGCCATCACCGTGCTCGAGCACATGACCGGGCATGCCATGGGGCCGAGCGGCCGCCAACTGGTGGCCTTCGCCGGCCAACTGTCGCCGGCGTCGGTCCACCCCGGCCCGGGTGGCGCCGCCCCCGACGGCGGGTGACGGGCACCTCCGGGCCACCGCCGCCGGGCGTCCCCGGGGAGGTCGGGGGAGACCGGATCCAGCTCCGCTCCATCCGGGTGGTGGGGACCCACGGGGTCCTGCCCGAGGAGAGGGAGCGGGCCCAGCCCTTCGAGGTCGACCTCGAACTGTGGGTTGACCTCGCCGCCGCCGCCGGCACCGACCGCCTGTCCGACACCGTGGACTACGCCCGGGTGGCGGAGGCCGCGGCCGGGACCGTGTCCGGACCGCCCTCCTACCAGCTCCTCGAGGCGCTGGCCGGCGCAGTCGCCCGGGTCACCCTGGAGGCCGACCCCCGGATCACCGCAGTCACCGTGGGCCTGCGCAAGCTGCAGCCGCCCCTGGCCATGGACATCGCCACGGTGGGGGTCCGGATCACCCGGCGCCGGTGACCGGACCCGGACCGCCCACCGTCAGGGCATTCCTGGGGCTCGGTTCCAATCTGGGCGACCGGTGGGCCCACCTGCGCCGGGCCGTCGACCAGCTCAGAGCGGGCACCCGGGCCCCGGTCACCGCGGTATCCCGGGTCTACGAGACCGAGCCGGTGGGCGGCCCCGAAGGGCAGGGCCCGTACCTCAATCTTGTGGTCGAGCTGGCCGTGCCCCCGGGGACCGACCCGTACCGCCTGCTGGAGGAGTGCCGTCGTCTGGAGGCGGCAGCCGGCCGGGTGCGCGCCGCCCGGTGGGGGCCGCGGACCCTCGACGCCGACCTGCTGTGGATCGACGGCGTGGCCATGGACGACCCCGAGCTGACCGTGCCCCACCCGAGGTGGCGCCAGCGACGGTTCGTCCTGGCCCCCCTGGGCGAGCTGGCCCCGGAGCTGGTGGACGACGCCGACCTCGATGCCGCTGGTGGCCGGGTCGCCGTCGTGGGTACACTGTGACCCGCATCACCAGGATTCTCTGACGCGAACGGCACCCGCTGGGGCCGGAACGTCGAAAGGGGTCTCGTGACCAGATTCCGTACGATCGGGCCGGGCCGGGCCGGGCGGTCGCTGATGGCAGCGCTCACCGCTGTGGGGGACTACGAGTCGCTGGGCGCGCTCGGTCGCAACGCCCCGGTCGCCGGTGCCGCCACCGGCGTCGACCTGCTGGTCATCGCCACCCCCGACGACGAGGTCCGTAAGGTGGCGGCTGCGGTGCGCCCCGTCGACACCACGGCGGTCATCCACCTCTCGGGCTCGCTGGGCCTCGAGGTGCTCACCGGCCATTCCCGACGCGGCTCGCTCCATCCCCTCACGCCCCTGCCGACGCCGGCCGTCGGAGCGGAGCGCCTGCGCTCGGGGATCACCTTTGCCGTCTCCGGTGACCCGATGACCCGCCAGCTGGCCGCCGCCCTGGGAGGGCAGGTCGTCGAGGTGGGCGACGACGCCCGGACCGCGTACCACGCCGCCGCCTCCATCGCCGCCAACCACCTGGTGGCCCTCATCGGGCAGGTGGAGCGGGTGGCCGCCACCGTCGGACTGCCGCTCGACGCCTTCGCCGGCCTGGTCCGCGCCGCCGCCTCCGACGCCTTGGAGCTCGGTCCCCGCCACGCTCTCACCGGCCCGGCGCGGCGCGGCGACTGGGACACGGTGGAGCGGCACCGGACGGCGCTGTCGGCCATGGCCGGGCACCGCACGGAGCTCGCCGCCTACGACGCCATGGTCGGACTGGCCCGGAGGCTGTCGATGGACCCGTCGGAGCAGGCCGCCCCGGCGACCGGCGGCCTGGCCGAAGTCGGGCAGGTGGCATGACCAGCGCCCTGGCGGTGGCGCCCGTCGACGGACCGACGCTTCTGCAGCCGGCGCCTGCGGCGGCGGTGCCCGTGGTGGAGACGGTCGACGGGTACGCACGGGCCCTCGATGCCGTCCGTCGTTCCGGCCGGACCGTGGGGGTGGTCCCCACCATGGGGGCGTTGCACGACGGGCACCGGTCGCTCATCCGGCGCGCCGCCGACGAGTGCGACGTGGTGGCGGTGTCGATCTTCGTCAACCCCACCCAATTCGGTGACCGGGCCGACCTGGCCGCCTACCCGCGTACCCTCGGGAGCGACCTCGAGGTGGTGGCTTCGGCCGGCGGTCAGCTGGTCTTCGCCCCGACGGTCGCCGAGATGTACCCCGATGGGCTCGGCTCGGTGATGACCAAGGTGTCGCACCCGACCCTGGCCGCCCGGTGGGAGGGGGCTTCCCGGCCCGGCCACTTCGACGGGGTGGCCACCGTGGTGACCAAGTTGCTCTCCGCCGCCGGGCGGTGCCGGGCCTACTTCGGTGAGAAGGACTTCCAACAGCTGGCCCTGGTCCGTCGGGTGGCCGGCGACCTCTCCCTGCCCGTCGAGGTGGTCGGCTGTGACACGGTGCGGGACGGGGACGGACTGGCCCTGTCCAGCCGGAACTCCCGGCTCTCCCCCGCGCAACGGCGGGCCGCCCCCGTCCTGTTCCGGGCCCTCCGTTCGGGGTCCTCCCTGGTGGCCCGGGGCGAGGAGAGTCCGGCGGCGGTGCGGTCGGTGATGGAGCAGGTGGTGGCCGGCGAGCCGGCGGCGGACCTCGACTACGCCGCGGTGGTGCACGCCGACGACCTCGAGCCGGCCGGTTCCTGTGCCTCCGAACGCCCCCTGCGCCTGTTGATCGCCGCGGCCGTCGGCCCGGTGAGACTGATCGACAACCTCGATCCCTGCCGGGGCCACTGAACCCGGCGTGACCGGATCCGGCGTGGCCCCCGGCGTGCTCGACGTGCTGGTCCTCGGCAGCGGCGTGGCCGGCCTCTCGGCCGCCGTCCGACTGGCCGCACCCCTGCCGGGCGAGGGGTCGGGGTCCGGGCCCGCCGGTCTCCGCGTGGGGGTGCTGACCAAGGCGGAGCTGTCCCAGTCGGCCACCCGGTGGGCCCAGGGCGGGGTCGCCGCGGTGCTCGGTGGCGACGAGGACTCGACCGACCTCCATCTGGCCGACACCCTGGCCGCCGGGGCCGGCCTGTGCGACACCGACGCGGTCCGCACCCTGGTCGACGAGGGCCCGTCTCGCGTCGAGGAACTGATCGCCATGGGCGCGGTCTTCGACCGACGGCCAGGTGGGGCGTTGGAGCTGGCCCGCGAGGGCGGCCACTCCACGGCCAGGGTGGTCCACGCCGGGGGTGCTGCCACCGGGGCCGAGGTCGAGCGCGCCCTCGTCGATGCCACCAGGGCCAGCGCGGCGGCGGTCCTCGAGGAGTGGTTCGCCCTCGACTTCGTGGTCGAGGGCGGGCGGTGCGCCGGGGTGCGCGCCCTCAGCGCCGAGGGCCGGGTCGTCGAGGTCCGGGCCAGAGCGACGGTGCTGGCCACCGGAGGCGCCGGCCAGCTCTTCGCGGTGACGACCAACCCGGCCGAGGCCACCGCCGACGGCCTGGCCATGGCCCTGCGGGCCGGAGTGGCGGTGGCCGACGTGGAGTTCATGCAATTCCACCCGACCGCCCTGCACCATCCGGCCATGCCCCGCCCGCTCCTGTCCGAGGCGCTGCGGGGGCACGGCGCGCTCGTACGCGACGCAGACGGCGATCGGTTCGTCGACGAGCTGGCCGCCCGGGACGTGGTCAGCCGGGCGATGGCGGAACGGATGCAGCTCCAAGGGGTGGAGTTCCTGTGGTTGGACGCCACCGCGCTGGACTCGTTCGGGGCGCGGTTCCCGACCATCGCCGCCTCGCTCCACGCCATCGGGCTCGATCCGTCACGTGACTGGTTGCCCATCGCCCCCGCCGCCCACTATCTGTCGGGCGGTGTGCTGACCGACCTCTGGGGAGCCACCGCCCTCCCCGGGTTGTGGGCGGCGGGCGAGGTGGCCTGCACCGGGGTCCACGGGGCCAATCGGCTTGCTTCCAACTCGCTGTTGGAGGGCATGGTGTTCGGCGCCCGGCTGGCCGAGTCGATCCTGGACGGTGCGGTGGGGCCGTCCCCCACCGGGGCGATGGCGGCGCTCCTCGGGGGAGACCTTGCGCCGGCCGATCTGCCCCGGGCCGCGCCCTCGGGGCGGGGGGTGGGCGCCGATCCGGCCACCGCCGGGGGTGCCGGGACCGACGTGGCCAAGGCCAGGGACCAGCTCCAGCGGTCCATGACGGAGGGGGCCGGCGTCGTCCGGAGCGCGGAGTCCCTGGCCGGGGCCGGGGCCTCGCTCGAGGCCATCGGGGCCGCCGTCGGATCGGGGGTGCCGGCTGATCGGGCCCACGGGGAGCTGGCCAACCTGGTCACGGCGGCCACCAGCCTCCTCCGTTCGGCGGCCGTGCGGTGCGAGACGCGAGGGGCCCATGCCCGCAGCGACCACCCGGCGCCCTCGGATCGGTGGCGCCGGCGCATCGTCCACACCGCGGACGGCATCGCCTTCTTGCCGGTCCCACCCACCTCGGAGCGGGCACCAGGCCGTGGGCCCGCCACCGGGCGACCCGACCGTTGACCGCCCCATTCGACCAGCGGGTCGTCACCGACCGCCCTGCGGCACTCGACCCGCCCCGGGCCGCGGTGGTCGAGGCGGTGGCCCGCGCCATCGCCGAGGACCTACTGCCGCTGGGCGACCTCACCGCCTCGCTGGTCCCGGCGGAACTGGTGGCCGAGGTGGGCATCGTGAGCCGTGCCGCCGGGGTGGTCGCCGGCCGGGCCTGTGCGTTCGAGACGTTCCTGCAGATCGACCCCTCGCTGGAGGCGGAGTGGCTCAAGGACGACGGGTCTGCCGTCGGCCCCGGAGAGGCGCTGGCCGTGGTCACCGGGGCGCTGCGGTCGATCCTCACCGCGGAGCGGACAGCCCTCAACTTCCTCGGCCACCTCTCGGGTGTGGCCTCGCTGACCCGCTGCTACGTGGACGCGGTCAGGGGGGCCAGCCCCTCCACCCTGGTGCTGGACACCCGCAAGACGACGCCCGGTTTGCGCTCACTCGAGAAGGCCGCGGTCCGTGCCGGTGGTGGACACAACCACCGGGGCAGCCTGTCAGAGGCGGTGCTGGTCAAGGACAACCACCTGGGGGGGGTCTCGATCACCGCGGCGGTGGGGAGGGCGAAGCGCCTGTGGCCGGGCCGCATGGTGGAGGTGGAGTGCGACCGTGCGGAGCAGGTCACCGAGGCGGTCACCGCCGGGGCGACCGTGGTGATGCTCGACAACATGGGCCCTGCGCAGGTGGCGGAGTGCGCGGCCCTGGTGCACGCCGCCGGTTCCGGTGTGCTCGTCGAGGTGTCGGGGCGTGTGACCCTCGAAAGCGCCCCGGTGCTGGCCGCCGCCGGCGCCGACCTCATCTCGGTGGGGGCGCTGACCCACTCCGCCCCGGTCCTTGATCTGGGCTTCGACCTGTCGGCGGATGCCGGTGGGTGGGACTGAGCATGCTGCTCGCCATCGACGTCGGGAACACCGAGACGGTCGTCGGTTTGTTTGCCGACGACCTGGGCGGGCCGCTGGTCGACCCGGGGCCGCGCGACGGCAGCGAGCCGACGGGCCTCGCCCACCACTGGCGGCTGTCCACAGTGGCCGAGCGGACGGCCGACGAGCACGCGCTCCTGCTCACACAGTTGCTGGACCTGGACGGCCTGGACATCGACCGCTCCGTCTCGGGCATCGCCGTCACCTCGTCGGTCCCGCTGGTCACCGCCAACCTCCGCCAGATGGTCGCCCGCTGGTTCGAGGTCCCCGCAGTGGTCCTCGAGCCCGGCGTCCGGAGCGGGATGCCCATCCTCTACGACAACCCGAAGGAGGTCGGCGCCGACCGCATCGCCAACGCCGTCGGGGCCCACGATCTCTTCGGTGGGCCGTGCGTGGTGGTGGACCTGGGCACCGCCACCACCTTCGATGCGATCTCCGCTGCCGGCGAGTACCTCGGTGGGGCCATCACCCCGGGGGTGGCGATCAGCCTGGACGCCCTGTTCGCCCACGCGGCCGCCCTCCGCCGCGTCGAGCTGGTCCAGCCGAGGAGCGTCATCGGCAAGTCGACGGTCGAGTCGATCCAATCGGGCGCCCTCTACGGGTTCGGCGGGCAGGTCGACGGCCTGTGCCGGCGCTTCGCCGCCGTGCTCGGCGAGTGCACCGTGGTGGCGACCGGGGGCCTGTCGGAGCTCATCGCCCCCTACTCCGACGAGATCGAGTACGTCGAGCCCTGGCTCACCCTGCACGGGCTGCGGATCATCTTCGAGCGGAACTCGCCCACCCGGCCGGCGCCGGGGGAGGGCTGACGACCTGATCTCCGGGGCCAGGGCCGGCCCCGACCGCGCATCGGGGTCTGCCGCCCCTAAGATGCCCGTCACGGGGTCGCCAAGCCTACCGGCGGCGACTCAGGATGACATCCGGAACGGCCGGCACCAGCTGCGAGGGAGCCAACCCATGAACCATCCGATCCCGTCGGGCAGGAAGATCGTGGCGGGCGCGGTGGCGCTGGTGGCAATCTCGCTGGGGACTGCCGGCCTGGCCTGGGCGGCGCCGGCCTCCGTCCCGGCGGTCCCGCGGTCTGCCAGGCACTTCGACTGCGCCAACGCCACCAAGGCCCTGACCCGGATCGAGAAGCTCCAAGCCGACGTCGCCGCCGGGCTGCCGAAGCTCAACGCCGTGGCGGCCAAGGCCCAAAGGCACGGCAACACCAAGCGGGCCGATCGCCTGAAGAAGCGGATCGCCCGCTTCGAGGGTGCCAGGTACAAGACAAGACTGGCCCGGACCGCCTCGGCCATCGAGGCCAAATGCCACGTCCCGGCGCCGGGCGCGACCACCGGGTTGGCCACCGGCTCCGTCGCCCGGACCTGAGCGCCCTCCTCGGTCCCAGCCCTCGTCGACGGGGCCGAACGAGCCTTGATGGCCGGCACCCCGTTCGGTCGGGGATCTCCTGTGGTCCGGCCCTAGTCGGGCAGGTCGTCGACGAACGAGTGGACCAGGCTGACCAGCCCGGCGGCCAGTTCGGGCGAGGGCCCGGCCAAGGCGGCGGTGGCCGCCTGGTCGGCGTAGCGACGGGCCACGGCCGCCGAGCCGGCGACGGCCCCCGACCCGGCCACGATCGAGCGGGCCTTGTCCCGTTCGGGCTGCGCCAGGGGCTGGCCCAGCAGCGGCCTCAGCTCGGGGCCCACGACCGGGTCGGCCAGGGCCAGGAGGACGGGAAGGGTGTAGATGCCCTCGGCCAGGTCCTGCCCGGCCGGCTTGCCCAGCTCCGCCTCGCTCCCGACGACGTCCAGGATGTCGTCGCGCACCTGGAAGACCATGCCGAAGCACCGACCGAAGGTCGTGAAGGCGTCGACCTGGGGGCGGGGGAGGCCACCTGTGAGGGCGCCGATCCGGCACGACGTGGACATGAGCGAGGCCGTCTTACCGGCGATGGCCCTCGAATAGTCGTCCTGGCTCCGGCCCAGCTGGTAGGCGGCGTGCACCTCGGCCACCTGTCCCTGGCAGAGCTCACCCAGCGTGGCGGCCAGCAGCGCGGCGATCTCGGTGCCCAGACCGGCCGCGATCTCGGCGGAACGGGCCAGCAGGAAGTCGCCGGCGACGATGGCCACCAGGTTGCCGAACCTGGCGTTGACGCTCTCGACGTTGCGCCGCACGGTGGCCTCGTCCATGACGTCGTCGTGGTAGAGGGAGGCCAGGTGGACCAGCTCCACGGCCGCCGCACCCAGGAGATCATCCCGGGAGGCGGCCCCGGCGCCGAAGGTGGCGGTGGCCAGGGCCAGCACCGGCCGGAGGCGCTTGCCGCCGGCGGCCAGCAGGTGGGTGGTGACCTCGTCGAGGAAGTCGTCCCCGGTGACCACGGACTCCACGAGCAGGGGCTCGAGGCGCCTCAGCTGATCTTCGAGTGCGGGAAGGCCCAGGAGCTCTACGACATTCACTTCCTACAGACGATAGGCCAGGATGCCGATGACTGGGAAAAGCGATCCAAATGGCAGGAGTGCGGGTGCGGGCCCCACCGGCACCTGTAGACTTCGCTTCAGTTGTTGACCGCGGATGGAGGCGGTGGAGTGTTCGAAAGGTTCACAGACCGGGCTCGTCGAGTTCTCGTGCTCGCTCAAGAGGAGGCGCGCCTCCTCAATCACAGCTTCATCGGCACCGAGCACATCCTCCTGGGCCTGATCCACGAGGGCGAGGGGGTGGCGGCCAAGGCGCTCGAGTCCCTCGGCGTCTCCCTCGAGGCGGTCCGGGAGAAGGTCGAAGAGACGATCGGGCTGGCGGGGACGGCCCCGACCGGTTCCCCCCCCTTCACCCCCCGGGCGAAGAAGGTCCTCGAGCTCTCGCTGCGTGAGGCGCTCCAGCTCGGCCACAGCTACATCGGAACCGAGCACATGCTCCTCGGGCTCGTCCGCGAGGGCGAGGGGGTGGCGGCCCAGGTGCTCCAGAGCCTGGGCGCCGACCTGCCCCGCGTGCGCCAGCAGGTCATCCAACTGCTCTCGGGGTATCAGGGCAAGGAGTCGGTCGGCGCCGGGGCGCCGGGCTCGCAGTCGTCCGACGCGCCCACCGGCTCGCCGGTCCTCGACCAGTTCGGCCGGAACCTCACCGCCCTGGCCAGGGACCACAAGTTGGATCCGGTCATCGGGCGGGAGAAAGAGATCGAGCGGGTCATGCAGGTGCTGTCGCGCCGCACGAAGAACAACCCGGTGCTCATCGGGGAGCCCGGTGTGGGGAAGACCGCCATCGTCGAGGGCCTGGCCCAGAGGATCGTGGCCGATGACGTCCCCGAGACCCTGACCGGCAAGCAGCTCTACACCCTCGACCTCGGCGCGCTGGTGGCCGGCAGCCGCTACCGGGGCGACTTCGAGGAGCGCCTGAAGAAGGTGCTGAAGGAGATCCGCACCCGGGGCGACATCGTCCTGTTCATCGACGAGCTCCACACCCTGGTCGGGGCCGGTGCCGCCGAGGGGGCCATCGACGCGGCCTCCATACTGAAGCCGATGCTGGCCAGGGGCGAGCTGCAGACCATCGGGGCCACCACCATCGACGAGTACCGCAAGCACCTGGAGAAGGACGCCGCCCTGGAGCGCCGTTTCCAGCCGATCAAGGTGGAGCAGCCCAACGTGGCCCTCACCATCGAGATCCTGAAGGGCCTGCGCGACCGCTACGAGTCCCACCACGCGGTGACCATCACCGACCAGGCCCTGGTGGCCGCGGCCAACCTGGCCGACCGCTACCTGGCCGACCGCTACCTGCCGGACAAGGCCATCGACCTGATCGACGAGGCCGGCAGCCGCCTGCGCATCCGGCGGATGACCACGCCCCCTGCCTACAAGAAGCTCGAAGAGGACATCATCCGCCTCCGGGCCGACAAGGAGGCGGCCATCGAGAAGCAGGCCTTCGACCAGGCGAAGAAGCTCGCCGAGCAGGAGAAGGACCGCCTCGACAGCAAGGAGGCCATGGAGGCCGAGTGGCGCGCCGAGGGGGTGGACCTGTTCGACGTGGTCGACGAAGAGGTGATCGCCGAGGTGCTGGCCAATTGGACGGGGATCCCCGTCTACCGCCTCACCGAGGAGGAGACGGCCAAGCTGCTCCGCATGGAGGACGAGCTGCACAAGCGGGTGATCGGCCAGGAGCCGGCCATCGCCGCGCTGGCCCGTTCGATCCGCCGCACCCGCGCCGGGTTGAAGGACCCCAAGCGGCCGAGCGGCTCGTTCATCTTTTTGGGGCCGACCGGGGTCGGCAAGACCGAACTGGCCAAGACGCTCGCCGAGTTCCTCTTCGATGACGAGGACGCCCTGATCCAGCTCGACATGTCCGAGTACATGGAGAAGCACACGGTCAGCCGCCTGGTCGGCTCACCTCCCGGGTACGTCGGCTACGAGGAGGGCGGGCAGCTCACCGAGGCGGTGAGGCGCAAGCCGTTCTCCGTGGTCCTGTTCGACGAGGTCGAGAAGGCGCACGCCGATGTGTTCAACACCCTGCTCCAGATCCTGGAGGACGGCCGGCTCACCGATGCCCAGGGCCGGTCGGTCGACTTCAAGAACACCGTGCTGATCATGACCTCCAACCTGGGCACCGCCGATCTCCGCAAGTCGACGGTCGGGTTCGCCAAGACCTCCGAGGCGATCACCTACGAGCGGATGAAGGCCAAGGTCAACGAGGCGCTGAAGGCCCACTTCCGGCCCGAGTTCCTCAACCGGATCGACGAGGTCGTCGTCTTCCACGAGCTGTCCAAGGTCGAGGTGGTCGAGATCGTGGACCTCATGATCCAGCGGGTCTCCATCCAGCTCGAGCTCCAGGGCCTGAGCCTGGTGCTCACCCCTCCGGCCAAGCAGCTGCTGGCCGACAAGGGCTACGACCCTCAGCTGGGGGCGCGGCCGCTGCGCCGGGCCATCCAGCAGATGATCGAGGACCCGTTGTCGGAGCGGATCCTGTGGAAGGAATTCCGGGTCGGGGAGACCATCATCGTCGACGTCGAGACCATCACGCCCGAGGCGGCCGCCGCCTACGACGTCAAGGGGGCCCCCCCGTTGGTCGCCGGCGAACAGCAGCTGACCTTCACCGCCATCGAGGGGATCGAACCGCCCCCGGTGGAGCTGGCCGGCGCCGACTCGTCGGCTGACTGACCGCGACCCACCGGCCCGGCCGGTACCGGCGGCCTCCGCCATCCCCGCCGGCTGAGGGCGTCGATCGACTGGCGGTCACCCCGACCGGCACACCCGCTCCCTACCATCGGGGGATGGCCAGGACCGCGAAGCGCCACCGCTGCATCGACTGTGGATCCACCACCGCCCGGTGGGCGGGCCGCTGCCCGACCTGCGGGGAGTGGAACACCCTGGTGGAGGAGTCCCAGCTCGGACCGCTGGTCCGGGCGGTGGACGCCCTCGACCTCTCGCTGGTACCGGCGCCGCTGGCCTCGGTGGACGTGTCCGAGGCGGTGGCCGTCCCTACCGGGGTCGTCGAGTTCGACCGGGTCCTGTCCGGCGGGCTGGTGCCCGGCTCGGTCACCCTGGTCGGCGGCGAGCCGGGGATCGGCAAGTCCACCCTCCTCCTGCAGGTGCTGGCCGCCCGGGCCGCCGGTGGGCACCAGGTGCTGCTGGTGTCGGCGGAGGAGTCGGCCCACCAGGTACGGCTGCGGGCCGAGCGCCTGGGCCCGATCCCACCGGGACTGCTGATCCTCCCGGCCACCGACGTCGGGGCGGTGACCGCGGCGGTGGCCGCGTCCGAGCCCGACCTGGTGGTCATCGACTCCATCCAGGCGGTGTCCGTCGGGCCCCCTGTCCCCGGCGAACGGCGAACCACCGGCGTTCCGGGCAGTGTGACCCAGGTGCGCGAGTGCGCCGACCAGCTGGTCGGCCTGGCCAAGGCCCAACAGGTGGCGATGGTGCTGGTCGGCCACGTGACCAAGGACGGGTCGCTGGCCGGCCCCCGGGCCCTCGAGCACATGGTGGACACTGTCTTGAGCTTCGAGGGCGACCGCCACCATGCCCTGCGCCTCCTCCAGGCGGTGAAGCATCGGTTCGGACCCACCGGCGAGCTGGGACTCTTCGAGATGGGTGACCAGGGCCTCAACCGGGTCGACGATCCCGGGCGCCTGCTGCTGGGGGACCGGCTGACCGGGGTGCCCGGCGGTGTCGTGCTCCCCGCCGTGCAGGGGCGGCGCACCCTGGTGGTCGAGCTGCAGGCCCTGGTGACCCCGATGGGTCAGGCGCAGCCGAAGCGGTCGGTGGTGGGACTGGACTCCGGGCGTCTGGTGATGACCCTGGCCGTCCTGGTCCGGCACGCCGGCCTGCCGGTGCTCTCGATGGACGTGTTCGCCTCGGTCGCCGGGGGGATCCGGGTCACCGAGCCGGCCGCCGACCTGGCCGTGGCCCTGGCCGTGGCCTCGTCGGCCACCGGTGTCGCCCTTCCCGCCGACCTGGCCGCGGTCGGGGAGGTGGGGCTGTCCGGCGAGATCCGCCAGGTCACCAACCTGCCCCGGCGCCTCGAGGAGTCGGCCCGGCTGGGCTTCGACCGGGTGGCGGTGCCGGCTTCGTCACCAGACGGCCCGGCCGGGATGGAGCTGATCCGGGTGGAGACGGTGGCCGAGGCGGTGACACGGTTCGGGTGCGCGTCGACGGGATGACCCCGCCTGTCCGCAGCGCCGCGGGTGGGACATGGCGCCGAGGGAGCGCACCTCCCGGGAAGGGTCGGGCGACGGCTGCCAGCTACCATTCCCCTGTGAACACACGCCAGACCTCGCCGCTCAGTGAGGCCCTGGCCATGGCGGCGCCCGGGCAGCCTCTGCGGGACGGCCTGGACCGCATCCTGCGGGCCAAGCGCGGCGGCCTGGTGGTGGTGGGGGATGGCCCGGGCGTCCTCTCCATCTGTTCGGGCGGGTTCCTGCTGGACGCCGAATTCAGTCCCCAGCGCCTGTCCGAGCTGGCCAAGATGGACGGCGCCATCATCCTGGCGGCGGACGCCTCGCGTATCGCCCGGGCCAACGTCCACCTGATGCCCAAGGCGTCCATCCCCACATCCGAGACGGGCACCCGGCATCGCACGGCCGAACGGGTGGCCCGGTCGCTCGACGTGCCGGTGCTGTCGGTCTCGGCGGCGATGTCGGTGATCGCCGTCTACCGCAATGACCTCAAGCACACCGTGCAGCCGATTGGCTGGCTCCACGGTCGCACCGACCAGGCCCTGGCCACGATGCAGCGGTTCCGGAACCGGTTCGACGTGGCCCTGAGCGGCCTCTCCGTACTGGAGGTCGAGGACACCGTGTCGGTGGGCGACGTGGTCGGCGTGGTCCAGGCGGCCGAAATGGTCCTGCGCATCGCCGAGGAGGTGGACGGCTATCTGGTCGAGCTGGGAGAGGACGGCCGGCTGGTGGGCCTGCAGTCGGCCGAGCTGGTCGACGGGGTGGCCCGTGCCCTGCACCTGGTGGTGCGCGACTACTGCGGGCGCCTCCCGAGCAAGGGCGCCCACCGCCTGTCCGTGGTGAACCAGGTCGTGGACCAGCTCGCCCTGCTGGCCGCCGACGAGTTGCAGGATGCCAACCGGGTGGCGGAGACGCTCGGGCTTCCGGGCTCGTTCGACCACACCGAGTCCGGCGTGGAGCCCCGGGGGTACCGGCTGCTGTACCGCCTGCCACGGTTCTCCGACGTGATCATCGAGCGGATCGTGGACCGTTTCGTCAACCTGCAACAGATCATGCGGGCGAGTCTGGGCGAGTTGGAGCAGGTCGAGGGGGTCGGGCAGACCCGGGCCCACTCGGTCAAGGACGGACTGGCCCGCCTGGCCGAGGCGAGCATCTTCGAGCGCTACCAGTAGCCGGTGCCCCGGCCGCCGGTCGGGGCGGCGCTGGCACCGTGTACCATTGCATGCTTTCCCCACGCGGCCCCGATGTAGCCCAGCCCAGCCCGGGACCGGCACGCAACGCCAGGAGGAACGGTGTTCGACATCGGTGACAAGGTCGTCTATCCGCACCACGGCGCGGCAGTAGTAGAACGACGCGAGACCAAAGAGGCATTCGGCAAGAAGCAGGAGTACCTGGTGCTCCGGCTGGCCTACGGGGATCTCACCTTGATGGTCCCCGCCGACAACACCGACGGTGTCGGCCTGCGGGAGGTGATCAACGACGAGGAGGTGGAGGAGGTCTTCGCCGTGCTCCGGAAGAAGGAAGCCCGCATGCCGACCAACTGGTCGCGCCGGTACAAGAACCATTCCGAGAAGCTGCGCTCCGGGGACATCTACCAGGTCGCCGAGGTGGTGCGGAACCTCTCCATCCGGGACAAGGACAAGGGTCTCTCGGCGGGCGAGAAGCGAATGCTGCAGCGGGCCCGCCAGATCCTGGTGTCAGAGTTGACCTTCGCTCTGGGCGTGGACGAGGAGACCGCCGAGGTTCGGCTCAACGAGGCGCTGCCCTGAGCCGAGCGGGGCCTGTGTGGGCCATCGTGGTGGCGGGTGGGTCCGGCCGCCGGTTCGGTGGGCCCAAGCAGTTCCTCCAGCTCGCCGGCCGGCCGGTGGCGGCCTGGTCGGTGGATGCGGCCCGGTCGGTCTCCGACGGCGTGGTCCTGGTGGTGCCCGGTGGCCCGGCCTCCGGTGAGCCCGGGTGCAGCCCGGGGACCCCAACGATGGGGGCCGACGTGGTGGTGGCCGGGGGCCTCTCACGGGCAGAGTCGGTGAGGGCCGGCCTGGCCGCGGTGCCCGACGAGGCGGCGATCATCGTGGTCCACGACGCCGCCCGCCCCCTGGCCGGTGTCCCGATGTTCGTGGCGGTGGTCGAAGCGGTGCGGGCGGGCGGGGCCGAGGGGGCCGTCCCGGTCCTCCCGGTGGCCGACACGCTGAAACGGGCGTCGGGCGGGCGGGTCCGCTCCACCGTCGACCGGGACGGCCTGGTGGCCGTGCAGACCCCCCAGGCCTTCGTGGCCTCGACCCTGCGCGCCGCCCACCGCACCGCCGGCGAGGCGACCGACGACGCCGCCCTGCTGGAGCGCCTGGGCGCGGCGGTGTGCACGGTGAGCGGTGATCCCCGCAACGTGAAGCTCACCCGGCCCGAGGACCTGGAGGTGGCCGAGGCCCTGATCGGCGCGGCGGCCCGGTGAGCGGTGTGCAGCCGGCCCTGCGGATCGGGCAGGGCCTCGACGTGCACCGGTTCTCCGAGCGTCCGGGCCGACCGCTCGTCCTCGGCGGGGTGGCCATCACCGGGGAGGGGGCACAGGGCCTCGAGGGGCACAGCGACGCCGATGCCGTGGCCCACGCCGTCGCCGATGCGGTGCTCGGGGGGGCAGGTCTCGGCGACCTCGGCCGGCACGCCCCGGACACCGATCCCCGTTGGAGCGCCGCGGACAGCCTGGAGATCCTGGCCCGGATGGTCGAACTGGCCCGGTGGTCGGGGTGGGTTGCGCTCAATGCCGACTGCACGGTGGTGGCCGAACGGCCCCGGCTGGCTCCCTTCGTCGACCAGATGTCCGAGCGGCTGGCCGCAGTGCTCGGCGCCCCGGTCAACGTGAAGGCCACCCGGGCCGAAGGGCTCGGTGCCCTCGGCCGGGCCGAGGGGATCGCCTGCAGCGCGGTGGTGCTCATGGCGCCGTCCCCCGACACCCGGCGGGCGGAAGCGGGGCGATGAGCCCGGTGGGTGGTGGGGGAGGGGGTGGCGCGGCGGGCGGACGCGGCGCCCCCCGGGGCGGTCCCCGGCGTCACGGATCGACGAAGGGCGCGGCCACCGGGAGGGGCGGGAGCCGGACCCGGTCCTCCACCGGGTCCGGAGGCCGGCCCGGCCGGTCGGGTGGCGGAGCCCGGGCCCGTGGGGTGCCGTCGGCCCAGGGCCTGGGGGGCGATCAGGTCGAGGGGCGCCAATCGGTGCGTGAGCTGCTGCGTGCCGATCGGCGGCCGGTCAGGTCGCTGCTGATGTCCGAGGGAATGGACGCGGCGGCCGTCCTCGACGAGATCGAGAAGCTGGCGGCCAGGCGTCGGGTACGGATCGAGTACGTCTCCCGCCGCCGCCTCGACTCGGTGGCCCGGACCGACGCCGCCCAGGGCGTGGTGGCCCTGGCCCGACCCGTCGAGGAGACGCCGCTCGAGTCGCTGTGCGGGTCGTCCCACCGGGGACGGGTGCCGTTCCTGCTGGTCCTCGACGGCATCACCGATCCCCACAACCTGGGGGCGCTGTTGAGGAGCGCGGAGTGCGCGGGCGTGACCGGGATCGTCCTCCCCCGGCACCGGTCGGCCCATCTGTCGCCCACCGCCGCCAAGGCGGCGGCCGGGGCCATCGAGTACCTGCCCATGGCCCTGGTGGCCGGGGTGCCCGCCGCCCTCCGACAGCTCTCCGAGGCGGGGGTGTGGACCGTCGGCCTGGCGGGAGGGGCCGGCCTCGCCCTCTACGACCTCGCCCTCGGCGATCAGCCGGTGGCCCTGGTGCTCGGGTCCGAGGGCGCCGGACTGGCCGCCCTGACCCGGAAGCGCTGTGACGCATTGGCATCCATCCCCCAGCACGGATCGCTTTCCTCCCTGAACGTGTCCACGGCCGGGGCCATCGCCTGCTTCGACGTCGCCCGACAGCGGGCGAAATGAGAACTCCGCCGCACCGCCGGAGGCCCTCGTGGCCACCACGGGCCACGACCGGCTGCCCCGACCCGCTCCGCGGTCCGCGCCGATCCGGTCCGATGAGGGGCCCGTCCGATCGAGAGGAGCTGGGATGACCGAGCGAGCCGAAGTGGTCGTGGTGGGAATGGGGCCGGGCGGTGAGGATGCCGCCGAGCGCCTGGCCGTGGCCGGGCTCGACGTGGTGGGGATCGACGGGGGGCTGGTGGGGGGAGAGTGCCCCTACTGGGGCTGCGTCCCCTCCAAGATGATGATCCGGGCCGCCGACCTGCTGGCCGAGGCGCGGCGGGTGCCCGGCATGGCCGGAGGCGCCACCGTCGGACCGGACTGGGCGCCGGTGGCCAGGCGCATCCGGGAGGAGGCCACCGACTCCTGGGACGACGCCGCCGCGGTCGGGCGCTTCGAGGACAAGGGGGGCCGGTTCATCCGGGGATGGGCCCGGCTCGACGGGCCCGGTCGGGTGGTTGTCGGCGACCGGACGGTCGAGGCGGCCCGGGCCCTGGTCATCAACACCGGGACCCGCGCCTGGGTGCCCCCGGTGCCCGGGCTGTCCGGCAGCCCGTACTGGACGAACCGGGAGGCAATCGAGGCCGAGGAGGTCCCGCCGTCGCTCGGCGTGCTCGGGGGCGGGGCCATCGGCGTCGAGTTGGCCCAGGTGTTCAGCCGGTTCGGGTCGAGGGTCACCGTCCTCGAAGGCGGTCCCTGCCTGGTCGGCCCCGAGGAGCCCGAGTCGGGGGCGCTGCTGGCCGAGGTCTTCGCGTCGGAGGGCATCGATGTCCGGACCGGTGTGACCGTCGAGTCGGTCGCCCACGACGGCGAGCGGTTCTCGGTGGTGCCGGCCGGCGGCGATCAACTGGTGGTGGACCAGCTGTTGGTGGCCACCGGGCGGAGGGCCGATCTGGCCCGGCTCAATGCGGCATCCATCGGTGTCGACGAGTCCGCCCGGTCCCTCCCCGTCGACGACCGGATGAGGGTCCCGGGGGTGGAGCGGGTGTGGGCCATCGGCGACGTGACCGGCAAAGGTGCGTTCACCCATGTCTCCATGTACCAGGCGGACATCGTCGTCAACGACATCATGGGGAACCCGGTGGTGGCGGCCGACTACCGGGCCGTCCCGCGGGTCACCTTCACCGATCCGGAGATCGGGTCGGTGGGCCTGAGCGAACGGGACGCCCGCGACCGGGGGCTCGAGGTCCGGGTGGGGACGGCCGAGGTCCCGTCGTCGACCAGGGGGTGGATCCACAAGGCGGGCAACCGGGGCTTCATCAAGCTGGTGGAGGACGTCGACCGGGGCGTGCTGATCGGTGCCACCTCGGCCGGCCCCTGGGGTGGTGAGGTGCTCGGCCTGCTGACCCTGGCCGTCCACGCCGAGGTGCCGACGGCCCGGCTCCGGCACATGATCTACGCCTATCCGACCTTCCACCGGGCCGTCGAGGCCGCGGTCAAGGACCTGCTCGGGGTGTGATCCGTGGTCCGGCGCCGATCAGGGCGCCGGACGGGCCGCCCGGCGGTGGGGGGACGGTCACGACGACGGCCGGGCCAGGGTCAAGAGGAATTCGTCGCCGTCGGAGGCCCAGGTCGATTCGACGACGAACCCGCAATCGTTCAACTCGGCCTCGAGGGCCGGGGGTGAGAATTTGGTGCTGATCTCGGTCAGCATCTCCTCGCCGGATCGGAACGCCAGGTCGAGCCCGAGATCGGCGACATGGATCTGCTGGTCCCGGGAGGAGCGGAGCCACATCTCGATGCGCTGGTCCGCCTCGTTCCAGCGGGCCACGTGCTCGAACCGCCGGGGCTCGAAGTCGGCGCCCAGCTCGCGGTTGAGCACATGGAGCACGTTGCGGTTGAACTCGGCGGTGACCCCGGCCTGGTCGTCGTAGGCGGCGACCAGCTGAGCCCGACCCTTCACCAGGTCGGTTCCGAGCAGGAGCCGGTCCTCCATCGACATGGTCTTCCCGAGGGCGATGAAGAACCCCCGGCGCGCCCCGGGGTCGAAGTTGCCGATGGTGCCGCCGAGGAACGCGAACAGGCGTCGACCGTCGGCGGGCAGGAGGTCGAGGTGCAGGTGGAAGTCGCCGACCACCGCGCTGACCTCCACGCCGGGGTACTCACGGGAGAGGGCGTCCGCCGCCTCCCACAGTGTGGTCTCGCTGACGTCGAGGGGCACGAAGCGCTGCAGGTTCCCGGTGGACCGCATGGCGTCGAGGAGCACCCTCGACTTCTCGCAGGTGCCTGCGCCCAGCTCCACCAGCGTGTCCGCTCCCGAGCGCTCGGCGATGTCCCCGGCGCGGGTGTCGAGGATCGACCGCTCGCACCGGGTCGGGTAGTACTCGGGAAGCCTGGTGATCTCGTCGAACAGCCTGCTCCCGCGATCATCGTAGAAGTAGACGGGCGGGAGGGTCTTCGGGTCGGCCGTCAACCCGGTCCGGACGTCGCGTTCCATCGCATCGCGCAGGTCGCCGAGGGACAGATGGGTCTCGATGGTCGGAGGGATGACGGCGGTCACTGGGCTCTGGCTTCCTTCGAGGCGTCGGGTGACGTGGCGGCCCTGGGTCAGCCGTTCCGGGCCATCCGCAGCCCGGTGAACGCCCACCGGGCGGACGGGGGGAAGAAGTTGCGGTAGGAGGCCCGGACGTGGTCCGGCGGCGTCACACACGATCCGCCCCGCAGGACGTACTGGTTGACCATGAACTTCCCGTTGTACTCGCCCACCGTCCCGGGGGCGGGGGTGAAGCCCGGGTAGGGGCTGTACGCCGAGGATGTCCACTGCCAGATGTTGCCGAACGGGGTGCACCCGGTCGGGCCGCCGTCCACCGGTGTGGGGTGGAGTTTGGTGTGGTCCAGGAAGTGGCCCACCAGGGGACACCCGGCGGCGGCGACCTCCCACTCGACCTCGGTGGGGAGCCGCAGACCGGACCACCGGGCGAATGCGTCTGCCTCGTAGTAGCTGACGTGGCAGACCGGCTGGGCCGGATTGACCGGGGTCGGGCCGCCGAGGGTGAACTCCGAGAAGGTCCCGTCCCTCTGCGACCGCACCCAGTAGAGCGGGTGCTCCCACCCTTCGGCCTGGACCGTGGCCCACCCGTCCGACAGCCACAGCTCGGGGCGGTGATAGCCCCCGTCCGCCATGAAGTCCAGCCACTCCCCGCAGGTCACCGGCTGATCGGCGAGGGCGAAGGGGGCGAGGTACTCCCGGTGGCACGGCAGTTCGTTGTCGAAGCAGAAGCCGGGTCCCGAATGCCCGACCTGGTAGGTGCCCTCGGGATGCTCGGTCCAGGTCGTCTCGCCGGCCGCGCCGGGCCTGGGCAGTCGCACGGCGTCGTAGGCCGGCAGCAGCGGATTGCGTGACAGGACGTGCTTGATGTCCATCAGCAGGAGCTCCTGGTGTTGCTGCTCGTGTTGGATGCCGAGCTCGACCAGGTCGGTGCACGACCCGCAGCCCGGGTCCTCGAGGAGCCTGGCCATCCCCTCGTCCACATGCACCCGGTAGTCGGCGATCTCGGCGATGCCCGGCCTCGACAGCTGTCCGCGATCATGGCGCGGGTACCGGGCGCCCACCCCCTCGTAGTAGGAGTTGAACAGGTAGCCGTACTCCGGGTGGAAGGGCCGGTAGCCGGCGAGGCTGGGGACCAGCAGGAACGTCTCGAAGAACCACGTCGTATGGGCCCGGTGCCATTTGGTCGGGCTCACATCGGGCATGGACTGGACGGTCTGGTCCTCGGCCGTCAACGGGGAGGCCAGCGATTCGGTCATCGACCGGGTGGCGAAGAACCGGTCGGTGATCGTGAGACCCCCCACGGTCGTCAGCAGATCCGTCATACCCGCTCCTCCCGACCAAACGGGATCATCGGACGACCCGTCGGTGTTGGTTCGCCCTCGTTCGAAGAACTTACCCGGAAGTCCCGTTCTTCGAACCCGCGGGATTGTCGGACGTCCGTGACGCACACACGCCTCCGGAGCCGTGCGAAGCGCTGAACTGGGCTTATCGACCGCGATCGACAGCCGGCGGCGGTTCCGGGGGTGGGAATCGAGCCCACGGCCAGACGATCAGCGGTCGACCCTCCCGATTTGGCGCCCGACAGATGCCGGCGTCCTCAGGTTCCGGGTTGTCGGCGGGGACGCTCAGCGACCGCCTTGATCCGCTCGAGGGTGCGGAGCATGTCCCGCTGGTTGCGACGCTCCCTCAGGAACCCGCCGAGTGGGTGCCAGATCTTGGTGAAGAGGTTGTCTCCGAGGTCGAACGACTCGGTGACCTCGGTTCCTCCGTCGTCCGTGCCGCGGAACTCGTAACGCCACGTATTCACGGGCCGGTCGCCCATGATCACCGCGAACTCGAAGACCTGTCCGGGCACGCACTCGGTGATCTTGCATGTGGTCCAGTACAGAAAGGGCCAGTTCTCGTTCCGTCTCACATGGCCCCGATATCGCGCGCCGACCACCGGTCCGGTGGAACCGTCGATCCACTCGGCCTCGACCACCTCCGGGCTGTACTCGCCCATCTTGGTGATGTCACTGACGAGCCCCCAGACCCGGTCGGGTGACGCGTCCATTTTGAGATCGACCGCAGCGCGCATGCCATCAGACTGTAGGGCGGTGGGCGAGAAAAGTCACTCCGGCGCACTATGGCCGATACCGGCGGTCACTTGGGGCTCCCCGCACGATGGTCGGGCGGGGCACGGAGTGTGCCCGAGCGGCCCGAGTGGATGTTTCTGGGGTCCCGGCCGCTCGATGTCTGGGGACGCGCGAGGGACCTCGATGACGGTCGGCAAAGGGTCGCTGCTCGGGTCACGGATTGGCGGGTTTGGCGGCGATGGGGCTGCCTTGCGGCCGCCGTTCCCGACCCCGTGCTGCCCGCGACATTTGCGCCTGTACGCCCCCCGCCTGGCGACACAAGTCGGCGACCTGCTCGGGTGTCACATCGTAAGCATCGGCTGCGACGCCGTCACTGAAGGCCACCGTCCTGGGCGGAGCTCCGTCTCCGACGTGAAAGCCGACCAGCAGGTACCCACCGGGCGTCAGCACGCGCGAGAACTCGGCGAATGCACCGGGCAGGTCCGGCGGTGGCGTGGGGATGGTCGAGTACCAGCCGAGGACCCCACCCGCAGTGGCGTCGGACAGGTCCAGGGCGGTGATCGAGCCGACATCGAAGTGCAGGTGCGGGTACGTACGGCGGGCGAGGTCGACCATGGCCGGGGACAGATCGATGCCGAAGGCGTCCACGCCCAGAGAGTCCAAGGTGGGCTGTGACGCGGCCGGTACCGCAGCCAAGGTCGGCGACCGGCCCGAGGCATGCTGCCGAAGTCAGCTCGGCAAACGTGGCCAGCATCGCGTGGTCCGGGGCGGTCTCTGCCCGAAGGTAAGGAAGGAGGCGGACGTAGTCGACGGCGACGCTGTCGTCGCTCGCCCGCGTGTTCAGCAGGTGAGCTGGCTCATCCACGGCTTGGACGCTACATCGTGCCACTCCTCGTCCCGAGCACGTGTCCCCGGCCGGGTCATGCCGTTACCGCTCTCACTCTGGGCCGGATCGATGCCAGGTACACCATCGCCAGGACGAGTCCGATGATCCCTGTGAAGAACGTGGTCAGTGCAACGAGCGCGAATCCAGAGAACCTTTGGACGAGGCGGCCACAACAAGCGCGGCGCTTGGTCGTACGGTGGCATCGACGATCGTCCAGATGGGGATCACCCGCACCTCCGATGGAAATGGCAAGGCAGTATCGCCATCGGCGAGTCCGATCCTTGGCCGCTGACTATGGGGCGTCGGGGGCCCAGTTGCCGTGGAAGCCGTACGGCACGCGCACGGGCAGGTGGACGACGGCCGCTGGGTCGCCGGTGAAGTCCTGGGCGTGCAGCACCAGTAGATCGCTTGCCTCACGCTCGGCGTCGTATACGAGGCTGAGAACGAAGCCTTCGTCCTCTCCTGATGTGGCGCTCTCCGGCACAAAGATCGCCTCTCCGGCTCCGCCCCGGAAGGTTCTGGTCTCATTCGCTCCTGTGGTCAGGTCGTGCTTGATGAGCGCCCCACCCATGGTGAGTCCGGCCTCGTCCCTTTCCGCGTCGTCGAGCGCGGCGCTATAGCCGTAGCGGTTTCGACGTCCGATGACCCGCTCGTCGACCCGCGGGAATTCTTGAGGACGGTCGTCGAGCAATTGGGTGACGACCTTGCCGGCCCCCGGGTCGATGCGCCATCGCTCCAACACCGGCGCACCCTCGTCGGGACCGGTCAGGTGGGTGGCGAACATCTTGGGATGCCGCACCAAGTCAACGATGACCGCCCCCTCGTCGTCGTAGGCGTTCATCGGGTGGAAGACGTAACAAGAGTCGACATCGCACCACACCACGTCGTCTGCACCGCCTTCGAGCGGAAGCAGTCCGACTCTGCTCTCATAGTCGTCCGCCCACCGGTAGGGAAATGCATAGCCCTCGGCCAGGGCCTCTGGACTGAACACGACCGGAAGGTCGTAGATCACGGCAAAGGTGGTCGTGAGCGACATGTCATGGATTGATACGGGGCCTCCGACGGTGATGTCCACGGTCCGCCTGACCCGCCCGTCTACGTCGACGACGCTGTACTGCACCTGGTTTCCCCAGGCCCAGTAGTAGGAGATGGCGTGCAGCTCACCGGTCTGCGGATCGCGCTTGGGATGGGCGGTGTAGCCACCGGGCAAGGTTCCCTGGAAGTCCGACGCCCCGACGGTGTCCAGCTCGTAGGTCATCTCGTAAGGCCGGGCACCAGCCTCGACGATGGCGTACGTCCGGCCAGCGTGAGCAATGACATTGGTGTTTGACGAGAAGTCCATCCCGTCTATGACCGGCCCGGGGTGTGGTTGCTCACCCAGCGCAGTGGCCACCTCCGCTGAACGAACCCACCGATTCCGATACCAGCGGGCCTTGCCATCCTCGAGTCGGATCCCGTGGACCATCCCGTCGCCCGTGAACCAATGGTACGTGGCGGGGTCCGGCGGCATGATCGGGTTGGGGCCGTTGCGAAGGTAGCGACCGTTCAAGGTGCTCGGAAGGGTCCCGGTGACCGGTAGGTCGGTCACCGTCTCTTCGCTGGCGACCGGGGCGTAGTTGCCCTGCAGATAGGGGTTGGCCATGGACATTGCTGCCTCCTCGTGTAACCGCGATATCGGGGCAATCCGGCGCAGGTCGTCGCTCGGCAATCTATCAACCGGCCGACCCGCCCCCAATTCAACGTCACCCCGCGACGTTGTCAACACCAGTCGAAAATTGAACTCGGCAGCGCCCTCGACCCGCCCGGTGACGAGGCGGAGCCCGGAGGGAAGCTCGGAAGGGCTGACGGATCGGGGTGGACGTCGTCGCTCCCCTTCCGGGCCCAGTTTTGGGACCGGTCGAGGAGGTCCCAGGTCGGCCGGACCCTCGTGTAGCAGGCACCCTCGGTTCCGACCGTGGAGTGTGACCCCCCGGCGGCCAGGGACACTGAGAGCGATGGGAGCGGTCTCACGGTCTCAGTTCAGTCCTTGTGCTGTGGCCGACATCAGGGAGGCGCTGGTCCGCTTGCGCCTCATGGCGCCGAACTCATCGGAGAGGTGGAGCAGTACGAGGACAGTCATCGGCTCTGCTACGCCCGCGGAGCCGAGGGCATCATCGTTGCCCTGGCCGAACAGCTCAGCTGACGTAGGTGTTCCGGTACCGGGCGTTGGCCACGGCAGAGATCTATCGGCGGGAGAACGTGACGTGTATCACACCGCTCGGGGTGCTGACTGCCTCGACATCAAAGCGATCTTCCAGTCCCTCGAGTCCGTCCCAGAGTCGTTCTCCGCGCCCCAGGACTAGGGGGGCGATCACGATGTGCATGTGATCGATCAGGTCTGCGGCGAGGAACTGACGGACGGTCGAAGGTCCTCCGCCGATGCGCACGTCGAGTTCACCAGCAGCTTCCTGGGCGATCACCAGAGCTTCGCCTGGCGTGGCATCGATGAAATGGAAGGTCGTACCGCCCTTCATTTCGATAGTCGGCCTCGGATTGTGTGTCAGGACGAATACCGGAGTGTGAAAGACGGGATCGTCACCCCACCAGCCTTTCCAATCCTCGTCGGCCCACGGGCCGCGCTGGGGCCCAAATTTGTTGCGGCCCATGATCTCGGCACCGATGCCTGTTGCCCAGTTGCTGGCGAAGGCCTCGTCGACACCGGTGCTTCCGCCCGGCTGGCCATGCATTGTCCGGAATGTGCGAGTGCCTAGGAACTGGTCGAGGAGCCTGCTTCCGGCGTGCCCGAAAGGCTGTTCAAAGGATTGTCCCTCACCGGTGCTGAAGCCGTCGAGCGAAACGGCAAAGTTGTGAACTCGAACTAGTGACATTCAAATACTCCTTGGGACGAAGTGAGGAACTTGGAGATTGAGCACGGGCTCGAGGCAACGGCGGACGGGGGATTGACGGGAGTCCCACGATTCCATCCACCAGGAGGAGAAGCCGCAAATGGGGGCTTCCTCACGATCCGACACCGTTCAAGCTGGCTGCTAGCGAGTCCAGCAGGGAGCGGGTTCCCTCCTCCCGCTGAGCCACCGTGTCGTGGCCATCGAGGAACACCCCCTGTTCCGTGAGGACGAGCTGCGACGTCGCATCGTGGCCGCTGAACTGCACCGTGGTGACGGACACCGAGATGCGGGCCTCGTCTGCAAACATCTCGTACGTGTAGACGATCCGCTGCTCGGGGAGGATGTCTCGGAACTCCGACTCGTACGTGAAGACGGGCCCGCCAGGAGGTCCGCCGCGATTGACCTCACGGCCTCCGACCCGGAAGTCGAGTTCGTAGCCAGCTCCAAGGGCTTCAGCAGAGCCGGCAAACCATCGGGCCTTGAGCAGGGGATCCGCCCAAGCCTGGTAGGCCTGAGCGACCGGAACGTCGTAGGTCCGCTCAATCACGAACGTCTCATGGGCAACGGTGGGCAGACTCATGGTTCCTCCTCGGCATTAGCGGCGTCATGCAAGAGGTCGCCCAATCGGTCCAGGCGGGTTTCCCAGCCCCGGCGCCGATCGGTGATCCACCCCTCGGCGGCGGTCATCGCCGCCGGTTCGATCCGACACATGCGTGTTCTCCCGACCTTCTCGGTCTTCACGACTCCGCACGCCTCGAGGACCTGCACGTGTTGGACGACCGCGGCAAGGGACATCGCCAGGGGCTTGGCCAGTTCGCTGACCGAGGCGGGTCCCAACGTGAGTCGTTCCACCATGCTCCGCCTGCTCTTATCGGCCAGCGCCTGGAAGGTCCGATCCAGGTCGATCATTTGGTCAAGCATATACTTGAGTATATGAACCCAGATGCACTATAGTCAAGTATATTCTTAACTCTCTCCCCTGCCCCACCCGCGCCGGAGTGGGCACCGACCGGCGTCCGGGGGCACCCTCCTACTTGCTCGGTATCGGCACATACCGATTGGGTCGACAAGAGGGAGATCGCCGCATGGCGGACGCAGCCGCGACCGAAGGGTCCGTCAGGACCCGCTGGGCTGACGGCCGAGCGGGTGATGGGGCGGGCCATCCGGGACTGCCGGTTGCCGCATGGGAACGAGAGTCCCCGTCATGCCGCAGTGGGTCGCCGGCCCGGCGGAGTATGGCGGTCCCCAACCCGACTCCCACTGGCCGATCGTCTTCGGCTCAGGACTCACCACCGTCTCAACCGGAGGAAACGGCGGGTAATGGCGCTCCCGGCCCGGCGGTTCGGGGAAGGTCTTCGGCGGCGGGCTGAAGGACCACCAGGAGGCGTTGTTCCTAGCGGTTTCGTTAGAGGTTCAACACGATCTGAATCAGGAGTGCCCTGGCGGTTCCTGAACCACGACTGGATTCGCCAGTCGTGGGGAGCCGACGACAGGTTCCACGGACGTCGCGCTCGACTTCATCGGGGTGAACTGGACTTTTAGAGCCGGCGGTGGGAATCGAACCCACGACCTGACGATTACAAGTCGTCTGCGCTACCAACTGCGCCACACCGGCCCGGTGCCGGGAGCCAGCCCGATACCGTTCCCATCGTACGGCCGATCGGTGGGGAACCGAGGCCCACCCGGTACCCGACGCCGGCACCCCGGGACCGGTCGATGGTGAAACGCTTGCTTCTCCACCCGCCGGTTGGCAGGCTGGCACCCAGTGTCCGACCTCCCCGACAGAGACCGAGCCTCGTCGCCAGGTTCGGGCCGGCGTTCGGGTGGGGGCCCCGCCATCCGCGCCCTCATCGTCACCGTGGCCTTCGTCGTCGCGGTCGTCCTCACGCTCGGATTGGTCCATCCCCCGACGACGAAGTCCGCTTCGGGCTCGGTCCCGGTCACTTCGACCACGGGCGGGCCGGCCACCCACCCGGGCACTTCGACGACAACGGTTCCGGCCAACCGGGTGCCCGTGCTGGTAGCCAACGCTTCCGGGGTCTCCGGGGCGGCGGCAACGGTCAGCAGCCGGCTCCAACAGGTGGGCAGCTGGGATCTGCTCCCGCCGGTCAACGCCTCGACAACGGTGCCGTCCTCCCACGTGTACTACGTCGCCGGGCAACAGCAGGCGGCCGAGGCCATCGCCTCGTCGCTCCACCTGCCGTCGAGCGCCGTCGCCCCGTACACGACGGCCGCCCCGATCGCCACGATCGGTGCGGCCGAGGTGGTGGTGGTGGTCGGTCCCGACCTGGCCGGCTCCTCCGGATCGTCGACGACCACGACCGCCCGGGCCGCCACGTCCTCCACCGTCAACTGATCGCCGAGCGGTGGTGTCGTCGGACAGGAGCGCCGCGCCAGAGCCGGCACCCGAGGTACGCCGCGCCCTGACCCCCCTGCTCGAGCACCCGGGCACCACGGCCATCGTCACCGACTTCGACGGCACCCTGTCACCGATCGTGGTGGACCCCGCCGAGGCCCGGCCGCTCGATGGCGCCGCCGACGTGCTGGAGCGGCTGGCCCGCCGGTTCGGCGTCGTGGCCGTGGTGTCCGGGCGTCCGGTGTCCTTCCTGGTGGAACATCTGGGTCCTGCCCGCCGCCAGGGGTCGCCCGGGCCGACGGAAGTGGGCGCGGCCGCCCCCCGCTTCGTCGGCCTCTACGGGCTCGAGTCCTCGGGGAGGGACGGGGTGGTCGCCATCGAGCCCGGGGCCGAGCGGTGGCGACCGGTGGTGGGAGAGGCGGCTGAGCGCCTCGGGTCGCTGGCCTCGTCCGGGGTGGAGGTGGAACCGAAGGGCCTGACCGTCACCGTCCATTGGCGGCGGGCGCCGGGGGAGGCCCGGCGGGTCATCGCCGCGGTGGATGCCGAAGCGAGGCGGAGTGGGTTGTGGGCCCACGCCGCTCGCATGTCCATCGAACTGCGGCCGCCGTTGGAGGTCGACAAGGGCATCGCTCTGCGGCGGCTGGTCGCCGGGTGCACGGCAGCCTGCTACTTCGGCGACGATCTCGGTGACCTGGCTGCGTTCGCCGCCCTGTCGGACCTGGCCTCCGCTGCAGGCCTGTCCACGGTGTCGGTGGCCGCCGTCGACGCGGAGAGTGCGGTTGAGGTGGCCGAAGCGGCCGATGTCACCGTGCGGGGACCCGCTGGAGCGCTGCAAGCGCTGCGCTGGCTCGCCCGAAGGGGATCGGCGGCAGGCGGAGGCGGCTGACCCGGGCCGGCGGCGGTGCGGTGCGGCGGTGCGGTGCGGCGGTGCGGTCGGGGTGCGGTCCGAGGAGCGGTCGTCGTCGCCAGCGGTCAGCGGGCCGCGTCGAGCTGGTCGTGCAACCACTTGATGGGCGGCCGGTCGCGGATCACCTGGCGGAGCGCTCCGATCCGTGACGCCTTCTCTCCGACGTCCATGTCGAGGGCCCGGGCCAGCACGCCGGCGGTGCCCGAGACGTCGAACGGATTCACCTCCAGGGCCGCCCCACCGAGTTCGTCGAAGGCGCCGGCCTCCCGGGACAGGGCCAGGACTCCGTTGCGGGTGTTGACCAGCGGCCCTTCCTTGGCGACGAGATTGAGTCCGTCCCGGACCGGGTTGACCAGCAGGACGTCATAGCGGGACAGGGCGGCCAGCGAGCGGGGGTAGTCGTCCTCCACCTCGAGGACGATCGGCGTCCAGCCGGCGGTGCCCCATCGCTGGTTGATGCGGTCCACGATCGACTCGACCTCGTTCTGGTAGGCGAGGTACTCGGGGAGGCCCTGGCGGGTGGGGTAGGTGAGGGCGACGAACACCACCCGCTCCCGCCGCTCCGGCTGCAGATCGAGGAGCTCCTCGAAGGCCCAGAACCCACGCAGCAGGTTCTTCGACAGCTCCATCCGGTCCACCCGGACGACAACTTGGCGATCGGGTCCACCGATCTGCTCCTCGATACGGGCCAGCGCCTGCGCGGTGGCCGGCTCGGCGGCCGAGGCGCCCAGGAGGTCGGCGTCGACGGAGAGGGGCGAGACGTAGGTCGGGGCCGGCGCGGCGCTCCCCCCCGCCGGCCTGTCGAGCATGGCGCAGCCCGCCCGGAAGGCGGACGCCCACCGCTCGGTGTGGAATCCGCAGGCGCCGAACCCGGCCATGGCCGAGAGCAGCTCGGTGGCGGTGGCGGTCGGGAGCATCCGCACCACCGACGGGTCGGCGAACGGGGTGTGGGTGAAGTGCGCGGTGCGCAGGTCGGGCCGCAGCCGGGCCAGCTCCGAGCCCATGAGGGCCAGGTGGTAGTCCTGGACCAGAACCCGTCCGCCTTCGGGCGCCACCTTGGCCACCCGCGCCGCGAACAGCTCGTTCAGCTCGCGGTAGGCCTCCCACGCCTCCTCCCACCGGTGGCCGGGGCGTGGCCGTCGGGCGGCATCGAAGAGGTGGTGGTGGCAGAACCAGAGCATGGCGTTGGACACCACGTTGTAAGCCAGGTTGTAGATGTCCGGGTCGGGGTCGACCAGCTCGATCCGGAGGCCCTCGTCGTACATCAGCCCCGCTTCGGTCGCCGCCCGGTCCGCGTCGCCGAGGGTGCTGGCCACCCAGGTGGCGCCCGTGCCGACCACCATCGGCCGGAGGGATCCGGACAGGCCTCCGGCGGTCATCCCCGCCACCGGCCGCTCGTTCTCGAAATGAAAAGCCAGCGGGCCCCGGTTCGAGACCAGCACGGTGTCGGCCAAGGAGCCATCTCCATCCTGCCCGGAGCGTTCGGCTTCCATTGAGGGAAACGCTACCCGCTGGGCGCGGACCCGAAGCGGAACGGACCCCCTTGACAGTTAGTGAGTGACCACTCACAATAGGGGGGTGATGGTTCCCGCCCGGCAGACCGCAGACGAGCGTCGCACCGCCGTGCTGGCCGCGGCCATCTCCGAGTTCGCGAGGTCGGGCTATGCCGGCACGTCCACCGACGCCATCGCCGCCCGGGCCGGCATCTCCCAGCCCTACCTGTTCCGGCTGTTCGGAACCAAGAAGGACCTGTTCGTCGCCACCTACAACCTGGTGGGGGACCGGATCATCCGCGAGTTGACCCGGGCCGGCGAAGGCCTCCACGGGCAAGAGGCGGTGGAGGCGATGGGCGCCGCCTACGTCGAGCTCATGCAGGACCCCGAGCTCCTCCAGGTCCAGCTGCACGGGTTCGCGGCCGCCCCTGGGGACCCGGACATCGCCCGCAGCTGCCGGCGGACGTTCGAGGTCCTCCAGAGGATGCTCTCGGACCGAACCCAGCTCTCCGACGACGAAATGCGGAACTTCTTCGCCATGGGGATGCTGATCAACGTGATGTCCGCCATCGACCTTTTGTCCGTTTCCGAACTCTGGGCGCAGAACCTCTGCCCCACATCCGAAAAGGCCCAGGCCGTCAAGGCCGCATCCCAGGCCCTCGAGGCGCAGTACCGCGCCGACCGGGCCGCGAACGCGGAGGTACCCGCATGAACCGGCCCGTTACCGTCCCACTTTTTTTGCCCCGTCCAACTAGTGATCACTCACAACCTAGGGCCTCGACCGTCGTGAGATCGGGGTCGGGACGGTCCCGCATCGGGGCCGCCCTAGGCATCCGCCACCGGGAGCGGACCGCCACCCCGATCCCGGACGCCGACCCGGGCCCGGTCGCCGCCCCGGCCGGTCCGGTGCCTCCTTCGACCGTGGGACCCGGAGGGGTCGGTCCCGAGGCGCGGTCGCGGGCCCGGTGGGCCATCGTGGTCACCGGTCTCGCCCTGTTCATGGCATCGCTCGACAACCTGGTGGTCTCGACCGCCCTGCCGGTGATCCGGGTCCACCTCCACGCCGGCCTGTCCGGGCTCGAGTGGACGGTCAATGCCTACACCCTCACCTTCGCCGTCCTGTTGCTGTCGGCCGCCGCCATCGGCGAGCGGGTGGGCCGGCGGCGCATCTTCACCCTGGGCATCGCCGTGTTCACCGCGGCATCCGCGGTGGCCGCCCTGGCTCCGAACATCGCCGTCCTGGTGACGGCCCGCGCCGTTCAGGGTGCCGGCGGGGCGATGATCATGCCGTTGTCGCTCACGCTGCTCAGTGCCGCGGTGCCGCCCGAGCGTAGGAACGTCGCCCTCGGGATCTGGGGCGGGATCGGAGGAGCGGCGGTGGCCCTCGGTCCACTGGTCGGTGGCGCCGTGACCAGCGGATGGTCATGGCAGTACATCTTCTGGCTGAACGTGCCCCTCGGGATCGTGCTGATCCCCCTGGCCTGGTGGAAGCTCTCGGAGAGTCGGGGCGCCGCTACCCGGCTCGACCTGGTCGGGGTCGGCCTGGTCAGTGTGGGCCTGTTCGGCATCGTCCTCGGCCTGGTCCGCGGCAACGCCCACGGTTGGACCAGCACCTCGGTGCTCGCCTCCTTCGTGGCCGGTTCGGTGGCGCTGGCCGGGTTCGTGGCGTGGGAGCTCAGGTCCACGCACCCGATGCTGGACATCCGGCTGTTCCGCCACCGGGGGTTCTCGGCGGTGAACGTCACGGCCATGCTGTTCAGCTTCGGGATGTTCGGCTCGATATTCTTCCTGACCCAATTCCTCCAGACCGTCCAGGGGCTCAGCCCGCTGGCGGCGGGGATCCGGGTCCTCCCGTGGACGGCCATGGCCATGGTGCTGGCCCCGGTGGTCGGCACCCTCGCCGAACGGTGGGGGGCGAAGCCGCTGGTGGTCGCCGGGCTGGTGTTCCAGTCCGCTGGCCTGACCTGGCTGGCGGTCGCCACCACGCCGACCGTCTCCTACGCGGACCTGGTCGTCCCCTTCGTGGTCTGCGGCATCGGGATGACCTTGTTCTTCGTCCCTCTGGCCTCCCTGGTGCTCGGAGCCGTGCCCAAGGCACTCGAGGGCGTGGCCTCGGGGGCGAACAGCGCTTTCCGGGAGCTAGGTGGAGTACTGGGCATCGCCGTCCTGGGATCGATCTTCGCCACCAACGGCGGTTACGCCTCGGGCCAGGACTACGTGAACGGGATGGTGCCAGCGGTGTACGCAGGGGCCGCGGTGGTGGCCATCGGCGCGCTGGCCGCCCTCTTCGTCCCCGGCCGTCGTCGGACCCGGGCCGAGCGGTCCCCGGTCCCCGCACAGGGTGTCGTCCCGGTTCTCGGGGCCGAGCCCACCCCGGTGGCGGCGTCCGTGGATCCGGGTGCCCGGGTCGGGGCGGAGACCGAAGCGGCCTGCGTGCCGGTGTGACCCGGCCGGGCCAGGACCCGCGGCCTCAGTCCGGGGTGACCAGTCCGGCCCGGCCCAGCGCGGCGCGCAGGACGTCGGTGGCCTGGGGACGGAGCTCGGCGAGGGGACGGTTGCGGTGGGACCGGACCCCGAGGTCGACCTGGGCGATCGTCTCGACGCCGAAGCGCTCGGCCACGTCGATGAGGAGGGCCAGCTCGACCGCGTAGCCGTCGGCCAGCCCGCAGCTCTCGAGGACCCACCGGGGGGCGGCGGTCTCGCCGGCCAGCGGCTGTTCGATCCGGGCCAGGTGCGGGAAGAGCAGGTCGATGACCGGCCGGGCGGTCAATTCGGTGACCCGGCCCCCTCCGTCGGTCGCGCCGAGGAGGGGACGCTGGTAGAAGCCCTTGACCAGGGTGACCGTCTCGTCCATCAGCAGGGGACCGACCAAACCGGTGACGAACTGGGGCCCGAAGTCGGTGACGTCGGCGTCCACGAAGGCGACGAGGTCGCCGTCAGTGGCCTTCATGGCCGAGCGCATCGCCTGTCCCTTGCCCCCGCCGGGAGCCCCGCTGGAGATGACCCGGGCCCCGGCCATCAGGGCCAGCTCGGCGGTCTGGTCACTGGACCCGTCATCGACGACCAGGACCTCGTCGACCAGGGGTGCCCCTCCCGAGGAGGCGGTCAGGGCGGAGACGATCGAGCGCACGATCTGGCCCACGGTGGCGGCCTCGTTGCGGGCCGGGATGCACACCGAGATGCGCCGGTCCCCCTTCGACTCGGCCAGCGAGGCGGGGTCGAAAGGGCCGTCGGAGTACCGGTCCCGGTCCTGGCCCGGTGTGAGCGCGATCGGCATCCGGACATCATCGCTCACCCTGGACAGGTCGGGCGTCAGACCCATCCGGCCGTCGGGACGGGCCTCGGGGTGACCGCGCATTGACGCCGACCCGCCCATCGACAATGATGTAGGCCATCATCCAGAGCGGCTGAGGGACCGGGCCCAGCGACGCCGCGGCAACCAGAGCGTGACCCCGATCTGCAATGCCAGGTCGGGGTCCGTAGCGGGTGCCAATGCCCGAGCGATGAGGAGACCGCCGTGGACTTCGTTTCTGGGCTTCGCTGCCGTGAATGTGGACGCGCCTATCCGGCCGAGGCCTTGCACGTGTGCGACTACTGCTTCGGGCCCCTCGAGGTGGCCTACGACTACGAGCGGGTGGCGGCCACCATGACCCGGGAGCGCATCCAAAGCGGGCCGAGGTCCATCTGGCGTTACGCCGACCTGCTCCCGGTCGACGACCCGAACCCGGTCGACCTCGGTGCCGGGTTCACCCCGTTGATCAGGGCCGACCGGCTGGCCGCCGAGCTGGGTCTCGGCGAGCTGTGGATCAAGGACGACACGGCCAATCCCACCGGCTCCTTCAAGGACCGGGTGGTGTCGGTGGCGCTCACCAAGGCACGCCAACTCGGCTTCAAGATCGCCGCCTGCGCCTCGACGGGGAACCTGGCCAACTCGGTGGCCGCCCACGCGGCGCGGGCCGGCATGGAGTCCGTGGTTTTGATCCCCCACGACCTCGAGAAGGCCAAGGTGACCATGACCTCGGTTTACGGCGGGCGGGTCATCGCCGTCGAGGGCAGCTATGACGACGTCAACCGGCTCTGTGCCGAGCTGACCAGCGAGCAGCCCTCGTGGGCGTTCGTCAACGTCAACGTGCGCACCTACTACGCCGAAGGTTCGAAGACCCTGGCGTTCGAGACCGTCGAGCAGCTCGGATGGCAGGCACCCGATCATGTGGTGGTGCCGATCGGGTCGGGGAGCCAGCTGACCAAAGTGGCCAAGGGATTCGAGGAGCTGTGGAAGGTCGGGGTGCTCGACGAGGAGCCGTCGGTCCGCATCTCCGGGGCCCAGGCGGCGGGGTGCTCCCCGGTGGCCACCGCGTTCGCCGAACAGGCGGACGCCATCCGCCCGGTCAAGCCGGACACCATCGCCAAGTCCCTGGCCATCGGCAACCCGGCCGACGGCTGGTATGCGCTCGAGGCCATCCGCAGGTCGGGCGGCGCCTGCGCCTCGGTCACCGACGCCGAGATCATCGAGGGCATACGCCTTCTGGCCCGGACGGAGGGGATCTTCGCCGAGACCGCGGGCGGGGTGACCATCGCCACCCTGGCCAAGCTGGCGGCCGCGGGCACGGTGCGGTCGGACGAGCGGGTCGTCGCCATGGTGACCGGCCACGGGCTGAAGACGGTGGAGGCCCTGGCCGGTGAGGTCGGCTCCACCACGACCATCGCACCGACCCTGGCGGCCTTTGCCGCGGCCATGGGCGACGACCACAAGCCGACCGGGGGCCCGGCGCCGAGGAGCCTACGATGAGCATCACGGTCCGAATTCCCACCCAGCTCCGGACCCTCACCGGGGGCTCCGGCGAGGTGAGCGTCGAGGGGTCGACGGTGGGAGAGGCCCTGAAGGCCCTCGATGGGGCCCACGCGGGCTTCGCCGACCGGCTATTCGACGAATCCGGGGAGCTGCGCCGGTTCGTGAACGTCTTCGTGGCCGACGAGGATGTCCGGTTCCTCGACGGCCTGGCCACCCCGGTGGCCGAAGGGCAGACCCTGTCGATCGTCCCGGCCGTCGCCGGAGGCTGACCGGGCTGTCGGTCGAGGTTGACCCGGTCGTCGCCCGGAGGGACCCCACTACGCTGCTGGGCGATGCCGGCTCAGCGCGTGGACCAGGCCATCGAGGCCATCCGGGCCTCGGGAAGCCGGGTGACGGTCGACCGCCGGGCGGTGGTGGAGGCACTGGACCGGAGTGGCGACCACCTGACCGCCGAGCAGTTGGCGGAGGCGGTGTGGGTCCGGCATCCGGACATCAACCTGGCCACGGTCTACCGCACCCTCGAACTGCTGGAACGGCTCGAGATCGCCTTCCACGTCCACCTCGGCCACGGACCGTCGAGATGGCATCTGGCCGGCGACGTCCATCACCACCTGGTCTGTGAGATCTGCAACCGGGTGGTGGAGATACCCGACTCGACCTTCGACCCGCTGCGCAAGCGCCTCCTCGACGACACCGGGTTCGTCATCGACCCCCACCATTTCTCCCTGAGCGGGACGTGCGCGGCGTGCGCCGCCGACGCCGACCGGTGAGGCAGTTGTTGCGACTCGTTCGCAGGTAATCTACGCTCGCAGGAGAATGCCCCCACCGCACCGTGACGTGTGACCCGGTGACCGCGAGGCCCGGGACGACCCGCAAGATCCGAGCTGCCCTCAGCCCGTCCGAGTGGCGGCGGGTGGGCGGGATGGCCGCCACTGTCGTCGGCCTCACCTCCCTCGGCTCCGCCATGCTGGTCGAGGCGGTCCCTCACCACTACCACCTGAACGGGACCGCGCTCTTCGGGTTCGGGACCGGCATCCTGGCCTACACCCTCGGGATGCGACACGCCTTCGACGCCGATCACATCACCGCCATCGACAACACAACCCGCAAGCTGATGGCCGACGGGGAGCGCCCGCTGAGCGTGGGCTTCTGGTTCTCCCTCGGGCACTCGAGCGTGGTGTTCGCACTGGCGTTGTTCTTGAATCTCGGCATCCGGTTCCTCGACGAACAGGTCAGGAAATCGAGCTCCGGACTGCACCACTGGACGACCATCATCGGGACCTCGGTCTCGGGAACGTTCCTCTACATCATCGCCATCTTGAACATCGTGATCCTCGTGTCCATCACCAGGGTCTTCGTCAGCATCCGCCACGGAAACTACGACGATGAGGCCCTGGAGGCGCACCTCAACCAGCGCGGGTTGATGAACCGGCTGCTCGGCCCCCTCGCCCGCCGGATCGACCGGCCGTGGAAGATGTATCCGCTGGGGCTGCTGTTCGGACTGGGCTTCGACACGGCCACCGAGGTGGCGCTGTTGGTCCTGTCCGGGACCGCGGTGGCCAGCGGGCTGCCGTTCTGGGCCGTCCTGTCCCTGCCCGTGCTGTTCGCCGCGGGCATGAGCCTGTTCGACACGCTCGACGGCTGCTTCATGAACTTCGCCTACGGGTGGGCGTTCTCCCGCCCGATCCGGAAGGTGTACTACAACATCGTGATCACGGCGCTGTCGGTGGCCATCGCCCTGTTCATCGGGACAGTGGAGCTGTTCGGCCTGGTCGGCCAGGAACTGGACCTCCGGGGGCCGGTCTGGCGTTGGCTCAGCCACTTCAACATCAACCAGGCCGGCTTCGTGATCGTCGGTGTCTTCGTGGCGGTGTGGGCCGTCGCCCTCGTGGTCTGGCGCTTCGGCCGGGTCGAGCGGCGGTGGGAGGCCGCCGCCGAGCGTTCCCGGAGGCGCTACGCCGTCGAGCGGGTGCTGGTGTCGGGTGGGGCCGAACCGGCGGGGACCGTCGACCGGCAGAAGGAGCCCGTCTGACCGCCGCGGGCCCGGCTGGTGCGGCTCAGGCCCCGAGCCCGCGCAGGATGAACGCGCAGGTGGCCGCCGCCACCACCGCAGCCGGCTCCGGCAGGGGCTCACCGGCACGGACCGACATGGCGCCGTAGATCTGCTGGCCGATCAGCGCGGTGGCCTGGTCGGAGTCGATGTCCCGGAACGTGCCCACCGCCACCCCCTCGACGTAGAGGTCGCTGATCAGGCGGGCGATGTTGAGGCCGATCTGGGCGAGCTCGGTGCCCACCGCCTCGCCCCCCTGACTCACCGAGGCCTGGGCCACCAGGGCCAGCCGGAAGAAGGCCGGGTCGGCGTCGATGCGTTCGAGCATCCCCTCGATCAGCCGCTCGAGCCGGCGGGCCGGGTCGGCGTCCTGCTCCCAGGTCGCCGCGATGTCGTCGAGCAGCTGATTGTGCATGCCCTTCAGACAGGCGCGGAGGAGCTCGTCGCGGTTGGCGAAGTACACATAGACGGTGGACCGGGCCACGCCGGCCTCGACGGCGATCTCGTCCATCGAGACGTCGGTCGTCCCCCGCTCGCCGAAGAGCCGCCGGGCCACGTCGATGACCTGCTCCCGGCGGAAGTCCCGGATGACGTCTTTGAGGTCGTCACCCGCCTTGCGCGTCGCCATCTCGGTCGCCCGGCCGGGGCCTAGGCGGAGACGCGGGCAGCCGGAGGGAAGCTCACCGGGATGTGCTTCACCCCGCTGATGAACGGCGACTGCAACCGCTGGACCTCGCCGTCGAGCCGGATCTCGGGCATCCGGTCGAGCAGGTGCTCGAACATGACCCGGATCTCCATGCGGGCCAGGTTGGCCCCGAGGCAGAAGTGCGGGCCACCGGCGCCGAAGGCCAGGTGGGGATTGGGATTGCGGGTGATGTCGAACGTCTGGGGGTCGTCGAACACCGCCTCGTCCCGGTTGCCCGAGATGTGGAAGAACACGACCTTGGAGTCCCCCTCGATGCGCTGGCCCTCCAGCTCCACGGGGCCGGTGGTCTGCCGCCGGAAGTTCATCACCGGCGAGACGTACCGCAGCATCTCCTCGATCGCCGTGGGCATCAGCGAGCGGTCGTGGCGGAGCAGTTCCCACTGGTCGGGGTGGTCGAAGAAGGTCGCCATGGCCCCCGAGATCAGGTTGCGGGTGGTCTCGTTCCCTGCCACGGTCAGCAGCAGGAAGAACATCTCGAGCTCGAAGGCGGAGAGCTTCTCCCCTTCGATCTCCACGTCGGTCAACACGCTCATCAGGTCGTCACGGGGGTCGGCCCGCTTGACCCCGAACAGCTCGGAGGCATAGGCGTAGAGCTCCATCGAGGCCTGTTGGGCCACTTCGCCCGCGGTCTGGACCTGGTACTCGGGGTCCTCGTTGCCGATCATGCGGTTGGACCAGTCGAACATCCGGTGCCGGTCTTCGTCGGGCACACCCAGGAGGTCGGCGATGACGACGAGCGGGAGCTCGGCGGCGATGTCGGTGACGAAGTCGGCCCGGCCCTCTTCGATGACCGAGTCGATGATGTCGTCGGTGGCGGCGTGGATCCGGTCGTGCAGCTGGGCCACCATCCGGGGGGTGAACCCCTTGTTCACCAGCCGGCGGTACCGGGTGTGCAGCGGGGGGTCCATGTTCAACATGATCAGCTGCTGTTGGACGAGCTCGTCCTCGGGCAGGTCCCAGAGGTAGGTGGCCTGCCGGTGGGAGGAGAAGTGCTCGTAGTCGCGGTTGACCGTCGTGCAACCGGCATGCGAGGTCACCGCCCAGAAGCCCGGCCCGTCGGCCTCCTCCTGCCACCACACGGGCGCGTTCTTTCGCAGGAAGGCGAACCACTCGTGGGGGACCCGGTCGGCGAAGGGCCGGGAGTCGGTCAGATCGATGTCCTTGAAGTCGACCTGATCGGGGCCGACGGTGGTCGATGACATATCGGATTCTCCGTCCATTCGATCAGACAATGTGTCCGATGGGATGGATGGTACGTCCGGTCCCCTGGCCTGTCAATGACCCCCCGGGGCAGGCGCCGTCAGGCGCCCCAGTCCACCCGGCCGTCGATGATGACCCGCGGCTCCTCGGTGAGCACGAAGTCGAGATGGTCGAGGTCCAGGAATTTGGTGATGTCCTCGAACATCTGGGGTGAGTCGTCCTCGCTCATGTGGGCGTGGTACTCGTCCATGGACGCGAACCACTGGACGGTCACGCCGTCATACCCCGACCGGTCGTCGTCGCCGCGGTAGTCGTCGAGCGGACGGGGATTCTGCTCGTAGCGGAGGACGTGGGTCCCACAGCGGCCGTTGGCGATCAGGGGAGCGTGACGGTCCCTCCAGTACGCCTGGAACTCGGCGGGCGTCATCCCCTCCTTGCGCTTCAGCAGGCAGGTCAACTTGATCATCGAGGTCTCCCCTGGTGGAGGTGGCGTTCATCGGACCGTCGGTGGCGGCCGGTCGTGCCGGTCACAGAGGATCCACCTTCCGGATTCCCCATTGCAAACCGGGGACCCGTCATCCACCGACCGGATCAACCGGCCACCGGGGTGCAGAAGAGGTCGGTGATATAGGGCATGGCAATCGGGTCGCCCAGTGTGGATCCGAAGGCGCCCACCTCGTCCAGGAGGACCCGGCGCTCCGGCTCGGGCAGGACCTGGACGTAGCTGCGGGAGGCGACCTGTTCGACGAAGGCGGTGCGGTCGAGCCACTGGGTGAACGGGTACCGGGTGCGTTGCACGGGTCCGAAGAGGCCGGACTCGTCGACGACGGCCCCGAAGTCCTTCCCCATCGGGTAGGGCTGGCAACGGTCCCACTTGCTGATCCGGACCAGCTCGGCCATGGCCGGATCGGACTCGTCCCGCTCGTTCCAGATGAGCGCCAGCCAACCATCGGGTCGGAGCACCCGGGCGATCTCGGGCAGGGCCCGGGACGGGTCGAACCAGTGGAAGGCCTGTCCCACGACCACCGTATCGACGGCGTCGCCCGCCACCGGGATCATCTCGGCCGTCCCGCCGGCCAAGGCCACCCCGGGGACCGCGCCCTGGAACACCCGCCGCATCGAGGCGGAGGGCTCCAGGGCCAGGCAGACCGCCCCGCCCCGCTGCAGCTGGCGGGTCAGCTTTCCGGTGCCCGCGGCCAGATCGAGCACCCGGGACCCGGAGGTGATGCCGGCGACGGCCCGCAGGTCGGCCACCGCGGTGTCCGGATAGCCGGGTCGGGCCCGCTCGTAGATGTCGGAGCCGGTCTCGAACCCGAGCCGACCCAGCTCCCGGCCGGTCGGGGGTGCCGGTTCGGCCCTCGACATGGGCAGATTCTATTGTCGAGGGCGGGCATCGGCCGCCACCCACGCCTTGTACGGACGGAGCGAACGCGGAAGTCGCCATTGCCGACCGACGCTGTCGGCCGAGGCGAACCGGATCGTGATCCCACCTGGCCCGAAGTAGTGGCCGAAGCCCCGAGGTACCGGACAGCGCTGTGGAACTGTGAGGCAGCGACTACTTGACCGTGAGGGTGAAGCCTTGCACTCCAGCGGCCGCAGCGCCGTTGACGGCTGTAAGCACCAGGGGATAGCTACCCGAGGTACCTGGGCCCGGAGTCCCAGCAATGGTTGCATCGCCGGTTCCGCTGGTGGTGAACGAAACTCCGGCAGGCAGCGAACCGCTCTCGGTCACGGTCGCGGTGGGATTTGCTCGGGTCTTGACTGTGAAGGTCTTGTCCGAGCCGACCCTGAAGTTCGTCGCCGAACGGGAGATGATGGTGGGGGCCACGAAGAGGTGAGCCTCGAGGAACGTGACCGTCGGCGTAAGTTCGATGTTGGCATAGCCGCTGGCGTGGGCGCACTCGCTGTTGAGGTCGAGCTGCACGGTGTCGCCGGCGTGCTGGAGGTCACCGGCCATCTCCTTGGCCTGGGCCGGATTCACGATCTCGCACCCGAGCTTGTAGTCGGTCGAGCTGGCCAGCAGCGTGGCCGGATCGCCGGGCTGTACGAGGGACACGGCGGATGCCGCGGTGGCCGTGGCCTGACAGGCCGGCACCGTCGGGTCGCTGCACCCGAGGTAGTACTCGGCGTTTCGGAGCTGGGTCGGGTCGATGGTGCCGCTGGGGCCGACGGTGAAGTCGTAGCCGCCCGACCAGCCGACGTCAGCCACCACCTGGGCCGAAGGGTCGCTCCGTTGGGCCTGCATGGCCGAGTAGACGGCAAGGGTGGCTCCCGCCGAGGAGCCGAAGGAGGCCAGCCGGGTGCCGTCCACGTTGAACCGGTGGGCATGGGCCCGGATGTAGCTGATGGCCGCCATCACGTCCTGGGACTCCATGGGGAAGCCGACGGTGGTGGCGCTGTCCAGTCGGTAGTTGATGGAGAAGGCGGCCATGCCGTCGGCGGCCAGCTGGGTGGCGATGGTGGCGAACCCGGCCTTGTCGCCACCGATGAACCCTCCCCCGTGGATCACGATCACGCCTGGGGTCTTCTGGGTCGCCCCGCTGGGCAGGTAGGCGTCGAACTCGTGGCTGACCCCGTCGGTGCAGGCGCCCTTCACCGACTGATAGCAGAGGTTGGACTCGATCGTCACCGGGTAGGCGGCGCCGGCCGGGGGAGCGTTCGTCACCACGCTGGTCAGCGGGATCCCCAGCGCGATGACGGCAGCGAGGACGGTCGAGAGCTTCTTCAGCATGTGAGGCACCTTTGGGTGAAGGGTCCGATTCAACGGCAGTTCTATCGCCCAATTGTTAGCAATGCATGAGGATCCACCAACTGACGCGGGGACTTCAAAGGCTTGGGGTTACACGTCCATGCAGTTGGATTGGGAGGGCTCGGCGCCGGCAAGGCCTCGGCCGCCTGGACCTGATCCATTTGACGGGACCGACGGCGGCACAGGCCACGACCTTTGCCCGCACCGACCACCGGGCGTGGTCACGCAACGCTCAATCAGACGGGCGTTGGCCCTAACCGTTTCCGAACATCTGTGTTATACGGTCCCCGTCTGAGTAGGCGACGAGGGACCGTTGGACCCGGTAGTTCCAGGATTTGGACCCGGCGGTGCCAGGATTCGAGGAGGCTCCAGAGGAGCCAAGGGGAGGTGGTCGCGATGTCCCATGGATCGATGAGACCCCGGACGGCGGTGCTGTCGGTGCTGTCGGTGCTGTCGGTTGTGACGGTGCTGTCGGTTGGGACGGTGGTCGCCACCACCGGAGGCTCGGAGGCATGGGCCCGGGGTGCGACCCCGTCTGCTCCTGTGATCACCCAGCAGCCCCAGCCAGTTGCGGCCAAGTTCGGCAAGACGGCCACTTTCCACGTGAAGGCCGTCGGCTCTCCAAAGCCGTCCCTCCAGTGGCAGGTCTCCTGGTCAGGCGGTCCCTACGTCGACACTGGCTCCCCGTCCTCCGCCCTGCAGGTTCCAGCCACCCTGGCGGTCGACGGGAACCGCTACCGGGCCGTGGCCACCAACGCCTCAGGGTCGTCCACCAGCCAGAGCGCGGCTCTCACTATCGCCGTTTCGTCCAAGGACAAAAAGGTGAAGGCCCGGATCTCCGGGCTGTTCGACAAGGGGAGTGGGACGCCTTATCAGCTCGATCAGGCATTTCCCACCACACCCACGAGCGAGCTGTCCGGCTACGCTCAGGCGTTCGCGGGAATCGTCGTCAACGAGACCTGGGCGCAGCTGGAGCCGACGCAGGGCCAACCGGACTTCACCCCTCTCGACAGTTCTCTGGCTGCCGTCACCGCCTACAACAGCGCCAACCCGGGCCACCCCCTGACCGTTAAAATGCGGGTCTTCGGTGGGTTCGCCGCCCCAGACTGGGCCAAGTCGCTGGACGGGGCGCCGATCAGCGTGCCCGGCGACCCGACCAGGCCGGTCGGCGGAACCCTTGGACGGTACTGGCTCGCCGACTACGAACAGCAGTGGACGGCCTTCCAGGCGGCCCTGGCCCAGCACTACGACAAGAACGACCTAGTCAGCCAGGTGGCCGTCACGTCGTGCAACACCATTACCGGCGAACCGTTCATCATCGATGGAACCGTCGTCACTGCACTGACCACCGCTGGATGGACGCAGAACGAACAGGTGCAATGCGTGGAAGGCGCTCTGGGCAACTATGCGGCGTGGCAACGCACGCCGGTCGATTTCACCATGAATCCCTCGCCACTGAGCGGGGCCACTCAAACGGTGGTGAGCCAGTGCGCCCAGACGGTGGTCACCGGGGAGCTGCCGCTCTGCATCCTCGACAACCACGGGCTCACCGACTCGGTGACCACGCAGCAGGCCAGCCTGTACGCCAGCATCAGTGCTGCATGGCAGCTGTACGACGGTGCTGTTCCGGTGGACTTCCAGACCATCGGTCCGAACGGCTTCAATCTTTGTACGGCCATTGGAATCGCCGTCGGCCATCATGCCCAGTCGGTCGAGGTATGGCCCCCGGGGCCCCGGTACAGCGGGTTCGATGAGTACACACCAGCGCAGTTGACGGCCTGGAATCAGGCCCTCACCGCCGGCACCGCCCCCGCCTGCAGCTGATCAAACCGGTCCGCCGGTCCGGTTCGGGACGGCCTCAGCCCAGAGCAGGCTCGACTGCTGCGGCTGGTCAGGCTACGGGTCGATGGCTGTTCACTGGACAACGACACCGCAGGCACGGCCACCGGGTAGGGCGATATCGGTATCGTGACGGTTGGGGATGGCCGATCGGAGGGGTGGTCGGTGATCCAGTCTGACGTGGTCCCAAGGTTGATTTCCGCCTCGAGAGGCGTCCAGGACAAGTCGACGTCAGGAGCACGTCGCTTCGTTCGATTCACAGGGATGAAGCGGCGGTGGATTCCGCCCGGCATTCGATGCCAGCGGTGGCGTGCGTGACCTCGCCGGCACTACTGGTTCCTCATCAGGATCCTCGTGTTGGCCCGCTGAGCTGGGCATTCAAGAGACTCAGGCCAGCTCCAGGCACCCCGGACGAAGACATCCGGACCTCGACGGCAGCCAGGTGAGTGCTGAGACGACCGATCAGATAGCGTCGAGCGGTGACTGCTGCCCAATCCGGCCGTGACGAAGCGCCGGCACCGACCGGCCCACCAGCTCCCGGCCGTCCCCTCGAGATTCGCCGCCCCTTCGTCGAGTCGCCTCGTCGGTGGCTCAATTCCGCCGTTCACGCCGGTTGGAGGTGGTTGGCCGAACACGGTGCCACCGGCCCCGGTGACGCCGCGGCCAGGCGGTTCGGAAGCTTCGGCGAGGGGAGCTGCCTGGCCTTCCCGCCCGGGGCGATCTTCGGTGAGCAGTGGATCGCCATCGGGGCCGACACGCTGGTCGGGCCACACGTGAGCATCTCCGCCGGGATGGTGCCGGGGCAGCTCATGGTCACCTATCCGGTCGTCCGCATCGGCGACCGATGCATGATCGGCCGGGGGAGTCATATCGTCGGCCACTTCAACGTGGAGATCGGGGACGACGTCCACACCGGTCCCTACGTGTACATCACCGACCAGAACCACGGATACGAGAACCCCGACGTGGTCGTCCACCGGCAGTGGCCGAGCGATGTCCCGGTGAGGATCGGAACCGGCAGTTGGCTCGGAACCGGTGTGGTGATCCTCCCGGGCACGGAACTGGGGGCCAACGTCGTGGTGGGAGCGGGCGCCGTTGTGCGCGGCGTCTTCCCCGACCATTGTGTGATCGCCGGTGTGCCGGCCCGCATCATGCGGCGCTACGTGCCCGGGTCCGGGTGGGTCGACGGAGCCGCCGGCTGGCCGGACGGATCAGTGTCCCGATCAAGTCGCCGGACACCGTTCACACCTCCGGTTCCGCCCACACCGGATCGGGCACCTTCTGCCGCGCCGTCCGCGCCGTCCGCGCCGACACCGGTTCCGTCCGCACCGGCCGCACCGGCCGCGGCGCCACCGGTTGCTGTGCCGTGCGCGCCGACACCGGTTCCGTCCGCACCGGCCGCGGCGCCACCGGTTGCTGCGACGTCCGCGCCGACACCGGTTCCGTCCGCGCCGGCTGCTCCGTCGACCCACCCTGACCCGGGCACTGCTCCCGATGCGGTAGTGGATGCCGCCGTCCCGGCCCGGCCCAGCCCGTACCGGCGCACCACCTCGGAGGCTTCCTCCCGGCCCTGAGCGATCAGCGCTGGGGTGCCGGAGAAGTCGTCGAAGTCCCGGGGCTCGTCCTCGCTCCCGCTCATCACGATGACCTCCACCCCCGCCGGCAACTGGGTCATGTCCCGGGCGAACCGGGCGTGGATGGAGATGAACAGGGCGTTGAGGATCGACTCGACCGGCCGCTTGGACGACGCCGGCGTGTAGATGGGAGCGCTGCACAACAGGACGACGATGCGGGTGGCCCCGGCATCGATGGCCCGGCGGATGGGCACGTTGTCGACCACCCCGCCATCGATGAAGCGCTCGCCGTCTATCTCGACGGGCGGGAAGACGGCGGGGATGGCCGCGGAGGCCAGAACCGCGTCGACCGCAGGACCATAGGTGAACCACCGCTCTCGGCCGTCCCTCAGCGAGGTGGCCACCACCTCGATGGGGATCACCGCATCCTCGAGCCGTTCGAAGGCGACGCCCTCTTCGATGATGGCCCGGAGTCCGGAATTGGCAAAGACCGAGTCCCGCTGCCGGAAATAGAGCCACGGCCCGTGCAGGCGGCCCTGGGGGTAGACGAGCTCCCGGGTGAGTCCGGTCCAGGTCTCGGTCATCCGTTCGACCCCGCGCCGGGTGGGGTCGCCGGCGAAGGCGGCGCCGTTGAGGGCGCCGACCGATGACCCATAGATCCGATCGGGCACGAACCCGTGCTCGGTGAGCACCTGTAGCATCCCGATCTGGACCGCCCCCCGGACGCCTCCTCCGGCCAGTACCAGTGCGGTGATCGGTCCTGGATCCTCCTCCTCCTCCTCGTCCTCCAACTCCGCCTGTTCGGCCAGCCAGCGCGACCGGGCGACGGCGGCGCGTTGGAGGGTGAAGCGGATGACCAGCACGATGAGCACCACCGTGACCACGACGAACAGGGTGAAGACGACCAGGAACGACGTGCCGGCGGCGGCGAACAACATCTCGTCAAGAGGCTACCGGCGGGGGACCGGCCCGCCGCGATCCCACGCCGGTCCTCCCGGTAGCCTGCCGGGGTGAGACACCCTTCGGGCACACTGAGGGCATGCTCGCCATGGTGACCGACCGCGCAGAGGAGGGTCCTGCGGTCGAGCGGCGAAGACAGGTGGTCACGGCGGGTGGCGCCCGATCCGTTCCCGGCCCGATGAAGGTCGTCCGACGCCCCCCGCGTGCATCACATGACTGGCACCCCCTGGCCGGGCAGGCGATCCTCGAGCGCCTGCGGGTCACCGGCCGTCCCCGCCTGAAGTCGGATCCCGACCTCCAGGTTCGGCTCCGGGGAAGCCTCGAACGCGGTCTCCTGGGCCACGACCGAGACGCCGGTCACGACGCACCGGTGGCGGGCTCGGGCGCAGCCCCCCCGTCGCCGTCCTCGCCGGTGGTGGTGGTGACCAAGGACCGCTTGACCGGTGTCCTGGCCTGCGAGGCCCATCACGTCGCCGGCGAATTCGGCGACCGGCCCCCGACTCCCGCCATGGCCTGCGGGGCCCTGGTCGACGTGCTCTTCCGCCAACTGATCGCCGTAGGCTCCATCGACGACCCAATGGCCGACGGGATGGCCGCTCTCGGCGTCGACGACCGCCAACAGGACCTGGTCTCGTGGATCGTGGGGATGGCCCCTGCCGAGCGGGAGGCGCTCCGCGCCGAGGTCGAGCGGCAGGCCGGCGCCCTCATTCGCCATTGGCCGGCACTCGAGCCGGCATGGCTTCCCCGCACACAGGAGTCGATGCGGGTCGGGTTGGCCCGCGGGGCGGTCGAGCTGTCGGCGCGGGTCGATCTGGCCATCGGCCGGCCGGCGGAGGACGAGGCCTCGGTCGCCCTGGTGGAGATCAAGGCGGGTGCACGGCGGGTGGAGCACCGGGCCGACCTCCATTTCTATGCGCTGGTGGAGACACTCCGGAGCCCGGCGCCTCCCTTCGTGGTGGCCACGTACTACACGCGGACCGGAGAACTGGACGTGGATCCGGTGACCGAGGAATTGCTGGTCGGTGCGGTGCGGCGCACCATCGTCGGCACCCGCTCATTGTGGAGTCTGGCCCACGGGTCCATTCCCCGACGCACCCCGAACAGCCTGTGCGGCCGGTGCACCCTGCTTCCGGAGTGCGAGCCCGGCCAGGCGAGGGTGGAGCGGTCGGAGGCGGCGTGGGCTCGGGGGCCGGAGGACGGCGGATGAGGCCCGGCCAGCTCACCCGCGCCCTCTCGGCTCCCCCGACGTGCTCTGTCGACGATGCATGTCGCGCCCACCTCCGCGACCGACTCTCGTCTGGGCTCGCCCCGCTGGTCGAACGGCTTCCGCGCCGCCAGAGGCTGGTGGTCAACCTTTCGGACCTCCGCCGGGCCAGGGAGCGACCCGATTCACCGAGCCGCCAACAGGAGCCGTTTGCGTGGAAGCCGGTCTTCGTCCGACGATCGCTGGGACTGGCGGTAGTGGACGCCTGCGCCGTCGGGCGCTTCCGGTCGCCGGCCGAGGCCGTCGGGCCGGTGGCGTCCGAGGCCGTGGCGGAATGGGAGCGGACCGGCTGGCGTGCCTTCCACTGGGAGCCCTGGTTTGCCGGTCTCCACCGGGGGGCCCGGGCCCTGGTCCTGTCCGAGGCGGTGACCTGGGCAACGAGCCTGTGGGCCTCGTTCGACTGGGCCGCGTTCAACGAGCGTCCCCGGGTTGGCGGCGGTGACGACCAGTGGGTCTGCCCGGACGCCGGCGCCCTGATCCTCAAGGGCCGGTCCGAGCTGCGCGTCCCGCTGGCGGCCACCGGGCCGGACGGGGCCGCGGGGCCGGTGGCGCTGGCATGCGTGGCCGGAGGGCGCCCATCCGATGAGTGGGCCGCCGAGCTTGCCTATCCCGCCCTGGTGGCGGCGTTGCGTTCACCCACCCGTCCGGTGCCCGCGAGGGTGGCGGGTCTGTGGCCGGACGCCGGCATCCACCTCGTCGTGGACATCGACGGCGAGGTCCTGGCCTCGGCCGTCGACCGGGTCGTGGCCAAGGTGCACGTCATGGTCGAGGCCCGCCGGTTGCTGGCCCAGCCGGCCTGAGTCCGGTCTCAGGCGGCCATGACGTCAGAGGGGAACCACCCTCAGGACATCCCGTTCAGAAGAGCGCTCTGGCCGCCTTGGCGTCGGGCTTGCCCGCCGCGGTAAGGGGTATCTCGTCCACGACCAGCATCTGGCGCGGGAGCTTGTAGCCGGCGATGAAGGATCGACAGTGCTCTTGGAGGCCTTCGAGAGTCGGGGCGCCGTGGCCGCGCTTCGGATGCACGACCGCCGCCACCCGCTCCCCGAAACGGTCGTCGGGTATGCCCACCACGATGGCGTCGAAGACGTCCGGGTGGGTCTTTACCGCTGCCTCCACCTCCTCGGGAAAGACCTTCTCGCCCCCCGAGTTGATCGAAGCCGATCCGCGGCCGTGGACGGTGATGGTGCCGTCGGGCTCGACCGAGGCCAGATCGCCGGGCAACGACCACCGCACGCCGTCGGCGTCCACCGGGAAGGTGGCATCGGTCTTGGCCTGGTCCTTGTGGTACCCGAGTGGAATGCGCCCGGTCCGGGCCAGACGGCCGATCCTCCCGTCCCCGGGGCTCAGGGGGTGCAGCTCATCGTCGAGCACCGTGGTGTCGGCGCCCATCACGAACCTCGGGCCGGCGGCCCCGTCCTCGACCGCTCCTTGGGCACCGCTCTCGCTCGACCCGAATCGGTCCATGATGATCACATCGGGCAGCTGCTTCCTCAACTCGTCCTTGACCGTCGCCGACAGCATGGCGCCACCGGATCCGACCACGAGCAGCGAGGAGGTGTCGTAGGTCCCCGCAGGCGCCTCCGCCAGCGCGTCGGCCAGTGGCCGGGCCATGGCGTCGCCGACCAGTCCCACCGAGACGACGCGCTCATCGCCGATGAGGCGCCACAGCCGGTCGGGGTCGTAGAAGTGCTCGGTGTAGAGCACTGCGGTCCCGCCCATCATGAATGCGTTCCACATCACCCACTGGGCGTTGCCATGCATGAGGGGGCCGACGACCAGCATCACCGCCCGGGTCGTGTCATCCGTGTTCAGCCGGCCGGCCAGCTGTTCCGGCCGGGTGATGGGCTCTGCGCCCCAGCCCCCACCACCCATGGCGGCGAAGAAGATGTCCTCCTGGCGCCAGAGCACGCCCTTGGGCATGCCGGTGGTCCCCCCGGTGTAGAGGGCGTAGATGTCATCCGGCGACCGGGGCCCGAAGTCGCGGGCCGGCGGAGAGCTGGCCAGCGCCTCCTCGTAGGGACGGGCGTGGCCGGCGTCCGCGTCGGAGCCGTCCTCGACCACCAGCAGATGGAGGGGTGTCGGCAACTCGAGACCCTCGAGCGACCCGGTTGCGAGGGGCGAGAGGGCCCGCTCGAAGACCAGCGCCTCCAGATCGGCGTTCTCGACGACGTAGCGGAGCTCGGGTACCACGTAGCGGTAGTTCAGATTGATCGGGACGGCCCGGGCCTTGTAGCACCCGACCATGGCCTCCACCCATTCGGCTCGGTTGAAGGCCAGGATCCCGACGTGTGCGCCGTGGCCGATCCCATTGCGGGCGAGATCGTGGGCGAACCGGTTGGACCGGTCGTCGAGCTGCCCATAGCTCAGCCGGACGGCTCCGGCGACCAGGGCAAGGCGGTCCGGCACCGTTTCGACCACGATCTCGAACAGGTCGGCCAGGTTGAATTGCCTGGTGCCCATCGCACCTCTCCTCGTCTGATCAACGCAGTGGCCCGGTCCGATCGGATGGGGGGCCCTAGGATGCAGCCGTCGCTCGGACACTCTGTAGCACGTCCCGCCGGGGAGCCGGGCAACATGGCCGCCGGTCGGACCCGGGGGGGACCTTGGGACGGACCGCCAGGGGGACGAACCGAGAATTGACCAGGAGGAGTGGCGCATTGGGCAGTGAGACCGGCCGTGGCAGCGGTATCGCCGGGTGGTCGGCGCTGGTCACCGGCGGCGGCAGCGGCATCGGGCTGGGAGCCGCCTCCCGACTGGTGCGCGACGGTGCCCACGTGACCATCTGCGGGCGGACCGAGGAGAGACTACGGGCCGCGGTGGCCTCGCTGGAGGCGGCGGCCGAGGCGCCCGGCCCGGCCGGCGCGTCCGGAGGGACCGCCGCCTACGTTGTGGCGGACGTGACCGTCGAGGACCAGATCGCCGCGGCGATCACTACGGCGGCCGCAGCGCGGGGCCGGCTGGACATCCTGTTCGCCAATGCCGGAGGGGCGGCACACATGGGCCCGATCGCCGGGGCCGACCTCGACCAGGTGCGGGCCACGGTCGACCTCAATCTCGTCGGGACCTTCCTCTGCATAAAGCACGCCGCCCCCCTCATGGCCGCCGGGGTGGGCAGCGCTGCCGACGACGGCGAGCCCGCGGGAGGCTCGATCATCGGGATGTCCTCGGGGGCGGGGCACTTTCCGCACCGCTACCTGTGGGCGTACGGGGCGGCCAAGGCGGGGATCGACATGCTCTGCCGGTACGCCGCCGAGGAGCTGGGCCGGTCGGGCATCCGGGTCAACACCGTGCAGCCGGGGATCGTCGACGACGAGTTGATGGCCCCGATCACCGCAGGAGGGCCGCTGCTCGACGACTACCTGGCCGAGATGCCCATCAGCCGTCTGGGGACGGTCGAGGACATCGCCTCGTTGGTCAGGTTCCTGGCCGGCCCGGAGTCGGCGTGGATCACCGGCGAGAGCTTCGCGGTGGACGGCGGGCACCACCTTCGTCGAGGGGCCAACTACGGGCTGTTGTTCGGCGAGTAGGGCGCGGCGGGCCTTCGAGCATGCCCACCGGCACCGCCCACACGGCCACCCAGAACGTGGTGATCGTGCCCCCCGGGCGACCAGCGGTCCCATCACCATCCGGACCGCGGCCGGGACCGGCACCAGCGCCTCGTCCTTCTCGGTGACCGGAGGGTGCTCCGAGGCCTGCGGGCCTGCAAATCCCGGGCCAGCCCCCGGTAAGGTGACGAGCGTGGATCCACCCGAATCGGCTGAGGTGGCCCCGGTTCGGACAGGGGTCCGGCTGACCGGCACCGAAGCGGTCAAGCTGCACGTGACCCTGGCCACCGGGCTCGCACTGTGTGCCGCGGCCTTCGCCTTCGAGTTGGAGCGGGCTCTGGGCGGCAACTCGTTGAGTTGGGCCTACGTGTTCGAGTGGCCGCTCTTCGCGGTCTTCGCCGTCTACATGTGGTGGAGCACCCTCCACCAGAGCCGACCCGGGCGGCGTCCGGACCGGAGGCCGACGGTCGCGCCCGAGCACGTGCAGATGCTCAAGGCCTGGCAGGAACATCGGAGGCAGATGGCGGAGCACGAGGCGGAGCACGGGTCCCGGCCGGCCGGCACCGAGCCCCGATCCGGGCGCTGAGCCGCGCTGCTCGAGAGCTGCCGGATCGGTGGGAGAAGTGGAAGGCGAGGACGACATGCCGGGAGCAGACCACGGGCCGCAGACCGATGAAGGGCGGTCGGTGACCGAAGGCCGACCGTGACCTACGTGACCGCCCACTGGTCGTTCGATCCCTTTCTGGTCGTCGTCGCCGCCATCGTCGCGGTCCACGAGGTGGGACTCTCCCGCCTTCGCCGGCGCTCCACCCGCGCCCACAACCGTCGCCGTCGGCTGCGCTCGCTCGCCTTCTACGCCGGCCTGGGCCTCCTGTTGCTCTCGGTCGAGTCGCCGATCGACTTCTGGGCCGGCGACTACTTCTTCGTGCACATGGTCGAGCACCTGCTCATCGCCTTCTACACCCCGATCCTGATCGTGGCGGGCGCCCCGTGGATCCCGTTGCTCTTCGCCCTGCCGGTCGGAGCCAGACGGAGGGCCGGGCGTTTCGTCCTTCTCGGACCGTGGTCCAGGACCCTGCGGGCGGTCGGCCGGTTCGTCGCCAGCCCCTGGTTCGCGGTCATCTCCTTCAACGCGGTGATGGTGTTCTGGCACGTCCCCGCGCCGTTCGACCTGTCCGAGCGGAACCTGACCGTGCACGTCTGGCTGGCGCACGGGAGCTTCCTGGTCACCGGCGTCCTCTTCTGGCTCCAGATCATCCCCTCCCATCCGTTCAAGTTGAAGGCCAGTCCGCTCTGGCAGGCGGGAGCGATCATCGGGACCAACATCGTCATGTTCGTGCTGGCCATGTCGCTCAGCATCTTCAGCGCCACGGGCTGGTACTCGGTCTACGCCCATGTGCCGGGGGTGACCCTCTCGCCGTTCGCCGACCAGCAGATCGGTGCCGCCATCTTGTGGGTGTGCGGGGACTTCTGGGCCGTCCCGGCCCTCATCGTGGTGCTGAAGCGCGCCATCGAGTCCGAGGGCTCCCTCTCCAACGTGCTCGAACGGCTCTCGCACCGCGCCTCGGCACCTGGCCTTCCCCCAGCTGCGGCGGCGCCCACAGGGGCCGGCGACCAGTCATAGGGCCCGCCGCACATGGGTCCTGGCCGACCGACCGACCGACTGACCGACCGGTACTTGACCTGCCCCGACAGTCGGCCTACTGTCACCAACAAGGTCCGGATTCTTCGTGAATTCTTAATCAGGAGCGAGAGCCCTGACCGCAACGAAGGGGAGCGTCGGTCGCCGTGGAGTGACCGGATCCCCTGCAGTGAGGAGTACGGCATGTCTTTCGGGGGAAGGATTGCGGCGGCGCTCGGGCTCTTGGTCATCGCCGCCGGCCTGGCCGTATGGGCCGTGGTGGGCTTCATGCTCCCGACCCCGCCCACCGTCGACTTCACCTCCGCCCAGCCCGCCGGGGCACCGGTGGACCTGACCATCCAGACCGTCGGCTCCATCGGCTTCGGTGAGCACCCCACCTGGGTGTCCTATCTGGTCAAGAACCCGAGCGGGCAGTGGATCCACTCCACCATCTGGAAGGTGCCGGCCCACACCCGCATCAACTTGACCATCCAGCAGTTCGACTCGGGCAGCCCGCTCCGCAACCAGCAGTGGGGAATGGTCGCCGGCACCACCGGCGGCATCGCCACGCTCAACGGGAAGCCGTTTCACGTCTACGACTCCAACAGCGGCAACGGCGTCGGCCACACTTTCTCCATCCCCACACTGGGGATCTCCATCCCGCTGGTCGCCAACCCCTCCTCCGCTTCGAACATCTGCAGTCAGGCCCCGTGTTCCGCCCCCAGCTCGGTCGTCAACATCATCAAGGCCTCCTTCATCACCCCCGGGGCGGGTGAATATCCCTGGCAGTGCTTCGTCCCCTGCGGCCTCGGGTGGCTTTACGGGAACGGGGGCCCGATGAGCACCCTCGGCTACATGGGCGGATTCCTGGACGTCGTAGCATGACCAACGCCGAGGTCGACCCAGGGGAGCAGTCCTTCGTCGTGCCGGAGGCCAAGGAGCCCCGCCACCTGTGGCGGATGGTGGGCATCTGGTTCGTCCTCTCCGCCGTGCTGGTACCGCTCTACTACTTCCTGGTCGGGCCCCACGTGCCGCCGGGGACGATGACCTCGGCCGCCGAGTCCAATCAATTCGACTTCAACATCCTCTTCATGATCGCCCTGCCGGTCCTGCTGGCCGTGTGGATCTACCTCGGCTACTCCGTCGTCGTCTGGCGGGCATCCCGTCCGGGCGCGGCCGACCCGGTCGGGGGGCCCAAGGCCCGTGGCCACCTCGGGATGCAGGTCGGCTGGATCGTCACCACCACGGTGATCGTGCTGGGCCTGTTCGTGTTCGGTACGGTCGAATTGGTGACCAACGCCGGCTCGGGCGGGGGCCAGGGCCCCAACCCGATCTGGACACCGACCTCCCACACGATCCTGCCGGTGCAGGTCATCGGCCAGCAGTGGAAGTTCACCTACCGCTACCCGACCTTCGGCGGATTCGAGAGCCAGCAGCTGGTGGTTCCGAACGACACCACCATCGCCTTCCACGTGACCTCGCTGGACGTCATCCACAGCTTCTGGGCCTATCAGCTGAGCATCAAGGCCGACGCCAACCCCCAACAGGACAACGTGGCCTTCACCACCACCAAGGAGCTGGGCAGCGTCACCGTCCGCTGCAGCGAGTTGTGCGGGCTGTGGCACGGGGCGATGTTCAACTACGGAAAGGTCGTGTCCAAGGCCAGCTTCGTCGCCTGGGCGAAGGCCACCGAGGCGCTCACCGCGGCCAACACCAAGCTGCTGCCGCCGTTCGCCTACACCTACGTACCGGACGCCAACGGCGCCGACGGCGGCTACTACCCCGACAACATCGATCCCTACAGCAACGCAGAGGTCTACGGGGCCACCCCCGGGAAGTCCTAGGTGAAACAGTGATGGCTGAACGATGACCCTGACGACCGAACGAGACACCGAAGTCGTCTATCCGGACCCGACCCCCCCCGTGCTCGGCGGTTTCCAGGGGTTGCCGTCGAGGCCGGGGTGGTTCAGCCAGCACCTGGGGACAGCGGCCGTCGGCGCCGTGCTCGGGTACCTGCTCGGCCACTGGCTCGGGAACGTCGTGGCCAGCGGGTACACCAATGTGGCCAACAGCGGGGTCAACGCGGTGGCCATCACCGGCGGCCTGCTGCTCGGCGTCCTCGGCTGGCTCCTCGGCATCGGGGCGCTCAACTACCCGCTGGCCAAGATGGCCGGCCTCGAGCCGCGTCCCGACTACGAGTCGACCAGCTGGACCAGGTACCTGCGCTACACCGCCGACCACAAGGTCGTCGGCCTGCAGTACGTGATCGGCGTGCTTGCCTTCTTCTTCACCGGCGGGCTCCTGGCCATGGCCATCCGCACCGAACTGCTGTCGCCTTCCAGCCACGTCTTCGGGCCCGGCACCTACATCGCCATCGTGAGCGAGCACGGCACCATCATGATGATGATGGCCTCTTCGGTGGTGGTAGGCCCGCTCGGCAACTGGCTGGTACCGCTGATGATCGGGTCCCGACGGACCGCCTTCCCCCGGGTGGAGGCGTTCAGCTTCTGGATCTTCACGGCCGGTTACCTGGTCATCCTCTCCGCCCTCTTCTACGGCGGCTTCCCAACCGGGTGGACGGGGTACGCGCCCCTGCAGACCCAGGCCGGGGGCGGGATGATGTCCTACCTGGTCGGCTTCGGGGTGATCGGGGTGGGGATGATGGCCGCCGGCTTCAACTTGGCGGTCACCATCATCAACTACCGGGCACCGGGCATGACCTGGAGCCGGGTCCCCATCTTCGTGTGGAGCATCCTGGCCACCTCCGCCCTGCTCACCCTGGCCACCCCGACGCTGGTCGCCGCCGGGCTGTTCGGGATCCTCGACCACACCGCCCAGACTGCCTTCTACGTCTCCGAGCACGGGGGAAGCTCGTTCCTCTGGCAGAACCTGTTCTGGTTCTTCGGCCATCCCGAGGTGTACATCATGGCCCTGCCCGGCTTCGGCATCGTGGCGGAGATCCTGCCCGTCTTCACCAGAAAGCCCCTCTTCGGCTACAAGGTGGCCGCCGCCGGGATGCTCGGGGTCGCGCTCTTGTCCTTCTTCGTCTGGCAGCACCACCTGTTCCAGAGCGGGATCAACCCCGACATGCGCCCGCTGTTCATGCTGACCACCGAGTTGATCTCCATCCCGACCGGGTTCATCTTCCTGGTCGGCCTCGGAACCCTCTACCGGGCGAAGATCAGGTTCGAGGTCCCCATGCTGTTCACCTTGGCCGTGTTCTTCAACTTCCTCATCGGCGGGGTCACCGGGGTCTTCCTGTCCGACGTCCCGGTCAACGTGACCGTCCACGGAGGCTTCTTCGTCCTCTCCCACTTCCACTACACGATCATGGGTGGGCTGATCTTCGCCTTCTTCGCCGGCCTCTACTTCTGGCTCCCCAAGATGACCGGCAAGACCATGAACAAGAAGCTCGGACTGATCCACTTCTGGCTCATGTTCATCTTCTTCAACCTGACCTTCTTCCCGATGTTCCTCATCGGCCTCCTCGGCCAGCCCCGGCGGGTGTTCGAATATGCGCAGAACCTTCAGGCACTCAATGACTTCTCCTCGATGAGCGCCTTCGTGCTCGGCGCCTCCTTCCTCGTCTTCGCCGCCAACTTCGTGTGGTCGATCTTCATCAAGCCGGTACCGGCCCCGGCCAACCCCTGGGACTCGCTCGGGCTCGAATGGCAGACCCCGACTCCGGTCCCCTACTACAACTTCGAGCGCATCCCCGTGGTGCTGACCGATCCCTATCACTACGGCGAGGGGAGCCCTCCCGCCGTCGCCGACCTCGGGCAGGGAGGGCTGGTGGCGGCCGCAGCCTCCTCGCCGGCCAGCGTCGCCGAGGACCCCCGACCGCCGGCCCAATGAGTGGAGACAACTGGTGACCGATATCGCCGACAAGCCCCCGCTGTACACCGAGACCCCCGAGGAGAGGGAGTTCGAGTTGCGCGCCGCGGTCGGCGCCTACTGGTCGGGAGGACGCCTGCTGATCGGCATGTACACCTTCCTCTTCGCCTCCCTGGCCTTTGCCTACTTCTACCTGCGGTCGAACAACTCGGGCCAGCTGTGGCGGCCCGGCGGGGTCACCGCCCCGACCGGGACCGGCTGGGCAATCGCCGCCATCGTGGTGGCGTCCGCGATGCTCACCGTCTACGGCCAGTGGCGACTGCGCTCGGCGTCGATCCTGGACTGGGAGGTGGCGGGCTGGACGGCGGTCCTCGGCGGACTGGTGGCCTTCGGCCTGCAGATATGGCAGTTCACCAAGCTCCCCTTCTTCCCCGGGTCCAGCGGGTATGCGTCGTGCTTCATCGGTTGGGCAGTGATGAACCTCTTCCTCATCATCAGCGGGGTGTACTGGCTCGAGACCAACCTGGCCATGAGCCTCCGCCTCCGCCGCCTCGACGCCGAGGACGGGACGCCCGCCACCTCGATGGGCCCTTCCGCCCAGCTCTTCCGGGCCAACGTCGAGTCCTGCACCTACTTCTGGGGATTCATGGCCGTGGTGAGCGTCCTCTTCTGGGTGCTCTTCTACCTGATCTGACGGGACGATTGATGGTTTGCACGCGCCTCCGGTATCGTTGTGAGCACGGAGCCAGAGTGAGGTGGATCGGCCAGTGACGTTGGACACAGACACCTTCATCGGCGGTCAGGTACTGACCATCGCAATACCACTCGGCACGCTCTTCGTGGTTTGCATCTGGGGATTCTTCCAGCGCCGCTCACACCGATGAGGGCTGGGGCCGCGTCGGACCGGTCCCCTGAGCCATCCGCAGCGAAACTGCTCGAAACGGGCAGGCTGGTGCTGTGCGCCATTGCCGTCGGTTTGCTGATCGCCTGCCTGGTCCCGCCGCTGGCCACCTCGGCCGGGCGCTACGAATTCGCCGAGGCGCTCCAGTTCTCGCTGCTGGCCGTCGTGGTGCCCGCGCTCCTCGTCATCGGCATGCCGTGGCGCCTCGTCGGTCTGGCCGCACCCCGTCCCCCCGACGACGAGGGCATCATGGCGGCGCCGGCCAGCTCGCTGCTCCCCATCGACAGGCTCGCCCTCGGCCGGCGACACCACCCCGAAGCCCTGCGGAGCGTGGCCTTCGCCGCCCTCTTTTTGGCCGGGGCGATTGGCTGGAGGATCCCGCCCACCGTCGACGCCCTGGCCCGGCACCCGTGGCTGGCCGGTGTCGAGGCGGCCACGCTGTTGGCCGTCGGGTCCGGGCTCTGGCTCGAGTTGGTGGAGTCGCCGCCCCTCGTCCCGAGGCTGTCACGTCCCCACCGGGTGGCGCTGGCCGCGGTGTGCATGTGGACCATCTGGGTGCTCGCCTATCTCGTGGGGCTGTCCCATGTCTCGTGGTACCACGCCTACGGGCACCACCCCGGGGCGGGACTGAGCCTCTCCGCCGACCAGCAGCTGACCACGTGGACCATGTGGTTCATCTCCGGATGCGCATTCATACCGGTGATCTTCTGGAACCTGATCCGCTGGCTGCAGTCGGAGGAGGACCCCGATGAGGAGCTGCACCGACTGGTGCGCCAGGTGCGGTCCCGGGAACGCCCGCTCGACCACGGGCAGGCCGGCCCGTAGCAGCAGGGAGCGGTCAGGGTGAGGTCCGGCCCGGCGGCCGCCCCCAGCCGGTCCGCAGGTGCAGCCGGTCTCAGGTGCCGATGAGGTGGGGGAGGTCCGGGAGCGCGGGCATGGGCAGCTTGGCGTTCAGCGTCTTGTCGGCCGTCTCCACGTAGCTGTTGGCCAGCGCCCGGTCCCTGGCCAACAGCGCCTCCTGCTTGGAGAGGTCGGCGACCGTGGAGGCGCTGGGGGGGCCGGCGTCCAGGGCCTGGATGTCCTCGATGGCAGCGAGCGCGTCAGACGTCGCCCACAGCGTGCCCACGCTGACCACCTGTTGGATGCTCTTCCCCCCTGGTGATCCCGGCACCTCGACAGTGGAGAGGTTGAAGATCGAGTTGCTGGTGAACGAACAGGCGGTCTGGTCGTCCAGGAGCAATTTGGGCACGCGGGACCGGTCGGACGCGGTGAGGCCGCCCGTCCTCGAGTCCTGGTAGATAATGAAGGTCTCCCGGACCGCGTAGGCACAGCCGCTGAGGTCGCCGTTGATCTCGTTCATGAGGCTGGTCTGGGCGGCGGCGTCCTGGGCGACGGTCGTCTTCCCCGGCAGGTCGACGACGACCGATGCGGCCACGATCACCGCCACGGCCACCGCTGTCAGCACCCACGGTCGCCGGTACCAGACAGGCCGTCCGCGCGCTTGGACGACCACGCCGTCGATTCCGTACGGGTCGACCGGGCGGCCGCCCCCCCCTTCGACGATCATCGGGCCGGCCCGGGCGCGATCACGAGGTCTGTCCGAGCAGGCCCGCCGCGGAGTCGGCGATTCCCTGGGCGAACCGGTGGATGCCGTCCGGGGCCAGGCTGTAGACGCCGAGCTGGTTCTCGTCGGCGAACGGAGTGGCGCGCAGCTCCATCGATCCATTCGGGCCGATGAAGTCCATGAGGTCGGTGTGGGTGACCACCTGGGTCGACCGCTGGACCGCCACGGTGACGCCGTAACTGGTCCAGAGGCGGTTGAGGGCGGACAGCGACCCGTCGAGGAAGACGACGTGCGCCCGGTTCAAGAGCCCGGTCTGCATCAGGGCGGGCGGAACCGGCGCGGGGGAAGTAGAGCGGGGGTCGGAGTTCACGATCACGAACTCGACGTCCGCGCCCCTGGCGCCGAGCATGCCGACGGCCTGTTCGATCTCACTGGACAGGACGGGGCAGATGTCGTTGCACTCCGAGTTGAAGAAGGTCAGTACGACGACCTTCCCACGGGCACCGGCCATGGTCCATGGCGCCCCGTTCTGGTCCTGCAGGGCGAGTGCCGGCGCCTGGTTGCCGGCGAGCCGGGTCAGTCCGATGAAGGCGTTCAGGGAGGAGGTGATGGGTGGGGACCCGGGCGGTACGGGCGTAGGCGGGGCGACAGCAGGCGGGGCGACAGCAGGCGGGGCGGCAGCCTGCGGCGTGGCACCTCCGGTACCGGCCAGGGTCGTCGTCGAGGCCGTCGGCGCTCCCACCCCGGCATTGCCGACGAAGTGCTCGGCGACCACTCCCCCCAACCCGAGGACGGCGAAGCCGACGATGAGCCAGTGGATGAACCGGCGGGGGACGGGCACGGTGCCGGCGCGTAGCGCGGCGGACCGGTCGATGGGCACCCGTCCCGTGGTCAGGGCCTCGGCGCGGTCGGTGGCGGAAAGAGGGGGCCGACGGCCGGTCCCGGGGCCGCCGCCGGCCGCCTCTCCGGGTGCCGGATCCGGAGTCGGCCCGCCGACGGGGACCGCGGCCGCACTGTCGGAAGGCCCCTCGTGGGCCACAGCGGTGCCGGTGCGCTCGTTGCGAAGATGGCCCACCGCCAGGAGATTAGCCGCCGGCCTCCGAAGGGGTGGTTCACCGGGCCCGGTCCCGAAGGGGTCCCGGCGCCCGGCGCGTGCGGACCGGGCGGCATACGCTGATGCCGCCACGATCGACGGGAGGCGGGATGCCAGAGGAGGGCCGGGATGGGCGGTGTCCGTCCGACCGCGGTCGGCGGCGTCGGCCACCGGGCGAACGGCGTCGGTGCCGGTGATACTGGCGGCGCCGGACAAATTCAGAGGCACGGCGACCGCCCATCAGGCGTCCGAGGCGATCGCCAGGGCCGCCTGGTCCCGAGGACGGCAGGCAAGGCAGATGCCCCTGTCGGACGGGGGGGAGGGCTTCATCGAGGTGCTCGAGGTGCTCGGCGGTCAGCGGGAGCACGTCGAGGTGACCGGGCCCTTGCGGTCACCGGTCGAGGCGTCTTATCTCCGGCTCGGGAATGTGGCCGTCATCGAGATGGCTCAGGCGTCAGGCCTCGCCCTGGTCGGCGGCCCCGGGGGCAATGATGCCCTCGCCGCCACGACCAGGGGCACCGGCGAGCTGATCGTGTCCGCCGCCCGGGCCCTGGCCCGTCCCGCTCCCGGCCCCGCAGCCGCCGGACCCGGCGCGGCGCGGCCTGCCACCGGGAACCGCGGGCAGCGGACCGTCGTGGTCGGGCTCGGCGGGTCGGCCACCACCGACGGGGGTCTCGGGGCGTTGCGGTGGATCGAGCAACAAGGTGGCCTCGGCGACACGGAGTTGGTGGGAGCCTGCGATGTCACCGTCCGGTTCGTCGAGGCCGCCGAGGGGTTCTCCCGCCAGAAGGGCGCCGACGAGATGCAGGTGGTCCAGCTCGAGGCGCGCCTGCGGCGATTGGCGGAGCGCTACGAGGCCGAGTACGGCATCGACGTGGGCACGGTGCCGGGCTCGGGTGCTGCCGGTGGGCTCGGCGGTGCACTGGTCGCCCTCGGGGGACGCCTGCGATCGGGATTCGAGGTGGTCGCCGAGATGGTCGGATTCCACGAAGCGGTGGCTCGGAGTTCACTGGTGGTCACCGGAGAGGGAGCCCTCGACGCGTCGTCGCTCGCCGGCAAGGTGGTGGGGTCCGCGGTCCGGGAGGCGTCGGCCTCAGGTGTGCCGTCTCTGGTGATTGCCGGTCGGGTCTCGCCGGAGGCGTCAGCGGCGGTGGAGGCGCTCGGCGCCCGGGTGGTGTCCCTGGGTGGGCGTTTCGGCGAGGACCGTGCTCTGTCGGACGTCTGCGGGTGCATCGAGACGGCGGTAGCCGAGCATCTCGATGCCACGGGTGGCGGGTAGCCGCGTCCCAGGCCCGCTCCGGAGGGGTGTCGCCACACCGGGTACGACTCGCCCGGGGTCAGTGGCCCGGTGCCAGCCGCCCGGGGTCAGTGGCCCCGAGTCAGTCGCCGGACCAGCAACCCAGGATGACGATGGCCACGGTCACCGCGACGTCGCCGGGAGTGGTCGGCGGGTTGCCGAACTGCGGTGGCAGGCCGGTCGGGTCCACCAGCAGCACTTTGTAGTCCTTGCGGACGACGACCGAGCCGTCGGTCGTCTGGAACGCGCCCTGGCCCAGGTTGGGGAGCGATCGTGCCATTCCGAGCCGGGTCCCGAGGGAGTTGAAGTAGGCGGTGGTCTCCGCCACGCTGGACAGCTCCTTGACCGAAAGGTCCACCGACGCGCCGGGGTAGTCGTAACGACAGCTGTAGAGGTGGTCCACCCAGGTCGGGGTGGTGACGGTCGCCTTCTCGCCGAGGGCGAGTCCGACTTGGCGGGCGGCCTCGCTGACGCAGACCATCTTCGACACCTTCGATGGATAGCGTCCGGCAGGCAGGGGAACAGTGGCCGCCGTCGAGGTGCCGGCCGTGGTGCCGCACCCGGCGGCCAGGGTGACGACCATCCCCAGGGCGGCCATCCCCGGGAGGAGTCCGATCCGTCGCGCCGGCCGGGTCACCATTGGACAGCCCTGTTGCCGACAGGCCTGCGGCTCGCGCCCTTCCGGCGTGTCCCCGAGGTCCACCCCGACGCGGTCCTCCGAGACGGCCACGCAGCCGACGGGCGAGCCAGGAGCCGGCTAGCCGGGGAGTGGATGGGCTGGTTCAATGGGTTCCCTGCGCCGCGCCGCCATCGACCCTGCATGGGTGATGCGGGCTCTTCCTGAGGACTGGACGAGGATAACCCACCGCGGCGCGCCGGGAGCCGCGGGCCGGCTCGTCTGCCAGCGTTCGGATCGTGCTCGGCAGGGGTTGGCCCTGTGGCCGTGGAGGCGGCCTCAGGGGTGGGTTCCGAGGCGGCGGATCACCCGGGCGGGATTGCCGACGGCGACCACGTTCGGGGGAATGTCCCTCGTCACCACGGCTCCAGCGCCGATCACCGCGTCCTCACCGATGGTCACCCCGGCCAGGACGATGGCGCCGCCGCCCAGCCAGGCGTTGTCACCGATGCTGATCGGCCGGCCGGACTCCCACTTGGCCCGCCGGTCCCCGGCGTCGAGCGGGTGGGTCGGAGTCAGGAGCTGGACGTTCGGACCCATCTGTACATCGTCGCCGATGACGATGGGGGCCACGTCGAGAGCCACCAGGCCGAAATTGGCAAAGGTCCCGGATCCGACCCGGAGGTTGTAGCCGTAGTCGCAGTAGAGCGGTGGCCGCAGGTGGGTGTCGGCCCCGATGGCCCCGAGCAGCTCGCCCAGGATCCGCGCCTGTTCGGCGGGCCCCATGGCCGGACTGTGGTTGTAGGCGTCGAGCAGCTCCATGGCGTGCCGGTGCCCGGCCACGAGCTCCGGGTCGTCGGACAGGTAGTGGTCACCGGCCAGCATCCGCTCCCGCTGAGTCCTGTCGTCCCTGCCGTCCGGCCCGGTCACCCGGCCAGTCTGCCCGATGGAGGGGGATTGACATGGACCTCGGGCCGGTTTGTACGGGCGGGCGAGCATGCGGTTCGCCGGCCACCGGTCGCCGATCGTGTGGCCCGGTAGAGTTGCCGCCGCAGGTGATCAGCACGAGGGACGCAGAGGAGTGGCAGCTCGTGGGAGACAGTGAATTGCCTGCCGGCACGGTTCCGGCGGTCACCCTCAATGACGGCCATACGATCCCGCAACTCGGATTCGGGGTGTTCCAGATCGCGCCCCGGGACACGGCCGCCGCCACGCTCGAGGCCCTGGAGATCGGCTACCGGCACATCGACACCGCCGAGATGTACGGCAACGAGAAGGAGGTGGGCCAGGGCGTGGCCCGAAGCGGCTGTGGCCGGTCGGAGGTGTTCGTGACCAGCAAGTTGAACAACGGCTTCCACCGACCGGACGATGCCCGCAGGGCTTTCGCCAGGACGCTCGACGACCTCGCCTTCGACTATGTCGACCTCTTCCTGATCCACTGGCCACTGCCGACGCTGTACGGCGGGGACTATGTCTCCACGTGGAATACCCTCATCGAGTTCCAACGGGACGGTCGGGCCCGATCGATCGGGGTGTCGAACTTCCAGCCGCATCACCTCGACCGTCTCCGGGAAGAGACCGAGGTGGTCCCGGCGGTCAACCAGGTCGAGGTCCACCCCTTCCTCATCCAGGAGACCGTCCGCTCCTACGGCGCAACCCATCAGATCGCCACCGAAGCCTGGTCGCCGATCGCCCAGGGCCTGGTCCTGGGCGATCCGACCGTCGCCGCCCTCGCCGCCAAGGTTGGCCGGACGCCGGCCCAGGTCGTGCTCCGATGGCACCTCCAGCGGGGCGACATCGTCTTCCCCAAATCGGTTGCGCCCTCCCGGATGCGGGAGAACTTCGAGATCTTCGACTTCGCGCTCGATGGCGATGACATGGCCCGTATCACTTCGCTGAACCGCGACCAGCGCATCGGGCCCGACCCGGACACCTTCGACTACGTCCCTGCCTGACCGGCGGCTCACGCCATCGGGACCGGGTGGACGGGGCTGCCCGGGAGCCCTACGCGTACTCGAAGGCGCCGGGATCGGGTGCTGCCATCACCTCGCGGAACCGGACGAACGACCATGGCCACACGGCCGGGAGCCCGCGGTCGTCGAGATACCAGCTGCGACAGCCGGTCACCCATATCGTGTTCTGCGCCGCCTGCTCGCGGGCCCGCTCGAATTCGGCCAGGGCCTCGTGCCGGGCGGAGATCTCAGTGCACTCCCCGGCCCGGATCCGCTCGATGAGCTGCAGGATGTACCGGACCTGGAGCTCGGCCACCTCGATCAGCGAGAAGTTCCCGACGGGGCCGTTCGGGCCGTTCACCATGAAGAAGTTCGGAAAGTCGGGTATCGAGATCGAGAGGTAGGCCTCCGGGCGGGGGTTCCAGGCCTCCTCGAGCGTGGCCCCGTTGCGCCCGGCGATGTCCATCGGCCGCATGAAGGCATCGGCTTTGAAGCCGGTAGCCAGAACCAGGACGTCGAGCTCTTGGAGGGAACCGTCGGCGGTCCGCACGCCTCCCGGCTCGACACGTTCGATGGCCTCGCTTACCAGCTCGGCGTTCGGGCTCTGGATGGCGTCGTAGAAGTCAGGGGAGATGATCAGGCGCTTGCACGCTGCCCGGTATGTGGGGCGCAGCCGCTCGCGCAGGTCGGGATCGCGCACGTTGTCCTCGAGGTTCGCCGCGCAGGCCTGCTCGATCATCTTGATCTGAGGGGATTCGGCGTCCACGACGGCGTTGGAGAAGTGGTCGAACAGGTCCGACAGCTCCCGTCGCATCTCCGACAGCCTCTCGGGATGGAGGCGGAGCTCCTGGCGTCTCTCCTCCGGGTAGGCGGGATTCTCCTGCGGCATGATCCATTGGGCGGTGCGCTGGAACAGGGACAACGAGGCCACCTGATCGACCAGCGCCGACACCATCTGCACGGCGGTCGATCCGGTCCCGATGATGCCGACCCGGGCGTCGTCCAGCTCGATCCGGTGGTCCCAACGCGAGCTGTGGAACATCGGGCCCTCGAACGTGTCGAGCCCGGCGATCTCCGGATACCTGGGGTGATGCAGCACGCCGGTGGCGGCGATGACGACGTCGGCCTCGTCTCTGTGCCCCGAAGCGGTGGTCAGGTGCCAGCGGCCGTCGGAGAATTTGCAGCGGGTAACCGGGTCGCCGGAGCGGACACGGGGCAGGACGCCGTACTCGCGGGCGACGCGCTCGAAATAGGCGCGGATCTCCGGGCCGGGGGAGAAGGGATGACTCCACTCCGGCGTGAGGGCGAAGGAGTAGGAGTAGAGATGCGACGGCACGTCGCACGACAGACCCGGGTAGGTGTTCTCGTACCAGGTCCCACCCACGCGGTCGTTCTTCTCGTAGACGGTCACGTCGGTCAGCCCGGCCTCCGCCAGCTTGATGGCGCTCAGGATGCCGGCCATCCCCGCACCGATGACCGCGCATCGTAAGGGGTGCCTGCTGTCCATGCAGTTGAGTTCAGCACATCTCGCCGGCGCCCTGCCGGTGGTGGCGCAAGACCGTCCTGCTGTGGGCCGTCCTCAGGCGTAGCATTCCGTCATGGCCGCCATGACCCTTGCGCAACAGGAGCGTGAGACCCTCTGTGACCTCCTGGTCGAGCTCGGTCCCGGAGCGCCGACCTTGTGTGAGGGGTGGGTCACGGCTGACCTGGCTGCCCACCTGGTCGTGCGCGAACGGCGACCCGACAGTGGCCCGGGGCTCGTGTGGACGCCGCTGGCCGCCTATACCGACCGGGTTCGCCGGTCGCGGCGGGACCGGACTCCGTGGACCGAGTTGATCGAACTGGTGCGCCGCGGTCCGCCGCCGCTCCTGCGTCCCTTCGACGGTCCCATGAACACCGTCGAGTTCTTCATCCATGTCGAGGACGTTCGCCGGGCCGAGCCGGGCTGGGAGCCACGCCCACTACGGCCGGAGCTGGCCGACGCCCTCTGGGCGCGCGTCGGGCCTGGGGGGATGGCGAAGAAGATGGCGGCGTCGATCGAGCTGGTGGCTCCGGGACGGGGCTCCAAGGAGGGTGGGACCGGACGGCACCTGGCCATCGAGGGCGATCCGGGCGAGCTCACCCTGTTCGGTGCCGGCCGTCAGAAGGCGGCCCGGGTGGAGCTCCGGGGTGATTCCGGGTTGATCGCCAGGGCGCGGACGGAGTCGTTCGGCATCTAGTGCCGTGACCATATTTGCCCGGTGGCCGGCCACTCGAGCAACGCACACCACAGGCACGTCGATGACGCCCGACAGCTTGTCACCTCCCTCATCCCATTCCCATCAGGGGGACCTTCGCCGAAGACTGGTCATCGTGGAGACGCGACCCGTCCTGGCCGATCCCCACGCTTCCTACCGGTGCCACTGACGGATGAACGCAGGCAGATCTTCCCGATCCTCTGCCAGCCCGTCGGCTGCAGGTCAGCCGGGCTCCGAGGGCCAGGTGGCGATGCCGACGACCGGGGCGTTGATCGGCCTGCCGCCCATGGACCCCTCGAACCGGGCACGTCCGAAGGAAAATACCCCGCCGTCGGCGGCGGCCAACCAGTAGCCCTTCGCATCCACGGTTGTGGCGATGCCGACGACCGGGGCGTTGAGGTGCGACCCTCCCATCGAACCGTCGAACATGGCGTCACCGAACGAGAAGACCCCGCCATCGGTCGATGTCAGCCAGTAGCCCCTGCCGTCCGAGGTGGCGGCGATGCCGACCACCGGACCGTTGAGGCGACTCCCCCCCATCGAGCCGTAGAAGGAGGCGTCGCCGAAGGAGAAGACCCCACCATCGGCGGCGGCCAACCAGTAGCCCTTGTGGTCGGGCGTCGACGCCATCCCGACAACCGGAGCGGCGAGGGCCAAGGAGGTGAGCCCGCCATCCGGTTGCGCATCACCGCACCCGACCACAGCTCCGTTCGAGCTGACCATCAAGAAGCCGTTGCCGGTCGCAGAAGAAGTCATCCCGGTCCATTTCCCAGTGGCGCCGTTCAGACCGGTGCAGCCGATCTGGGGCGGTTGACCTGCCTGTCCATATGCAGTTGGCCAGTGGAAAGCGTTCAGGAGCCAGTACCCGTTCCCACTCGGGGTCGGCGTGATCGCACTACAGCCTGAGGACCCATTGAGTGTGCTGGGAGGTTGTGGGCTGAATGCGCACACCCCCGGAACCGTCACCCCGGAACCGTAGAAGGGCGCAACTCCGAACGAGAAGACGCCGCCGTCCTCGGCGGTCAGCCAGTATCCGAATGGTGGACCCTGTGTCGATTTACCGAGCAGGCCTGCACGAACGGGCCCACCGGTGGCGACCGTCACGACAACCGCCACGACAACCGCCACTACGGCGACGAGCCAGACCACCGCAATCCTTCGCACGTTCGATGTACCCCTTGTCGTCCAGCTGCTCGGTCACGCTATACCTGCGATCGGCGGCCCGCCACCGATCCGGGCGCCCCTGAGCGGCCCGGGTCCGGTGGATCGCCATAGGCTGGTCTAGCTTGGGTCGATGTCGCACACCGCTGCCGCACATCGCTACGAAGAGATGGAGTACCGCCGATGCGGGAGCAGCGGGCTCAAGCTTCCGCTGGTCTCGCTCGGGGCCTGGCAGAATTTCGGCGACGTCCGACCGCCCGCCGAGGTGGACGGGATGCTGACCCGGGCCTTCGACCTGGGTGTGACCCACTTCGATCTGGCCAACAACTACGGACCTCCGTACGGGTCGGCGGAGTCCAACGTGGGCCGGGTTCTCAACGGCTCCCTGGCCCCCTACCGCGACGAGCTGATCATCTCGACCAAAGCGGGCTACGACATGTGGCCGGGACCCTACGGCGACGGGGGCTCCCGCAAGTACCTCCTGGGCAGCCTCGACGCCAGCCTGCTGCGCCTGCAGCTGGATTACGTGGACATCTTCTACTCCCACCGGTTCGACCCGGAGACGCCCCTCGAGGAGACGATGGGAGCGCTGGACTCGGCGGTGCGCGCCGGCAAGGCACGGTATGTGGGGATCTCCTCCTATCCCCCCGAACAGACCGAAGCGGCTGCGGCCGTCCTCTCCCGGTTGGGTACGCCACTGCTCATCCACCAACCTCCCTATTCGATGTTCAACCGCTGGATCGAGCACGGTCTGCTCGACGCATTCGGCCGCCTCGGAATCGGGTGCATCGTCTTTTCCCCGCTGGCCCAGGGCCTGCTCACCGACCGATACCTCGACGGTGTTCCACCAGGCTCGCGGGCCAGCGAGCCGGGGACGTTGGATCGGGCCCAACTTGGTGACGAGGTCCTGGCCAAGGTCCGTTCCCTCCGGGAGCTCGCTGGGCGCCGCCACCAGACCATGGCGCAGCTGGCGCTGGCCTGGACGCTGCGGGACCCTCGGGTCACCTCGACGCTGGTCGGAGCGAGCAGCGTGCTCCAGCTGGAGCAGAACGTCGCCGCCATCCGGACCCTTTCCTTCTCGTCGGACGAATTGGAGGAGATCGACGGAATTCTGTCCCCACCATGAGGACACGGGAGGCCTTCGCCGGCCGTTCCGGCCGATCGAACGCAGGCCCGATCGAACGTAGGCCCGGTGGACTTCGTAGAATCGTCGGCGACAGCGATACCGGCAGCGATGTGGAAGAGGTGTGCCCCGAGCGCAACGGGCCCTGTCCGGGGCTGCTCCGGGCCCTTCCGGAGGACAGGGGAAGGAGAGTGCAGTGGCTGGCATCTGTGACGGACGGGTAGTGGTGGTCACCGGGGCCGGTCGGGGGATCGGCCGTGGTCACGCCATCGAGTTCGCGCGGCAAGGAGCCAAGGTGGTGGTCAACGACCTCGGAGCCGAAGTCGACGGCACCGGGTCCTCGGCCGGGCCGGCGGGGCAGGTGGTCGAGGAGATCCGCGGCATGGGCGCCGAGGCCGTGGCCAACGGCGAGGACATCAGCGACTGGGACGGGGCCAAGCGGCTGATCGACAGCGCGGTCGAGACGTTCGGGGGCCTGGACGTGGTGGTGAACAACGCCGGGATCCTGCGCGACCGGATGCTGGTGAACATGACCGAATCCGAGTGGGACGCGGTGATCAGGGTCCACCTCCGCGGAACCTTCGCCCCCATGCGGCACGCCGCCGAGTACTGGCGCAACCGTTCGAAGACAGGGGTGTTGAACGACGCCCGCATCATCAACACCACTTCACCCTCGGGGATCTACGGCAACGTCGGCCAGGCCAACTACGGCGCGGCCAAGGCGGGCATCGCTTCCGTGACGGTAATCAGCGCCATGGAGCTCGGCCGCTACGGCGTCACCGTCAATGCCATCGCACCGGCCGCTCTGACCCGGATGACCGAGAACCTTGGCTTCGCCGAGGGCTCTGCCGGTCGCAAGCCGGACGAATTCGACCCGAACGACCCGGACAACATCGCACCGCTGGTGGTCTGGCTGGGCAGCCCGGCCTCGGCCGACATCACCGGGAGGGTGTTCAACGTGCACGGCGGACACATCAGCGTGGCCGAGGGATGGGTGGCCGGCCCCGGGGCGGACAAGGACGACCGGTGGGAGGCAGCCGAGCTCGGCGACGTCATCCCCGGACTGGTGGCGAAGGCAGCGCCCAACGCCAACATGCTGGGAAGGCGCGGCTGATGGTCGCGGCGGGGACGCCCGATCCGGTTTCCGCATCAGGCATGCACGCGACGTTCAAGATCGTCCAGGACCATGCCGACCGGATCTACCTCTGGGACTACGAACGGTGCCGGACCCAGTTGGTCACCCTCTACAACAAGGCCATGGGCTCGCAGTGGAACAGCGTGACCGACCTCGACTGGGACACCGATGTGGATCCCGAGGGGCTCGTCGACCGAGACGGTCCCATGATGCGGCTGATCCGCATCGCCTCGTCGGAACCCGGCTCTCCCATTGCCAGCTGGGACGATCCCGAGTTCACCGCCCTCGGCATCGAGATGTTCAAGGCGTCGATCAGCCAGTTCATGCACGGCGAGCAGGGAGCGATGCTCACCGCGGCCAAGATCGTCGAAACGGTGCCGTGGATCGACGCCAAGTACTACGCGTCCACCCAGACCATGGACGAGGCCCGCCATACCGAGGTGTTCGCCAAATACCTCGATCTGAAGGTGGGAGAGGCCTACCCGATGAGCCCGTTCCTCGAGGAGCAGATCACCGTGCTGCTCGAGGACAGCCGGTGGGACATCGCCTACCTGGGGATGCAGATCGTCATCGAGAGCCTCGCCCTCGCCGCCTTCGGCGACATGCTCCGCCGCACCACCGAGCCCCTGCTCATCAAGTTGCTCCGCTACGTGATGTCGGACGAGGCCCGACATGTTGCCTTCGGGGTGCTGACCCTCAAGGAGTTCTATGCCGGGCTGAGCGATGCGGAGCTGAAGGACCGTCAGGAGTTCCTGTTGGACAACACGCTGCGAAATCGGTCGAGGTCCACGACACCGGAGGTCTGGGATCGTCTCGGAGTCGACCTCAATGCCCTCATACCCCACCTGACTGCTGCCGCCGGCAAGTTGAAGACCAGCCCGTTCGCCGGCTTCCAGCGCGGCTTCTTCGCCAAGTTGGTGCCCAATGTGGGCAAGCTCGGGCTGCTCGATGCCAATCACGGCTACCTGCGCGAGCGCTGGGGGGAGGCAGGTCTGCTCGAGTTCGAGCACGCGGCGGACACGCTCTCCGACTACGAAACGTACGACCAGGTGGCCAAGGACCGCGCTGCGCCGTGAAGACCGACCCGGACGGAGCCGGATTCGACGAGCAGCGCCTCGAACGGATCACCGGGCACTTCGAGGCCCGCTACGTGGCCACCGGCAAGATCCCGGGGTGTCAAATCGCTGTGGCCCGTTGGGGAAGGCTGGCCTACTGGCGGTCGCTGGGCTGGATGGACAGGGAACGGACCAAGCCGGTCGGGGAGGACACCATCTGGCGCATCTACTCGATGACCAAGCCGATCACCTCCATTGCGCTCATGCAGCTCTACGAGCGAGGGATGTTCCAGCTGACCGACCCGCTCCACCGCTATCTGCCCGAGTGGCGCGGCCTCCAGGTGGGCGAGCTCGGGCCCGACGGGTCGATGGGCATGACCGACCAGCGGCGTCCGGTGTCGGTGCGCGACGCCCTGACCCACATGACCGGCCTGGCCGGGAGCCTGGTGCCCGGCCATCCCACCGACGACCGGTTCAACGCGGCGCTGCGCGCCAATCGCTCGGGCATGACCCTCGAGGGCCTGTGCTCGCTGCTGGCCGAGTTCCCGCTCAAATTCCAACCGGGCACCCGCTGGAACTACGGGGTGTCCACCGACGTGTGTGCCCGGTTGGTCGAGATCCTGTCGGGAGAGGCGTTCGACAGCTACCTCCAGGCCAACCTCTTCGGGCCCCTCCAGATGGCCGACACCGGGTTCTCGGTGCCGGACTGCTCGGCCGGCCGGTTCGCGGCCTGCTACCGCTATCAACCGGGAGCGGCACCCGAACTGATCGACGACCCCGAGCAGAGCCCGTACCGCCGGAGACGCTCGTACCTCTCCGGCGGTGGGGGGCTGGTCTCGACCTCGGTCGACTACCTCCGCTTCTGCCACATGCTGGTCAACCGGGGGGAGCTCGACGGGCGCCGGATCATCGGCCGGAAGACCCTCGAGCTGATGACCGCGAACCATCTGCCGGACCGGGGGGAACTGGCCCAGCTGGCCACCGGCGGCTTCGGTGAGTCCGAGTTCAGCGGCGTGGGCTTCGGGCTCGGATTCGCCGTCGGCAAGGGTCCCGGCGCCACCGCTTCCGCCGGTTCGGCCGGCGAGTACTACTGGGGTGGTGCGGCCAGCACGGCGTTCTGGGTCGACCCGGTGGAGGGGGTCACCGTCGTGTTCATGACCCAACTCGTCCCGTCGGCCGCCTACCCGTTCCGATCCCAACTGCGCGCCCTGGTCTACCAGGCGCTGGCCGACTGACCGACCGGACGGGGGGCCCGGTCCCCGAGCCGGCCTCCGGCCCCGGCCCATCCTCCTCGGTGGCCCCGACTAGGGCCGTCACCGGTGGCGAACAGCAGGGAAGTGCGGTTGGCCGGAGGCGTGCCATCATCGACGGATGACCGGGGTCCGGGACTCGCAGCCGTCGAAGGGGTCCCGCTCCCGGCCGTTTCGCTCGAAGGCGCCAGAGGCCCGTCTGGACCAGGCTGACGACGCCCAGGTCGACGGGGACCTCCCCTACACCCCCGGAACGGCACGGGGCGCGCTGAGCCATCCGGCCTTCCGGTCCGTATGGCTGGGCACCTTCGCGTCCAACATCGGCACCTGGATGCAGAACATCGCCCTCGGGGTGTTCGCCTATCAGCTCACCCATTCGGCCACCTATGTGGCAGCCATCGGCTTCGCCCAGCTCGGGCCGCTCTTCGTGCTCTCGATCGTCGGAGGGGCGCTCGCCGACCTGGTCGATCGCAAGAGGCTCCTCATCGGCTGCCAGGTGGAGCAGCTCCTCTTCTCCCTGGCGCTGGCCTGGGCGGCGTCGAGGCCGCACCCCTCCACGCAGCTGGTGTTCTGGTGCGTGCTGGCCATCGGGATCGGCAATGCGCTGAATGCCCCGGTGCTCTCGGCCGTCCTCCCGGTGCTGGTCCCGAAGCGGGACCTGCCCGGGGCCGTCTCGCTCCAGTCGGTGCAGATGAACCTCTCCCGGGTGATCGGTCCGGCCATCGGTGGCCTCCTCTTGCCGGTGGTCGACGCGTGGGGGATCTTCGTGCTGAACGCCGGCACCTACGGGTTCGCCATCTTCGTCATCGCCCGGGCGGCGATCAGGAGAGCGGCGCCGGGGGCCGACCCGGGTCGCCGCCCGTCGGGGATCCAGCGACTGCTCGGAGGCCTCGAGGTGGCGCGAGCGGATCCCCTGGTGCGGTACTGCCTGGTCACCATCTTCAGTGTTTCGTTCTTCTGCCTCCCGTTCATCGGGCTGATGCCGGTGGTCGCGGCCCGCGACCTGCACATCAATCCGGCCGGAGCCGTCTACGGGGGGCTCTATGCGTTGTTCGGCCTGGGCGCTGCTCTGGGCGCCGTTTCGGTCGGCACGGTGTTCGTCGGTACCTCCCGGCTGGTGCTGATACGGGCGGGACTGGCCGGCTTCGCCCTCTGCCTCGGGGTGTTCGGGCTGATCCGGGAGATCTGGCTCGCCTACCCGATCGTGCTCGCCGTCGGCTATGCCTACTTCGTCACGGTCACCGCCCTGTCCACCGCCATCCAGGCGCACATCGACGATGAGGTGCGCGGCAGGGTGATGGCGCTCTGGATCATGGGGTTCGGGGGGACGGTGCCGCTGGGCCTGATGGCCGGGGGAGCGGTCGCCTCGGCCACATCGGTCGGCGCCGTGGTGGTGGGCGGTGCCGTGGTGGCCCTGCTCATCGGGGCCATGGCCTGGCTGTGGGCACCGGCGGTGGAGGCCGGGTCCGCCGGTGCCGCCTAGCGCCCGGACCGGACACCGTGAGACGCCAGGCGGTACTGTTCATGGCACTCGTGACGAGCCGGAGGAGGAGTCCGGTCGGCCTGGGAGCCGAAGGGAGGGAGGAGCGTGTCGATCGATCAATCGTCGCCGTCGCTGAGCAGCCATGAGCTCCTCGCCGACCTGCGATCGTGGCTCGAGGGGAACTGGGACCCTGACCTCACCGTCGCCGACTGGTGGGAGCGCCTGGGTACGTCGGGCTGGGCCGCACCCACCCTGGCCGAGTCCGCCTACGGGCGCGGCGTGGCCCGCAGTGTGGGTGTCCAGATCGCCCAGGAGATCGCCGACTTCGGTGCGCTCGGGGCCCCGAACGGACTCGGGCTCCTGCTGGCCGGACCCACCATTGCCGACCATGGGACCCCGGAACAGATCGACACCTATGTCCGCGACATCGTCACCGGGAAGCGGGCCTGGTGCCAGCTGTTCAGCGAGCCCGGGGCCGGCTCCGACCTCGCCGGTCTCACCACGCGGGCGATGGAGGACGGTGACGAGTGGATCGTGAACGGTCAGAAGGTCTGGACCTCGCTCGGACAGAGCGCCGACTTCGGCATGTTGCTCGCCCGCACTTCGGTCGACCTCCCGAAGCACAAGGGCATCACCTACTTCGCCCTGGACATGCACCAGCCGGGCGTCGACGTCCGTCCCCTCCGCGAGCTGACCGGCCACGCCCTGTTCAATGAGGTCTTCCTGTCCGATGCCCGGGTCCCGATCTCGGCCATCATCGGCGGCCGCAACAACGGATGGGCGGTTGCGAACACCACCCTCGGACACGAGCGATCAGGTCTGGGGGCCGGCGGGGGATCGACCGGGGTCGCCATCGCCACGCCCGGCACCGTCGCCGGCAATCTCACCCGCCGGGCGGGTGATTTCGTCAAGCCCTCCCAGCAGGGGAGGCGGGCGAAGTCGACGTCGGACGAGCACGGGGCGGGCCGGCTGGGCCGTCCGAACCTGCTCATCGACCTGGCGCGGGGAAACGGGTCGAACGCCGATCCGACGGTGCGCCAGGACCTGGCCCGGCTCCACGTCCTCGGCGAGCTCGGCCGCTACAACGCCGAACGGGTCAAAGCCGTGCGAGCTTCGGGTGGCGATGTCCCGGGTATGGCCAATATCGCCAAGCTGTCGATGAGCACCATCGTCCGGCTCCAACGTGACCTTGGGCTCCGGATCGTGGGGGCCCAGGGCATGCTCCATGCCTACAACCCGGCGGACCAGAGGGTCCTCGATGAAGCCACCGGGAATCCCTTCCTGGCTGCCGTCACGATGAGCGCCCTGTATGCCCAGGCCCCGCCGATCTACGGCGGGACCGATCAGATCCAGCGCAACATCCTGGGAGAGCGGGTCCTCGGCCTGCCCAAGGAGCCGGGCAACGAGAAGAACCTCCCCTTCTCGGAGCTGCCGACCAACGGCTGAGCACCTGGCGGCAGCAGACCACCTCCCACACCGGTCGACCGAGTCCGCTTCGTTGCGGACGTCCACGAGTCCCGACTGGAGCGGGCCCGACCTCCTACTCGTGGGCGGGCAGATCGGCCGGATCTCGGAGTACAGGATCGGGGGTGGCAAGTCGTGCGAACCGGCTGGCGGCCGGGGAAAGGGGACCGGTCCGGTGGACCAGTGCCAGCTCTCGAACGGCTGGTGGGTCGGGCCGTGCGATGACAGCCCCGAGCTTCTCGGCGACCTCGGCCATCGACTCGGGCACGAGCGCAGCGCCGGCCCCGGCGAGCACCAGAGGAAGAATGGCGTCTCGCTGTGCTGAGACGGCGGCCAGCTTCGGCTTGACGCCCACCGAGCCCAGTCGCTCATCGAGGAGTCGTCGCGTCGAAGTCCCTTCGGGTGATGCCACGAACAGGGTGTCCTCGAAGTCGATCAGCGCCGAGGTGGTGACGCTGGTGGCGGTGCCCGGGGGATGGATGAAGACGAGCACCTGCGATCCGAGTCCGGTGGACTCGAGCGCGTCGGGGACGCCCTGGGCATCGGTGAGCCCCAGCTCGGATGTGCCCGTCTCGACCAGTTCGAACAGCTCGCGGGAGTCCTCGGGAGCGGCGAGGTCGACGCGAACACCCGGATAGCGACGACGGAACCGGCCGACGAGTGTCGCCGTAGGGTCAGCGGCGAGGGTCGGAAGGCAGGCCAAGGACAGAACGCCCGACTCCAAGCCGACCACGGCGGTCACCGCAGCCCGACCGGTCTCGAGGTCCCGGAGCACCTGGCGGGCCGGCCCGAGGAGGGCGGCCCCGGCCGCGGTGAGCTGGACCCTTCGCCCGATCCTGTCGAAGAGCGGGGTCCCGAGGTCGGCCTCTAGCTCCTTGACGGCCAGGGAGAGGGCGGGCTGTGACACGAATGTGGCTTTGGCGGCGGCGGTGAAACCGCCGTGGTCGACGACGGCCACGAAGTGCTGGAGGCGGCGGGAATCCATATGGATAGCTTATCGGTAGTACACGAAATATCTATTATCTTTCTTGGTTGGCGACCGCCACAATTCGAACGTGGACACACTCGAAGAGCCGAGGCCGGTCGGATGGCACCGCCTGGTGGTCGAGCCCAGGCGTCCCGAAGTCATCAGGCGTCGGCCCAGTGCGTTCTGGCTGGCGGTGGCGGCCGTGTGCATCGGGGCGTTCATGGGCCAGCTCGACGCCAGCATCGTCACCGTGGCGCTGCCCACCCTGCAACGGACATTCCACGCCGGCGTCGGTGCCGTGACCTGGGTCGGCCTCAGCTACTTGCTGGTCCTGGTGGCCACCGTGGCCGCCGTCGGCCGGTTCGCCGACATGTGGGGGCACAAGCTTCTCTATGTCTACGGCTTCGGGATCTTCATCGTCGGATCGGCGCTCTGTGGCCTGGCCCCGAATTTGGGCACACTGATCGGGTTCAGGGCGCTGCAGGCAGTAGGCGCGGCGTTGCTGCAGGCCAACAGCGTGGCGATCATCGTGTTGGCGGTGCCGAAGTCATCCCTCGGAAGGGCCATCGGGATCCAAGGTGCCGCCCAGGCCGTGGGTCTGGCCCTCGGGCCCACCGTCGGAGGGTTCCTTCTGGCGGCGGGTGGATGGCGGCTCATCTTCTTCGTCAACGTTCCCTTCGGCCTGCTCGGGATGATCGCCGGGCTCCTGCTGGTCCCCCGGAGCCGCCACCTCCAGGACCGGGTGCGGTTCGACTGGACGGGACTGGCCCTGGTCTTCCCGGCCGTAGTGGCGGTATTTACGGCCATCTCCTTCGGCAACTCGAAGGGATGGACCTCACCCACGATCATCGGGCTGTTCGTGTTGGGAATCGCCCTGACCATCGGATTCATCCGACGAGAAGTCCGATGCGCCGAGCCGATGCTCGATATGGGTCTCTTCCGTAGGCCCCGCTTCAGTGCCGGTATCGCCAGCGGCATGCTGTCCTACCTGGTCATGTTCGGCGTCCTCTTCCTCGTTCCCTTCTACTTGGAGCGCGGTCTGCGGTTCGGATCGGTACGGTCCGGTCTCGAGTTGATGACCATGCCACTCGCCCTCGGGATCACCGCTCCGATTGCCGGGCGCCTGGCTGATCGACTCGGTGCCCGGCTACTGACCATCGGGGGTATGGCTACCGTGGCCGGCGGGCTGACCGTGCTGGGTGCGCTCCGGCCGACGAGTTCGGCGTTCCTGGTGCTCTTGGCCACCGTGGGGATCGGGCTGGGTCTGTTCACGCCTCCGAACAACGCCGCCATCATGGGTTCGGTGCCCCCGAGTCAGTCTGGTCTGGCCTCGGGCGTGCTCAACATGACCAGGGGGATGGGCACGGCCCTCGGTCTGGCGCTCACCGGGCTCGTCTTCGACCTGGCCGGTGGGAGGTCCCCGGCGTCGTCGTCAGTGGCTCACGCCTTCACCGTCACTTCGCTGTTCCTGGCCGCGATGGCAGTAGCGGCCGGCATCATCGTCGGTCTGCGCGAGGGTGGACCGCTGGAGCGGTCGATCAGCGCCGCTGTGGAGTAGGGGACAGAACATGGCCATACCCCGGATATCTGATCGTTCTCGGCTGTCCCGAACCGGTCGTCGGCATGGGACTGGTCGGGTGATCAGGACACCGACCCGTTGACCGCTCAGGCGCCGTGCACGAGGGCAACACCGAGCATTGCCAACCAGGCGATGATGGCCACGTAGAGGCCACGCTCGACGAGGCCGAAGTAGAGGCGGAGGCCCTCGTTCCGCCGTGTCAGGGCCATGCCGAGGACGCACCCGGCCATGAGCAATCCGAGACCGGTCGACCAGGGCGAGAGTGCGTGCCACCGGCCCGGCGCGGCAAGGGATCGGCCGAGCTGCAGTGCTGCCAACGTCGCTGCTGCGAACGTAACCACAGCGATGACTCCATGGGTGTGGCCGGTGGACGTCCGGACCCGGTCCGGCGCATCCATCGGATACCAGCTGATCACTGCCCGGGCCACCGCGAATGCGACCAGGAGAGCCACCACCGACCCGACACCTCGTCCGCTCAAGGTCTTGGCCACGCCGACGGCGGCACCAGCTCCGGCGATGGCCAACCCGATGGTGGCCGAACGGTAGCCGGCTCGATACGGGGTGATGCCGTACTGGCTCACCGGGTTGCGCATGGGAGACAGACCGGTCGGGGCAAAGTGGAGGAATACAAGGCTGGACACGGCAGCAACCAGACCGAGCAGGTCCAGCCACCCGCCAGCCGCCGTCAAGTGATTCATCGATGGGCCTCCGCCCGCTCGAGAACATCGATGGTCCTCATGGAGTCCGGGAGTGGACGGTCACTCTTCGGGAAGTGCAGCAAACTCACGCTTGGTGTTCCGGTACCAACCCATCCCCGATATCGGGTGCTTCCACCTGCCCTTCATTTCCTTCAATGCGCTCTCATGCGTGGCATCGCCGCTTGCCACCATTTCCTTCAAGTGTCTGTCTTCGGCCTTTATGACCTCGTCAGCAGTGGTGCCACGGAGCGAGAAATCACACGGTCCGCCCAGCTGTCTACGTGTCATTGTCTTCATTATGTGGGGTCGCTCCCTTCATTTCGGAACCTCGTCAGGGTTTGCCTCGGCGCTGCTCGCAACAGTGACGGGCCACCGTCAGCGTAGATGCCTCCACAGCCACTGGCTTCGGACGTAGACAGTACCCGTCTCGAACCCGGCTGGAAATGGACGGCCGGCCCGGTGGTCCGGGTCGTGCTCGAACGGCCAGCCATCAGGGACGTCACGCAGACTCCTCAGCCGCTCTGGATGAGGCCCAGAGTGTTGCCGTCCGCGTCGGTGACCGTGGCGATGCACGTGCCGCCTCCGACATCGTTCGACTGGCCGGAGATTTGGGCACCCGCTTCCATTACCTCGGCGAGCGCGGTGTCGAGGTCGGCGACACGAAAGTACGGCACCGGTGCCCTCAGGCCCTTCTCGTGACCTTTGGGGTCGAGGCCGATCTCGACACCCCCCATGTTGAATCCGACGTAGTAGGGCCGGTCGGTGTGGGGCTCGATGCCGAGAAGGGCGATGTGGACCGCCTTGGCCGCATCGAGGTCGCGAACGGGGTGGACAATGGATTGCAGAATGTTCATACCCTTATGACGCACGCCGATCAGAGGATGTGACAGCGACCTGGTGTCACATCGCTGGGTGGATGCACGTCAGTAGCATATGAGCGACATGGACATGACCGGTTTCGACGCCGAGCGGCCCCGGTTGACGGCGATCGCTCTCCGGATCCTCGGGTCGGAGGCCGATGCAGATGATGTGCTGCAGGAAGCCTGGCTTCGGCTCTCCCGAAAGGACGATGTCGACGACTTACCCGCCTGGCTGACCACCGTCGTGACGCGATTGTGCCTCGACCACCTGCGCAAGCGGCGTACCCGGTCGGAGGCCGAAGCCGAGGCAACCGCCGAGTCCGCACCGGCCGACCCGGAGGCCGACGCCCTGCTCGCCGAGAGGATGGGTGGGGCGATGCAGATCGTCCTCGACGCCCTGGCGCCCCCCGAGAGAGCTGCGTTCGTCCTGCACGATGTCTTCGGCTATCCGTTCGATGAGATCAGTGCGATCATGGGGCGCTCGGGCACCGCCGTGCGCCAGCTGGCCAGCCGGGCACGGCGCAAGGTGCAGGGCGCACCCGAGCCGGCCGCGGAGAAGACGGCGAGCGCCGAGAGCCGTAGCGTCGTCGACGCCTTCCTGACCGCAGCTCACGGCGGGGATCTGGCGCGACTGCTGTCCCTGCTCGCGCCCGACGCCGTCATGCGCGCCGACCTGGTGGGACAACGAACGGGCGCCGATCCGATCTACGACGGCGCCGCCGCAGTGGCCGCCCGCTTCAACGGCGCCAAAGGGGCGATACCCGTCACCATCGACGGTGACCCCGGTGCTGCCTGGATCATGGCCGGGTCGGTCAAGGTCGCCTTCGTGTTCCACGTCGAGGTTGGCCTGGTGCGCGAGATCGAGCTGATCGCCGACCCAGACGTACTCGCGACCCTGGCCGTGGTCTGGCGAGGAGTCCTACGAGGCTGATCTGCGTGATCACGGCCAGCCCTCGACCATGACCGTCACTACGGCTTCGGGAGGCGGAAGTTGCTCCACGCCCCAATCGCCGTCATCACCGGTTCATCACCGGTTCGTTGCCGGTTCGTTGCCGGTTCGTTGCCGACGGTGGGCCGCCCAAGGTCCGTTAGAAGACCATGAAGTCAGAACATCGACCGCTCGTCGGCCTCCACAGCGCGGGCGCTCCGATTAGTACCAAGTGGTGGTGTCGCGAAGACCGAGAAATTCGATCAGCTCGGTGAGTACCTGTCCCCCAGCCTCTCTGGCGATGGCCAGTGCATGGGAGGCGTCAATGTCGTCGAGGAGCGCTGCGACTACCTGTCGCCGGGCGCTGTCGCTGTCGACGGTGTTCGTGGCTCTGCTCCACATGTCATCGAGGTGTGCAGTCGCCTCCATGAGGGAGTCCTCCTCGAATTCCCAGTCGGCCCGCCAGGGCCGCGTAAGGATCAGGTATCGGATGGCCGCCGCGGGCCAGCGCTGGAGCAGATCGTGGACGAAGACAAGGTTGCCCGTGGACTTGGCCATCTTCTGCCCCCTGGACTTCACCGTGCCCACGTGCATCCACGATCGGGCGAATGGCGACACGCCGGTGAATGCTTCGGCCAGCGCCGCTTCGTAGGCGTGGTGCGGGAAATCGAGATCGGCCCCGCCTCCGTGCAGGTCGACGGTCGGGCCGAAGGTTGAGAGAGCCATCGCGGCGCATTCGGCGTGCCATCCAGGCCGTCCCTCCCCCCACGGGCTCGGCCACGCCGGCTCGTCACCGGAAGAGCGTTGCCAGATGGCCACATCAAGCGGGCTCTGCGATACCTCATTCAAGGGGTTGTCATGGTGGGCTGAGTCTTCCTCCAGCCGGATCACCGCTTCGGTGGGATCGAGACCCGCGGTCTCGCACACGTGTTCCCCTCGGAAGAAGACCGAGCCGTCACGTTCGTAGGCGGCATCTCGGGCGATGAGGCCGAGGGCGAGGCCAATGACGTCGTCGACGTAGTCGTGGCTTCTCGGTTCGAATGCCGGGCGAATGATGCCGAGATCAGACGCATCGCGCTCGAACCGATATGTCTGTTGGGTTGCCAAAGAGCGCCATGGGACACCTCGGGACCTGGACTCGGCCAGTAGGTGGTCGTCGACATCGGTGACGTTGCGGCACACATCTACGTGTGCGCCGGTCAGGTGTAGTACCCGGGCTGCCACATCGGTCCATACGAACGTGGCGGCATGGCCGAGATGAGTCGTGTCATAGGGGGTGATACCGCAGACGTACACACGTGCCGAGCCGATGATCGGCACGTGGGCCCCCCCGACCCGGAGTGCCGCTCCCACAGTTGCCCCGTCAGAGAGTGCCATTGCCGTGCTCCGATGTTCGTAGCCGGACGGTCAGGGGGATCCTTAGGAGGATCCTTCTTCGGACACCGCCTTCTTCAAGGACCACCACCGAGCCCTACGTGAAGATGATCTCACCACCGGCGGCCAGGGAGTAGAACTCACCGACCGTGATGATGTCCATGACTTGCTCGATCAAATCGTCCTCGGTCAGCTCGAACAGGTCCGTCGATGCCTTGCAGGCGTAGATCCCCGCACCTGTGTCAGCGATCATTTCGACGAACTCGTGAATGGGGGGAATGTCAAGCTTCTCCATCTTCTTCTCGAGGTAGTGAGTCATGACCGACGACACGCCTGGCAGGCCACCGGCCATGGTGGCCAGGTGCAGGCCTGGATTTCCGACGGTGGCCACTTTGATGTGGTCGATTGTCGATCGATGGACCACATCGAGGCCGAAGAACGTGAAGAAGAGATTGGCCTCGATCCCCTCAGCCCGGGCGCCATTGGCCATGATCAGCGCCGGATAGACCCCCTCCAATGAGCCCTTCGAAACAATGATCGACACCTTTTCGATCGGGTCACTCATGTTGCACCTTTCTGTGGGATCGGAGACCGGCAGAGCGGTCAGATGCAGCCGCGCGGTTTGGGGATACCGGCGATCTTGGCGGCAGTCTTGGCTGGACCTTTCGGAAATAGTTGATAGAGCTGCTTGATCGATACTCCAGACGTCTTGCCGAGGACTCGGACGGTGGGCCCGGTTCCCTTCTCGGCATACTCGGTGCGCATGAACTTGATCACCTGCCAATGCGGCTCGGCGAGTTCATCGATGCCCTGCTCCCGGGCGATCTCCGGCGCCATGGCTTCGGTCCACTGACTTGGGTCCTCGAAGAACCCTTCATCGTTGACGGCAACGGTAGTGCCGGCGTAGGTGGCGGTGGCGGTGGACATGGTCAACTCCTTATCCTCTGATTCCGACGAGTGGCTCGGGCGGTCATGGAATGCTCTGGAGGTCCTTGCCCCGCGTGGGCATGGCCGTTCCGACACCGGGAAGGTCACGGCCGGGAAGCAGGCTGTGCCAGTAGAGCGGCTGGAACATCAGTTTGCCCAGGTGGTTGAGCCTTGACTCTTTCAACAGCGGCAGACCCACCGAGGTCGGGAAGTGCCCGGGCAGCGGCTCGGTGTCGTAGTTGAAGTCGATGAGCAGCGCCCTGCCGAACCCGGTCTCGATAAAGCAATTGGTGTGCCCGTCGAAACTGCCGTCCAGCGGCTTGTCGGCCAGGAACCGTCGGACGTTCTCGACCAGGACCTCCCCCTCGAAGTGGGTGACCGACCCTGCCTTCGATGTGGGAACTCCTGCGGCGTCACCGATGGCGAATACATTTGGTTTAACAGTCGACTGCAGTGTGTGCTCGTCGACCGGCACGAAGCCCAACTCGTCCCCGAGCCCCGGGGACCTCGTCACGTAGCTGGCGCCACCGTGCAGGGGAACGACCACGGCCAGGTCGAAGCCGACCTCACGCCCATCGTAGGAGACGAGTCGTCCTCCGGATCCGTCCACCTCGCCGGTATTGAACTCGGTTACCAGGGCGACGCCCTTCTCGTCCAGCAACCCGGCCAGTGCCTTCGACGCCACCGGCTTGGTGAAGGCGCCATCGAGGGGGGTCACATACGTCAACTCGACCCGATCGCGAATGCCGGCTTGCTGGAAGAACCAGTCGGCCAGGAAGCAGAACTCGAGGGGTGCGACCGGGCACTTGATGGGCATGTCGATTACGTTGACCACCAGGCGGCCTCCATCGAATCCCTCGAGTGCGTCATGCAGTGCGGCGGCTCCCGCGACGTCGTAGAAGGTGAAGACCTTCTCCATCCAACCCGGCCCGGTGAGCCCCTCGGTCTCCTCTTCGACCAAGATGGAGCCCGAAGCGACGACCAGAACGTCATAGGCGAGTTCAGTCCCGTCTCCAAGCTGGACCGTGTCCGCATCGATGTCGACGCACTCGACCGGGGACTGGCGGAATTGGATGCCACGATGCAGCTGATGATGCCGAGCGCGGACGATCTCGTCAGTGTGGGTCAACCCGAACGGGACGAAGAGCAACCCTGGCTGGTAGACGTGGTCATCGTTCTGGTCCACAACGACGATCTCGACGTCTCCTGGGGGAAAGATCCGCCGCAGACGGTTGGCGCTGAGCGTTCCCCCGGTCCCCCCGCCGAGGATCACGATCCGTTTGGTCATGGTCCCATCCTGGGTCATCCATCTCGATTCGACTAGGGCAATTCGTCCTCAATCGGGGCTGAAACCAAGCGGCCGTCGGTGCCGGTGACGACAGTCGATCGGAGCGGAGTGAAAGGCCACCAAGCGGATCAGAGCTCGTCGAACTGTCGGGTACAGGTTCCGTCTGGCAGCTAACCAACTAATGGACGAGGACCTTCAGCGCGTCGTGCTCGGCAGCGTGCCCGAAGACGTCGTAGGCCTCCAGCATCTGGTCGAACGAGAACTCGTGCGTGACGAACTTCTCGGCAGGAAGCTTGTGCTCGGCGACGAGCTTCAGCAGCATCCCGAGGGTATTCGTATTGACCAGACCCATAGAGATGTCGATGTTCTTGATCCAGAGCTCGTTGAGGGCGAGGTCGACTGACTTGCCGTGCACGCCGATGTTGGCAACGTTTCCTCCCGGGCGGACGATGACCGTCGCCATGGTGAACGTCTCGGGAACCCCAACCGCCTCGATGGCGACATCGACGCCGAGGCCGTCGGTGAGTGCGAGCACCTGGTCCTTCCAGTCCGGGTCCCCCGAGTTGACCGTGTCGGTAGCGCCGAATTCGTTGGCCCGTGCCAGTCGGGCGTTGTCCAGATCGATCGCAATGATCTTGGACGGGCCGTAGAGCCGTGCCGTCATGACCGCGGAGAGCCCAACCGGTCCGGAGCCGATCACGGCGACGACATCGCCTGGGTTCACGTGTCCGTACTGCACGCCGATCTCGAAACCGGTCGGCAGGATGTCTGAGAGGAGGATGCCCTCGGCATCGGTCATGCCCTCGGGGACCTTGTACACCGAGTTTTCGGCGAAGGGGACCCGAACGTACTCGGACTGCGTCCCGTCGATCATATAGCCGAAGATCCAGCCGATCCCCGCGAGGCCCTCCGGGTCGAGGCAGTGGCTGTAGAGCCCCTGGCGACAGTTCGAGCATCGTCCACACGAACTCACGCAAGCGAGGATGACCCGGTCACCCACGGCGAGTTGGGTGACCGCGTCGCCGATCTGCGTTATCACGCCGATTCCCTCGTGCCCCAGGATTCGGCCGACCTCGACCTCGGGGACGTCGCCCTTGAGGATATGGAGGTCTGTGCCGCAGATCGTGGTGGCGACCATCTGTACGATCACGTCGGTCGACTGTTCGATCTTCGGATCGGGTACTTCATCCCAGGCCTTCTTGCCGGGACCCCTGTAGATCAGTGCCTTCATGATCGACCTCCTCCGGTGCCGTAGCTCGAGCGGCGCGTTGCGACTCGCGAGACCGGTATTCGGCTGACGGTGACCCCGGTCTCCACCATCGAGGTTACGGGCTGCGGAATTGGCGGACTAGGGCCGAACGTCCCGTTGTGCTCCTGGGCGGGGCGCCGAAGAGGCAGCCTGGTGACCTCGATCGTCTTCCGCCGTCAGGTCTCCCGCGAAGCGGCCATCCGTGTCGCCGGTCCGACACCGGACGAATCGGTGGCATCATCCGGGATGGACCGCCACCCCCCGAGTGAACCAACTCCAGGGCTTTGGCCCAATGCCATAGCGCTGGTCAATGTCCTCGAGGCCGAGGCCGAAGCCGGCGTCCCGAACCAGGGCGACGGGGTCACGGGTGAGGTGGCAGCCATCGGCCACTCGTCGCTGGAGGGGCTCCAATCGGCGTTGCCATGCGGCCACACCCGGATCAGGTGAAAGGCCATGCTCGAGAAAGTGAAGCCGGCCTCCAGGACGCAGCACCCGGCCGACCTCCGCCAAGGCGGCATTGACGTCGGGAATCGTGCACAGGGCGAAGGTACAGAGGGCATGGTCGCAGGAGTCATCAGGGAGCGGAATCAACTGACCATCGAGCCCGACGAGTTCGATCGGCACCGGTGAGCGTTCGATCCGCCGCTGTGCAATCCGGAAGGCCTTGGCGGACGGTTCGACCGCAAGGACCCTCTCGACGGTCGAAGGGTAGTGGTCGACATTGAGACCCGAGCCGAATCCGACCTCGAGGACTCGCCCGGTCAGTCCGCGAGACAGTTCGGCGCGCCATTTCTTCAGTCCTGCGGTCCCACACGCTCGGTCGACCAGGACTGGGAGGATGTGCTCGCGGTACAGGCCCATGTCGCCAGAGTACCGATCTGAAGTGGCCCTGGAGCTCCGACACGCAAAGCAGGAACTCCAGGGACGTCGGACGATCACGTGCCGACTCGCCATCGACCCTTTGCGGGTGTTCCGACGGGCGCCGGCCGGCCCCTCACGCGGAATCGTGTCGAATGTGGGAATAGGGACAGTGGCCCGCTGTTGTACCTGATGTACCCCTGGGGGTATAGAGGACAAGCGAAGGAGAGCAGCATGACTTTGGTGAACTTCATGAGCAGCGGTCTGGGTCGAGGGGTCCGAATCGTCGTCGGTCTGTTGATGGTTGGCGTGGGGTTGGCCCTTGGTGGGGGATGGTTGGCATTGTCGATCGCCGGTCTCGTGCCCCTTGCGGCCGGGGCGTTCGGTTTCTGTCTGATAGCCCCTCTGCTCCACCAGCCGTTGCGTGCAGCCGGCTCGCCGCGGGTTTGACCGGTGGATCGCCGCCAGTGGGATCAGCGCTACAGCGGAGACGATTTGGTCTGGACAAGTACCCCGAACCAGTTCCTGGTCTCCGAGGTGGCCGACCTCACGCCGGGTCGAGCGGTCGACCTTGCTTGCGGCGAGGGCCGCAATGCAGTGTGGCTTGGTGAGCGGGGCTGGGAGGTGACAGGAGTGGATTTCTCGCCGGTGGGCCTGGCAAAGGCACAGCGTCTCGCTGCAGCCTGCAACGTAGAGGCCACCTGGGTTGAATCTACAGTGCAGGAGTGGAGTCCCCCGTCGGCTGGATTCGATCTGGTGGCCATGCTGTACCTGCAGCTGCCGCAACCTGAGCGTTCGATCGCGCTCGAGGTGGCCGTGTCCGCAGTGGCCCCGGGGGGCACGCTCCTGGTTGTGGCTCACGATCGGGAGAACTTGACCAGAGGTTTCGGCGGTCCGCCGAACGCCGAAGTCCTCTGTAACGTTGCCGATGTCACCGAGGTGGCTGTCGGAGCTGGTCTGACCGTGGAGCGCGCCGAGCAGGTAGTCCGGGTCGTGGACACGGATACAGGACCCCGGGACGCAATCGACACCCTGGTGAGGGCCAAACGGCCGACGTGAGGCTACGTGACGGAATGCACGATGTCATCCAGGAGCATCTGCCGTTCACGGCGTCGGTCCTTGCCGTCTGCGCCCATCCCGACGACGAGAGTTTCGGGCTGGGAGCGACGCTGAGTTCATGGGCCGACCAGGGAAGCCGCGTCTCCGTTCTGAGCTTCACCCACGGGGAGGCGTCCATGCTGGGTGTAAACCGCGGGAACCTGCATCGGATCCGAGGGAATGAGTTGGCTACCGCTGCGGACGAGCTCGGAGTCGAAACGGTGCGACTTCTCGAGTACCCAGACGGTCGACTCACCGGAGAGCCGGCCGGCAGGCTATCGGCAGATGTCCACAATGCCGCGGACCTAGTCGATGCGAGCCTCCTTCTGGTCTTCGACGAGGGCGGGATCACCGGGCACCTCGATCACGTGCGGGCCACCGAGGTCGCCAGGGCAGTCGCCGGCGACATTGGCATACCGGTGCTCGGTTGGGCCCTTCCCGAAGCGATAGCGGCACAGCTCAACGATGAGTTCCCGACGACATTCGTGGGTAGGCGACGCGAGGAGATCGACCTGTCGATCGAGGTGGACAGGTCCCGCCAGCAGCGAGCCATCCACTGTCACGCCAGTCAGTCGAGCGAGAACCCCGTGCTGTGGCGCCGACTGGAACTTCAGGGCCATCGGGAGGTTCTCCGGTGGCTGGATCCGGGAGACGCAGTCGGAAGTCAATCGGCCACATGAGATCGGGAATACCCCCAAGGGTATGAGTGTTGACCTTGTTGCTATCTCGGAGAGGAGTGGAGACGATGGCTACAGTCGAACTGACAAAGCAGAACTTCGAGGGGATCGTGAGCGAGAGGGGCATCGTGCTCGTTGACTTCTGGGCATCGTGGTGTGGACCTTGTCGGGCCTTCGCCCCGATCTTCGAAGCGGCATCCGAGCAGCACTCGGAGATCGTCTTCGGGAAGGTGGACACGGAGGATGAATTCGAATTGGCCGGCTCGTTCGGGATTCGGTCGATTCCCACGCTGATGATCTTTCGCGACCAGATCATCGTCTTCTCGCAGCCCGGTGCAGTTCCAGCCGAGGCGCTCGAGAAGTTGATCACCCAGGTCGCGGAGCTGGACATGGACGAAGTGCGCCGCCTGGCGGGGCAGCAGAAGCCCGAAATGAGCCAGTCATGACCCGGGTGCCAGTGGGGCGTGGCCTGCCCGTGGAACCCCAGGAGAGAGGATGGACTCATGCAGCTGCCCGATGAGGTGGTGGAGGACCTGAAGAAGAGGCTCCGACGTGTCGCCGGACAGGTGCAGGGTGTTGAGCGGATGTTGGCCGAGGGCCGGGAGTGCCGGGACGTGGTGACTCAATTGTCTGCAGCCACGAAGGCGTTGGAGCAGGCTGGCTTCAAGCTGATCTCCTCCGGCCTTGTCTACTGTCTGGAGAATCCTGAGGAGGCGGCGGCCGACGGGTACGCCATAGACGAGGTCCAGCGGATGTTCATGAAGCTGGCGTGAGGTGGGAAAGATGACCCCACTCGAGACGGTCCTCCCCGAGTCCTTGGGTGAGGCTGAGGAAGACGTCCGGGCCGCGCTCCAGGGGCAAGGCTTCGGTGTCTTGACCGAGATCGATGTCGCCGCCACGTTCAAAGAGAAGCTCGGCGTCGAGCGCCCCCCACTCAAGATCCTCGGTGCCTGCAATCCCGGATTCGCCTACCGGGCCATTCTCATCGACCCATCGGCGAGTCTGGCTCTACCGTGCAATGTCGTACTGGAGGCGGTCGATGGTGCGACCCGCGTCGCAATCGCCGACCCTCGTGATCTGATGACCGATCTCGAGCTGAGCGAGTTGGCCGCTGAGGTCGCGCTCCGATTGGAGGCGGTCGTCGATACGTTGCAGAGGGGCCATCTCGGCACCCGTGATAGGTGAGTCGTCGGTGAGCGACAAAGGGGGTCCGCAGTCGGTTCAGCGCCCTCAAGTCGAGTTGCTGTCATGAACTTGGAGCGTCGCCAGCGAACCCCGGGGATATGGGTGGTGCCGGACACGGGAGCCGAGGCTCGGTGCGATGGATTGGACGGGCCCATTTTGAGTCCACCCAGCCAGTAGAAGTCGTTGCGTCAGTCGGGGAACTCGATGAATCCGCCTTTCACGGCGCCATGCGTGAGGAGCCCCCACCTTCCGATGGCGAGCCGGCACTACCGGTTTCCGCCCGACAGCGACTGAAGGCAGAGGGACGCGGTGCCTACGAGTACCCAGAGGGCACCACCCAGGGCTAGTGGTTTCATGCCAGCCCGACGGATGTCGGTCATCTTGGTCGAGAGACCGATCGCCGCCAAAGCGGTCGCGATCATGAGCTGGGCAAGAATCGACAGGCCCGGCTGCCAGCTCCGCGGGACCTGCCCGACAGTGTTCAAAGAGACAGCAACGAGGAACCACGCGATGAACACGGGGAAGGTTCCGAGCACGTGAGCACCGAGCGAACGGCGAGGGGCCTCGTCGGGCCGCATCGGGCCCTGGCGAGAGCGCCAGAAGGAAATACCCAGCGTGATGGGGATGATCATCAGGGTCCGGGCGAGCTTCACCACGATGGCGGTGGATGTCGCTCCGTGACCGAAGACGGACCCAGCGGCTACGACGGACGACATGTCGTTGATAGCGGTGCCCGCCCACTGGCCGAAGCCGTGAGGGGTCATCCCAAGGAGGTGCCCGAGGCTGGGGAACGTCAGGACAGCAGCGATATTGAACGTAAAGATCGTTGCGATCGAGTACGAGACGTCCGCCTCGGATGCAGAAATGACGGCGTCGGTCGCGGCGATCGCGGATGCTCCACAGATCGCCGTCCCCACACCGATGAGGGCCTGCAGGTCGCGTCCGACACCCATGAGCCGACCGATCACTGCAGCACCGACGAGGGCGATGGCCAGCGAGCCGATCATGATCGGTAGCGATGAAGACCCCGTCGTGATGACCTGTCGGAACGAGAGCGCCGTTCCGAGCACCACGATCGCCCCCTGGAGCGCCGCTTTGCCGGCGAAACCGAGACCAGGGCGAAGTACCACAGGGACCGGACGGAGCAGAGAAGCGGTTACCCCGCCCACGATCGCGAATACGGGCGCGCCAACCACGGGGACCGCGTGGCCGAGCACCGTGGCGAAGCCGGCAAGGATGACCGCCACACCGACCCCTGGCAGCAGCTTGAGTTGTCGAGCCATTGCCCGCCCTGCACCGGCGGTGGCCACTCCAACCCGGCCTTCCTCGACTGGTTGCTGAGGGACCATCCATCAAGCATGCGGTCGCACTTGGAGTACGGATAGCCCGGGGTTGGTGATCTCTCTATAAGGTTTCACTATGCCCCTCCCGCAGCCGCATCCAGACCTGGTCTCACTCGACCTCCTCCAGAGCGTCGCTGACTTCGGGTCGATCCGTCAGGCGGCGCTGGCGCATGGGATCTCGCAACCGGCTGCGAGCACCCGGCTTCGGAACCTCGAGGCGAATATGGGGCTGAATCTCCTTGACCGGTCTTCCGGTCGGGCGCAGCTGACGCCGAATGGGCGCGCCATCGTCGAGTGGTCGAGTCGGATCATCGACGGCATGAGGGGGCTCCTCGAGGGTGCAGCGGCCCTACGGTCGGAGGCCAAGGGCCAGCTCCATGTGGCCGCTTCGATGACGGTCGCTGAGTACCTCGTACCGGAGTGGCTCATCCGGCTGAGGACGACAGATCGTGACGTGCGGGTGTCGCTGGAGATGGGCAACTCCGAACAGGTGATCACCCTGGTCAGGGAGGGACGAGCCGAGGTCGGATTCGTCGAGGGACATTCCACTCTTGCCGGACTTCGGAGCTGGGTGGTGCTCGACGACGAACTCCTCCTCGTCGTCGCACCTTCGCACGCGTGGGCGAAGAAGGGGCGTCGGGTACCGGCGCAGGAGCTGGCCGAGACACCGCTCGTCCTGCGCGAGATGGGGTCTGGTACCCGTGACGTGCTGGAGCGGTCTTTGCAGCGTCTCGCTCTCGCCGTAACCCCAGCCGTTGAACTGGGATCCACGACGGCGATCAAAGCAGCCGTCGAATCGGGACTGGGGCCGGCCGTACTGAGTCGTCTTGCCGTCAGCGCAGACATTGACGCCGGGCGCCTCATCGCGGTGCCGATCGAAGGCATGGACCTGTCTCGATCCATCCGGGCGGTGTGGCTGCGGTCCGAGCCGCTCTCGCGACGCGCCTCGCGCCTGCTCGCCCAGATCACGGCGCCACGATCTGCGCCGAACTCGAACCATCGACAGGCTGCTGATTAGGGAGGATCAGCCTTCGAGGAGACGAGGAAGCCGAAATGTCCGGCTATCCCCTCATCTCCACGGCGTGGATCTTCCCCTCGGCACGACGCAGCCGCACGCGTGGATCCTTGGCTACCTCATTGGCTAGCTCCATGGTCACTCCCCCTCATTTTCGTAGGCGAATTCGTCGACTCGTAGATCGGGTCAGTGCGAAAACTTCACCTTGGGCAGGATGCGGCCGAGCCACTTCGGCTGGTGCCATGCGCTGTGGCCTCCCAGCCGCAGCACCACCGGGAGCACGACAAGGCGGACCACGAGGGCGTCGAGGGCCACGGCAATGGCCAGGATCACCCCCATCTCCTTGGGTGCCAGCGGCCCCGACAGGGCGAACGTCAAGAAGACGGCGATCATGACGGCTGCGGCCGACAGGACGACCCGTCCCGAGGTGCGCATCGAGCCGATCATGGCGTGCTCGGGCTCGGGGTGGGTCTCGTAGCGCTCCTTGGCTGCCGAAAGCATGAAGAGCGTGTAGTCCATGGCCACCCCGAAGACCATGGCTCCGAAGAAGAGCGGGGCCCAGGCGTCGATGAACCCTTGGGACTGGAAGCCCAGCCCGCCCGACAGGAAGCCGTTCTGGAAGATGAGCCGTCCGATGCCGAAGGCCCCGGCCACCGACAAGGCGGTGATCAGGACGCCCATGGCGGCGATCAACGGCGCACCCAGGGCTATCAGGAGCAGGAGGAATCCGAGTACACCCAGAATGCCGAGGACCAGCGGGGTGTGGGACGCCAGGGCCTGCTGGAGGTCGTGGTTCTCGGCGGCGGCACCGCCGATCAGCGTTCCGGCCGGCAGGACCTGGCGGAGGTGGTCGATAGTTGTACCCGTCGTGGTCGTCGAGGGCCCGGTGGTGGGGACGACCTGATCAAGGGTCCACCCGGAACTGGTCGGCCCCGGGACGACGCCGGCCACGCCGGACGCATGAGAGAGGGTGGCCATGGCTTGTTTCTGCTCGGCTTCGGGCACGACCACCTGCAGTGTCCCCGGCGCACCTGGCCCGAAGGCGGTGGTGACCTGGTAGTAGCCGACCCTGGCGTTGGCGCCGGGCGGAACGATGGTGATCGAGGGCATGTTGGTCCGCATCCCGATGACCGGTGCCGCGGCCAGCAGCAGCAGGACCAGGGCGGCAGCACCGATCGGGAACGGGTGTCGCCAGATGAACTTCCCCCACGAGTGCAGCATCCGGTCGAGCGGACCTTCACCCTCGGGCGGTGGCCCGCGGCGCAGCCGGATCTTGCCCTTGTTGATGTTCGTCCCGAGCTTTCCGAGCACCGCCGGCAGGAGGGTGAGGGTCGCGGCGAGCACCGCGACGACCGACAGCATGATCCCGAATGCCATGGATCGGAACGCTGGGCTCGGAACGATCAGGATGGCAGCGAGCGAGGCCAGCACGGTCAACGCACTGAAGGCCACGGCCTTCCCGGCTGTGTCGACAGTCTCCGCCACCGACGCCACGATCGCCTGGCGGTCGCCCGGCTCGGCTCCCCGCCGCTCGAGGGCAGAACGGAACCGCATGACCAGGAAGAGGGCGTAGTCGATTCCCAGCGCGAGGGCGAACATCAGCGCGAAGTTGAGCGCCCAAATCGACACCGGGGTGAACTTGGTGCTGATCACCAGTGCACCGGCTGCGACCAGCAGCCCGGCCATCGTCAACAGCAGGGGAAGGCCGGCGGCTACCAGACTGCCGAAGGCGATGATCAGGATGATGATCGTCACCGGCCACGACAGCATCTCCGACCTGAGCATGGCGGACCGGTTGGCCGTGTTGAAATTGGCCCACAAGGCGCTGTCCCCGGTCAGGGTCACGCTGACGCCCGACGAGGAGAGGGCCGCCAGTTTCGGCTGAACGGCGTCGGCCGCCTTCACCATCTTGTTGGAGTCCGCTGCCGATCCTGCGGTGATGATGGCGGTCCGCCCATCACGCGAGACCGAGATCCCGGCCTGGGGCGGGACCACTGCGGATACCCGGGGATCGCCGCGGAGCACGCTGGTCGCCTTGGTCACGACGGCCTGGGCCTGAGGATCCGACGCGATCGGGCCGCGGTGATCGACGATGACGACCTGCAGGCCGGTCGCACCGAGTCCCGAGAAGTTCTTCTGGATGATGGCTCGTGCCGCCACGGACTGGCTGTTCGAGGCCTGCCAACCGGCACCGGCGAGCGCGCTCTCGACGTGGACGGCAAAGAATCCGAAGACGAGGACCACCAAGAGCCATGCGATGAGGACCCGGCGGAAGTGGGTGGCAGCCCACGTGCCGAGCTGGGCGAACGGGCTGGAAGGTCCCGTCTGAGCTGAATGCCCGTCCACCGGTGCCCCATTCGAGGCGAGGTCGTGGCCCTCAACTTCTGGAGCCGAAGACGGTGGTTCGAGGCCGGTACTTGGGGAAGCTGTCATGGGGAGCAGTCCTTTGGGGTTGGGCTGGCGAACATACCCAGAGGGGTATAGGGTCATCATACAAGATACCCCCATGGGTATCAACCCCACGCCGGGGTCGAGCCTGTTCGTGTGTTGCGGGCGGCCGCACCTCTTGATACCCTATGGGGTATGTGTCGAGTTGCTACGTGCAGGAAGTGCGGTCGGCCGACTTGGAAGGGCTGTGGGGCCCACGTCGAACAGGTACTGGGCGATGTGCCCAGGGACGATCGTTGCCAGTGCCGGACAGCTCAGGCTCCGGTCTCCAAAGGGAAGTCATGGTTCGCGCGATGGTGAATCGTCCAGCTGGTCAGGACAACCGAGTGGTGATCGTCGGTGGGGTGGCCGGAGGGATGTCCACCGCTACTCGCCTCCGTCGCCTCGATGCTGACGTCACCATCACCGTTCTCGAACGGTCGGGGCATGTGTCGTTCGCCAACTGCGGGCTGCCCTACTTCGTCGGTGGCCTCATCGAAGAGGAGGAGGAACTCACGCTCCAGACCCCGGAGCAGCTCTTCGACAGATTTCGGCTTGATGTCAGGGTGAACCAGGAAGCGGTGGCGATCGACAGGACGGCAGGCACGGTCCGGACCCGGTCGACTGTCAGCGGCGAGGAAGGTGACGTGGCCTACGACAAACTGGTCCTGAGCATGGGAGCCGCCCCGGTGAGGTCGCCGATCCCCGGCTACGACAGGGTTCGAACGCTGAGGACGGTTGAGGACGCTGCCCGCCTGGCGATGGAGGTCGACGTAGCGCCAACTACGGCCGTCGTGATCGGTGCCGGATTCATCGGCCTCGAAATAGCGGAGAACCTGGTCGGACAAGGCCTTGCCGTAACGGTCGTCGAGTCCGCCGACCAAGTCCTGGCTCCTCTTGACCCAGAGCTCGCCGTTCTTGTACGCGACGAACTGGTGGCCCACGGTGTAACGGTTGAAACAGGGGTGTGCGTGGCGTCCGTGGAGGAGCAGTCGGTCACACTGGTCGACGGGCGCGTCCTGGCCGCCGAGGTCGTTGTCGGGGCCATGGGAGTCAGGCCGGACGTCCACCTGGCCGAACTGGCCGGGCTCGATCTCGGACCGAGCGGCGGGATGGCGGTGAACGATGAGAATCAGACCAACGACCCGGACATCTATGCCGTCGGGGATGCCGTCGAGAAGCCTGACGCGGTCTCACATGCCACCTCACTCATCGCGTTGGCCAATGTGGCCAACCGCCAGGGGCGGAGGGTGGCGGATCACATTGCCGGCCGACCGTCGCGGACGGTTCCATCACTCGGCACGGCCATCGTGAAGGTCTTCGATGTCGTCGCCGCCACTGTCGGGTGGAACGAAGGGCGACTGCGGGCTGCCGGGCGACCATTCCGGGCAATCCATTCCCATCCCTTCGACCACGCCACCTACTACCCGGGGGCGACTCGCATGGCGGCGAAGGTTATCTTCGATCCGAAGGACGGCACGATCCTCGGAGCTCAGATCGTCGGTCGGAACGGCGTCGACAAACGAATCGACGTGATCGCCACGGCAATGGCCGGCGGCATCCCTGCCGATCAGCTTGCTGATCTCGAACTGGCTTACGCACCGCCATTCTCTTCGGCCAAGGATCCCGTCAACCTCCTCGGCTATATGGCAGAGAATGTACTGAGTGGTGATTGCGACATCGTTGGTCCGGAAGAAATAGGCGAGCTCAGGGAGAAGGGTTGGCCGCTCATCGATGTGCGGACCGCCGAGGAGCACGCTGCCGGCGCAATCGAGGGATCGATCAATCTCCCGATCGACTCGCTCCGTGACAATCTTGCATCGCTTGGTCAAGGGCCGGTGGTGGTCTACTGCCAGGTGGGCCAGCGCGGCCACACCGCCACCGCGCTGATGCAAGAGCTCGGACTAGTGGCCCGGAATCTCGACGGCGGCTACCAGACGTGGTCGGACTGGACCAGAGCACGGGAGATGGTTCGGAACGCATTGATCGGCTAGGGCCTGATGCCTCTCCACCTTGGTTCCGACTGCTCCCTTCTGGGCTAGCCGCCGTCGGTTCGGTGGTGCCGAGTCGCAGCATGAGGGTCCGCCGAGCCCCCGGTGGGATCGACATGGATGACTGCTTCGGAGAGATTGGGCACGCGATGGAGCAGATCATGATGGGCGACCTCGGCGATCTCGTGCGCCCGAGTGACCGACAGTGATGCGGCCACGCTCAACCGAACCTGGGCCAGGAGCCGGTGCCCGGCCCATCGCGCCCGCACCTCCGTCACTGCACTCACCCCGTCCACCGCTGCGACGATCGCCGAGATCCGACCGACGATCCCTGGGTCCACCGCATCGAGCAGACGCCGACCGACACTGCGGACGGCCTGGTATCCGACGACCACGATGGCAGCCGTGATCACCAATCCCACGACAGGGTCTGCCCATTGGGCTCCCAGAGCGACAGCGATGGCGCCCACCAGGACCAGGAGGGAGGTCACTCCATCGGTTCGCGCGTGGATCCCGTCGGCCTCCAGCGCAGCAGAGCCGATACGTCGCCCAACTCGGATCCGGTACTGGGCGACGACCTCATTGCCGACAGCCCCGACAACGGCCGCCATCATCACGAAACCGAGGTGGGAGACCTTCTCCGGGTGAATGAGTCGATTGATGGCCTCGTAGCCGGCGAAACATGCAGACAGGGCAATGAGACCGACGACGGCGAGTCCGGCGACGTCTTCAGCCTTGCCGTAGCCGTAGGTGAAGCGGGATGTCGGTGCTCGACGTCCCAGTCGGAACGCCAACCAAAGTGGAATGGCCGTCAGCCCATCGGCTGCATTGTGCAGGGTGTCGCCCAGTAGCGCCACCGATCCGCTCGCCACGACGACGAGGGCCTGGAAACCGGCCGTGGTCAACAGGACCACCAAAGAGAGAGCAACCGCTCGAATGCCGTCGCTGCTACCTTCCAGCGCCCGATCGAGCGAATCCTTGGCGTCATGTGAATGGGGAGCGATGAGGCCACGAAGAACTCGTCGTACGCCAAGCTGCTCATGATTGTGGAAGTGACCATGGTGAAGTTCATGGTGGAGTTCATGGTGACCGTCGGATCCGCGGTCATCCCTCGGCATATCGCCAGTCTGGTCGTCTCACCTCCGTGCTGCACGTTGCGAACCGTTCGCAATGGTCACGGAACGTAACTCTCCGCTGGTGGTCCCTCATCGAATTGATGAAGGGAGAGCGACACACAGAGGACGACGGCTCAACCCTGGGAGGATGGCGCTTATCCTGAGGGCCGTGACCGATCATCTTGAAGGATCGGGCCAGAGGACCGCTCACTGGGAGCGCATCTACCAGGGCTCCAAGACCAACGTCGTGAGCTGGTATCAGTCGGAGCCTGAAGTATCACTGGAACTGATCGCACTACTTGGGCTCCCACCGGGCACGGTGGCGATCGATGTGGGCGGTGGAGAGTCGTTTCTGGTGGATCGGCTACTGGCTAGGGGATTTACGGATCTGACGGTGCTGGACATCTCTGCGGCAGCCCTCCACGCCTCCCGGCAGAGAGTTGGAGACGATGCGCCAGTGAACTGGCTGGCCGAGGACCTGCTGGAGTGGGAGCCGACTCGTACATACGATTTGTGGCACGACAGGGCCGTGTTCCACTTCCTCGCCGACCGAGAAGTGGAGAAGTATCTCGATCTCCTCAGGCGGGCCCTTTCTCCCAGTGGGGCGATCATTCTGGCCACTTTTGCCTCTGACGGACCGGATCATTGCTCCGGTCTCCCGGTAACCAGATACAGCCCTCTGGAACTCGAGGCGATGCTCGGAGCCGGATTCGAAACAGTGAGGCTCCAACGAGATGTGCACACGACGCCAGGTGGGATGCAGCAGCCGTTCACCTGGATCGCCGTCCGGCGCGTGCTCCGCTGATCGTTGTTCCACCTCTCGACCGTGTGCGCCCGGAGGTAGTGACCTTCGCCTCTAGCTGCTCAGCCAGAACCGACCGAAAGTGGAACGAGGAGTTGAGCCGAGGAGGTCGCGCCGGTGAGGTACTACGGATACGGCGACGGTGGCAGCCATTGGGTGGCATGGGTCTCGATGGGCGTGGCCATGATTGTGTTCTGGGGCGCGCTGGCCTGGGTCATCGTCACCCTTGTCCGTCATCGTGGGGCTCCGCTGGGCTCGGGGACTGGGTCACCCGACCAGCTGGCCCCTCCGCCGACTTCTGATGGACTGCGAATTCTCAACGAACGCCTGGCCCGTGGCGACATCGATGAGGAGGAGTACACCCGTCGGCGAGCCCTGATCGAGGGAACCGGGTGACCGCGCACGCCAGTCACAAGAACCTGATCACCGCCACTGTGGTCGCGGGCCTGGCCCTCGCCGTCGGAACAGCCGCCGTCATCGTCCTCGGAACGAGCAGCACGGCACCCCTGAACGGCGCCTATGGCACCATCTCATGCACCGCACCAACGCTGTCCGGCGCCGCTGTCCACGTCCAGGTCACCGACGCCGGCGACATGATGATGAGCCAGACACCCATGAGGGCGAGTCTGGTGGCCACCCCCGCCAGCGTGCTAGGCGGCCGGGTCTCCTTCGTTGTAGCGAACACCGGAGCCTTGGTCCACGAACTGGTCGTCCTCCCGCTCCCGGCCGACGGACCGGGCACCCGGCCGATCGGCGCAGACGGCAAGATCGACGAGTCCCAGAGCCTGGGGGAGGCGTCCCGGTCGTGCGCGGCGGGCAGCGGTGACGGCATCGCCCCTGGCAGCACGGGATGGACCACCCTGACCCTGAGACCCGGCCGGTATGAGCTGGTCTGTGATCAGCCCTGGCACTACGCGGCGGGGATGGTCGATGTCCTGACGGTGACCTAGGCCCTGGTCTGGCATTCCCAGCTCGACGGGTGACAACTGAAGGCTGATCCTGATACTCTGTCTAATACATATAGGGGGTATAGGTATGGCACCCAGGACACCGGTATCGGAACCGAGTACACCGCCGGGCTACTCCGACGAAAAGGAGCTGGTGCTGAAGCGCCTCCGGAGGATCGAAGGCCAGGTCCGGGGAATCCAGCGCATGGTCGAAGAGGACCGCTACTGCATCAACGTCCTGGAGCAGGTAGCCGCGGCCACCTCCGCCCTCCGATCGGTCGCGCTCGTCCTGCTCGATGGGCACTTGGCCCACTGCGTCTCGGACTCCGTCCGGGTCGGAGGTGATGAGGCCGACGCCAAGCTGGCCGAGGCATCCGCGGCGATCGCCCGGCTGGTCCGCTCGTGAGCGGAGCCGCGCTCGCCAGCGGGCCGGTGCTCACCGACATCGCGCGCAGCCTGCGCGAAGGGTTCTTCATGTTCTGGGAGACCCTCTGGCCACTGATCCTCGGCTTCGGCCTGTCCGGGGCGGTCCAGGCATTCGTGAGCCGTGAGTCGATGCAGAAGAAGATGGGGGATCACGGCCCTGCCTCGATCGCCAGGGCCAGCGGCTACGGGATGGTCTCCTCTTCGTGCTCCTACGCAGCCTCGGCCATGTCCAAGTCACTGTTCGTCAAAGGTGCCGACTTCGTGGCGTCGATGGTCTTCATGTTCGCGTCGACGAACCTGGTGATCGAGCTCGGAATCGTGCTCGTGGTCCTCATGGGGTGGCAGTTC
>DATKRZ010000106.1:0-39639 GCA_035531955.1 Acidimicrobiales bacterium | reverse complement strand
GACGTCGAAGGCGTGCTGGGCCCGGGGGAGCTCCGCGTACGCCACCGGGGCCTCCGAGACCTCGGCCAGCCGCGCCACGAAGTGCCGGCCGACGGCCACGGGGACCAGGGTGTCGTTGGTCCCGTGGAACACGAACATCGGCGGGGCGCCGGGGGTGATCCGGCGGTCCGGGGAGGCCTGCTCGAACTGGGCGGGGTTGTCCGCCAGGCGGGTCTTCATGACCCGGCGCTCGAGGAGCTCCAGCATTCCCGTCCCGTAGGCCCCCGACCGTTCCGGGTCCCCGGTCATGTCGTACACCCCGTAGAAGGGGAGGCAGGCGTCAACCGAGGTGTCCAGGTCCTCGAAGCCGGGCTGCCACTCGGGCTCGTTCGGGGTGAGGGCCAGCAGCGACGACAGGTGACCCCCGGCGGAGCCACCGGAGACGGCGATGAACCCGGGGTCCCCCCCGTGCTCTGCGATGTGCTGGCGGACCCAGGCCACCGCCCGCTTGCAGTCGACGATGTGGGCGGGCCAGGTGGCCCGGGGGCTCAACCGGTAGTTGACGGCCACGCACACCCACCCCCGCTGCACCAGCTCGTGCATCAACGGGATGCCCTGTTGGCGTTTGTCCCCGATCACCCAACCGCCACCGTGGATGTAGACGAGCACGGGCGCCTGCTCGGCCGGCACGGCGCGTCGGGTGAGGATGTCGAGCTTGTGCCGGTAGGTCCCGTCACCCCAGTAGTCGATGTTCCTGTCCCGCCGGATGCCCCGGAACCGGAACGGGACGGCGATGACCAGTCGCCACCAGCGAATCCACGCCGGCGCCGGATCGGACCCGTCCAACCCGATGGGGCCGCCGCTGGCGCGGTCGAGCGCCAGGTCGACCACGGCCCCGGAACGGTGGGCGACGACCGCCAGGACGATCCACCCGACCGAGGACGCGGCCACGATCCCGAGTCCCACCCGGCCTGGCCAGCTGCCGAGTGCACCGTCGAAGGCGAACGCCACCGTCCCGACCACTGCGAAGAACCCGACCTGGAGGGGCAGCTCGCCCGGGACCCAGCCCAGCGCGAAGCTCACCACCGTCAGTGGCTCGCGGCGGATCGGGAACAAGGCGTTGACCGCAAGGACCGCGAAGGCCATGCTGACTGCGAGGAACACCCAGGCCACCCCCCAATACAACACGGTCCGGTCGGGGAAGGGAAGCCGAGCGGGGCAGGCGGGCGGCCGGGTGGGTGGGTGACCGAAGGGGAGTGGCCAGCGATGGAACAGCTCAGTGGGCTCGACGCCAGCTTCCTCTACCTCGAGACCCCCAGCCTCCACATGCATATCGCCATGGCCATGGTGTTCGACCCGTCGACCATCCCGGGGGGCTACTCCTTCGAGCGGATGAAGGGACTGATGGCAGAGCGTGTCCTCCATTCACCGGTATTCCGCCGACGGCTGATCAAGGTGCCCTTCGGGCTCGGTCACCCGGTGTGGGTCGACGACCCCGGCCTGGACATCGACTACCACATCCGGCTGGCGGCGGTGCCAGGTCCTGGAGGGCTGCACCAGTTTGCGGACCTGGCCGGCGACATCGCCGGCCATCAACTCGACCGGGCCCGCCCGCTCTGGGAGATGTGGTTCGTCGAGGGCCTCGGCGACGGGCGCATCGGCCTCATCACCAAGATGCACCATTCGACGGTGGACGGGGTCTCCGGCGCCGAGCTCCTCTCGGCGCTCTTCGACCTGGAACCGGAGGCGGAACCGGAGGCGGAACCGGAGCCGTCGGGTTCGGACCATCCCCCCGACGACCGGATCCCCTCCGGACTCGAGCTGATGAGCCACGCCGTGGTCACCCGGACCATGCACCCCTTCGAGATCACCCGGGACATCGTGCGGACCGGCTACCGGGTGTTCAATGTCCGCCGGGTCCGCCTCGACTCGCAAGGCAGCACCGGGCGGAACAAGGCCGCGCTCCCGCTGTCCGCCCCCCGGACCTCGTTCAATGCCGCCCTGACCCGGCGAAGGTCCGTGGCCCTCAGCGCCATCGGGCTCGATGACGTCAAGCGGCTGAAGAACGCCACGGGCACCACGGTGAACGACGTCGTCCTGGCCGTCTGCACCGGAGCCCTGCGCTCCTTCCTGCTCGAGGGGGACGAACTGCCCGACAGGCCGCTGGTGGCCGTGGTCCCGGTGTCGGTCCGGCCCGGCGGCGACTCCCACAGGGGCTCGAACCAGGTCTCGTCGATGTTCGTCCAGCTGCCCGTCGATCTGGATCGTCCTCTCGACCGCCTGACGGCGATCCACGAGGGGACCCGGGGGGCCAAGGAGGAGCACAGCGCCCTCGGGCCGGACATGCTGATCAACTGGGCGGAGTACTCGACCCCCAATGTCTTCGCCGGTGCCGCCCGGCTCTACTCCCGGCTGCGGTTGGCCGACAGGCACCGGCCCATTGCCAATCTGGTCATCTCCAACGTGCCGGGGCCGGACTTCCCGCTGTACCTGGGAGGCGCGGAGATGGTGTCCGGCTTCCCGCTCGGACCGGTGATGGACGGCATGGGGGTGAACGCCACCATCATGAGCTACCGCGGGGTCCTCTACTGGGGGATCATGGCCTGCCCGGACTCCATCCCACGGGTGTGGAGCCTGACGGCGGGGATACCCCTGGCCCTCGACGAGCTCCTCGAGGAGGCCGGCGTTGCCCCGGCCACCTACCGGTCGGAGGAGGCGGCCGCCGCGGCCCGCGACGGCACGGCTCACGGGGCGGGGGCAACCGCCATCGACGCCGCCCCCGAGCACACCGGGATCGCCCGACCGAACGTCTGGGACCCGGGGTCATAGGGCCGCACCGCGTCGAAGCCGTCCACGATGAACGCTCCGGTCCGGCCCGGGCCCAGCACGATGTCGGTCGGGTGCTGGGTGCCCGACGTGGATGCGCCGGCTGCCGGCTGGGGCAGCCGGACCGGAGGGGGCGGGTCGGAGAAGGTGGCCAGCGGGACCGGGTTCACCCAGTTGTTGGCCGAGTCGACCACCAGCAGCGACGAACCGTCTGGGGTGATGACCACCGCCGCTGGGTCGGCGATGCCGAAGCGGTCGAACCCGGTGCTCGGTTGGGTGGCACCCGAGGAGACCACGATGGGGAGGACCCTCCCGCCGAAGTCGGTCCCCCCCTGCCCGACGACGTAGAGGGTGGCTCCGTCACCGGTGATGGCCATGCCGTGGGGTGAGTACACCGACGAGGCCGACAGGCCGGTCGGGATCTCGACACCGGCGGTGTCGTTGGCGGTGTTGACCGGGAAGACACCCCCGGCGACCAGTGCGTAGAGCATCGCGCCCCTCGGGTCGAGGACCATGCCGAAGATGGTGTGACCGGGTCCGAGGTCGAGGGGCGTCCCCACCCGCCGGCTGATCGCATCGACCGGGACGATGGTGCTCCCGCTGGCGGCCAGCACGGTACGCCCCCCGGGCAGGACGACGATGGCGTGGGTCCCCCCCTGTCCGGGGATCTCGATGGGCCGCGCCGCCGTCTGGGTCACCAGGTCGATGGGGATGACCACGTTCTGCACGCCGACCCCCGGCGGCGGGACCGGCGGGCTGTCGGTCGTCGGCGTCCCCCGGCCGGCGGAGGGCGGGACCACGCCGCCGGCAGCCGGCCCCGGGCCGGGAATTACCCCGTTGCTGGTCACCACATAGGCCCATCGACCGTCGGCGGAGGCGGCGATGGCGAAATTGCCCAGGGCCGGGGTCCCCGCCAGTCCCAATGGGATGTCGGCCTCCGCGGTCCGGGTGGCCAGCTCCACCGGCGTGACGGCGTCGGAGCAGACCACGTACCCCACTGACCCCGGGGGAGCCAGGGACGGGTCGTGGACCGGTGCCGGATGAGGTGTGGCGAAGGCCGAGCAGCCGGCCATCGCCGTGGCGGCAGCCGCCAACACCGTGACGGCGCGGCCGTGGCGGGCCCAGGACGGAGTTGCAGCCCGGCGGCTCAGGTGTGCTCGAAGCTCGGCACACCCTCGACCTCGAAGGCGAACTCGTCGACGTAGCACCACCACCACTCCTCCCCGGGCTCGAAGGACTGGATCAGGGGGTGGCTGGTGCGGTCGAAGTGACCGGTGGCGTGGTGACCGGGCGAACTGTCACAACAGCCCACGTGGCCGCAGAGCATGCACAGCCGGAGGTGGACCCAGTTGCCCCCCTCCCGCAGGCAGTCCTCGCAGCCGTTCGACGAGGGGGTGACCTCCTGTGCCTGGTCCAGGTGATGGCAGAACTCCTCTGCGTCGGTCATTCCGTGTCCTCCGTCCGGGTCGCCGCCGTCGTGCTGACTGCGCCTCCCGAATCGTACCGGCCATCCGGTCCGGGCAGTCCTGCGCGGAGGAGAGGCCTCCGGTCCGTGCCGCTATGCGGAACCCGGGAGCCCGATCGACCGGACGGCCAGGCCCACCGGCATCGCACCCGAACCGGCCAGGGAATCGTGGAATCCCTTGAGGCTGCCGCCGCCGGCCATCCAAGCGTCCCGCGCCCGTTCGATGGCCATGGCGCCGGTGAGATAGGCCGACGCCTGGGTGGGCCAGGCACAGTACCGGGCCACCTCCGAGCGCGCCGTCGGGAGAGGCAGCAACGCCTTTTCGTGCATGAATCCCACTGCCTCGTCGAAGGACATCTCACCGGTGTGCAGCGACGTGTCGACCACGATCCGGGCGGCCCGGAACAGCCTGGCCTCGAGCTGGCCCAACTCCTGTTCGGGGGTGAAGAACCCCGCATCCCGCATCATCCCCTCGGCGTACAGCGCCCAACCCTCGATGAAATAGGCGGAGCCGAACACCCGGCGGATCTCCCTCGCCCCCTTCATGGTCATCAGATGCCAGTGGTGCCCCGGGTAGGCCTCGTGCACCGCGGTGGTCGCCATCGAGTACGGCGCGTTGCTCTCGAGCAGGCCACGGACTTCGTCTTCGTCGTCGGCGTCGACCGGATAGGGCACGAAGAAGTGGCCGTTCCTCGACGGCTTGAACATGGGCGGGGCGATATAGCAGGCGACGGCCAGCGTGGCCCGCACCGCCACCGGGGCGGGCATGACTGAGCACTGCTCGTCTGGCGGATTGGTGACCAGGTCCCTCTCGGTGATGAACCGGCGGGCCTCGAGGCAGACCCGCTCGTACTCCGAGCGCATGTCGTCGATCGACGGGGGATGGACCAGCTGGAGCTCCCGGACCGCCGCGGCCCAGTCGCGGGGTCTGCCGGTGATCCGCGATGTCACCTCGGCCAACTGTCCCGCCACCCGGTGGTACTCGTCCCAGCCCTGCTGGCGGAGGGCCCGGACGTCGGTGTCGAGGAGCTCCCCTCTTCGCAGGACATCGTCGTAGCGTTCCTCGCCGAGCGCGAACGACCCGGTGCAGCGGGGCGCCAGGTCCGAGAGGAACCGGGCGAACTTCTCGTAGGCGCGAGCCCCGACCTCACCGGCGGCCCGGAGACGCCGGCGGTTGCCGGGGTCGGTGGCGAGGCCGGCTACCTCCTCCCGGGCGAATCCGATGTTGGCCACACACCCGGCGAGGCCCCGATCGACGACCAACCGACTGGCCAGCGGCGGGTCGAGGTTCTTCTCGGCCTCGTCGAGCACCGCACCGATACCTTGGAGCCTGGCCACCGCGGCATCGGTGAGCTCGGCCTCCGACCTCATGGCCAGCAGGAAGAGCTCGGTGATCCCCGTCTCGAGGTACCCCTCCGGTGAGCGCCGCCACTCCTCCCAACCGGCCAAAGACTGCCTCCGTCCGAGTTGGGCGATGACCAGCTCGCGGTCGGTGGCCTGCTCGGAGGTGAGCGTGCCGGGATCGAAGTCGGTGAACCGTCGCAGCCAGTCCCGATCCCCTGCGGTCCGCCGTTCGAAGCCGGCGGCGGAGCAGTCGTCGAGCCGGTGGTCGAAGCCGTCCCGGCCCAGTGCGGCCGCCATCACCGGGGACTCCTCGAACTCCCTGGCCATCAGCGACTCGATGGCCGACTCGAACGGATCGGATGACCGGGCCCCGGGATCGGATGACGGACTCACCCCCGGAGTATAGGAATCCGGGATCCCAGCGGGCCCGGCGACCTATGCTCGGTCCATGGCCGAGCTGCGGGCTGAAGGGGACCACCTGGTGCTCCACCTCACCGCCGCCGAGCACCTCGAGGGCGTCCACGGCGACATCGTCGTACCGATGTCCTCCATCACCACCATGCGGGCGAGCGAGGACGTCTGGTCCGAGTTGCGCGGCATCCGGGCTCCGGGCACCGGCATCCCGGGGATCATCGCCGTGGGAACCCGCCGGGGCTCGTTCGGCAAGGACTTCGCCGTCGTCCACGGAAAGGGGTCCGGCGTGGTGGTCGAGCTCAGTGGCGAGGAATTCGACCGGCTGGTCGTCACCGTCGCCGATCCGGTGGCCGTCATGGCCGAGCTGACGGGTGGGCCGCCGTCCGGGGGGGATCGGATCCCATGACCGCCGGGTGCGCTGCCCGGTCGAGGGAAGCGGGGTGAAGGCCTTCGTCGGCGGCGCGACCGGGGTGGCCGGCAGAGAGGCCGTCCGTGCCCTGGTGGCCGCCGGCACGACGTCCGGCCCGGCCCGCGGACCAGGCTCGCGCTCACTGTGGCGGTCTGGATCTGCATGACACTCACACCGGCAATAGGGACCCTCCGTCGAGGAGAGTCAGGCCCTTAACCTGGGTCGATGTCTCCTACGATTCGAGCCGGGCGCGCCTCTGACCTCGATTCCGTGCTGCGGCTCTGGACCGAGGCCGCTGCAGAGCCGACCCACACCGACGACGCCGCGGGCCTGGACATCCTCATGGGACGTGATCCAGGCGCACTGATCGTGGCCGAAGACGACGGTCGCCTCGTGGGTTCGGTGATCGCCGCCTGGGACGGATGGCGGGGCTCCATCTACCGACTGGTGGTCGCGCCGTCACATCGCCGCATGGGTCTTTCCCGCCGGCTGCTCCATCAGGCAGAGGCTCGACTTTCCGAACAGGGAGCGGTGCGCCTGCAGGCGATCGTCATCGAGACAGAAACCCTGGCCACGGCGTTCTGGGCTTCGACTGGCTGGGATCGGCAGGTCGAGCGGATCCGGTTCGTCAAGGGCTGAGGCCGTTGGGAGGTCTGACGTGGCGATGATGGGATGCCTGGGTCATCACTTCGGCATCCGGGCGTGGGCGAGATCAACCCGGTCACCGCAGAACGGGACTCCCTCGCCACGTAGGCGCGCCAGCTGGGCCGCCCCCACGGGCAGGCTGCCGTCAGCCCGGACCACCCGGTGCCACGGGAGGTCTTCCGGGGCCGTGGCGAGAACCCGGCCGACCAGGCGGGGCGCTGCGGGGTCGATGTCGCCGTAGGTGCGCCCGAACCCTTCGGGTATGGCAGTGACACGCTCCAGGATACGGGCCTCGCGCCATCCGCTCGGCGATGGGATCCCACCAGATCGACTCATCTCGTACTACGTGATCATCGCCACCGCAGGGCACGACACGACCAGCTCGTTCTTCGAGGAGCTGCTCGCGCGTGTCGATCACCTGGAGCTCAATGGCGAGCCGGAGAGGTCGGCGACGGTGTTCGTCGGCGGCCTCAAGCACCTACCCGTCTCCTACCGTGTGAGCTGACTCCGCCGGCTGCGAATCTGCCCGATGCCCACGCTCTCCCCTGTCCCCGGACCCATTCGCTCCACGTAGAGGGCCCGACGCGATGCGCTCTTTCACATGGGACATCTCCCAGCGGTGACGCGGTCACTGACGCTGCGGCGTTGACATGCGGAGGCAAAAGTGGTTATATAGGCAGCCAAATGGCTGCATTATTTGATCGGATGGGATGGACGAGGTTTTCAAAGCGCTGGCAGACCCCGGCCGCCGCAAGCTGCTCGACAGCCTGAACACCAAGGGTGGCCAGACACTGGGCGAGTTGTGCTCGGTGCTGGACATGGCCCGCCAGTCGGTCAGCAAGCACCTGGCCGTTCTGGAAGCCTCCAACCTGGTCACCACGGTGTGGAGGGGCAGGGAGAAGCTGCACTACCTGAACGCCGCCCCCATCTCCGAGATCTCCGACCGCTGGATCAACCGCTACCACCGTCGACGAGTCTCCGCTCTGGCGGGACTCAAGAGAGCATTGGAGGACCCGTCCATGGCAAGGCCCGAGTTCGTCTACGTCACCTACATCCGCACCACCCCCGAGCACCTCTGGCGGGCCCTCACCGACCCGGAGTTCACCGCCCGCTACTGGGGGAGGACTTACGAAACGGATTGGAAGAAGGGGTCGCGCTACGAGTTGACCCAGTCCGGCATACGGGTCGACGGTCCCGAACAGGTGATCTTGGAGGCTGACCCGCCGCGCCGCCTATCCTACACCTGGCCCGCAATGAGCGCCGACGTGGCCCAGGCGTTGGGCTGGAGCGACGACTACATCGCCCGGATCACGGCTGAGCCAGGTTCGAGGGTGACCTTCGAGATCGAACCGGAGGATGACGCCAACGTCCGCCTCACTGTCATCCACGACGGATTGGAGGAAGGCAGCCTCACGCTGGAGAGCATCAGCGGGGGATGGCCCCGGGTGTTGGCCAACCTCAAGACCCTGTTGGAGACCGGCGAGGCGGAGCCGTGGTGGGCGTGCAAGTGAGCGCCGCCGGGCCCGAGCAGTCGGACGCGGCAACGACCTCATGTTCCGGCGTCACGACGAGTGCCGGAGGTGTCGCGGCAGCGGCGGCGCTGGCAACCCTGGGGCTCGCCGCCATCTCCTGGGTCTTCGCCGTCCGGCAGATGAGCGAGATGGACATGGGAGGTGTGGCTCGGCTCGGTCCACTTACCTTCTTCGTCGGCCTGTGGGTGTCGATGATGGCGGCGATGATGTTGCCGGGTGCCGCCCCGGCAGTATGGAACCATGCTCAGGCCGGCGGCCGTGTACGCGCCGTGCCGCTGTTCCTCGGATCGTACCTCGCCGTCTGGACAGTCGTAGGCATCGCCATCTACGCGCTCTACCGGCCACACTGGTCTCTCGCCGCCGGCGTGGTTGTGATGGCGGCGGGTGTCTACGAGTTGACGCCACTCAAGCACCACTTCCGTCGGCGTTGCCGCGAGGTTGTCCGCTCTGGATTCGAGTTCGGGCTCTGCTGCGTCGGATCGAGTATCGGGCTGATGCTGATGCTGGTGGCGCTGGGCATCATGAGCGTCATCTGGATGACCGTGATCGCTGTCCTCGTCTTCGGTCAGAAGCTGCTGCCGGCGAAGGCGACCGTCGATGTTCCGATGGCGCTGGCGATCATCGGACTTGGAATCTGGATCGTCATCGCGCCGTCGTCGGTGCCCGGACTCATGCCACCGATATGAGCGGTCAGGGGCAGGCGCCCGGTCAGCATGCCCAGCTGTTGTGACCATTGGACGGAGAGACGGAAAGAGGAGAGACAATGACCGATCACAAGACCGGGACACGAGAAGAGTGGCTTGCGGCCCGGATGGAACTGCTCGAAGCCGAGAAGGAGCTGACCAGGCGTTCCGACGAGCTGGCCCAGTGGCGCCAGGAGCTGCCCTGGGTTCGGATCGACAAGGAGTACCGCTTGGAGACCGACGAGGGTCCCGGGTCCCTCGTCGATCTCTTCGGAGGGCGCTCACAGCTCCTCATCTACCACTTCATGTTCGGGCCCGAGTACACGGCCGGGTGTCCGTCCTGCTCGGCGATCGCGGACGGGTTCGACCGCTCCGCCGTCCACCTCGCCAATCACGACGTCACACTCTGTGCGGTGTCGCGGGCTCCGCTGTCGAGACTTCAGGCCTACAAGAAGCGGATGGGCTGGAGCTTCCCCTGGGCCTCTTCTTTCGACAGCGACTTCAATCACGACTTCCAGGCGGCGAATACCAGGGAGGAATGGGAGTCGGGAGCCGTCGAGTACAACTTCCGCCAGATGGACCTCCGGCCGGCACCCGGCGAAGAGAGTGCCGGGCTCGACGAATTCGCTTCGAGCATGGTTGGCACGGACTGGGAGACGTACAGGCACGAAGGGCCCGGCGTGAGCGCGTTCGTGCTCGAGGATGGCGTCGTGTACCACACCTACTCGGCGTACGCGCGCGGGCTGGACGGCCTCTGGAGCATGTACCAGTGGCTCGACCGAGCGCCATTCAGTCGCAACGAGACCGGCCACTGGTGGCGGCGCCACGACGAGTACGAAAGCCCCTGACGCCTGCGGCGCGGCGTTACCGACCGCGTGTCGGCCGCGGTCATCGGCGGCGCCTTCTTGCCGCCGGCGTGACCGGGTGGCCGGGTGGCTCCGCCTCCGATCACCGCAGGTCCACAGGACCCGGCGAGGGGTCCGTCGCTACGAGGTGAGGTCCAGGGTCAGACCCGGGAGCGGTGTGCCGCCTTGAGCCAGGTCGAAGGTGACCGTCGACGCCACGGCTCCAGTGGAGGTGACCCGGACCGGCGTCGTCGAACGGCCATCGACCACCCGCAGGTTTCCGGATGCCGGTGACACGGTGACCCCCGCCGAGGGCACGGCACGCCACGAGACCAGCTCCACCGACCTCGAGTCGCCTGACGGTGATGCTTCCTGGACGCCGAGCCGGAAGAAGGCAGGGCGGCCGGGGGGCACACCGAGCGATCCGCCCGGATCGGTGAAGGGTACCGCCGGGGCGCCTCCCGCCGAGAACGAGGGAGGGGCGTCCGATGGCGCCGCCCCCCAGCCCCGGTCGGGTGCACCCCCCAGGACGACAGTCAGGCTCGCCCCCTCGCTGAGGGCCGCCGAGGGGAGCCATGGCCTGTCCCATGGCGAGGATCCGGCAGAACCCATGGCGAGACGAGCACCCCGGATGTACTGGTCGGGGGCATGTGAGCCGGTGACCGTCAGGGTGCGCCCGTTCCCGTCGTGGATCTTGACCTGAGGGAAGAGGGGGCTGGTCATGGCCAAGTCGGCCACCCCCGGCGTCTCGGGGTAGAGGCCCAAGGCCGCCCAGACGTACCACGAGGAGAGGGCGCCCAGGTCGTCCTCCCCGGGCTCGGCCACCGGGGCCAGTGCGTAGAGCTGAGTCATGATCCGCCGCACGACCGACTGGGTCTCGAAGGGCGCGCCGGCGTAGTCGTACTCGAAGGGAATCCACTCCCCGGGCTCGTTGCCGGCCCAGTCGAAGGGCTCGAACCTCGTGGCGTTGAGACGGGTGAAGAAGGTGTCGAGCTTGGCCGAGGCGGCCCGGCCCCCACCCATCAGTCCGACGAGCCCGGCCAGGTCCTGGGGAACGGCCCAGGTGTACTGGACGGCATTGCCCTCCTCGAAGCCCTGCTGGGCCACCCCTTGGGCCTGGTCGGCCGGGCTGGCTGGCTGGAACGCCGGACCGGGCGGGAAGCTACCGTCGGGCTGGCGAGCAGCCAGGTACCCGGTTGCCGGGTTGAACAACTTCTGCCAGTTCTGGCCCCGTTTGGCGAAAGCGGCCGCCTCGCCCCGGTCACCAGCCGCCAAGGCCAGGCGGGAGATGGAGAAGTCGTCGATCGAGTACTCGAGAGTCTCCGAACCGCCGTCGGTGTAGGGATACGAGGTGATGTCGTAGGTGAGGGCGGGCAGCCACCCTTGGGCCAAGTATTGAGCCAGGTTCTGCCGCTCGGCAAAGCCGGCCTCCTGCACCGTGGCGCCGTGGACCATGGCGTTGAGCGCCTGTTTCAGGTCGAACCCCCTCGCCCCGTAGGCGTAGGCGTCGGCAATGATCGGGTCGGCCGAGTCGCCGTCCCACTGGCTGGCGTCGTTGTTTGCGACGACCCACTTGGGCAGGAAGCCCCCACTCGTCTGGTTGGCGTCGTTCAACAGTGACTGGACCATCTGGGAGGTCGGCCCCGGCAGCAGGACAGCCAGGAGGGGAATCTCGGACCGGTAGATGTCGGCCTCCGACAAGTTGGAGTACTGCACATGACCGCGGGTCAGCGTGTGCACCCGGTGGTCGAAACCCATATACCGGCCGTCGTCGTCACTGAACACGGAGGGGAACAGCAGAGAGTGGTAGAGCGCGGTGTAGAAGGTTCGCTGCGCCGTCTCGGAACCCCCGCTGACGGCCACTCGGTCCAGGACGCCGTTCCACTCCCCGGTGGCCGACCGGGAGACCCGCGAGAAGTTCCAACCGGGGTCCTCGGCCGTCAGGTTGGCGGCGGCTCCTGCCGCCGACACGAAGGAGATGCCCACCTTGACCAGGATCTTCTGGTCCCCGAAATGGCCCGGCTGGCGGAAGCCCACCCAAGCCCCACACGAAATTCCGGCGGTGCCGGCACAGGACTCGTCGGCGCCGACCGCGCTGTTCTGCCAGGTGCCGCTGGAGGTGAACGGCTGGGAGAACTGTGCGGCGAAGTACAGGGTGTAGTTGCCCGGAACGCCACAGAAGCTCCCGCTGGTGACCGAGCCCACCAGGTGGTCGGTCCCGACCACCTGCACATGAGAGCTGCTCGAACCGTTCGCCGAGTCACTGACCTTGAACAGGAGGTCGTCGCCGGGGGTGGCCCCCGCCCCGTGGGCGAGATGCGGGATGGCCGGGAACTCGAACGCCCCGAGGGCGCTCCGGGTGGTGGCGGTGAGTTGCACACCGATGCCCCCTGGGCCCCCCGACCCGAGGTCCACGCCGTAGGTTCCGGCCGAGGAGTGCTCGCTGGCGTGGGAGAACGGTTGGACGGCGACGTCAGGGTTGGCCGGGACTGCACCGGTAACCGGAAGGATGGGGACGTCCCCGTAGATGGCGCACCCGGGGCCCGAAAGGTGGGTGAGGCTGAAGCCGGAGACCTCAGAATCGGCATAGTCGTACCCGGAACCGGTCGTCACTTGGCGATCCGGCGAGGTGTCCGGGCTGAACTGGACCATTCCCAGTGGGACAGAGGCCCCCGGGTACTCGCTGACGTTGCCCGGTGCCGCTGCCCCTATCCCCGTCCCGGCCTCGGGGTCCACCAACGCGGCGGGCCCACCCGAACGGGGTCCGGGCGGCAGGTCGATGGGTGACCCCGTCGGTTCTCCCGTGGGCGCCGCCACCCTCGCCCCCCCGGCCGAGCTCACGGTGAGGACCGTCGCGCTCAGAGCCACCCCCATGGCGGCGGCGACCCTCAGCCCGGCGGATCTGCGCCAGCAGGTGGGGGCCTTCACCATTGAGGCACCCTACCGAAGACGGCGATCTCCGTCCTGGGCCCGCTCGATCCGATCCCGGGTGTCACTTGCCTAACGCGGCTGTCACGTTCGACCGGTCAATATCGTCTTAGGGTTGACAAAGGTGGTGGCCCATGGCTCATGTACCCCTAGACACCGAACCGAAGGGGATCGTCCCCAAGCTGGCCCGCAGCTACACCCTGCGGAGATTCGGCCAGATGGTCGAACCGACGCAGGCCGCCTCACACCACGCTGGCGTGCTGGTGGCAATGGGCGCGCTGGAGACCGCAGTCGACAAGGGCTGGAACAAGCTCGACCCCACGTTGCGCTGGCTGGCCATCCAACAGGTCGGGATGCTCATCGGGTGCTCATGGTGCACCGACTACGGGTACTACGAAGGGATGAACGCGGGCATCGATCCCCACAAAGTGCGAGCCGTGTCGGAATGGCGTGAGAGTGAGCTCTATGACGAGCGGGAGCGGGTGGTGCTCGAGTACGCCGAGCAGGCCACACTGACCCCGGCCCGGGTCTCCGATGACCTGGCCGAGCGGTTGCACCACCACCTCAGCGACCCCGAGCTCGTCGAGCTCGCTGGGTGGGTGGCGCTGGAGAACCTCCGCTCCCGCTTCAACGCCGGGCTGGGCCTGCACAGCCAGGGATTCGCCGAGCGATGCGAGATCCCGATGAGCCGGAAGGGGGATGGTGCCGGGCCCGTCGCCTGACGATGCGTCCGTCTTCGAGGAGTGGCGATCACTCCTCTTTGGCATCGCCTACCGGATGTTGGGAAGCGCCGCCGACGCCGAGGACATGGTCCAGGAGACCTTCTTGCGTTGGCTGCAGCGGGACGAGCAGGAGGTGCGATCGGTCCGGGCCTACCTGGTCACGATCGTCACCCGTCTGTGCATCGACCAGCTCGGCTCAGCGCGAGCCCAGCGAGTCACCTACACCGGCCCATGGTTGCCGGAACCGGTGACGACGGACGACACGTCGGCATTGGAGCAGGCCGACACGTTGTCACTCGCCTTTCTGGTCCTGCTCGAGGAGCTCACCCCGCCCGAGCGGGCGGCGTATCTCCTGCACGAAGTGTTCGGGTACCAATTCGACGAGGTCGCCCAGGCAATGGGCCGCACCACGGTGGGTTGTCGCCAGCTGGCGGCCCGGGCACGGCATCGGATCGAGGACCGAAGGAAGCGATTCGATGCCGACGCGCGCCACGGGCGAGAGCTGACCCGCCAGTTCGTGGCGGCTTGTGCCACGGGCGACCTCCAGGGCCTGATGGAGATGTTGGCAGACGATGTCGTCGTCTGGACCGATGGGGGTGGCGTAGTCCGAGCGGCCATGCGACCGGTGGTCGGGCCCTCTCGCAGCTCCCGCTTCCTGGTCAACGTGGCCCGAAGGCTCCACGGCAGCCCGCGCGAGGTCATGCTCAATGGCCAACCGGCCATGGTGTTCATGGACGGCGACCGCGTGGTGGCCACCCTGGCCCTCGACATCCTGGCCGGCAAGGTCGTCGGGGTACGCTCGGTCACCAATCCCCACAAGCTGGAGCATCTGCGACGCCAGCTGCTGCCGGACGAGAACGAGAGGGGCCGACCTGGGGCCTCGGTCCTCGGCTGCCACGATCGCTGAGCGGACGGCCTCCGACCGACAGCGAGATCGAGATCGTGGCCTCGCTCGAAACGGACGTTGCAGCATAGGATCCGCAGACGGTCCCAGACCGACGCCGGGCGCCCGGTCGACCTGACCCGGGGCTGATTCGCCGCTCCGTCTCTCCCCCGCCGCTCCGTACCTCCCCCGCCGCCCCCATCGTACGACGCGACGGCGGATTGCTTCAAGCCAGGATCGCCGCTTCACTCAATCGAGCTCGTGCTTCCAGCCGGAGACCACGCGAGGCATCGACAGCCCACGGCACAAGCCGCGGGCTCGACCATCCAGGGGTGACAGCATGGAACTGACCGAAGCTTCGGCAGTCGGTGGTGCCGAGAGTCCGCGAGGGGAGGGGCCAGTGACGGACGCCGACGTGATCATCGTGGGCGCCGGCCCGACCGGCCTGATGCTCGCTGGTGAACTGCGGCTGGCCGGAGTGCGACCGCTGGTATTCGAGCGGCAACCTCAGATTCGAGACACCCCGAAGGCCGGCGGTCTCAGCGGGCAGATCCTGGAGCTGCTGCGCTACCGAGGCCTGCTGGAACGATTCGAAGCGGCCCGCACCGGCCCCAGCCCGGCTCTCCGATTGCCGTTCGGCGGTCTGCATGTGGACTTCACACTCCTGGCCGATCCCCCGATGCAGCTGCTGCTGCTCCCACAGCCGCGCCTCGAACGCCTGCTCGACGACCTCGCCTGCGAGCTCGGCGCCGAGATCCGCCGGGGAGAGGAGGTGGTCGGGCTGAGCCAGGATGACGCCACGGTGACCGCGGACGTGCGCGGGTCGGACGGGCAGTATCGGGTGACCGCCCGATACCTCGTTGGCTGCGACGGCGCAGGCAGCCCGGTGCGCGTCATGGCCGACGTCCCGTTCCCCGGCACCACGTACCCGGAGATCCAGCGGCTCGCCACGGTCACCGTGCCCGAGTCGGTGACCGTGCTCGACAATGGCGACCTCGAGGTGGCGGGGGTGGGCAGGATCGGCTTCGGCTTCACACCGACCGAACGCGGTTTGTTCGCCGTCGGGTCGACCGACCCCGCGCTCATGGGGCTCTTCACCAGCGAGAACGAGTCCGCCGACTACGACGACGACGAGCCGATGACCTTGACCGAGCTCCGGGACAGCATCCGCCGCGTGCTCGGCGTGGATCTGCCCCTGGGCGAGCCGACCCGGATGACGCGCTTCACCTTTCACGCCCGACAGGTCGAGCGGTACCGCCACGGGCGGGTCCTGATGGCAGGCGACGCCGCCCACCTGTTCCCCGCCCCAGGCGTGGCCCTCAACGCCGGCATGATCGACAGCGTCAACCTTGGCTGGAAGCTGGCCGCCGCCATCCACGGCTGGGCGCCGACCGGGCTACTGGACACGTACCACGACGAGCGCCACCTCGCCGGCGAGCGCACACTGCTCCACGCCCGGGCCCAGGTGGCACTACGACGCGGATACGACCCAGCCGCTGAAGCACTCCGGGAGCTCTTCCGGGAGCTGCTCGTCGATGAGCAGCCCCTGCGCCGCATCGGCGCACTGATCGCCGGCACCGACATCCGCTATCCGCCGCCCGGTCCCGACCACCACGCCTTGACCGGCAGCTTCGCCCCTGACCTCGCCCTGCGCACCGACCAGGGCACGACCAGCGTCGCGGAGCTGATGCACGCCGCACGGCCCGTCCTCCTCGACCTCGCCGACCGCCAGGACCTCCGCGAGACCGCCCAGCACTGGGTGCATCGCATCGACATCCACACCGCCGAAACCTCTCGTCGACCAGCTGACGCCCTCCTCATCCGCCCGGACGCCCACATCGCCTGGGCCGCAACCATTGACGAGCCCACCGGCTCCGCCGCGCCCACGCTACGAGAAGCGCTCTCCCACTGGTTCGGCACACCCCTGAACGCTTCGTAGAAGGAGCAGCCGAGGAACTCGTACCGGGTGCCCGACCTGTGTTCCGGGGGCCGGTGCCTCTTCGCCCGGCAGGGATGTCCGGGGCACCTCCGGGCCGGAGGGCCTCTCACCTGCATGTTGCCTCGTTTGGTGAGGTGTTCACCGAAGGGTCTGACCTGCGTGAACCCTGCCTCCCGACAATCCGCTTCAACGCTCGAAGCCCGAGTTTCACACGGCCGTACGAAAGTCCTGCTCAGGGACGGGTTGTGGCGGGGCGGTGATTGAGCTCGGGCTGATTGGGTAAACGTGCCCGAGCATCCGCCGCGCCCCGCCCCGCCGCGGCCATCCTGGGCCCAGGTCGGCCCCCAGAACGCGGAGCGTCCCGGCCTCCGCAAGGGAACCCGGGACTTCCGTCATTCCGTAGGCGCACCTTCCGGTAACGCCTGTTGGTGGCGGGGGCAGGATTTGAACCTGCGACCTTCGGGTTATGAGCCCGACGAGCTACCAGACTGCTCCACCCCGCGTCGCAGGGGAAGAACTTACCACCTCGTCAGCCGCGATCGTCCCGCGCCCCACAGGACCGCCTTCGGGCGGGCCGCACCCCCACCGGCGACGGACCGGATCCGTGGCCGGGTCAGGGGCCGGATGGAGTCGTCGTGGTGGTCGTCGTCGTCGTGGACGACGTGGTGGGGACCGTCCCGCCGGTCAGCTGCTGCACGGCGACCAGATCCTGTTCGAGGTTGGTGATATCGGTCTGGTAAGCGCCGAGCTGGCCCGCCTTCAGGTCGGTCTGGGACTGCTGGTAGGCGGCCTGGGCGGCCTCCAACAGGGACCGGACCTGTGGCGACAGCGTCCCGGTCGGGCCCCCGGGGGTGGTCGAGACCGGTGCCTGGAACAGCTGGGTCAGGGCCGAGGCCAGCGTGTCGCCGATCGCCACCCCCGGTTGGGTCCCGTATACCGCGATCACCTTTTGGAGCACGGGAATCGGGTTGCGGGAGGACTCGACATAGAGGGGCTGGATGTAGAGCAGCGAATTGGCCACCGGGATCATCAGCACATTCCCCAGCAGTGCAGAGGACCCGTTCTGGTTCACCAGAGTGATGGCCTGCGACACCGCCGGCGTGGCGTCGATCTTGGCGGCGACGATGGAGGGCCCGTTGACAGGGTTGTCCCGTGGCGTGACGAACGTCTCGAGCTGCCCGTAGTGACCGGGGTCGGAGCCGGCGATGATGAATCCTGACAAGGTCTGGATCTGGCTCTGGGTCGACACCGGAACGTAGGCGTCGAGCAGCGTGAAGGACTGTTGCGCCTGGCCCGGTACCCGCAGCTCCTGGTAGATCGGTGCCATCCGTGCCAACTGGCCGGTGGAGACCTGCTGGCCCTGGGCGTTGGTGGTCAGGGTGGTGGCCAGGGCCTGGACCGGGGAGCCCGAACCCGGCGACGGCGACAACGTCCAGGCGTCCGCCGCGCTGTAGAAATTGGCCGCCTTGGTGATGTGGTACTTCCCGTAGGCGGTGGCCTGCACGGCGAAGATGTCCTCGGGATAGCGGAGATGCGCTCTCAGCTCGGCGCTCATCTCCGATGCCGGCGTGAACATTCCCGGGAACGCCTTCCGGTAGGTCTGGATGATCGGGTCGCTCGGGTCCATCACGTAGAAGGTCATATGGCCGGTGTAGGCGTCGATCAGGACCTTCACCGAGTTGCGAACATAGTTGAAGGTGCCCGAGAGCCCGCTCCCCTGCGCCACGGCGCTGGTGTCGGCATTCTGGGCGTAGGGGTAGTTGTCGGTCGTGGTGTAGGCGTCCTGCACCCAGTCGATGTGTCCCCCGATCAGCACCGGGTAGGGATCCGCGTCGAGGTTGAGGAAGGGGGCGGCCTTGGACACCCGTGCCTGGACCCCTCGATCGAACATGATGCGGGACTTGTCGGTGATCTGGTTCGAGATGAGCAGGTTCAGGTCGCTGAAACGGAGGGCGAACATGGCCTGGTTGAAGAACGACGAGAGCTGCACCCCGCCGTTGCCCCCGTAGTGGGTCTCCACGTTGTTCTGGTTGGTCAACTGGAAGTCGAGCTCGGGTTGTTTGGTATTGGCGACGACGTAGCCGGCGTTGTTGAGGCCGAAGTAGACGGAGGCCTGGGTCACGGTGGGCAGTCCGCTGTTGGAGCTCGGCGGCACATCCCCCACCGCGAACACCGGCTCACCGTTGCCGTTCACCGAGTTGGCCGGAGAGATGATCATCCCGTACCCGTGGGTGTACTGGAGGATGGTGTTGACCCATGAGGTGGACGGGAGGTCGGCGTCGTTGATCTCCCGCACCCCGACGATGGTCGGGGTCTCCGTCCCGTTGACCTTGTAGCGGTCCACGGCCAGGCCGTTGAACTGGTAGTACGAGCGGATGTCCTGCTTCTTGTCATAGGTGGGCTGGGTCTGCTGGGGATCCCACAGCCGCACATTGGCCAAGGTGTCGGCGGAGGTGGCCGACAGTTGGGAGGCGGTGAGCGTCGTCGATGCGGGAAAGGGGACGCTCTGGACGTTGTCGATGCCCATGGCCGTGCGGGTGGCATCGATGTTGCGTTGGATGTAGGGACGCTCCAACGTGTTCTGCGACGGGGTCACCTTCAGCGCCTGGACGGCGGCGGGGTAGATGGTGCCGGCGGTGAGCGCCACCAGAAACCAGAGCCCGACACCCAGGACGGGGAGTGCCCAACCTTGGCGCCGGAGGTTGTAGATCAACAGGGCTGCCGCGGCCAACGACACCAGGATGAGGAGTTCGAGAGCGGGGAGTCTGGCGTTGACGTCGGTGTAGCCGGCGCCCTGCGTGAACCCGTTGCTCGACAGGTCCAGATTGAAACGGGCGAGGTAGTAGCCGACGGCCTTGACCAGGGCCAGCAGGCCGAGGATGACCGAGATGTGGGCCTTCACCGCCGGGAGCACCCTCGGACGTGATCCCTGCATCCGGATCCCGCCGTTGAGGTAGTGGCTGAGCGCGGTGACCAGCAGCACGACGAACAGTGCCACCAGCGCCCAGTGGACGAGGAACTGTTGGAAGGGCAGGGTGAACACGTAGTAGCCGACGTTGCGGTGGAACTGGGGGTCGGTGGCCCCGAACTGGCTGCTGTTGGAGAAGAGGATCCAGTTCTGCCACTGCCCGATGGCCTGGGAGCCGACGATCAGGGACAGGACGATGACCACGCCGACCCGGAGCCATCGGGCATAGGGGCCGACGACCTCCTGGTACCGCTTGACGAACTCGTCCTCGGCGTCGAGCGACGGGCCCTTGGGGGCGAGGCGCTCGGCCACCAGCAGGCTGGCCAGCAGCATGGCGGCGAAGATGGCCGAGAAGGTCAGCATCAGCCCTGCCTTGATCCCCAACAGCTTGACCCACACCGAGTGCAACGACACCGAGGAGAACCAGAGCGCGTCGGTGTAGAAGACGGCGAAGGTCCGGAGCGAGGCGATGACGATGACCAGGATGATCAGGCCGATGATGATGCCCCGGCGTCGACGGCGCGAACCGGGAGGCGAGGTCTGGGGCAGGTCGCTGGGGGGGCGCACGGGCTGCAGCCTAGGTGGCAGAGAGTGCGAGTAAGCATCGACACCCCGGATGTGCAGGGGGTCGAGGGTGCCCGGTGGGGAACTCCCTGCCGGGCTCCTGGGAGCCGTTCAGTCCGTTGTCCTCGCAGTCCGGACATGGCTCGTCCCCGGAGCCGGGAACTGCGATCCACTCCAACTCGGCGGATTTCTTCCTTTCGGCGGCGGCGATGGTCCCCGCAGAGAAGGCCGCCACCACGAAGTCGCCCGACAGCCGCACGATCCGCTCACCCTTCCACTCCCTGAAGGCCGAGCCCACATGCTCGGCGGCCACCGACTCCTCGGCTTCGGCCACCCCCTGGTCATCGGAGAGCCGGCGGCGGAGGGGGACCACCACCTCCTCGGCCAGGCCGTGGGCGATCCCCACCAGCACCTCGGTCGGGAGCCCGCCGGACGCCCCGGTCCCGGCGAACGAGAACCCGGCCTCGGACGCCTGCTCCAAGGCCGGCAGGGCCGCCGTGGAGTAGGCGTCGAGATGCTCCGTGGTCTCCGGGAGGAGGTCGGCGGACCAACGCGATCCGTTGGACCGGAGGTTGTCGAGCAGATCGTTCTGGCTGTCCTGCAGGGTTCGCTTCAGCCGGCGGGCCAGGGCCTTCACGATCGGGGCGATCATCTCGTCCCGGCGGAGGGCGAACGGGCTGCTGGGTTCGGGAGGCCCCTCCCCCGTCCCGGGCCCCTCCCCCCCGACCGACTCCTCCCCGGGGTCCGGGCCCTGCTCGCCGTCCGGATGCCCGCCGGCATCATCCGTACGCTCCGGCCCGGCGGCCGTGTCGGCTCCGCCCCCGACTTCGCTCGCACCTCGGACCGCCCCGTCACCGGCCGGTGGCCCGGGCTGGGGAGCCCCGTCCCCCGAGTCGGAATCGTCCCGGGCGGCGCGGATCCTTGCGAACAGGACGTCGACCGACGACTCGACTCCCGGCGTCGGCTCGGGAGCCTCGACCTCCGGATGTCGCGCCTTGGCTCCTTCCTCGACCGGACCGTCGACGAAGTCGTCGAAATCGACCGGCGCCGCTATCTCGCCCGGGGCCCCCGCCGGTCCCTGGGCGCCCGATCGGGCCTCTGACTCCTCGGCCAGCAGGAGCGCGGCAAGCTCCTCGGGCGTGCCTTCATCCGGGCGTTCCAGGGCTTCGCGGCCCGCGGCCTCGGCCGCCATCCGGGCGTTGTCCTCCGCCGCGAAGAGGTCGTCGGCGATGGCATCGATCGATTTGCGGACATCCTGCACGGTCCCGGCCAATCGCTCGCGGCCGGCCCGGAGCTGTTCGATCTGAGCGTGGAGGACCTTCCGGCGCTTGGACAGGTCGGCCAGTACCCGGGCCCGCAGTCCCTGAGCCTCGTCCACCATCGACTGGCACTGCTCGCGGGCCTGGGTCATCAGCTCCTCGGCATCCTGCCGGGCCGCCTCGAGCCGGGCGGCAGCCTGCTGATCGGTCCGCTGGCGCAGCTGTTCGATGGCCGCCTCCGACTCGGCCGTCTGCTCGGCCAGCCGGGCCTCGCCCTCCGACCGGCTCTGCTGGACCTCCTCGCGGGCCTCGGTCATCAGGCGATGGGCCTCCGCCTCCGACTTGGCCACCATCTCCGCCGCCACCTCGTGGGCGCTGTGGAGCACCCGCGCCGTCTCGGTGCCGAGGGCGGCGGTGAGTGTGGGCTCGTCGAGGACCGGGTGGGCCGCCCGGTGTTCGGCGTCGGCGAGCTCCAAGAGGAGCTGGTGCTCGTGCTCGGCGATTCCCCTCAATCCGGCGGCGATCGACTCGAGGTAGGCACGGACCTCGTTGGGATCGAATCCCCGCCGCACCGAGGTGAACGAGTGGCGGGCGACGTCGTCAGGGGCCAGGTGCGACGAGGAGGAGATGGACATCAGTCGTTCCTCTGCCATGGCCGAGAGCCTACGACCGCCGGTCGGGGAATCCGGTCATCCCGCTGCCGTGGCGTGCAGGGATGCACCCGCCGCGGGCGCCGGCACCGTTCCTCCGTGTGCGGCGAGCACCGACAATGCCTGGTCGAGGGTGGACACCGCGTAGATCTTCAGGCCGGGGCGATCCTTGGACATCGCATTTTGGTACTCCTGTGGCGGGACGAGGAAGAGGGAGGCGCCGGCGTTCTCGACCGCCACGGTCTTCTGGGGGACCCCACCCACGTCGCCGACATCGCCCTGGCTGTCGATGGTCCCGGTCGCCGCTACCGTGCGACCGCCGGTCACCGATCCGGCGGTGAGGGCGTCGATGACCCCGAGGGTCATGGCCAGGCCGGCAGACGGCCCGCCGATGTTGGTCACGTTGATGGTCACGTTGATGGGGTAACCGAAATCGACCTGGTCCTCCGGCAGGATCCCGAGGTCGAGCGTGGCGGTGCGACCGCCTCCGAGGTCGACGACCGTCGACTTCAAGGTGACCGGCACCGGCGCCGGCGCGGCGGTGCCGCCCTTGCGGACGGTGAGCGAGACGGTCTGACCGGAGTGGTGACTTGCCAGTGAGGTGGTCAGGGCCCGGGCCGTCGGGGTGGAAACCCCGTCGACCGCGGTGACCACATCGCCCACGCTGAGCGTCCGGTACGCGGGCGTGCCCGGGAAGGTGCCGAAGATGACCGCGCCGGACGGCGTGGCGGTCACCTGGTACCCGAGGTGCCGCAACGCCGCGGTCTTGGCCGAAGCCTCGGCCTGCGACATCTCCAGCCGGCCCTGGGCATCGAGTTGCGAGGGGGGGGTCCCGCCGGTCACGTCTCCCAAGGGCACGAAACTGGTGTCACCCTGGAGCCAGTAGAAGGGGTAGGTCAGGGCGGTCACTCTCCCGATCTGTACGTCGGTGAGCAGCACCGGGTGGCTCACCCGATGGCTCTTGTCGGCCGGGACGGTGATGAACGGCTGCACCGATTGCGCCGTCCCGGGTTGGACGGCGTAGCTGTCGAGGTTCCAGCGCGATGCCACCGCCGTGGCCACCACCAGCACGAGGAACACCGCCCAGGGCCAACGCCGCCGGCGCGGCCTCGGCGACGGCGACTCCCCGCCGGCGGTGGCCGTCCGGCGCGGATCGGATGGCGCCCCAGTCACCGCAGGGACCGGGGGATCCCCGACGGGCCCGTCTCCGGCTTCGGGGGCAGGGATGCCGACGGGCGTGTGGTTCTCGTGCTCGGTCATAGTGGTGGGGTGGTCGCTCCTCGTGCATCGGATCCACCGGCATCGGGCGGGGGTGCCGGCAATGCCGCCAGAAAGCCTGCCATGGAACCCATCGACGCCAACGTCACCCGGCGCCGGCGTCTCACCGCGCTCGCCGGGCACCGCGGCGAGGCGGAAAGGGGGCGCGCCGACCTCTCGGACACGTCGCCGTCGGTCCGGACGACCGCACTGGGCGCGCTGAGCCGGCTCGGCGCCCTCACCGACGATGACCTGCGCGCCGCGCTGGTCGACCCGTCCCCCGCCGTTCGGCGCCGAGGGTGCGAACTGGCGGGGGCGTGGCCCGAGGTGGAGATCGCCGCCGCCCTGGAGGACGACGATTCCTCCGTGGTGGAGATGGCCGCCTGGTCCTTGGGTGAGCAGGGTCGGCACTCGTCGGTTCCGGCCCTGTCGGCGCTGGCATCGGCCGGCGCCGGCCACACCGATCCGCTGTGCCGGGAGGCGGCGGTGGCCGCGTTGGGCGCCATCGGGGACCCGTCAGGGTTGCCGGCGGTGCTCTCCGCCCTCGACGACAAGCCGGCGGTCCGTCGCCGGGCGGCAGTGGCCTTGGCCGCATTCACCGGTCCATCGGTCGAAGCGGCACTCCGTCGATGTCTGGAGGATCGTGACTGGCAGGTCCGCCAGGTGGCAGAGGACCTGTTGGCGGTGGAGTGACCCGCCGCCACCGACGCCGGCGCCTTGGACCGAGTACGTCAGGAATCGGCGGCGGCGAAGATGGGCCGAAGGCTGTCGAACGAGTCGAGGCACAATCCGGCGCCTTGGACCACGCACTCGAGCGGGGTGGCCACGAGGTGGACCGGTACCTCGGTCTCGTCGGCGAGCCGATTGGCCAGTCCCCTCAGCATGGCCCCTCCACCCACCAGGTGGATGCCTTCGTAGATGATGTCCTGGGCCAACTCCGGAGGGGACTCGCCCAGACATCCGACCACGGTGGTGACGATCAGGTCGACCTGCTCGCGCAGCGCGTACCGGATCTCCTCGGGTGAGAGGACCACGGTCTTGGGCAAGCCGGTGACCACCTCCCGGCCCCTCACCTCCGCCTTCACCTCGTCGGCGTAGGGAAGGGCCGAGCCGATCGCCAACTTGATCTCTTCGCCGGTTCGCTCCCCGATGGCGATCCCGTGCTCCTGGCGCACGTACTGCTGAATGGCCGCGTCCATGTCGAACCCGCCACAGCGGATCGCCTGGGAGGCGACCACTCCGCCGAGCGAGATCACCGCCGTCTCGGTGGTTCCCCCCCCGACGTCGACCACCATGTTGCCGATGGGCTCGTGGATGTCGAGCCCGGCCCCGATAGCCGCAGCCATCGGCTGTTCGATGAGATGGGCAGTGGATGCGCCGGCCCGCCGCGCCGCCTCTTTGACCGCCCGGCGCTCCACCGAGGTGATGGCTGACGGTACACAGATCAGCACCCGCGGACGATTCAGCTTGGTGATGCCCGCCCGGCGCAGGAGGAGGCGGATCATCCGCTCGGTGATGTCGAAATCGGTGATCGCCCCCTCGCGCAGGGGACGGACCGCCACGATGTAGCCGGGCGTCCTCCCGATCATCTTCCACGCCTCGTTCCCCACAGCCAGGACGTCGTGGGTCCTGGTGTTGAGGGCGATGACGGTCGGCTGGTTCAGCACGATGCCCCGCCCCTTGGCGTAAACGAGGGTATTGGCTGTCCCGAGATCGATGGCGAGGTCCCGAGCCACGCCCTCATCGTAGGGTCCGCGGACGGAGGCGACGTCCCAAACGACCTTGCCGTCACTATCCTCTCAGCGTGGACGGAGTGGACCGGAGCGGGTCCGGAGGAGATCTCGGAGACGAGTGGGGGGACGATGCCGACCGGGACCCGATGCGCGGGTGGATCCCACCCGACGATCGCCTGTGGCGCCACCCCTCGGAGACCGGCACCGCCGCCAGCAGGTCGACGGCCGTCCCCGCCGGATCCGGCAGGCCGGCGAGCCGGACCCGTTCCGGGTCATGGGTGGTGGGCTGCACCACCCTCGGCATCGTGGCAGCGCTGGTCACGGCCGGGGTGGTCATGGCCACCGCGGGCACCGGTGACCAGGACGGCTCGGACTCGACGCCCGGTCGCCCGTTCTTGGCCGCGGCGCCGACCACCGAGCCGGGAACGGGGCAAGCGGCCGGGAAGGCGTCCATCGCGTCGATGGTGTCCTCGATCCGGCCGTCGACCGTTGTCATCAGCGCCGAGCGGTCGTCGGGCAACTCGCTCACGACCGGTGTGGTGGTCGAATCGGGCGGGATCATCGTCACGACATGGGGAGCGGTCTCCGCCGCCAAGGCGATCACCGTCATCGAGCCGGGGGGCTCCCGCCAGGCGGCCGAGATGGTCGGCGTCGACCAACCGTCGGGGATCGCCGTGCTGCGGATCGGCGATGACCTGCCCGCCGCCACCTTCGACGGGAACGATCCCTCCACCGGCGCCGGAGCCATCGCCATGGCACTGGAGCCCGGCAGGGGCACCGGCGCCGTCCCGTCCCCGCTGGTCTACGCCGGCACCGTGGTCTCGGCGGGGCGGGCGCTGAATGCCGACTCGGTGACCACCACCTTCGCCGCCACGGCCGTCGACACCCCCCTGTCCCGTGACGACCTCGGGTGCCCGCTCCTCGACCGGGCCGGCCATGTCTCGGGCCTCCTCGACCAGACGGTGGTCGACGGCGCCTCGACGGTCTCGGTCTTCCTCCCCGCCGAGCTCGTCCTCGGCGTCGCCCAGCAGCTCGTTGCCTCCGGTGTGGTGGTCCACGGGTGGCTCGGGGTCCACGCCAGCGACGCCCACCCGACGGCCACCACCGCCGCCAACACCCCGGCGACGTCGGTCACCACAGGTGCCGTGGCACCGTCGGCCACCACCGGTGGGGGTGCCCTGCTCGACTCGATCGACGCGGACAGCCCTGCCTCCGTCGGCCAACTGGCCGCTGGCGACGTGATCACCGCCATCGGCGGCAGCCGGGTCCGGTCGAGTGCCGAGCTCCAGACCCGGCTGTACCCGGACCGTCCAGGTACGACGCTGCAGGTGGACTTCACCCGGGCGGGCGTGCCGATGACCACGGTCGTGGTGCTCGCCGGCCCCGGCCCCGGTGCACAGGGGAGCCGGTCGTCGCCGTAGCATGAAGGCATGGCACCGCCTGAGCCCGGGGACGCGGGGAACCCATTCCAGTCCCTGCTCGGCGATCTCATGAACATGCTCGGGACCAATGCCCCGGACCAGTGGGAGATGACCCGGTCCTTCGCCCTCAACGTGGCCACCGGCGGCGAGGCCGAACCGAACGTCGAGCCGGTCCAACGGATCCGCCTGGAGCAGTTGGCCCGGGTGGCGGAGCTCAATGTGAGCGAGGTCACCGGCCTGGCCGTGGCCCCCGACGGCCGCCGGTTGAGTTGCGTGGCCGTGGGTCGGGGAGACTGGACGGTGCGGGCGCTCGAGTCGTGGCGGGCCGTGCTGACCTCGATGGCGCCCGTGGCAGGACCGTCGCCGGCGACACCGGCGCCTGGCGGCGGCGAGGAGCTCGACCCCCTGGCCGCCGACGATCCGGCGGGGGGCCTCGGTGAGCTCCTCGGCCGCTGGGCCACGGCCATCGGGCCCATGTTCTTCGGGCTCCAGGTCGGCTCCGTGGTCGGGCACCTCTCCCAGCGTGCCCTCGGTCAATATCCCCTGGCCCTTCCCTGGGCGCCCTCGGACGAGCTCCTCTTGGTGACGGCCAACATCGCCTCGTTCGCCGATGACTGGAGCCTCCCCGAGGAGGAGGCGCTGCTCTGGGTGTGCGCCCGCGAGCTGGCCTCCAACTCGGTGCTCACCCGGCCCCACGTCCGGACGAGGATGGAGGAGCTCCTGTTCGAGTTGGCCGGGTCCACGGCGACGGCCCAGCAGAACCTGACCGGGCGCCTGGCGGCACTGGGCGACCCGGGCGGTATGGGCGGTGAGGGCGCTGATCTGGGGTCGCTGCAGGGTATGTTCAACGATCCCGAGGCCCTGCTCGGAGAGCTGCTGACCCCCGAGTCACGGCGGTCGTCCGATCAGTTGACGGCGCTGGCGGTGGTCATCGACGGCTATGCCGATCACGTGGCCGACGTGGTGGGGACCAAGCTCGTCGGATCGCACACCCAGCTGGCCGAGGCCTGGTACCGCCGGCGGATCGAGCGGGGCAAGGGCGAGGAGGCCGCCGGGGCGCTGTTCGGGCTCGACCTCGACCAACCGCAGGTCGACCGGGGCCGGGCCTTCATCGCCGGTATCCTGGAGCGGGCCGGCGACGAAGGTCTCTCGAAGCTGTGGGCCTCCTCCAGCAACCTCCCGACTCCGTCGGAGGTCGACGCGCCCGGCCTCTGGCTCGAGCGGATCGCCCTCCCCGAACTCGACGCCTGACCCGGCCCGAGAGCCGACGGATCAACTCCCGGCCGGGCCTGCCGTCCCGGGCTCGGGGCCCGGGGCCGATTCGGCCGGTGCGGGGGCCGTCTCCTCCTCGGGGACGCCGAGGTCCCATTCGAGCAGGATGTTCTCCCGCTCGGCGTCGCGGACCACCCGCTCGCGGTTGCGCCGGTACTGCGGATCATGGGGCGGGAGCAGCACCAGGCGGGCCATGGTCCGGCGGCGGAACTCCTCGATGAGGGCGGGCTCTCCGAAATCGGACCGGACCTCCCAGTGGGGGGCGACCGGTCCGAGGTACACGACCCGGACGTGGCCGACGGGAGGCAGCTGCTCCTCGTCCTCGCCGGGGAGCGTCTGTTCGTCGGTTTCCGGCGTCATGGCAGTGGGCCCTCCTGGGTTCGCGGCACCCGGAGCCTACCCGCCGCTCGGGCGGGCCCCGAGCGTGACATCCACGTTCAACCGGTTCTTCCCGCGGTAGATCCCGATGACGACATGGTCGCCGGGCCTGAGCAGGTGGATGGCTGCCGTCAGGTCGCCGGGGCTCTGGATCGCCTTGCCGTCGAGGGAGACGATCACGTCGTCGACCTGCAGCGCCGCCTGTTGGGCCGGGCTCCCGGGTTGCACCGACAGGATCAGCGCCCCGGACGAGGGCGTGAGCCGGTCGCTCTGCTGCAGCGCCGGGGTGACCTGGCCCACCGTCACCCCGATGTAGGCCGAATTGGCCACCGGACCGGTCGGTGGGGTGGTCCCGCCCGTCCCCCCGGTCCCACCTTGTCGCAACTCGGCCAGACGGGGCTTGACCGAGTCGACGGTGATGGCGAACCCGATGTTCTGGGTGGGGGCGTTCCCCGTGCTGCTCGAGGCCACGGCGGTGTTCATGCCGACCACCTGGGCCTGGCTGTTGACCAGGGGGCCACCCGAGTTCCCAGGGTTGATGGCGGCGTCGGTCTGGAGCAGCCCGGTGAGGTTCTCCGTCTGCCCGCTGTCGTTCTGGGCCGAGAGCGAGCGGTTCTCCGCCGAGACGATGCCTTCGGTCACCGTCGGCCCGCCGGCCAGCGCCAGCGCATTGCCGATGGCCAGCACCGCGTCGCCCACCCGGGTCTGGCCCGAGTCGCCCAAGGTGACGGTCGGGAGGTTCGACGCCTGGTCGATCCGTACCAGGGCGAGGTCGTTGCCCGGGTCGTTCCCCACCACGTGGGCGGGCAGCGCCCGGGTCTGGCCGAACAGCGTCACGGTGACCGACGACGCGCCGGCGACGACGTGGTCGTTGGTCAGGATCTCTCCGTCCGGGGTGAGGATCATGCCGCTGCCGGCGGCCTGGACGATGTCGCCTCCCGCCGAGGTGCCGGTCGAGCCGGACTGGCTGTCGATGGACACGACCGCCGGCTCGACCTTGGCCAGCACCGCCTGGACGTCCTGCGGCCGGACCAGTGCGCTCCGGTTGGGGAAGAACTTCTCGACGACCGTCTGCTGGCTTCCGGCCCCGACCACCGCCCCGACCAGCCCGCCCACCAGCGCGGCCAGCACCGCGGTGACGACCACCACCCACGCCCACGTCCGCCGACGCAGCGTGTGGCGGACCACCCGGGAGGACGACAGCCCTTGGTACCGGTAGGGATCCTGATACCCGTAGGAGTAGGGCGCGCTCGGGGGTGCTCCGTACCCGTCGGGGTAGGCCGGGTAGGCCGGTCCGGGCGGGTAGGCCGGTCCGGGCGGGTAGCCCGGGTAGGCGCCGGGGTAGGGGGTGCCCGCAGGAGCAGCCGCCGGGTACGGGGCGGCAGGGGGGGCGCCCCAGGCCGGGGGGGACGGCGCCGGAGCACCGGGTGCCGGGGACCAGGAAGGGGGCAGAGGCAGCGAGGGGACGCTTTGGGGGGGTGGCCGTAGGTTCGATCGTTCCGGTGGGGTCCCGCCCGGGAGCCGGTCCAAGGCCTCCTCGTCACCGCCTTCATAAGAAGGCCCTGGTGCGCCGTAAGAATATTGTGAGGATTCCGTCAATAGTGGCTCATTTCCCACCGCCCGACACTTCGGAATGCGACACTAGTGGGGCAACGGATGGCGGCGGCACCAGGGTTCGCCCATCGGTCTCGAACCCTGCGCGGCCTCCTCGAAAATCGATGGAGGAACCATGGGTACGGAATGGATGAGCGTGGGGAAGTGCAAGGACCTCTCTCCCACCATCTTCTTCCCGAGCGACGGCGTCGGCGTACAGAAGGCGCAACGCATCTGCGCGGAATGCCCCGTGGCCGAGGAGTGCCTCCAGTACGCACTGGACGAGCGCGTCGATCACGGGGTGTGGGGCGGCAAGTCCGAGCGTGAGCGCCGGCGGATGCTCCGCAGGCGCCGGGTCGGACGCCCGATCTCCGTTTAGAGCTGATTTCCGGCGACTGGCGTGCCCGACCGACGGGCAATGGCCGAGTGCGTCATCAACGTCAGCGAGGGCCGCGACCGGTCGGTCGTCGAAGCCATCCGTGATGCCGCGGCGGAGGCGGTCATCGACGTCCACTCCGATCGGGAGCACAACCGTTCGGTCCTGACCCTGGGCGGACCGTTGGACCTCGTCGAGGACACGGCCCGTCGACTCGTCGCCGTGGCGGTGGCCCGCATCGACCTGCGCGCCCACACCGGCATCCACCCGAGGCTGGGCGCCGCGGACGTGGTGCCGTTCGTCCCCCTGTCCGACGACCGGGCGAACGGGAAGTACTGGGACCAGATCGTCGAGGCGAGGGACCGCTTTGCCCGATGGGCCGGCGAGGACCTCGGGCTCCCGTGCTTCCTCTACGGCCCGGAGCGCTCGCTTCCCGAGGTCCGGCGGTCGGCCTTCCGATCGCTGGCGCCGGACACCGGGCCACGGGATCCCCATCCCACCGCAGGCGCCTCGGCGGTGGGGGCCCGGCCGGTCATGGTCGCCTACAACGTGTGGATCGCACGTGCCCCCGGGGTCGAGCGGTCGGTTGGACTGCCGTCGGTGCTGTCGGTGGCCCGCTCCCTGGCCGGCGGGCTGCGGAGCCCGACGGTCCGTGGCCTCGGCCTGGCGGTCGAGACGGGAGCACAGGTGAGCCTCAATCTGATCGACCCGGCGGCGACCTCCGTGGCCGACATCTATGACACGGTGGCGGTGGGGGCAGAGGCGAACGGATGTTCGGTACTGCGCGCCGAGCTGGTCGGCCTCGTCCCCCGTGCCGTCCTGGCGTCGGCTCCCCGCCGTCGCTGGGCGGAGCTCGACCTCGACGAGGCCCGGACCATCGAAGCCCGCATGGCCGAGAGGTGACCGGGGCGGTCGCCGGCGTTCGTATTCAGCTGCCGCCTCCCCGGGACGCGGCCGGGTCAGGCGCTGACGTTGGCCCGCCGCTGCATGGCCCGTTGACGCCGCAGGCGGCGGCGTTCGCGCTCGGAGAGCCCGCCCCAGATCCCGAACTTCTCGCCGTTGGCCAGCGCGTACTCGAGGCAGTCGTCCCTGACGACACACCCCCGGCACACCTCCTTCGCCTCGCGGGTCGATGCGCCCCGCTCGGGAAAGAAGAGATCAGGGTCGACCCCCATGCAGTTCGCCTTGGTCTGCCAGCTGCGCTCTTGGGGTTCGTACATCAATGACGCCATGTCCATTGACGGGTCTCCCTCCCATTCATCCACACGGTTTCGGGCGAAATCGCATAGCACCGATGTAACTACAGATATGTCATCTTTGACGATCGGCGGGGGAAACGCAAGGAGAACATGCTTGTGAACGGGAGCGCAAGAGCAGGTGGACGGGGTTGACGGGTGCCGGCCGGATGCGCCGGAGGTCATCTGCCGGGTTGCCGACGGACCTGGCGGGGCGGACGACGGACCGCCGCGGCGGGTCCGAACCGCGGTCCTGAGCAGGTGCGATGACCGGGGTTGGACCGGATCAACCGGATCTCGGGACCGTGGGCGATGACCGCCGGCCGGGCTGGGGCCGACCGGGCGGGCGCGCCGAGTCGCTTCCGACGCAGTGGTGGACCCTGAAGCGGTTGGACGGGTCGTCGCGCCGCGTGATCCGGAGAAGCCTCGGGTAATTGTCGCCCCAGAGGGCTGTCCGGCCAGTCGGGCTCGAAGAAGTCGGCCTGGTCGACATACGCCGCACCGGGTCGCGCCCAATCAGCCGTGTCCGCGGGCTCGTTTCCCACGGCGCCTCAGACGGCCCGGCGGCCGCGCCTCCGGACTGCCGATTTGTGGGCCAGGAAGTCGACCAGGACGTAGTCCCCGAGCTCGTCGGGCGAAGTAGCGAAGGTCCGGCCCCGGTTGATCCGGGCCAGCTGCTCGACGAAGCCCTGAAGCCCGCGATCGGGATCGAGCAGGAAGGTGTTGATGGTGATGTTCGCCCGGGTGCACCGCATCACCTCGGCCAGGGTCACCTCGAGGGTCTTCGGCACCGGGGGATAGTTGAAGTACACGTCGTAGCCGACCCCGTCCTCATCCGGGATGATGTGCGCGGTGGGCTCTCCGTCGGTGACCAGGATGATCTGCTTGGTCCCCTGCTGGTGGGCGAGCATCTTGCGGGCCAACATCAGCCCGTGTTGCAGGTTGGTCCCGTAGACGTAGTCCCAGCTCACGGTGGGCAGGTCCTCGGCCTCGATCACCCGGGCCACCTCGGAGAACCCGACGAGACCCAGGTAGTCGCGGGGGAAACGCGAGGTGATCAGGGTGTGGAGGGCAAGGGCCATCTTCTTGGCCGGGACGAAGTTGTCACGCATCGGCATCGAGAGCGAGAGGTCGAGGAGCAGCACGGTCGCCGACCGGGTGAGGGCCTCCGTCCGGATCACCTCGAAGTCGTCCGGGGACAGCCGGACCGGCACGCCGCTCCCGGCCCGGCGCACCGCGTTGTGCACGGTCCGCGACAGGTCGAGGTTGAAGGGATCGCCGAACTCATACGCCTTGGTGGTCTCTTCACGATCGTGGCCGGTGCCCGTCCAGGTGGTGCGGTGGTTGCCCACCCGGTCCTTGGTCAGCTGGCCGAACAGGTCGGCCAGCGCCTGCTGGCCGATCCTGCGGATGCCCTTGGGGGTCAGCTCGTAGCGCCCCTCGCGCTGATCGATGAGCCCGGCATCGGTCAGTTGCTTGGCCAGTTTCGAGAGGCGGTCGAGTGAGCGGGCCGCCTCCTCGCCCAGGTGCTGGCGGACCTTGTCGAGGTCCACCTCGGACAGTGATGCCGGCGAGTTCGCCGAACGCAGGAAGCTCTCGAGCTCATCGAGGTCGCGGAGCCGGCCGGCGGCGTCGGTCCCCTCCCCCATCCCCATCGGCTCGTCGCCGCTGAACCGGAACCGCTGGTCCCAGCCGGCGCCGGGGAAGGCCTGTTGCAGGTTGCGGGCCAGCCGGTCGACCTGCCACCGCAGGTCGAGGTCCTCGAGCAGCGACTCGGCCAGTCCCTGGAGCTGGGCCCGCTGGGCCGGGGACATCGAATTCCACATGGCCTGGGCCGCGGCCATCCGGGCGGCCAGCTGCTCCAAGAGCTCGTCGAGGGTGGCGGGGTCCCCGGGGAACAGATCGCCGTACCCCTCCATGAAGGACTCGAAGGACGGGTCGATCTCCTCGCCTGCCTCGCGCTGTTCGATCATCCGGTTCAGTGCGTCGAAGGCCTCGCGCATGTGGGCCAGCTGCTCGGGGTCGGGATTGGAGAGTGCCTCCGACATCTGGTCGAAGTAGGTCTTGGCCACCTCTTCGCGCAGTCGCTCGACCAGTTCCTCGAAGTGCTGGCGGGCGTCGGAGGAGACGAACTCGTAATTCTGGAGACCGTGGACCGTTCCGGCCAGGTCGCCCGGGAGCAGGTCGAGCTGCATCCGCCGCTCGCCGGCCACTTCGTCGGTCACCTCCTGGCGACGCTGGTCCCCCGATTGACGGGCGTCCTCCTCGAGCTGGTCGATGCCGGCGCGCTCCTCGGCCACCACCTGGGCCAGCTCCTCGGCGATCTCCCGGTAGGCGCCGCCGAGGTCGCCGCTGTCGAGCTGCTCCTCACGCTCGAGGCGGAGCTGGTCCAGCAGGTCGCGCAATCCCTGGACCTGCTGTCCGTCCGGGGTACGCCACCCCCGGTTGAGCATCCGCTGCAGGGCCTCGTGGAGGTCACCGTTGGCCAACACGTCGTCGGTCAACTGCGACAGCACCGAGTCGGTGTCGTCGACCAACGAGTCCTGGGTGCCGTCCCAACGCCGGTAGTCGAACCGCCAGGTCATCCGCGGCCCCGGTAGGTGGCGCGGGTGCCGGCCGCCTCCTTGTTGAGTCGCTTGGTGAGGTGCAGGCCCTCAAGCAGGAACTCCAACGCACTGGCCACCACCCCCGGGTCCTCGGACCCGGCGGTCAGCTTGAGTACCGGCGCCGACAGAGCGGGCATCTGGGTGAGCGTGCCCGTGTAGGCCGCATCCGGGAGGTCGTCCCCTGCGTGCACGACGGTGTCGGCCGTGAAGGCGGCGATCACCCCCTGGGGGTCGGCCAGCTGGACCCGCCGACGGAACACCAGCAGCACCGCGGCCGAGAGCATCTGGGACATCAGGATCTCCTCGCGCCCCTCCTCGAGCGTCTCGATCTCCACCTTCCCCTGGCTCGATGACACCAGGGCCTGGAGGTCGGACACCCGGGGGACCGCCTCGGTCTCCCCGTTGCGGAGGGCGCGACGGGTGGCATTGGCCACCAGCGTCTCGTAGTTGGCGATGGTCAACCGCACCGAGACACCGGAGCGCTGGTTCAGGTGGGGGCTCTCACGGGCCAGCTGACTCAGCTCGGCGACCACCTCGGCCATGAAGGCCGGCACTTCGACCCTCGGGAGTCCCGTCTGCGCCCGGCCGCCTTCGCTCCCGGCGCCCGGCAGGGAGGCCTCCATCTCGGCGATCTCGAGCTCGGTGGCCGCATCCGGCGGGTAGTGGGTGCGGATCTGGGCGCCGAAGCGGTCCTTGAGCGGGGTGATGATCCGGCCCCGGTTGGTGTAGTCCTCGGGGTTGGCCGTGGCCACCAGCACGATGTCGAGGGGCAGGCGGACCCGGTGGCCGCGGATCTGCACGTCCCGCTCCTCGAGGACGTTGAGCAGGCCCACCTGGATCCGCTCGGCCAGATCGGGGAGCTCGTTGACCGCGAAGATCCCCCGGTTGAGCCGGGGCACCAGTCCGTAGTGGATGGTTAGCTCGTCGGAGAGGTAGCGGCCCTCGGCCACCCGGATGGGGTCCACCTCGCCGATGAGGTCGGCGATGGAGGTGTCGGGGGTGGCCAGCTTCTCCCCGTAGCGCTCGCTCCGGTGCACCCACGCCACCGGCAGGTCCTCACCGGCCTCCGCCAACAGGTCCTTGGCGAACCGGGAGATCGGATGGAACGGGTCGTCATTGATCTCGGAGTGGGCCACGACGGGCAGCCACTCGTCGAGCAGGCCGACCAGCGACCGGATGATCCGTGTCTTCGCCTGGCCCCGCTCCCCGAGCATGATCACGTCGTGTCCGGCGAGCATCGCGTTCTCCAGCTGGGGCAGCACGGTGTGCTCGAAGCCGAGCACACCGGTCACCAGCGGCCGGCCGGCGGCGATCCGGGCGGCGGCGTTGCGGCGGATCTCCTCGGCAACCGGGATCGACCGCCAGCCGGCAGTGCGCAGCCGGCCGAGCGTGGTGATGTCCGGAGGAGGGGTCAACCGGGTGCCCAGGTCCAGGGGTGGCGCCTCGGCGTCGGCGGGGTCAGGGGTGTCCGACGGGCTCATGGGCGCAGCCTACGCGGCACGATCCGCCTCCGGGGCGGCGGCCGGGCCGCCGGGCCCATCGGGGCCGCCCGGCACCGATGGTTTCGCAACCGGGGCGCCGGGATGGAAAGATGATGGTCCGTCAGCGGTCCAGGCCATTGGGCCTGCGCGCAAAGTGGCCGCTAGGGACCCGAAAAGGGAGAGTCGACTTGACCACGTTGGAGGACGCCAAGGTAACCCCGGTGATACTGGGAGGGGCTCGGGGCGGCCCCGATGTGCCGACCCTGCGCAAGGACCGCTACTGGGTCCAGCCGGTGGTCACCGTGACCGTGCTGACAGCCTTCGTGGCCTATTCCACCTGGGCCGCCTTCGTGAACAAGAACTACTACGCGGGAGCGTCCCTCAACCGCGACCTGATCTCGCCGTTCTACTCGCCGTGCCTGACGGCCAGCTGCGTGCCGGGGAGCCATCCGGGAACGGTGATCACCTGGTGGACCGTGTCGCCGGCGTTGCTGATCCTGATCTTCCCGCTGGGCTTCCGCCTGACCTGCTACTACTACCGCAAGGCCTACTACCGGTCGTTCTGGCTGGCCCCCCCGGCCTGTGCGGTCGCCGACGGCCACGGGTCCTACACCGGCGAGAGCCGCTTCCCCCTGTTGTTGCAGAACATCCACCGCTACTTCTTCTACATCCTCCTCGTCTTCAACACCATCCTGACCATCGACGCCATCGTGGCCTTCCGCCAGCCGGGGCTCGGGATCGGATTCAGCGTGGGCACCGCCGTCCTGTTGATCAACGCCGCCCTCTTGTGGCTGTACTCGCTCAGTTGCCACGCCTGCCGCCACCTGTGCGGTGGGGGGGTCAAGCAGTTCTCCGCCTCGCCCGTCCGCCACCGGATCTGGAAGGCCCTCACCCCGCTCAACGCCAGGCACATGCTGTTCGCCTGGACGAGCCTGGTCTTCGTGGGCTTCACCGACTTCTATGTCCGGCTGGTGGCCAGCGGGACCATCCACGACTACGGCTTCCACTTCTGAGGGGATCGGGCACATGGCTGAGTACGAGACCCACGATTTCGACGTGATCGTCGTCGGCGCCGGCGGTGCGGGGCTGCGGGCGGCGATCGAAGCCCGGTCGAAGGGGATGCGCACCGCCCTGGTGTGCAAGTCGCTCCTGGGAAAGGCCCACACCGTGATGGCCGAGGGCGGCGTCGCCGCCGCGCTCGGGAACGTCTACGAAGAGGACGACTGGAAGGTCCACTTCCGCGACACGATGCGCGGCGGCAAGATGCTCAACAACTGGCGCATGGCCCAGCTCCATGCCCAAGAGGCGCCCGACCGGGTGCGCGAGCTCGAGGAGTGGGGCGCCCTGTTCGACCGGACCGAGGACGGGCTGATCCTCCAACGCGACTTCGGCGGCCACCGGTTCGCCCGGCTCGCCCACATCGGCGACCGGACCGGCCTCGAGCTCATCCGCACCCTCCAGCAGAAGGCGGTGGCCGACGGCATCGAGGTGTTCATGGAATGCAAGGTGCTCCGCCTGCTCCGCGATGCAGACGGCGCGGTGTCCGGGCTGGTCGGCTACTGGCGGCCCTCGGGTGAGTTCGTGGTGTTCACGGCCAAGGCGGTGGTGCTGGCCACAGGCAGCGTGGGCAAGAGCTGGATGTACACGTCCAACTCATGGGAGTCGACCGGCGACGGCCACGCCATGGCGTTGTGGGCGGGTGGCGATCTCATCGACATGGAGTCGGTCCAGTTCCACCCGACCGGCATGGTGTGGCCCCTCTCCGTCCGGGGGATCCTGGTGACCGAGGGTGTGCGGGGCGACGGCGGTGTGCTGCGCAACTCGGAGGGGAAGCGGTTCATGTTCGAGTACATACCCGCCATGTTCGCGGCGGAGACGGCTGACTCGGAGGACGAGGCGGACAAGTGGTACGACGACCACGCCGCCGGTCGCCGGCCGCCGGAGCTGCTCCCCCGCGACGAGGTGGCCCGGTCGATCAACACCGAGGTCAAGGCCGGTCGGGGAAGCCCTCACGGCGGCGTCTTCCTGGACATCGCCACCAGGCGGACCGCCGAGGACATCCGGCGACGCCTTCCTTCCATGTACCACCAGTTCAAGGAGTTGGCCGGGGTGGACATCACCGCCGAGGCCATGGAGGTGGGACCGACCTGCCACTACATCATGGGGGGAGTGCGGGTGGACGCCGATTCGGCGGCCTCGACGGTGGACGGGCTGTTCGCCGCCGGCGAGGTGGCCGGGGGGATGCACGGCGCCAACCGCCTGGGCGGCAACTCCCTCTCCGACCTGTTGGTGTTCGGGAGGAGGGCCGGCATCGGCGCCGCAGAATTCGCCGCCGACCGGCTCGGCGCCGCCCGTGTCGACCAGGGTGAGGTGGCGACGGCCGTCGAGGCCGCAGTCGCCCCGTTCGCCCGTGAGGACGGCGAGAACCCCTACGACATCCACCACGACCTCCAAGAGACCATGCAGAGCCTGGTCGGCATCATCCGGACCGGCCCCGAGCTCGACGAGGCCCTGGGCCGGCTCGAAGAGCTCGAGGATCGGGCCGGGCAGGTGTCTCTCAGCGGAGGGCGCCGCTACAACCCGGCGTGGAACCTGACCACCGACCTCCCGTCCATGCTCACGGTGTCCAGATGCACGACTCTCGGGGCCATCAACCGCAAGGAGAGCCGCGGCGGCCACACCCGCGACGACTTCCCGAAGCCGGTGCCCGCGATGGGACTGGTGAACTTCGTCCTTCGGATCCCCCCCGACGGCGGGAGCGGCGGGGTCGGCGCCACCCCGTCGATCCGGTCCATCGACGTCAGCCCGGAGCCGATCCCGGTGATGCCCGACGACCTGAAGGAACTGCTCGAGGAGACCGCCTGATGACCGAGGAGACCGCCGAACTGGGCGCGGGGGAGCAGGTCACCATGCGGGTCTGGCGGGGCGACGAGACCGGGGGCGAGTTCGCCGAGTACACGATGCCGGCCCAGGAGGGCGAGGTGGTCCTCGACGTCATCCACCGCGTCCAGGCCACCCAGGCCCCCGACCTGGCCTGCCGGTGGAACTGCAAGGCCGGCAAGTGCGGATCGTGCTCCGCGGAGATCAACGGGCGCCCGTCCCTCCTGTGCATGACCCGGATGGACACCCTGCCGGCCGGGGAGCCGGTCACCGTGGCACCGATGCGGGCCTTCCCGATCCTGCGCGACCTGGTCACTGACGTCTCCTACAACTACGAGGTGGCCAAGCGGATCCCCCCCTTCGAACCGCGGCCGAAGACCGCCGACGAGCGGGAGGTGGGCGGCTACCGCATGCAGCAGATCGACGTGGAACGGAGCCAGGAGTTCCGCAAGTGCATCGAGTGCTTCCTCTGCCAGGACGTGTGCCACGTGATGCGCGACCACGAGGAGAACAAGACCGCGTTCGCCGGGCCGAGGTTCTTCGCCCGGGCGGCCGAGCTGGAGATGCACCCCCTCGACGTCAACGATCGGCGCCTGCTGCTCCAGCAGGAGCAGGGTCTGGGAAAGTGCAACATCACCAAGTGCTGCACCGAGGTGTGCCCCGAGCACATCAAGATCACCGACAACGCCATCATCCCCCTCAAGGAGCGGGTGGTCGACGCGTCATACGATCCGGTGGCGTGGCTCGGTCGCAAGATCCTGAAGCGGAAGAAGCGGTCGGCCACCGAGGCCTCCGCCACCTCGCCGGCGACCGGGCCGGCCGCGGTGCAGCCTCGGTCCCTCGTCCACGGCATCCCCGTCCCGGACCACGTCGGGGCCGCCGGGCAGGAGTGAGGCGGTCGTGGCCCGGTTTCTGAGTCCCGCCTGGGCCGACGAGTTCAACGTGGCCCTGCGGGGGGTGCCGGGGCCGGGGCCCGACGCCGGCCTGGCCGCCGCGGATGGCCACTTCACCATGGCCCAGGAGGTCAGGGGCTCGCCCGACGGGGACGTCCGCCTGATCCTGCGGTTCGACGACGGTGCCCTCCGCCTCCGCCTCGAGCTCGAGCCCGTGGATGGTCCCGATCCGGACGGGACGGGGGCGGATGGTCCCGGGAGCGCCCCGGCCGACGTGGTCATCGCCCTGTCCTACGAGGACGCGGTGGCGATGTCGAAGGGCGAGCTGACCCCGGCCGACGCACTGGGCTCGGGCCGGGTCCGGGTCCGGGGCGACCTCTCGGTGCTGGTGGCCGCCCAGCAGATGCTCAACGCGGCACGGGAGAGCTCGCTGAAGGTGGGGGTTTCCACCACCTACTG
>DATKRZ010000105.1:0-20349 GCA_035531955.1 Acidimicrobiales bacterium | reverse complement strand
GGTGGCGGCCAGGGACGTCGAGGAATCCGTGTGCCGGATCGCCCAGATGGCCCGGGCGGTGGGGATCCACCTGGTGCTGGCCACCCAGAGGCCCTCGGTGGACGTGATCACCGGGGTCATCAAGGCCAACATCCCCTCCCGGATGGCATTCTCGGTCTCGTCGCTGGCCGACAGCCGGGTGATTCTCGACCAGCCCGGGGCCGAACGGCTGATCGGGATGGGAGACATGCTGCTCCTGACCGCGTCCTCGTCGAACCCGCAGCGCCTGCAGGGGCCGTGGGTCAGCGAGGAGGAGGTGCGGGCCGTGGTGGCCCACTGGAAGCGGCAACGACCGATGGAGGTCGTGGCCGGGATCGAGGAAGTGGTCGGAAGGGAGGGGCAGGCCTCGGGTGGCGAGGAAGGCGACGACGACCTCCTCGACCAGGCAATGGACCTGGTGGTCCGGTCCCAGCTGGGTTCCACCTCGATGCTCCAGCGCAAGCTTCGGGTCGGCTTCGCCCGTGCCGGGCGGTTGATGGACCTCATGGAGCGGAGGGGGGTCGTCGGGCCCTCTGAGGGATCCAAGGCCCGCGCCGTCCTGATGACACCCGAGGAATTGGACGCCCGCTGAACGACCGGACCTCGGAAGAACCCGATGCAGGACCCCAGGCGCCACGGGATCCCGACCTGGTGTCCGTACCCTCGGGAGAAGGCGCGGTCGCCGTCAAGGCGTCGGCGCCAGGTGACGAAGTCCTGCCCATGGCCCCGCCGGCCGCTGTCGACATCACCGCGCCGCCGGTCGGCCGGGTCGAGCCGCAGACTGCGATCATCGAGGGTGGCGAGCCGGCCGGGCCGGACGAAGGGGCCCGGCGTCCGCGTACCGAACGCCGGGCCGAGCGGCAGGCCCGGAGACGACGGGCCAACCGACGGCTGGAGTGGGCCCTGGCCCTGGCCTTGGCGGTCATCCTGACGGCGGCCGGGTGGTCGGGGGCCCAACGCATCACCCGGCCGATGGCCCAGCCGACCCTGGTCGGCGACCTCCCCTCTTCCCTTTCGGTGGGCGGCGCCCAACCGGTCCTCCCCTGGCCGGCCAAGGGACAAGGGGCGGTGTCGGTACCCTCCCTGGGCTACTCGCAGCAGTCGGGGCCCGAGTCACCCGTTCCGATAGCGTCCTTGACCAAGATGGCCAATGCCGTGGTCGTCCTCCGTGATCATCCCGTCGCCGCCGGTGGCAGCGGGCCGATGATCACCATCACTACCGACGATGTGTCCGAGTACGACGCCGAGTTGCACAACGACGAGTCCACCGTGGCCGTCCGCACCGGTGAAGTACTGACCGAGCGTCAGATGCTCGAGGCGCTCCTGACCCAGTCGGCCAACGACATCGCCTACGCGCTGGCCGCCTGGGACGCCGGGAGCCAGGCTCCGTTCGTGGCCAAGATGAATGCGCTCGCCCAGTCGCTCGGGGCCACCTCTACCCACTACGTCGACGCCAGCGGTTACGACCCGCACTCGGTGTCGACGGCGGCCGACTGCCTGCGGATCGCCGCGGCCGGGATGGGCGATCCCACCTTTGCCGAGGTGGTGGCCATGAAATCGGTCACCCTCCCCTTGGTCGGGACACTTCCCAATGTCGTGTCGGAGATCGGGTCCAACAGCGTTGTCGGCATCAAGTCCGGTTACACCACGAAAGCCGGTGGTTGCATGGTGCTGGCCGGCTACCGCGTGGTGCAGGGACGGACGGTCACGGTGCTGGTGGCCGTCCTGGCGCAGCCGGTACCGCCGCCGACCATCCCCAAGTCCCCACCCGCCGCTGCGCCCCCGCCGCCGTCCGCACCTGCCACCACCGCCCCACCTCCGACCACCTTGACCCCCGCTCCCGGGGCAGCGCCCCCCCCGCCGAGCACCACGTTGCCCCCTCCCACGACCACCACCACTGCGCCCCCGCCCACCACCACGACCACCACCATCCCGCTCGACGACCTGCCGGTGGTCGACCCGCTCAAGTTCACCCGACCCGCGGCCGACGGGTTGCTCACCGTCACGAGGGCGGCGATCGTTCCGGTCACCGTGGCCTCGGCCGGACAGTCGGTGGGAACGGTCACCGCCAAGTGGGGCGGCCGCGGGCACCGGGTGGAGGTCGTGGCGTCGAAGGGAGCGTTCCTCATCGCATGGCCCGGCCAACAGGTGGCCGCGGCCAGCAAGCTCTCCCCGGTGCCCGCAGGGGGATCGGAGGGCCGCCGGGTGGGAACCGCCTCGTTCGCACTGGGCGGCCAGGTACAGACGGTGCCCCTGGCGCTGGCCACCACGGTGCCGGAGCCATCGTGGTGGTACCGCCTCATCCACGGTTGAGGCGACCGGACTGCGCACAGGGGGGTGACGCCCGGCCCGGGTCCTGCCGGGCACCGGGCACGCCGAGTACCGTGTCGGTGTGCGCGCGAGAGCTCCGGCGTCATCGGCCAATCTCGGCCCCGGGTTCGACACCTTGGCCATCGCGCTCGACCGCTACGTCGAGGTCGAGGTGGAGCCGGCGTCGAGGCTGATCGTGCGCTCGGAGGGCGAGGGCGCGGGCCTTTCCGACGACCCGTCCCACCTCGCCGCCCGGGTGGCAATCGACGTGGCGGGGACCGACCGCCTGGCCATCACCGTGCGTTCCCAGATCCCCATCGCCCGCGGCCTGGGCTCGTCCGCCGCCCTGGCCGTGGCCGCCGCCGCAGCCGCCGGGGCGGAGGACCCACTGGCGGTGGCGGCCCATACCGACGGCCATCCCGACAACGCGGCAGCTTCCATGGTCGGTGGACTGGTGGCTGCCGCCCGGGTGAGGGGCGGGGTGCAGGCGGTGCGGCTGGCCCTCGACGTGAGCCTGGCGTTCGTGGTCATCGTGCCCGACCTCACCCTGTCCACCTCGAGGGCCCGGCAGGCCCTACCCACGACGGTCAGCCGGGACAGTGCCGCCTTCAACCTGTCGAGGACCGCACTTCTGATCGCAGGACTTGCCGACAGCCGGGTCCTCATCAGCGAGGCCACCGAGGATCGGCTGCACCAGGACTATCGGAGCCCACTGTTCCCGGAGGCGCCGAAGCTGTTGGCCGGCATGTCTGCGGGCGGGGCGCTCGCCGTGTGCTGGTCGGGCGCCGGCCCGGCCCTCCTCGGGATCTCCCGCGGGGCCGAGGCGCAGGGCGTGCAGGCGGCGGCGGTGGCGGCGCTGGCCGAGGCCGACGTCCCCGGGCAGGTCCTCGTCCTCCATGCGGACATGCACGGCCTGATCGTCGATCGGAACGGATCGAGCGATTTCTTCGACTTCGACGCCGAGCGGTAGGCCGGTCGTCATACCCGGGTGAACCGGGCCCTGCCTCCTCGTCGAGCCGGCCCGGCACCGGCCAGGCCGGTCTGGCCGTATCCTGGGCCGGTGGTGTCCACCGCCCGATCAGCGCCTCTCGAACCTCCGGCCGCCGCACCGTCCGGAGCCACTGCCCCGGCGCGGACCTTCCACATCAGGACGTTCGGGTGCCAGATGAACGATCACGACTCGGAGCGGCTGGCCGGGGCGCTGGAGGCCGACGGCCTGGTACCCAGCCCGGACCTCGAGTCGGCCGACGTGGTGGTGCTCAACACGTGCTGCATCCGGGAGAACGCCGACAACAAGTTCTACGGCCACCTCGGCAACCTGAAGGCCCTGCGCCAGCGCCGGCCTGACATGCAGATCGCAGTGGGGGGGTGCCTGGCCCAGATGGACGGGCCGCGGATCCGCGACCGGGCCCCGCACGTGGATGTGGTCTTCGGTACCCACAACCTCGGCCGGGCCCCCGAGCTCTTGCGCCAGGCCGCCGCGTCCGGCCCGGTGGTGGAGATCCTCGACGAGCCGCGGTCCGCCGACGGCTCCGCCGAAGGGGACCACCAGGCCGCAGCCCTCGGCGCAGTGCGGGAGCTGCCCTATGCGGCGTGGGTGACCATCCAGACCGGCTGTGACAATTCCTGTGCCTTCTGCATCGTCCCCTCGGTGCGGGGAGGAGAGGCATCCCGTCCGATCGACGGCCTGGTGGCCGAGGTACGGGCTGTGGCCGGGCGCGGGGTGACCGAGGTCACGCTCCTCGGACAGAATGTCAACTCCTACGGGCGGGACCTGACCCGGCGGCGGCCCTTGTTCGCCCAGCTCCTCCGGGCGGTGGGCGCCGTCGAGGGGATCCGGCGGGTCCGGTTCACCAGCCCCCATCCGAAGGACCTGCGGCCGGAGACCATCGCGGCCATGGCCGAGACCGACGAGGTGTGCGACCACCTCCACCTCCCCCTGCAGTCGGGGAGCGACGACGTCCTGGTGGCCATGCGTCGGGGCTACACCGCCGAGCGCTATCTGTCCCGCCTGGCCGACGCCCGGGCGGCCATCCCCGACCTGGCCGTGACCACCGACCTCATCGTGGGGTTCCCCGGCGAGACCGAGTCCGACTTCGTGCGCACCCTCGAGGTCGCCGCCGAGGCCGCCTACGACAGTGCCTACACGTTCGTCTTCTCCCCCCGGCCCGGCACCCGTGCCGCCGCCATGGAGGACCGGTTCGTCCCCGGAGAGGTGGCGGCCGAGCGCATGGAGCGGCTCCGGATGGTCGTGGAGCGATCGGCGCTGGCCCGACACCGCGCCCGGCTGGGCCGGGTGGAGAACGTGGTGGTGGAGGGGCCGTCCAAGCGGGATCCCTCGGTGATGACCGGGCGCACCCGGCAGAACAAGCTGGTTCACTTCCAACCGACGGACGGCCGACCGATCCCCGCAGGGTCGTACGCCGACGTCGCGGTCACCGCCGCCGCCCGCCATCACCTGACCGGGTCCCTGCGAACGGTGACCGCCCGGCCCGCCCACCGGGTCCTCATCCCGGTGTCCGCCGGCTGACCGGCACGGTCGGTGCGAGCCCCGGAACCCGCTTCGGGAACCCTCATCCCCCCGGATCTGCCCGAGGCAGCTCAGGCGCCACCCCCCGCGGCCCTGGCCCCGGTGGCGTTGGTCGGCGCCACGGCCACGGGGAAGTCGCAGGCCGCCCTAAAGGTCGCCTCGACGGTGCCGGGAATCGAGCTGGTCTCGGTCGACTCGATGGCCGTCTATCGCGGCATGGACATCGGGACGGCCAAACCGGACCGGGCGGCCCGGGCTCGGGTGCCCTACCACCTGGTCGACCTGGTCGACCCATCCGAGGAGTTCACCGTCCAGCAGTTCCAGGCCGAAGCCCGGCGGGTCCTGGCCGCCATCGCCGCCCGGGGCCATCGGGCGCTCCTCGTGGGCGGTACCGGGCTCTACCTGCGATCGGTGGTCGACGACCTCTCGTTCCCCGGGACCTACCCCGAGGTCGCCGCCGCACTCGCCGGCTCCCTTGAGGCCTCCGGCGCCGAGGGCAGCCCGTCCTGGCGCTCGGCACTCGAGGACCTCCACCGCCGTCTGGCCGTCCTCGACCCGGTGGCGGCCGGGCGGGTGGACCCGGCCAACCGGCGCCGCCTCGTCCGGGCCCTGGAGGTGACCATCGGATCCGGTCGTCCCTTCTCGTCGTTCGGTCCTGGACTCAATCGCTACCCGCCGACGGAGGTGACCCAGGTCGGCCTCCGCCACGACCCCACCGACCTCGACCGGCGAATCGCCGGCCGTTTCGACCGACTGATGGAGCTCGGGTTCCTCGAGGAGGTGCGCAGGCTGGCCGCCAGGCCCGGGGGGCTGTCGAGGACGGCCCGCCAGGCCCTCGGCTACCGCGAGCTCCTGAGCCACATCGAAGAGGGCGTCCCCCTGAGGACCGCCGTCGACATCGCCGTCCAGCGGACCCGGGCCCTCGCCCGGCGCCAGTCGTCATGGTTCCGCCGGGACCCCCGTATCGTGTGGATGGACGGCGACGTTGCGGGCTCGGTCGCCGTGCTCCTCGGTGGATTCCCCCAGGCCGCGGCCACGGTGGGAGAATGATAGGCAACCCGATGAACCCGTCCACGCCGATCAGCAGACGACTGAACATGTCCAAGCACCATGGTGCCGGCAACGACTTTCTGGTCCTGGTCGACACGGCCGACGCCTCACCCCTCGACCGGGTCGTCGTCAGCGCTCTGTGCGACCGGAGGTTCGGCGTCGGCGCCGACGGTGTGATCCGGATCCTCGACGGTGGCAGTGATGCCGACGTCAGGATGGACCTCCACAATGCCGACGGCAGTGTGGCGGAGATGAGCGGGAACGGGATCCGTTGCCTGGCCCAGGCCGCGGTGGCGGCCGGCCTGGTCGTGCCGCCCCGTTTCACCGTCGGGACGCTCAGCGGGGTGCGGACGGTGGAGTACCGGCCCGGTGTCGCCGCCGACGCCGCCGAGGCAACGGTGGAGATGGGAATGGCCACGCTGGGCCCCGATCAGCCTCAGCAGTTCGCGGAGCGGAGGGCCAGGCAGGTCGACATGGGCAACCCCCATCTGGTGCTGCTCGGCCCGGACCCGGCCCAAGTGGACGTGGCCGAGTTGGGGAACCGCCTCCAGGGTGTCCACCCGGGAGGCATCAACGTGGAGTTCATCGCCGCCGGGCCGGGCTCCGACGCGATCACCCTCCGGGTGTGGGAGCGGGGGGTGGGGGAGACCCAGGCCTGCGGCACGGGGAGCGCCGCCGCCGCCGCCGCCGCCCGGAGCTGGGGCCTGGTGGGCGAGACGGTCGAAGTCCACAATCCGGGCGGGACCCTCCGGGTCGAGCTGGCCACCGGTGGGATCCGCCTGAGCGGACCGGTCCGACGGGTCGCCGCCATCGAGGTGGACGTCCGGGGACTCCTGGGCGCGGCCCGACGGTGACGCCCTCCGACTCGGCCTTCACCGACACCCTGATCTCCCGCACGGTCCGGGAACGGATCGTACTGGTCGGTGTCACCTTCCCCCACGCCGCGGTGGCCGACACCGAGGCAGCCCTCGACGAGTTGGCCCTGTTGGTGGACACAGCCGGGGCCGACGTGAAGGAACGGGTTCTGCAACGGAGGAGCGCACCCGATCCGGCGACGTACCTGGGACGGGGAAAGGCCGAAGAGCTCCTTTCCGTCTGCCTGGCCGTGGACGCCGACACCGTGGTCTTCGATGACGACCTCTCCCCGGCCCAGCAGCGGAATCTGGAGCGGATCCTGGGTCGGACGGCCATCGACCGCACTGCGGTCATTCTCGACATCTTCGCCCAGAACGCCCGGACACCCGAGGGCCGTGCCCAGGTCGAGCTGGCCCTCCTCCGCTATCGGCTGCCCCGCCTCGCCGGACGGGGGAGGTCGTTCAGCCAGCAGGCCGGTGGCATCGGCACCCGGGGCCCTGGCGAGACCCGGCTCGAGGTCGACCGGCGTCGTCTGGTTCGGCGCATGAGTCGGCTCGAATCCGACCTCCGCCACCTCGAGAGGACCCGGAGGACCCAGCGTCGGAGCCGGACCCGGTCCCGACAGCGTGCCGTTTCCCTGGCCGGCTACACCAATGCCGGGAAGTCGACGCTGCTCAACCGGCTGTGCGGTGCGAACGTCCTGGTGGAGGACCGGCTCTTTTCGACCCTCGACCCCCGGACCCGGCAGCTGGGCCTTCCCGGTGGCGAGATCGTGCTTCTCACCGACACGGTCGGATTCGTGCGCAAGCTTCCCCATCAGGTGGTCGAGGCATTCCGGTCCACGCTGGAGGTGGTGTGCGAAGCCGATCTGATCCTTCACGTGGTGGACGGATCGGCCCCGGACTTCGAGGGCCAGGTCGACGCCGTCCGCACCGTCCTGGCCGAGATCGGTGCCGACGGGGTGCCGGAGCTCCTGGTCGTGAACAAGGCCGATGCGGTGGCCACCCTGGGCCCGGAGTCCGAGCAGGAGGCCCGACTGTTGATGGCGGCCCACGAGGGCTCGGTCATGGTGTCCGCCCGCAGCGGTGAGGGGGTCGCCGAGCTCCTGGTGGCGATGGGGGACCGGCTCAGGGTCGGCGACCGGGTCGTGGAGCTGGAGGTTCCTTGGGCCCGTGGGGACGTCCTGGCGGCCGTGCACCGGGAGGGCGAAATCGTCGGCGAGGTCGCAGGGGAGGGATCGACCCGCATCCAGGTGGTCCTCGACGACGTGGGCCGGTCGCGGTTCCGGGAGTTCCTGGCGTCGTGAGCCCGGTCCCCCGAGCCCGGCACGCGGTCGGCTTCACTCCTCCTGCCTATCCCTATGACCGGCTCGAGGTGGTGAGGGCGCGCGCCGAGGAGGCCTTCGGCCGCCAAGCGGGGTCGGTGGACCAGGAGGGAGTCGTCGATTGCTCGATCGGCACGCCCTGCGACCCACCCCCGTCCTCCGCCCTCGCGGCCATGGCCGCCTCCGACGCGGAGCGGGGTTATCCCGCATCGGCCGGATCACCGCGCTTGCGGGAGGCGGCGGCCGGTTGGCTGGCGCGACGGTTCGGGGTCAGCGTCGACCCGGCGAGCCAGGTGGCCGCCTGCGTCGGCACCAAGGAGTTCGTGGCGTCGGCCGCGGGCCACCTGCGGCTGCGGACACCGGACCGGGACACGGTCCTCTACCCGGCGGTTTCCTACCCGACCTACGCGATGGGCGCGCTGCTCGGCGGCTGCCGCCCGGTGCCGGTACCCGAGCTGGCCCGGGGAGGACTCGATCTGTCCGCCGTCGACCGATCCGACATCGATCGTGCCCTGTGTGTGTGGGCCAACTCGCCGTCCAACCCGACCGGCTCCCTGACCGACCTCGACGGTGTGGCCCGATGGGGAAGGGCAAACGGGGTACCGGTGCTCTCCGACGAGTGCTACGCCGAGTTCACCTGGGACGGCCCACCGCGCACCGTGCTCGAGTCGGGGACCGACGGTGTGGTCGCGGTCCACTCCCTGTCCAAGCGCTCCAATCTGGCGGGGGTGCGAGTCGGTTTCTATGCCGGGGACCCCGGCCTGGTCGGGTTCCTCCTCGACGTCCGTCGCCACGCCGGCCTGATGGTTGCCGGCCCAGTTCAGGCCGGTGCGGTGGTGGCCCTCGACGACGACCGCCACGTCGACGAGCAGCGCCACCGCTACTGGGAACGGCTGAGTCTCGTGCGAGAGGTTCTCGCCGGCACCGGGCTTCCCGCTCCCATGCCCGCCGGGGGCTTCTACCTGTGGGTGCCCGTGCCCACTTCGCGACCCGGCGGCGGGTGGGAGCTGGCCGAGGCGCTGGCTGTGCGAGGAGGGATTCTGGTCAGCCCGGGCGACCTCTACGGACTCGACGGTGCGGGCTTCGTGCGGGTGGCGGTGGTCCAGCCGATGGACCGCCTCCGCCTCGTGGCGGAGCGCCTGTCCCTCGGTGGGCCGATCGGCCCCGACTGACCGGAGGCCACCCGGCCGTCCCGGGTCGGCCACCGGGGCCACAGGGCTAACGTCTGCTGGCATGGCAGACCTGCGGTCCCAGATCGAAGAGCTGTGGCAGCGGGCGTCGGAGCTGGGGCCGGCCGACACCGATGCCCTGGCCGTGGTGTCCGAGGCCATCGACCTGCTGGATCAGGGCGCTGCCCGGGTGGCCGAGGTCGATCCGGCGACCGATCGGGTCGTCGTGCACCAGTGGCTGAAGCAGGCCATCCTGCTCCTGTTCCGGCTCCGTTCGATGGAGACTGTCGAGGTCGGCCCCTTCGAGTTCGCGGACAAACTCCCGCTGAAGCGGGACTATGCCGCGGCCGGCGTCCGGGTGGTGCCCGGGGCATCGGCCCGGTGGGGCTCCTACCTCGGGAACGGGGTCATCTGCATGCCCAGCTTCGTCAACATCGGTGCCCGGGTCGGGGACGGGACCATGGTCGACACGTGGGCGACCGTCGGATCATGCGCCCAGATCGGTGAGCAGGTCCACCTCTCCGGCGGCGTGGGGATCGGCGGTGTGCTCGAGCCGGCCCAGGCGGCCCCGGTGGTCATCGAGGACGAGGTGATGATCGGGAGCCGGTGCATGGTCACCCAGGGGGCGCGGGTCGGCCGGGGCTCGGTGGTGGGCGAGGGGACCATCTTGAACCCGTCGATCCCGGTCATCGACGCCGACACCGGTGAGGAGCTGAGCCGGGGCCACATCCCGGCCTGGTCGGTGGCCGTCCAGGCCTCGCGGCGGCGCGAGTTCCCGGGCGGGGAGTACTTCCTGCCCTGCGTCCTGGTGATCAAGCGGCTCACCGAGGGGGAGCGTCACGACAAGGCACGACTGAACGACATCCTCCGCCAGCACGGCGTCTCGGCGTGAACCCGGTGATGCCGGACGGCCTGCTCGGGCTGGCCACGTCGTTGGTGGCCATCCCCTCGGTCAGCCACCACGAGGGCCTGATGGCCGACGCCGTCGAGTCGGCGCTCGGTCGGTGCCCGTGGTTGACCGTCGAGCGGGTTGGAGACAACGTCGTGGCCCGGACCGGCCTCGGCCGGAGCGGCCGATTGCTGATGGCCGGCCATCTCGACACCGTCCCGCCCGTCGGTGGCAACGAGGAGCCCCGTCTGGTCGGGGACGTGCTCTACGGAGTTGGGGCGGCCGACATGAAGGGAGGTCTGGCCGTCATGCTCCACCTGGCCGGCGCTCTGCCTGAGCCAGCAGTGGATGTCACCTGGTGCTTCTACGCGTGCGAGGAGGTGGAGCAGCGCTTCAACGGGTTGCAGCGGTTGTGGGAGCTGCGGCCGGAACTGCTGGAGGCCGATGCGGCCATCCTCGGAGAGCCGACCGACGGCATGGTGGAGGCCGGGTGCCAGGGCACCCTGCGGATACGGATCGGCATGGAGGGCCGGAGGGCGCACACCTCCCGGCCGTGGACCGGCCGCAACGCCGTTCACCGGCTGGCCCCGGTGTTGGCCGCCGTGGCCGCCTATCGGAGCCGGCGAACCGTGCTCGACGGGTGCGAGTACGCCGAACAACTCCAGGCCGTCGAGGTCAGCGGCGGGGTGGCCGGCAACGTCGTGCCGGACGAGGCGTCGGTGGTGCTCAACCATCGGTTCGCGCCTGACCGCACGGTCGGGGAGGCCGAGCAGTCGACGAGGGAGATCCTGGGCCCCCACCTCGAACCCGGCGACAAGTGGGAGCTGGTCGAATACGCCTCCGGCGCGCCGCCCTCCCTCGACCACCCGTTGCTCGCCGGGTTGGTGGCGGCCACCGGCTCTCCGCCCCGGGCCAAGGTCGGATGGACCGACGTGGCGTCACTGTGGTCCCACGGAGTGCCGGCCGCCAACTTCGGTCCCGGCGACCCGTCGCTGGCCCACACACCGGGAGAGCACGTGAGTGCCGGCGACCTCGAGCAGGCGGCCCGGGTGCTCGAGCGGCTGCTCCGGACCGGGCGGTAGGGACAGGGCGCCGGGCGCGGATCCCGGTCATGACCGCCTGACCGGATACGGGCCGGACCGGTTCAGAGCCGGCGCAGGACAGTCACCACCTTGCCGTAGATGGTCACCTCGGCCGGATCGAACTCCATGGGCGAGAGCCGCTCATTGGCCGGAGTGAGGACCACCAGGCCGTGGCGGGTGGAGAAGCGCTTGACGGTGGCTTCCCCGTCGGGGATCCCTGCCACCACGATGTCCCCCTGCTCGGCCTGCGACTGCTGTCGGACGACGACGTGGTCGCCGTCCATGATACCCGCCCCGATCATCGAGTCGCCCCGGACGGTGACCATGAAGAGGGTGCCGGTCCCGGTGAAGTCCTCCGGCAGGGGATAGAGCTCCTCGATGTTCTCCTGCGCCAGCACGCCGGTACCCGCAGCCACGTCGCCGACCAGCGGAACGTGGCGGATCGGGCGGGCGTCCACGATGACCTTCGACGAGGGGTCGTAGCAGACCTCGATGGCCCGCGGCTTGGTCGGGTCCCGGCGCAGGTAGCCCTCCCGCTGCAATACGGCCAGGTGGGCATGGACGGTGGACGACGAGGTCAGCCCCACCGATTCTCCGATCTCACGGACCGAGGGCGGGTACCCGCGCTCGCGGACCGCCTCGGAGATGCAGTCCAGAATCTGTTTGCGCTTGATGCTCAGGACCTGGGCCATGTCTCCCCTTGCTGTCGGTCGGGTTTGCCGACGGTCCCCGTCACCAGATGGGCGAGTCAGACCGGACGGCGAACGTCTGTTTGCCGTAACCTAGCGTGCCGGCGGGGAGAAGGCAAACACCCGTTCGAAAAAAAGCTTGACATCGAACAGGTGTTCGTGGTGTCATGCATCTATGACGAACAAAGGTTCGCAATGACCGCCCCGTGGTTGGCGCCGATGCCGTCCCCGGCGTCGGCCCGCCGGCCGGGCCTGAGACCGGTGGCTGCCGGAGAGGCGCTGCCGGATGCGTGCGCCGGATGGGACGCTGGATGGGACGCCGGCGATCGTTCGGGCCCACCGCTCAGCCTGGTGCCGGACCGGGGTCCGGGGCAGCGTCGGAGGAGACAGACCCCTCCGGCGGTCCGGCGCCGTCGGACCTTGTTGACGGTGATCGCCCTCCTCCTCGTCGGGCTCGCTCTTCCGCTGGGCGGAACCGGTGGCCGCTCCCACCCCACCGGTTCTGTCCTGGCGGGGACCGGCGGCACAATGGAGTACACCGTGCAGCCCGGTGACTCCCTGTGGTCGATCGCCCAGCGGGTGGACCCGACGGCCGACCCGCGGCCGTTGGTGGCCGAGCTGGCCCGCCGGACCGGCTCCGAAGCGGTCGCGCCGGGCCAGCGGATCTCGCTCCCCTGAGGATCGTCGCCTCGGCGAGCGGGCCTGCTCGGATGGGGGGCGCGACCAGAATGGGCCATCGGGTTGGGCGCTAGCCTCGTTTGCGTGCGGTGTCCCTGGTGCCTGGCCGATGACGACCGGGTGGTCGATTCCCGGGTGGCCGAGGACGGTGCCGCCATCAGGCGCCGCCGCGAGTGCGGGGCGTGCGGCCAGCGCTACACCACTTTCGAGCGGATCGACGAGATCCCGCTGATGGTGGTCAAGCGTTCGGGTGCCCGCCAGCCCTTCGACCGCGGGAAGCTGATCGACGGGTTGCGGTCGGCCACCAAGAACCGTCCGGTTACCGAGGAGCAGCTCGAAGTGGTGGCCCACCAGGTGGAGGACGAGCTGCGCGAGGACGGATCCGAGCCCACGTCCGAGCAGGTGGGGATCGCGGTGCTCGAGCGCCTCCGGCTGGTCGACGAGGTGGCGTACCTGCGCTTCGCCAGCGTCTACAAGGGATTCGAGGGGGTGGACGACTTCCGTCGGGAGGTGGGCCTCCTCACCAAGACGACGGCCCCCAAGCGGCCGGAGGCCTAGACCGTGGCCGACCTGTTGGAAAGTGTCCCGGCGAAGGCCCTGGCCATCTACGCCCATCCCGACGACCCCGACGTGTCGTGCGGGGGGACGCTGGCCTCGTGGGCCAAGAGCGGCTGCGAGGTACACGTCCTCTTGTGCACCGACGGAGGCAAAGGCTCTCCCGACCCGTCCGTCGACGACCAGGCCCTGGCCGTCCAACGGGCGGCCGAGGCGGCCGAGGCCGGCGCCCTGATCGGCGTGGCCGGCCAGGAGTGGCTCAACCATCCAGACGGTGAGCTGACCGACGATACCCAGTTCCGCCAGGCGTTGGTGGCCGCCATCCGGCGCCATCGGCCCGAGGTCGTGCTCTGTCCCGACCCCACCGCCGTCTTCTTCGGCCAGGAGTACTTCAATCACCGCGACCACCGGATCGTCGGCATGGCTGCGCTCGATGCGGTGTCCCCGGCGGCGGCGCTCCCTCGCTACTTCCCCCAGGCCGGCCCGGCCCACCAGGTGGCCACGGTGCTGATGTCGGGCACCCTCGAACCCGATGTCTGGGTCGACATCTCCGCGACGGTGGGCACCAAAGGTCAGGCGGTCGGCTGTCACCGGAGCCAGTTCCCCGACGGCGTGGAATGGGCGTTGACCGCGGTGAGGCTTGGCGCCGAAGACGCCGGCCGACAGGCCGGGGTCCCCAGTGCCGAGGCATTCCGGAGGCTCCGCCTCGGTGGCTGAGGGTCGCGGTCGGGTCGCAGCCGGTCGGGCCGAAGGGCACCGCTCGGGGACCGGCTTTCCGGTCGACCGGGTCGTTCTCCACGTCGACATGGATTCGTTCTTCGCGTCGGTCGAAGTCCTGGACGACCCGACCCTCGCCGGGCTCCCGGTGATCGTCGGCGGTGCCGGCGGCCGGGGCGTGGTCGCGGCGTGCACGTACGAGGCCCGGATGTTCGGAGTCCACTCGGCCATGCCTTCCTCGGTCGCCCGCCGCCTCTGTCCGTCGGCGGTGTTCGTCGACGGCCGGTATCACCGGTATCTCGAGGAGAGCGAGAAGCTGCACGCCATCCTCGGGGCGGTGACCCCTCTGGTGGAGGGAATCTCCATCGACGAGGCCTTCCTCGACGTGACCGGCTCGGAGCAGCTGCTCGGGGACGGGCCGTCGATCGCCGCCGCCATTCGCCGGCGGGTGGCCGAGGAGCTCTACCTGGCCTGCTCGGTGGGGGTCGGTCGGAGCAAGCTGATGGCCAAGCTGGCATCCAAGGCGGCCAAGCCGACCGCCACCCGGACCGGGATCACGCCGGGACCCGGCGTGGTGGTGGTGGAACCGGATCACGAGCTCGAGTTCCTCCACCCGTTGCCGGTCCGGGCGCTGTGGGGCGTCGGTCCGGTCACCGCCCGAAGGCTGGACGCCCTCGGGGTGGTCTGCGTCGGGGACCTCGCCGCCCTCCCGCCCGGCTCCCTCGAGCGGTATCTGGGGTCGTCGCTCGGCGCCCACCTGGCCGCCCTGTCCCGGGGTGAGGACCCGCGCCCGGTCGTACCCGAACAGACGCCGAAGTCGATCGGGCACGAGGAGACGTTCGCTTCGGACCTGTGGGACCGGGGCGACCTGCAGCGCCAGCTGTCCCGGATGGTGGACGCCTCGGCCACCGGACTCCGCCGGTCGGGGCTGGCCGCCCGGACCGTGACGGTCAAGGTCAAGTTCGGTGACTTCACCATGGTCACCCGTTCGCATTCCATGGATGCCCCGATCGATGCGTCGCCGGCCATCGGCGCGGTGGCGGTGGCACTGTTGGACTCGGTCGAGCTCGACCGAGGGGTTCGGCTGCTCGGTGTCAGCCTGTCGGGATTCGCCGATCCCGACCGGGGCGTGCAGCTGAGCCTCGACCTGGGCCCGGCCAACGCGGCCTCCCGGGACTCACGGGGCGGCGATCGTCTGGCCCGGGCCCACGAAGAGGCGGAGCGGATCCAGCACTCCTGGGGGTCGGTGACCGCCGCCATCGACGCCATCCGGGCCCGGTACGGGGGGTCGTCGGTCGGGCCGGCCTCCCTGGTCGGCGCTGATGGGCTGCGAGTTCGACGCCGGGGCGATGCCCAGTGGGGCCCGGGGGCCGTTCCGGAGGTCGGATCGGATGATGGAGGACCTGCCACCTTGTAATATGGTGTCCGTGTTCGGTCAACGGTGCGGTAGCCCGGTATTGGTCGTCTGTCCGGGTGCGCGAAGCTTTCGAGTGGGGGTTGCGCGAGGATGAGGTGGGTGTCACCGCGGGGAACATTGAAGGCTGGAGGGGACGGGTAGTTGCCACTCTCTGAGCACGAACAGCGCATTCTGCACGAACTGGAGCAGTCCCTCTACCACGAGGACCCGGAATTCGCGGAGCGGGTGCGGTCCGAGACGGTCTACCGACACGCCGGTCGCCACTGCATCTGGTCGGCCCTGGTGTTCATTGCCGCCCTGGTCTTCATGCTTTTCACCTTCTCCCGATCGGTGGTGCTCGGATTCGCCGGCGTGGTGGTCATGTTCCTCTCCGGGGTGGTCTTCGCCAACAATGCCCGGCGCATGGGAAAGGCGGGGATCGACGACATCTCCCGTTCGCTGCACAGCCGAAATCTGAGCAACACGACCCACGATCCTCGCGACTGGATTCGCGGCCGCTTCCACCGCGGCGACTGACCGGCGGTGATCCCAGCCCTTCCGGGGGCCCGGTCCCGAGGGGGTGGGGACCGATCATTCCGAGGGGGATCAGGACCGGCGGTTCTGGCGCTGGACGTCGGCGGCACCAAGATGGCGGCGGCGGTGGTGGATCCGGCCGGCAACATCATCGCCGACGCCTGCGTCGCTACACCCACCTCCCTCGACCCCGAGGTCGTGTTCGGGGCGCTGGTTACCGTCGTCGACGCGGTCAGGTCCACGACGCCGGCGCCGACGGTGTGCGGAGTCGGATGCGGCGGGCCCATGGACTCCGGGGGTGAGGTCGTGTCGCCGCTGAACATCCGCGGCTGGAGGCGGTTCCCCCTGCGGAGGCGATTGGCGGACCTGGTGGGACTGCCCGTCGTCGTCGACAACGACGCCAAGGCACTCGCCCTCGGTGAGGGCTGGCTCGGCGCGGCCCGGGGAGTCGACAACTATGTGGCGATGGTGGTGTCGACCGGGGTCGGTGGAGGCATCGTGATCGACGGCCGGCTGCTCGACGGTGCACACGGGAACGCGGGACACATCGGCCATGTGGTCGTCGAGCCGGGGGGCCGGCCCTGCACCTGTGGGGGGCGCGGTTGTCTGGAGGCCGAGGCCTCGGGGCTGTCGATCGAGGCCACCACTGGTCGTCCGCCCCCGGAGGCGTCCGATGCCGTCCGGCGCCAGACGGGAACGCTTGTCGGCCGGGCGGTGGCGAGCGTCGCCAATCTCCTCGACGTCGAACTGGCGGTGGTGGCCGGGTCTGTGGCCCTCGGGTTCGGAGCGGTCTTCTTCGACGCCGCGCAGCAGGAGATCGAGATCCGCTCGCGGCTCGAGTTCTCGCGGGCCACCCGTATCATCCCTGCAGGACTGGGTGCTGACGGTCCGCTGGTGGGAGCAGCCGCCGTGGGCCGCCGCGCCGCACTGGCCGCCGGCGGGGGCCGGACCCCGGGGTGAGTCCGCCGGAACCGGTCCCGGCCCCCGGGCGGGCGGTGGCCGCAGTGGCGCGGCCGGTGGTCACCCGACCCGGCCTGTGGTGGGCCGCTCTCGGCGTGCTGCGGCGAATGGCCGCTCCCGGTTGGTGGCGGCGCCGGCCGCACCTACCGCTGCCCGACGACCGGCTCTGGGGTTTCCGGATGATCACCGCCTACGGGAGACCGGATGCCGTTCCCCGACCGGCTGACGTGCTCTCTTATCTCCGCTGGTGCCGATCGACCGGAGCATGCAACGGGGAGCATCGGACGAGGCGGTTGTTCCGGCGGACACCGGACCGCCTCGACCCGACCGGGTCAGGCTAAATTCCCAGCTTGATGGATCGACGGTCGAAGCGCGCCAGGAGGACCGCCTCCGCCGGGGAGGCGGCCCGTGACGCCTCCGAGCCGGTTCGATCGCCGATGTCGCCGTCGCGGCGGGCGCTGGTCCTCAACGCGACATTCGAACCCTTGGGCATCGTCTCCTCGAGGCGGGCGGTGCTCCTGGTGCTCGACACCAAGGCCGAACTGGTCCATACGACCGAACGGGTGTTCCGGGCCGAGCGGGTCACCGTCCCCGAGCCGTCGGTGGTGCGGCTGGTCCGCTACGTGCAGGTACCACGTCACTACCGGGTTGCGGTCAACCGACGGACGGTCTTCGCCCGTGACGGCTCGCGCTGTCAGTACTGCGGCTCGGCGGCCGAGAACCTGGACCACGTCATCCCTCGGAGCAAGGGCGGCCCCCACACCTGGGAGAACGTGGTGGCGGCCTGCCGCCGGTGCAACACCCGCAAAGAGGATCGGCTGCCCCACGAGGTGGGGATGATCCTCCGCTCGACTCCCGCCGCCCCTCGCCACCGGGTGCAGCTCCTCGCCCTGTGCGGGGGAGCCAGCGAGGACTGGACCACCTACCTGGTCGCGGGGGCCGGTCATCGGGAGCAGTTGACTGCCTGACCGCGGCGGCGCCCCGTGCGAACCGTCCGGGCCCCGGCGCCTGACGAGAGGTCCGGAGCGGGGGCGGCTGCCCTCCGGTGGGCGGGGCGCGCCTGGCCGGGTGCCGCACGGCTGGTCGGTCGAGCAGCGGACCGGCGACGCCGCCACGTTGCACGCCAGTTGGCCCGCTGTCGCCGTCCGGCCGGCGGAGCGGGCGCTCGCCATCTGCCGGGTGACCGCCCCCGCGCTGGTGCTGGGATCAACCCAACCGGAGTCCATCGTCGACCGCGCCCGCGCCGAGGTTGCCGGCATCGCCGTGGCCAGGAGGCGATCGGGCGGGGGGGCGGTCCTGGTGACACCGGAGGACCCGGTGTGGATCGACGTGTGGATACCGGCGGGCGACCCGCTGTGGCGCGATGACGTCGGTCGGGCGTTCGACTGGCTGGGGGATGCCTGGGTCGACGCGCTACGCCGTTCGGGCATCGAGGGGGTGGCCGCCCGCCGCCAGGGCCGTGCCCCCGGCACCCGTTGGTCCGAGCTGGTCTGCTTCGGCGGCGTCGCCACCGGCGAGGTGGTGACCGGTGACGGTCGCAAGGTGGTCGGCCTGGCCCAGCGCCGAGACCGGCAGGGATCGTGGTTCCACGGGGCGTGCGTGCTGCGGTGGGATCCCGGACCGCTGGTGGAGGTGTTGGCCCTCGCCCCCGACGAACGCAGGTCGGCGGCCGCCGACCTGCGTTCCGCCGCCGCCGGGGTGGCAGACCTGGCCGAAGCGGGAGGCGGTCACACCGACCACTCGCTGGTCGTCGCCTCGCTGGTCGACTCCCTTCCGGCCGCGCCCGCCCGGTAGCCGAGGCAGTCCGGGCCGCCGGGCCACCTTCCGACCGCCCGCTCCGGGACCACCCACCTTCCGACCGCCCGCTCCGGGGCCGATCCCCCGACGATCGGCCCCGAGGCAGCGGCCTGGCCCGGCGTTTGTGTTTCACGCACCTTTTTGGGCCGAAGTGGTTGATTAGTGGGGGAGAGGGGCGTAGAGTGGCGCAAAGTGGTGGAAAAGGGAGGGACCTGAACAGTTCGGGTTCTGGGCACTACGGGGAGCGTTGTGGGAGCGATCACCAGTGGCACGGTTCTTCGGCAGGTACGAGCACTCGCTCGACGACAAGGGAAGAGTCATTCTCCCGTCGAAGTTCCGGGTGCACTTCGACCACGGCGGCTATCTGAGCGAATACCAGGACGGATGCCTGTCCTTGTGGACGCCGGACCAGTTCGAACAGCAGATGGAGACCATGCTGGAACGGGCCACGACCGGGAGGAGCGATCGGAACCTGGTGCGGTTGTGGGCCTCGACCTCGCACGAGATGGAGATCGACAAACAGGGGAGGATGGCCATCCCGGTGCGGCTCCGGGAGTACGCCGGCCGGGTGGGGGACGTCTTGGTGCTCGGGGCGATCGATCGGGTCGAGCTGTGGAACCGGGAGTCGTGGGACCAGAAGGTCCTACCCGAAGAGGAGCGGCTGACCCAGGGCGACGACGGCTGAGTGGGGGGGTGGTCCTCCATGTGGTGCGCCAAGGGTCCGAGGGAGCTTCCGGGGCCGCCGGCCACGACGCCCCCGACCACCCGTGTTTCGACAGATTCCCCGGGGCCACCGTCCGGGCGGTCCCGGCATCTACGGACCCGATCGAGCACCGGCGGGCGACCCCCTACGAGGCGGCCCGGGTGGCGGTGGCCCGCCACGAGGTGCACATCGAACGTGTCTGGCCCATGCGCAGTCCCCCGACCGGACGGCTGGAAGAATCCTCCTCCTCCTACTTCCAGCGCGACCGTCGCGGCACTCCACCCGCAGACATCCTGCCGGTCGGGGGACTGCGCATGAGCCAGTCCTTTCCCCACGAGCCGGTGATGGCCGACGAGGTCGTCGAGCTCTTCCGGCCGGTGGCACCGGGCCTGATCCTCGACACCACGGTGGGAGGCGGAGGCCACGCCGCCGCCCTCCTCGCTGCCCACTCCGGGATCAGCCTCCTCGGGATCGACCGGGACCCGGTGGCGGTGGCCGCCGCCACCGATGCGCTGGCTCCCTACGGGCCGCGGGCGGTCGTACGCCGGTCACGCTTCGATGCACTGGCCGAGGTGGTCCGTGTCGAGCGGGTCGGGACCGGGGGCACCTCCGAGGAGGGCCTCAGCGGTGTGCTCTTCGATCTCGGCATCAGTTCGCCCCAACTCGACACCGCCGAGCGTGGCTTCTCGTACCGGCGTGACGCCGCCCTCGACATGCGGATGGACCCCGACTCGGGACGGACCGCGGCCGACGTGGTCAATGAGTACGACGAAGATGCCCTGGTCGGGCTCTTTGCCGACAACGGCGAGGGACGCTTCGCCCGTCGGATCGCCCGGGCCATCATCGCGGCCCGGCCTCTGACCACCACCGGCCAACTGGCCGACGTGGTGCGGGCGGCGATCCCGGCCGCCACCCGGCGATGGGGCGGGCATCCGGCCCGCCGGGTCTTCCAGGCGGTGCGGATCGCCGTGAACGAGGAGCTCGACCAGTTGGAGGAGGCGCTCGACGCCGCCCTCGGCCTGCTGCGGCCCGGAGGTCGGTGTGTGGTCATCGCCTACCACTCGGGTGAGGACCGTCTGGTGAAGTCGACGTT
>DATKRZ010000104.1:0-23885 GCA_035531955.1 Acidimicrobiales bacterium | reverse complement strand
CTTGGCCAAACAGGAGGTCTTCGACGCCCCGGTCGTCGGCCGCCTGGCCCGGGCCCTCGGTGGCATCCCCGTGGAGCGGGGGACCAGATCGCCGGATCCGATGCGCAAGGCCGCGGCCTCGCTGCGGGCCGGCGAGGTGGTCATCGTGCTTCCCCAGGGGACCATTCCCCGAGGGGCGGAGTTCTTCGATCCGGTCCTGAAGGGTCGGACCGGGACGGCCCGACTGGCCGCCCAGACCGGGGCCCCGGTGGTGCCGATCGGCGTATGGGGGACCGAGCGGGTCTGGCCCCGCGCCTCCCGGGTACCCGACATGACCGCTGTGCAGCATCCCCCGCGGGTGACCGTCGATGTCGGGCCGCCGGTCGCCCTCGGCCTCGAGGACCCGGTGGCGGACACCGTCGCGATCATGGCGGCCATCGCCGCCCTGCTGCCTGAGGAGGCTCAGGTCGGGCGGATCCCTACCGACGAGGACCTGGCCCGCACCCGACCGCCGGCGTGAGTGTCCACCCGACCCGGACGCGGCCCGCACTGCCGGCCCGGGCCCGGCTGGCGGTGGGGGTGCTCCGGCTGGCCAACTGGTCGTCGCGGGCCCTCGGCCGGGGGAGAGGCACGGTGGCCGGGGGTCGCCTGGGGCTGGCCCTCGATCCGTCGCTGCTGTCCACATTGGCCGAGGGCCGGCGGGTGGCCCTGGTCACCGGGACCAACGGGAAGACCACGACGACCCGGATGCTGGTGGCCGCCCTCACCGACGACGGGGAGGTGCCCATCGCCACCAACGACTCCGGTGCCAACATGCCGGCCGGCCATGTGGCCGCCATGGTGGCCGCCCTGCCGGCGGCCAGCGCCGTCCTCGAGGTCGACGAGGGGTACCTCGGCCGGGTCATCGACGAGACCCGGCCGAGGGTGGTGGTCCTGCTCAATCTCTCCCGGGACCAGCTCGACCGGATCTCCGAGGTCCGGATGCTGGTCGACCGGTGGCGTGCGGCCATGACAGGGCTGCCCCCGCCTGGCGGCCGGGATGGCGACGGCACCGTGGTGGTGGCCAACGCCGACGACCCCATGGTGGTGTGGTCCGCCTCGCCCGCCCCGGAGGTGCGTTGGGTCGGGGCGGGCCAGGTGTGGCGAAACGACGCGGTGGGGTGCCCGGCGTGCGGCGGCCGGATCGTGTTCGACGAAGGGGGTCCGTGGGCCTGCGACCGGTGTGACTTCGGACGCCCCCAGCTCGACGCCTGGCTCGAGGGGTCCGTGCTGGTGACGGCGGGCGGGCAGAGGCACTCGGTCGACATCGGTCTGCCGGGCCAGTTCAACCGGGCCAACGCGGCCATGGCGGCCGTCGCCGCACCCTTTCTGGCCAGCTCGGACGGCATCCCCGGCCACGAGGGACCGCGCCTCGAGCTGTCCACCGCGCTGGACCGGGTGGCCAGGGTCGACCAGGTGGAGGGGCGGTTTGCCTCCACCACGTTCAACGGACATCCGGTCCGACTGCTCCTGGCCAAGAACCCGGCCGGCTGGACCGCCATCATCGACCTGCTGGACGAGACCAGGCCCGGCGGTTGCCCGGTGGTCGTCTCGATCAACGCCCGGGTCGCCGACGGCCTCGACACCAGCTGGCTGTGGGACGTCCCCTTCGAGCGACTGGCGGGTCGGCCGGTGGTGGCCAGCGGGGACCGGCGCCTCGACCTCGCCGTGCGCCTCCGCTACGCCGAGGTGGCGTGCGCAGTGGTGGCCGAACCGTTGGCGGCGCTCCGCCGGGCCGTCGAGGGGAGCGGCGCCGTCACGGATGGTCCCGGTGGCAACCCCCCGGAGCCCTGCGGTCCGATCGACTTCCTCGGCAACTACACCGCCTTCGCCGATGTGAGGAAACGACTGTGAACGACCCCCGTGCGGCCTCGTCACTCACCATCGCCGTGGTCTACCCGGATCTGCTCGGAACCTATGGCGACGGAGGGAACGGGCTGGTGTTGGCCCGGCGGGCATCGTGGCGCGGCATCGACTCCCGGCTCATACAGGCTGAATCCGGCCGACCGGTCCCCGCCGCCGACATCTACTGCATCGGCGGCGGCGAGGACGGCCCCGGCGTGTCGGCGGCGGCCGCGCTGCGGGCCGACGGCGCCCTCGGACGAGCCGTGGACCGGGGGGCGGTGGTCATCGGAGTCTGCGCCGGTTTTCAGCTCCTCGGCCACAGCTTTCCCGACCGCGACGACCGGCCCCGGGAAGGTCTGGGCCTCCTCGACGTCACCACCCGCAAGGGAACCGGACGGCGGGCCGTCGGCGACCTGGTGGCCCGGCCGACCCGTGAGGCCCCCCTTCTGCCCTCGGGTCGGGAGTTGCCACCACTCATCGGATTCGAGAACCACAGCGGGGCGACCACGGTCGGCACCGGGGCCCACCCGTTGGCCACGGTGGTCACCGGTGTGGGGAACGGCGGCGGCGACGGGACCGAGGGGGCATGGTCGGAGCGGGTGCTCGGCACCTATCTGCACGGCCCGGTGCTGGCCCGGAACCCGGCGCTGGCGGACCTGGTGTTGGGCTGGGCCGTCTCACCCTCGGGCGGGCTCCAACCGCTGGACGACGCCGACGAGTCGGCCATGCGCGACGAGCGACTGGCCGCGGCGGGAAGGCCGGGGCGCTCCCGACCGGGCCGCCGGGCACCGTGCCGGTGGCCGTGGAAGGGCCCCTGACCGCGGGCAGCCGGTGGCCGGTGGTCAGGGGCTCCGCCTCGGCCACTCGACGCCCGGGTCGGTGTCGCGGTGCTCCGGGGCGGAAGAGAGCATCCACGAACGGCGCCAGGGAGCGGCTTCGGGACCCTGGAGGGAAGGGGTCGTCCCGGCCGCGGCCTGCTTGCGGGCCGTCCACCAGTCGGAGCCGGCCTCGTTGGCCATGGTGGCCACAGCGGCCTCGATGCGCACCCCGAAGCGACGCGGGTCCTCACCATCGTCAGGCCACAGCGGCGTGCCGAAGGTGACGGTGGTGCGGGTGCGGCGCAGCCCCTTGCGCCCCTTCGGCAGGATGTGGCGGGTACCGTCGAGATGGACGGGCACCACCGGGCGGCTGGACCGGGCGGCCAGGTACGCGGCACTCGCCGGGTGGAAGGTCTGCGCCCAGCCATCCGGTGAACGCCCGCCCTCGGGGAAGATGATCAGGTTCCAGTCGTCGGCCAGGAGTTCGATGGCCAGGTCGGCGGAGCGACGGTTGATCTTGGTCCGCTCGATGGGGATGACCGCCAACAGGAACGACCAGACGTCCGCCTTCCAACGCCGGTCGAAGAAGTAGTCCGCGGCCGCTGCCACCACGGTGCGATGGCGGAATCGCAGCGGGAGACAGCTCAACAGGAGCGGTGTGTCGGCGTGGCTGGCGTGATTGGCGGCGAAGATGACCGGGCCCTCGAGCCCGCTGAGCGACTCGTCGCCCCGGATCAGCGGGGAGGCGACGGCCCGGGCCAGCGGACGAGTCACGTTGTCGAGCACCATGGCCCGGGCCAGCCGGACCGGGTACCTGCGCGACCAGGCGGTGTCGTAGTGGACACCGAGCTCGGAGACGGGCGGCGGCCGGGGAACCGACTCGGGCCAACTGGGGGCGGCCAGCGGGAACGGGGTCCGGCCGGCCCGGGAGGCCAGGGCGGAGGGAGCCAGGCGGCGCAGGGCCCCGACCCCCCCTCGCCGGCGGCCGGCGGCATCGGCCGCGCCCAGCCTGGCGTCGGTCCGGACCGACCGGGGGGCGCGCAGCGAGTTGGACGCGGTCCGGGCCCTCAATGCACGTCCGCCATCAGGATCGGCGGCGCGTGGAGGTGGGTGAGGGTGGGGGAGGCGCCGACCACGTCCTCGGCCATCTCGAGGGCGTCGGCCAGGGTGGAGGCCGCCCGGAAGCCGAGACGGTGCACAGCGGGGTGGTCGCCGCCGACGACGATCACCCCGCCGAGGTGCTGCAGGGCATGGGCGCACCAGTACCACATGTAGAAGGGATGTACCCCGTGGTAGGCGTGGCCGGTGCGGTACAGGTGGACGTACCACGGGTCAGTGGCGTACGACTCCTCGTAGCGGGTCGCCACCTCGACCGGATCGGTGGTCTCGCTCAGCACCTGATCGAAGAAGTCGATGTAGCTCGGGTGGTGAACGGGGTTGAACTCCCAGGGCGTGGGATGGGCCATGATCAGCACGCCTCCCTCCCGGACCAGCGGCTTTCCCCGGTACATGTTGAACAGGTAGCCGAGCCCCATGCAGGCCACCAGTATCGGGTTGAGGATCGAGTTGACGTTGTAGGGGCCGATGTAGGGGAGGCCCATGGTCAAGATGTCGGTCTGGCCGGCGACGGCGACGCCCTGCTGGGCCCAGACGTTGTCGGTGGTGAGCTTGTGGACGGCCTCCACCTCGCCGGCCTGCACCGAGGTCATCCGGTGAGGTGCCCTGACCGAGTGGAAGATCTGGCGGGCGTAGCGGGCCGGGGTGCGGTCCAGCGCCTTGGAGGCAGCCAGGTATCCGACGCGATCCCTCGCGCCCCACTCCCACTCCCGCTTCTGGAGGAACCGGAATGCCGGGGGGAAGGTGTCGTTGTTGAGGGTGGTCTCGATCTGGAACACGTCGATCCCGCTCTGGGCGATGAGCCGGCCCATCCGCCAGTTGGAGGCGTGCAGCTCGGAGTGGTGCTGGTCCATGAAGGACCGGCTCTTCTGCATGGTCTCCGGATTGTGGTGGTGGCGCAGGCTCCGGTAGCTGGCGAGCCCGGTGGCCACGCTCTTGTGGCCGCCGTCCATGGCCACCAGATTGATGTTGACGTAGACCAGCAGGTCGCTCTCGGCGGCGCGCCTGTTGATCTCCACCTCCTCGCCCTGATCGGTCATGCCCAGGTGGACCAGGGCGTCAGGGTCCTCGGCATCGTGCTGGGTCAAAAGGCCGTTGGGCGCGAAGGCGTCGTAGATGCGGTCGCCCAAGGCATGGCGGAGCTCCGCCTCGGTCATCCGCCGGTGGAGGGCGAGCGCCACGATCAGGGCGACGTCGTCCACCCCGGCGTCGGCAGCCATGTCGAGGACCTGCTCGATGACCATCTGGCGGATGTCGGGTCGCTGCATGGGCGGAAGGGGCAGCGAGATGTCGTCGAAGGCGATGGTCAGGCGCATTCCGGGCCGGAGCAGGGCCGGGAGGGGGTCGCGGTCGCCCACCGGTTCATTGAGCGCCGCCCGGATGGACGCTCCGGGGTCCTTCAGCGCGTCGATGGGTTCCGGCGCATAGATCACCCGGCTGCCCTCGGGCAGCCGCTCCAGGCTGAACCGCTCCCCGTGCCAGAAGAGGGTGGGAGGGGTCGAGCGGTCGACGTCGAGGACGAATCCCGGCCTGGGGCTCATCGGTTGGATCCTTTCCGGTTGCGCAGGTCGAAGGCCACCTTCACCGCTCCTCGCCGCCCAGCGGCACCGGCGTGGGCGATGGCCTCCTCGTACCGCTCGAGCGGATAGGTGGCCGAGACCAGCGATCCGAGTCCGGCGGCGGCGACGAGATCGATGGCCAGCTCGAAGGTGCGGTCCGCCCCTCCCGGCGCCGGCGGCGTCTCGATGCCGTAGGCATAGGCGCCGACGAGGGTCAGCTCGCGGTGCCACAGCGGCGCCAGGTCGATCGACACCTTGCCCGGCATCCCGACCAGCACCACCCGGCCGCGGGGACGGACCATGGCCAACGACTGGGCCAGGGTCTCCGACGAGCCGACACAGTCGAAGACCACATCGGCGCCGTCGGTCAGGCGGCCGGCCAGCACCAGCGACCCGGCCCGGCGGCGAACCGACCGGGCCAGCTGGTCGGGAGCAGCCACCGCGTCGGCGCCGAGCTCCTCTGCCATCTGGCGCTGGTGGGGGTGCTTGGCCCCGACCATCACCGTGCAGTCGGTGACCGGCCGCACGAGGTGGTGGAGGGCGGCCACCGTGGCCAGCCCGAGCGTCCCGGCACCGACCACGGCCACCACGTCGCCGGCCTCGACGCCGGCGGACAGCACCGCGTGCACCCCGCACGCGGTGGGCTCGACGACCACCGCCTCTTCGTCCGAGAACCCCTCGGGCACCAGATGGAGCTGGGAGGTGTGGGCCACCAGCGCCGCCGTCGACCAGCCGCCACCGGTGTCGGCGCAGAACCCGGTCTGGAGACCGGGTTCGAGGCTCCCGAAGGCGACATGGCCGCAGAGCCCGGTCCGGCCTTCGGCGCACCGGGGGCAGAGCGGGCGGATGGCGCGGGGAGCACAGCCCAGCACCGGCTCGATCACCGCCCGGGCTCCCGGATCGAGGGGCCGTCCGGCGTGGTCGATGCCTCCCTGGTCGAGGACGCCGACCACCTCGTGCCCGGGGACGAACGGGAAGCTCACCAGGTCCTCGAAGTAGCGGGAGCTCCGCCCATCCAAGGTGGCCAGATCGGATCCGCAGATTCCCGACAGCAGCGGTCGGAGGTAGAACCAGTCGTCCGCGGGCAGGTCCGGCGGCGTGGCGTCGAGGAGCTGGAGGGGTCCGACACCCGCACCCCGGCCCGACCCGAACATCGAGGCCACCCGGGAGGCGGCGAAGCGGGGCAGGTTCCGCTCGAAGACCAGGGCCTTCATCGGGTGGGCCCGACTGCCGTGCGCCGGATCGCCCCTGTCAGCGCGGCGGTGCTGGTGCGGCCGCGCCCGAGCGAGCCCCGGCGGTCGACCGGGCCCAGGGGCAGGGGCGGCTGAGCCCCGCCTTCGGCCTTGTGCCAGTGCTCGACGTGCCATCCCCGGCGCCGGGCGATGGCGGCCAGTTTGGCCTCGGGATTGACGGCCACCGGAAAGCCCACTGCCTCGAGCATGGGCAGGTCGCTGGCCGAGTCGGCGTAGGCCATCGATTCCTCCAACTGCAGGCCCTCGGCCTCGGCGTAGTCGGCCAGCACCAGGGCCCGGGCCTCGCCGATGGGTGGCAGCTCGTCGAGCCGGCCGGTGAATTTGCCGTCCGTTTCACCGAGGCGGGCACAGACGATGTCGTCGAACAGGGGCCGCAGGGGCTCGACGACGAAGTCGAGGGCCCCGGTGATCAGGATCGTCCGGTGCCCGAGGGAGCGGTGCCGGCGCACCCGGGCCATCCCCGACGGGAACGACTTGGCCAGCAGCAGGTGGTGGAAGAGCTCCCAGCCGTCGTCGCGCAGGCGGTCGGCGGGGGCGCCCTCGTAGCGGCGGTAGAAGGAGCGGAGGAAGTCCCCCCGGTCCCGGCGGTCGAGGACCAGCAGGGCCGGACCCTCGGTCACGAGGTCGGCCACGAAGGCCACCCGCTCGGCCGGGGCGAGGTGACGGGAGGCCAGCCAGGCATAGGAGTCGACCACGTTGGAGGCGATCAGGGTGTTCTCGAGGTCGAAGGCGGCCAAGTGCCGATCGGGGGAGAGGATGGCTTGGCGGGCCCGCTCCACCCGGGTGGTTTGAAGCGACCGGCCCGGCGTCGTGCGCACACGGGCGTGCTCGATGATCGAGGGCAGGTGGATGTCGCGGACATAGGAGTCCCAGTCCACCGCGGCGGGGTCGAGGCAGAGCACCGCGCGGTCGTCCGCATCCATGCGGTCCCACAGGGCCAACAGGCGGTCGACCCGGTAGCGGGCCTCCGTCTCGGTGTACGCGCCGTAGAGCTCGACGTAGCCCAGGGCCCGGTCGGCCAGGAGGTGCTGCTCTTCGAGAGCGGCCATCCACGCCGCCTGCCGGCCGCGTATGGGAAGGGACCCCACCACCCGTTCGGCCAGGCCCATCGCCTTGCTGGCCCGCGACAGCTGCCGTTGGACCCGTCCCCGCCCGGGGAAGGACCACGCCGGCACCACGATGGGCTGCCCGTCGCGGTCGTAGAGGGGATGCTCGGTGAACCACGCCTGGACCAATTCGACCAGCCGGCCGTAGCGGAACGGGTTCCGCACCCCGGAGGCCACGTGGTAGACCTCCGGTCCCCGGTGGTCCTGTCCGGCATCGAGCAGTGCCTCGCCCGCCACCGCCATGATGGCGGCGACCACCAGGTCGACCGGGATCACGTCGGTCACCCCTTCGGGTACCCCGGGGAACTCGCGGAGCAGTCCCCGGGCGTAGGAGACGATGATCGGCTCGGCCATGCGGAAGCCGCGGATCCATCCGGGCCGTGGTTCGGCCAGGGCCGATTCGATAATCGACGGCCGCACGATGGTCATGGGGACGGTATCGCCGAATTGGGAGACCAGCGCCCGCTCCCCCAGGGCCTTGGTATAGGGGTAGGCGTCGGGCCACCCGAGGGACTGGGCCCGGGCCTTCCCGACCTCGACCATCTGCTTCTTGACCCAGTCCTCACGTAGCCGCTCGGCCCGCTCGGCCAGGAGATGCAGGCCGGCTGCCCCCAGTTCGCCCCGGGCCTGTCGGGCGAACAGGGCCAGGCGCTCGGGGCGACGGGACCCGGCGTCGGTGTCGCCCCGCTGGCGCCGCGCCGCCTCGACCTCGGTGCGCCAGTCCACGTCGACGGTGAAGCGGCTCCCGTCCAGGAGCTCCTCTCGGGCCTCGCCCTGGTGGGTTCCGGCCACATAGGCCGTCGACACCGGGATGAAGTGGACCGGCCCGTCCCGGCCCTGGTCGCCGGCGCGCCGGGTGGCCTCCACCACCGCGCCGGCCACCCGGGAGGGACCGAGCAGGTTGACCTCGACGGCGGCATCGAGGGGCGAGTCGAAGCTGACCGCGGCGGCCGAGTGCACGACGATGTCGCACTCCGACAGGAGTTGCATCCCCTCCTCGTCGAGGCCCAGGCCGTCGGTGGTGACGTCGCCCGCCACCGCCGCCACCCGGGAGGCGACCGCGGCCTCGAACCGGTCCCCATGCTCCTGGCGCAATCGGTCGAAGCAGTCGTTCTTCACGATCTCGCGGGTGGCGCGCTGGAGGGGCGAAGCACGGCGCCCGGGTCGGATGAGCAGCACCACCCGGCTGTCGGGGACGGTGCGGAGGATCCGCTCGACCAGCGCCGTTCCCAGAAATCCGGTGGCACCGGTGACGAAGAACTGCTTGCCGGCAAGCGCCTCGCGGACACGGGTCACCAGATCTGTCTACCATATGGTAAGTGACCCAGTCGAGCATCGGAGGGGCGGCCCCGCCCGAACGCGATCGTCGTCGGCCCCGCGCCACCCCCGGCGGGGGGCGAACCGGCGCCGCCGGCGTCAGCACCTCCGAGCGCATTCTCGACGCCGCCCTGGTGTCGTTCGCCACCCGGGGCTACGAGGCCTCGTCCCTCGACGCCCTGGCCGCCGGCCTCGAGGTGCGCAAACAGACCATCCTCTACTGGTTCCCCTCCAAGGAGGTCCTGCTCGAGGCCGTCATCGATCGCAGCGCCATCGAGCTCTCCAACGCCCTGGAGGAGTCCCTGGCCACCGCCGGCACCGGTTGGTCGCGGGTCGAGGCGGTGGTCCGGTCCGTGTTCCGATTGGCGGCCCGGCGCCCCGAGCTGCTGGGCCTGGTGCGGGAGATGGGCCGGCTGGGAACGCCGGCGGCCACCCGCCTGGTGGTGGCGTTGGAGCCGCTGGTGCACCGGGCCTCGGAGTTCCTCGAGGCGGAGATGGACGCCGGCCACATGCGGCGCCACGAGCCCCGGCTGCTGCTGCTGGCCATCTACTCCACCGTGATCGGCATGCTCACCGAGGTGGAGGTGCTCAGGGCCTTCGGTGAGGAGCCCACGGCCCGGTCGCTGGTCCGGCGCCGGACCGAGATCCTCCAGTTGCTGCGCACGGCCCTGGTCACCGAGCCCGGGTAGCGGAGGGTCAGTCGGTGGTCTGGGCCGCCCTCCGTTCACGACGGGAGGGCTTGGGCGCCGGCGGCGGCGGTCGCTTCGGGGTGTAGCGCTTGTTGCCCTCCGGCCGGGCCTGGCCCTTGGCCTCCCGGTTCTTGGGCGGCCCGCTGGAGGAGCGCTTGGCCGAGGTGGACGAGGCGCGGGAGGCCGACGGGCCCGGGCCGGATCGGGCCGCGCGCGCGTCGGCGGCTGCCGCCCGCTGGGTCTTCCACGACCGGTAGAGGAGCCAGACGGCAAGGGCCAGGAACGGCAGGCCCAAGACGAGGTAGGTACCGAAGGCGAGGAAGGTGAACAGGGCCACGAACCCGACCGGGGCCCGGCGGCCCACGAAGGTGGTGATAAGGAGCAGGGCCGCGGAGACCAGGCCGAAGGTCAGAGTCGTCTGCGGTGAAACCTGTCCCTTGGCCAGGACCTTGTGGGAGCTGGTCTCGGACACGTAGATGATCACGGCGACGATGGCGGCCCCGCCCGCGGCGGCGAACGAGAAGCGCTTCTCCCGCACGTCGAGGCGGTCGATGGCCCATTTGGTCGAACGATCCGGTCGGCCCCGCCCGGTGTTGGCCGACGTGCCGTCGCCGGACTCGGCGTCCCGACCATCCAGGTCGCGGGGTTCGGCTGGGTCGGCCATCGGCCAAAGGCTACCGGTCTCAGCGGGCGGGATGGACGGCGTGGCGCGACCGGCCAGGGCGATCCGCCGCCGGCCCGGTGCCGGGTCAGCTCGCGCTCAGCACCAGCCGCATCCCGTGATTGGAGTCGGGCTCGATCACCCAGGAAGCACCCGGGTCACCCTCGAGGCCGGACGGGGAACCTGCGTCCGACGTCACCGGCCGGGCACCCGGCACACCTTCAGGCTCCTCGACGGCCAGTCCGAGATGGTGGACGCGCCCCGTGCGCCCTCCGAGCCAGCGGACCAGGTGACCCGGCTCGGAGGGTTCGACCGGTGCAACGAGGCGGAGTCCCAACGGTCCGTCCCAGGCCAGGTCGGCCCAACGATGACCGGCGTGGCGACGCTCATCGACCACGGTGCCCCCCAGCAGGTTGATGAACAGGGCGGTGGCCGTGTCGAAGTCGGCGACCGCATGGGCCACCCGGTGCAATGCGGCGGCGGGCACCGGTCCGGACCCGTGGCGGCGAGCGCGCCGCTCGGCCGGGAAGTCGTCTGGAGGGGGGCTGTTCCACGAGCTGGCGGCCTGGGCCAATTGCACGACCACGCCCGTCGCCTGCTTCGGGTGGATGAACGCCTCCATCCACCCGGGATCGCTGAGATCGACGCCGATCGGGTCCAGACCGGCCCGCCTGGTCGCTTCGAGGGCCGATGCCAGGTCGGGCACCTTGAAGGTCAGGTGATGAGGGCCGGGTCCGGAGGCGGTGAGGAACCGATCGAGGAAGTCGTTGACGTGGACATCGTGGGGCATAAGGACCTCCACCCGGGCGCCATTGGCGAACCGGAGCTGGCCGGGGGCGAATCCCGGGCCGGGACCGCCCGAGTCCCACTCCGCCCCCAGGTCGACGGCATAGCGGGGCCAGACGTCCTGCCAACGGCGTACGGCGTGGGCGACGTGATCGAGCACGACACCGGTGATGGTCTCCCCGTTCACCAGGTCGCTCGCATCACTTGGTGGCTCGGTCCATGCTCGTCGCCCGGTGCTTGTGGTCGTCGGTCCATGCTCCCAGCCTGCTTCCCGTCCCTCGGTGTTGTCGAAACGGCGGTGGTGGCAGCGATCCCGACGGTTGTGACCGGTGGGCGTCGACAGTACGGTCGAGCCCATGGACTTCCGGAGCGAGTCGGTGGTGGGTCTGGCCGAGCAGGTTCGTGACGGACGGCGGTCCGCCGACTCACTGCTCGATCACGCCCTGGCCCAGATCGCTGCCCACAACCCGACGATCAATGCCTTCGTCGCCGTCGACGAGGAGCGGGCGCGGGCCGGTGCGGCGGCGGTCGACGCCAAGGTGGCCGCCGGCGGGGACCCCGGTCCCCTGGCGGGCATCCCCCTCGGGGTCAAGGATCTGGAGGACGCCGCTGGCTACGTGACCACCTGCGGGTCGAAGGCGTATGCCGACCGGCCGCCGGCGCGGGAGGACTCGCCCCTGGTGGCCCGGCTGGTCGCCGCCGGGTGCGTGGTGGTGGGGAAGACCAACACACCGGAGCTCGGGTGGAAGGCCGACACCGACAACCAGGCGTTCGGGCCGACCCTCAACCCGTGGCAGACCGACCACACGCCGGGCGGCTCGTCAGGTGGGAGCGCGGCGGCGATCGCGTCGGGAATGGTGCCTCTCGCCACCGGGTCCGACGGCGGCGGGTCGATCCGGATCCCATCGTCGTGCTGCGGCCTCTCCGGGATGAAGCCCTCGCTCGGAAGGGTGCCAAGCGGGGGGGCAGCGGCACCGGACTGGCAGCACCTGTCGACCAAGGGCCCGATGGCCCGCCGGCTGGCCGACGTGGTCGCCGCCCTCGACGTGGTGGTCGGTCCCGATCCGAGCGATCTCAGGTCGCTTCCCCGTCCGGAGGCTTCGTGGATCGCCGCCCTCGACGACCCGAAGCCGCCCCGCCGCGTGGCCTGGTCGCCCACGCTCGGTTACGCCGAGGTCGACGCCGAGGTGTTGGCCATCTGCGAGCGCGCCGTTGAGACCATGGCGTCGTTGGGCACCGATGTGGTGGAGATCGAAACCGTGTTCGACGCCGACCCCGTGGACGACTGGCTGACACTTTCCGGCGTCTACAACCTGAGGACGCACGCGGGCGTCAGAGGGACCGAGGCGTGGGGGATGGTGGACCCGGTCCTGGCGATGGTGATCGAGGGCGCGGCGTCGATGAGCGCGATCGAGGTCGTCCGGGCCGAGGACGCCTGTCACCGGCTCAACCTGCGGTTGGTCGAGCTGTTCCACGACGTCCGCCTCCTGATGACTCCGACCATGGCCGGCGCGCCTCCGCCCCGCGCCCTCGGGGGTGCCGGAATGATCAACGGCGCCACGGACTTCAACTGGGTCAAGTTCACCTATCCGTTCAACATGACGCGGTCACCCGCGGCGTCGGTGTGTGCCGGCCTGACGTCGTCGGGTCTGCCGGTCGGCCTGCAGCTGATCGGTCCCCAACATGCCGACCTGGTGGTCCTCCGGTCAGCCGCCGCATTGGAGGAGGCGATCGGTTTCGACGCCCTGGCTCCATTTCCGCCGGTGTCGGAGGCATGAGCGCGACTGTCGGCGGCTTCTGCTCTGCGGCAGGGACTACCATGTCGACCTGGTCGACCAGGGCGGGCATCATCGTCGTGGTCTGCGCGGGCGTTTAGCTCAGTTGGTTAGAGCGCGGCCTTCACACGGCCGAGGTCGGAGGTTCGAGTCCTCTAGCGCCCACTCGGGATCGTGACCTGCACGTTCACCACTCCGACCGGTACGGTGCGCGAACCGTCCGGTACGATATGCCCGTGGACTTTACGGCAGCAATCACTCACGAGGACCCTTGGTATGTGGCGCGCTGTCTCGACGTCGAGGTCGCCAGTCAGGGTGAGACGGTGGCGGAGGCGCTGGCGAATCTGAAGGAAGCCCTCGAGCTCTATTTCGAGGACGAAGTCCTTCCAGAAGGATTGGAGCCACCGATCATTGCCACCTTGCGCCTGTCTGCGTGAGTCCTGCTCTCCCTGTCGTTTCAGGGGCGGAAGTAGTCGGGGCGCTCGGCAAGATGGGATTCGTTCGGGCCAGCCAACGCGGGAGTCACGTCAAGCTGCGTCACGCCGATGGTCGGGTGGCCATCGTGCCGCTTCACAAAGAGGTTGCCCGTGGGACGTTGCGGTCCATTCTGCGTCAAGCCGGGATGTCACCGGACGAGTTCACGGCAGCCCTGTAGCGGGCCTGATGTCAGCTGGCCAAGGAAATCACCGCCCCATCGAAACTGCAGCGCGGCGGTTCTCATGGTGTCCCTTCACCTCCACCAATTCAGTGACCTGCGTCGTTGCGCCAGCAATCGGGACGGAGCGCGAACCGTCGCGTGCTGAAGGGGATGCGCTCGGTGTCAGGGGTCGTCTCGTCGTGGGGCAGATCCCCGAGCATGTCGTCTGGCAGGTCGACCCCGGCCTTGGCGAGGGTGTCGCGTACGCACCACGCGAGGTCGCCGGTCACGTCAGGGCCGGCATAGGCGAGCACGGTGCCGTCTTCGACGTTGTGTTGGCAGCGGGCGAGACCGCGGAGTATCCGAGTGCCATCTGGCGTGCCCCGTCGTGGAGGCCCAGCGCGGCTCGCCGGGTGAGGTCGGTGAGCTCCGGCTGAAGAAGCTCTCCGAGAATCTCGCTGGCCGCTTCGTTCTCATGCACGTACCCCCGCCCACGAACCCGCTCGGCGCGATGGGCGAGCTGGTTGGCGTCGGCGTCCCGAAGCGTCCATTCGATTGCTTCGGCCACCTCGTCGGCGTCAACTGCGGCAAGTCGGGCAAAGGCGAGGCGCTCGGCCTCGGCCTCGTCAGCGATCGAGGGGATCGTGGTCGAGCAGGCCCGAGCTGAGCGCATCGTTCGCGGCGCCGATCAGCGGCTTTCGCGTCCGCAATGAGAAGGAGCTGGCCGGTTATCGCGACGCTCTCGACTACCTGTACCGGAACGACCCTGGCAACCTCTCCGTTGGTCTCGTCCTTCATCTCCATCGGCTCCTCTCTGGCCGAACCGCTGGCGGAGGGGGGCAGTTCAAGACCGTCGACAATCTCGTCGTGGACCGACACTCGGACGGGACGTCGAGCGTTCGATTCGTCCCGACCTCGCACCAGGACACGCCCTTCTTCACGTCCGAGCTTGTCGATCGGTACTGCGTCGAGCAGGAAGCTGGACGCCACCACCGTGTGCTTCTTGTCGGACTGTTCGCACTCGATTTCCTCACGATCCACCCCTTCATCGACGGCAACGGGTGGCTCTCTCGCCTACTCAGCACGCGTCTGCTTTCCCAGGTCGGCTACGGCGTCGGGCGTTACGTCTCCCTGGAGGGAGTCATCTACGAACGGCGCGACACCTATTACGACGCTCTTGCCGCATCGACCGTCGGCTGGCAAGACGGTTCGCACAACCCCTGGCCATGCCTCAGTGTCTTTGTTGACGTGGTCGCCGATGCGTACGAGGTGTTCGCAGCACGTGCCGCTGACCACCGGTCAGGAATTAGCAAACAGGACCGGGTGCGGAACTATGTGCTCAACCATGCCGGGCCCTCCTTCGAGATGGCGGACCGATGCGATCCATCTTGCAGCCGCGCAGGTCGTCGGAGCGGACCTCCGGGCTGTCGTCACCTACGACCGTCGGATGGCGGAAGCCGCCCGGGATCTTGGCCTTGCGGTCGAGAGGCCAGGGTGAAACCCACCGAGTGTGCTGGCTGGCCTGAGCGTCGACCTGACTCCGTGGATGGAGACGAGGGCATGAGCGAAACTCGATCCACGGCATCGAAGGTCGATCCGAAGGTGTGCCTGGGCCACGCGACGGAGATCCGAGAAGGGGAAGGGAACGGCGCGATTCCTGAACCTCGGATCGACCTGGAACCTGTCTGACCTGCGACTGTCGTAGACGAAGGAGAGTGCGGGAGTCCCGGCTTCGTCCAAACCTTCAAGTCGGGCGGAAGAGAGGTCGATAGTCATTGGAACGCTTCAGTGGTCCGCGCGATGCGCGTTGCAGGAGCAAGGACCGCGTTAACAGAAAAGGGCCAACTGTGCTCGGATCTCCAAGGGAAGGCGTGCCTGACCTGTCACCGAACACGGTCAACCTCCTGGTCGAGTCGCGCCATGCTCGGCATATCCCCGATGGCGGATTCACCCTCATCGAGATCATGGTGACGCTCTTGATTCTGGCCATCCTCCTCGCCATCGCCATACCGACCTTCCTCGGAGTGACGAAATCGGCCAACGATCGGAGTGCCCAGTCGAATTTGAACACGGCCATGCTGAACGCCAAGGCGGCGTATCGGACTAACAACCAGTCGTACGGTGCTCCGAATATCGTCAACTCGACCCTGTTGAAATCCGCCGAGCCGAGTTTGTCCTTCACCGCAGGCAACTCGTCCGGGCCGGGAGTGATCTCAGTATTCCCGACCTCGGACGGAAAGGCCATCGTGCTGGCTTCGCTCTCGAAGTCCAACAGTTGCTGGTACGAGGTTGACAATCCACGGGGAAGCACGGCTGCGGTGACTCCGTTTGCTGCCGCTGCCACCGGGGCGGCAAACACGGCTACTACCACCCTTGCATCCGGCACCAACATCAAGTTCCTGGACTCGAAGGCCGGAACGATCTTCGTCGAGGTGAAGGGGGATTCGATCCCCGGAGACTGCAAAGCGTCGGGACCGGTCTACAAGGGCAAGTCGTTCGAGTGGTCAACCACTGGCTTTCCATCCCTGTGATCAGGCCGGCTTTCCGCTGAAGCCGGGAAGCACGACCGACAGGCCGGTGGTCGGTCACCACCCCATCCAGCTGTTGCGCACGGCCACCGTGGCATTGGGTTGCGCCACAACACCGCCGCCCTCACCGGAGATCGGGCGGCAATGACGCGGGCTCGAGCTGATGAGTCGGGCCGACGCGAGGTCTCTGCACAGGGGGAAAGGGTGGATCGAGAGGCCGTCGCCGACCTGTTCGAACGGGTGGTCCGCCGGCTCCGGGCCGCCGGCTGCGTGGCCGCCGAAGAGGAGGCCGACGAGCTGATCGCCGGGGCCCCCGACCCGGCCACCCTCCGGGAGTGGGTCGGCCGACGCGAGGTGGGTGAGCCCCTGGCCTGGATCACCGGCACCGGGCAGTTCTGCGGCCACCGGCTTCGTGTCGACCCCGGGGTCTACGTTCCGAGGGTCCAGAGCGAGGAACTGGCCCGCCGGGCCGCCTCACTGCTGCCCGACCACGGCCGGGCCGCCGACCTCTGCACCGGCTCCGGTGCCATCGCCGTCCACCTCATGGCCGCGGTGCCCACAGCCTCGGTCGTCGGCGTCGACCTCGACCTGCGGTGTGCCGTCTGCGCCCGGGGCAACGGCGTCCGCGCCATGGTGGCCGACCTCGCCCGGGCTCTCCGCACCCGGTCATTCGACACCGTGACGGCGGTGGCGCCCTACGTCCCGACCGGGGATCTCCGCCTTCTGCCGTCCGACGTTCAGCGGTACGAGCCCCGCCGTTCCCTCGATGGAGGACATGACGGCCTGGACCTGGTGCGTAGGATCGTGACGTCCGCGGCCCGCCTCCTCCGGCCCGGCGGGTGGCTCCTCATCGAATTGGGCGGGGACCAGCAACACACTCTGGAACATTCGCTGGCGAAATCCGGGTTCGTCGTCGTCGACCCCTGGTTCGACGGGGACGGTGATCTGCGAGGCCTGGCCGCCCAGGCGGCGGGTGGCGACCCGAAGGACTCTGTCCCGATCGGGGGAGTACCTGACGGCTGATCCGAACCCGATCAGCGGTGATGGCGCTGTCCTTGGAGCGGGCTGACCTCGGTTCCATCCGTCGTCCCTCCACCGCGTTGCGGGTGCGGTTCACCCGGTACATGTTCCGCCACCCGGATGGCCCGACGGGCACTGCCAGCGCCCTCCGCAGCCAACATCCTGGACGGTCGAGGCCCTAAATGCTATAATCCCTAGTGGTTAAGTCGAGTTAGTTGAGTTGGGGGCACAGGTGCAGGTCAATCCCTATATCGTCCTGGGGAGTGCGGTCGTAGGCTTTCTCGTCGGGCTGACCGGCGCAGGCGGCGGAGCCCTGATGACCCCCATGCTGATCCTGCTCTTCGGGATCAAGCCGGCGACGGCAATCTCCAGCGACCTGGTCGCCGCCGTGGTGATGCGACCGGTCGGGGCTTTCGTCCACCTCAGAAGAGGAACGGTCAACCTGGGGTTGGTCGGCTGGATGGTCCTGGGCTCGGTCCCGACGGCTTTCCTCGGCGCCTACCTGCTCCATCTGATCGGCAGCACCAAATCGGCCGAGAGGACCATCCAGATCATCTTGGGGGCTGCGCTCCTCATCGGTGCCGCGGCGATGCTCCTGCGCTACGCCCTCGATCGACGCAAGGGGCAGGCTCGCCGGGGCGTCGTCCACAACCTCGAGGTCAGGGCGCTGCCTTCGGTGGTGATCGGGATGGTGGGCGGACTGATCGTCGGTATCACTTCGGTCGGCTCCGGCTCGCTCATGATTGTCCTCCTGCTCTTCCTCTATCCGATGCTGGGTGCCAACCAGCTGGTCGGGACCGACCTGACCCAGGCGGTGCCCCTGACTCTGGCCGCGGCCCTCGGGGCCCTGGCGTTCGGGCACGTCGAGTTCACCGTGACGACCTCGCTGATCATCGGGAGCGTTCCCGCAGTGCTCGTCGGTTCATTCCTGTCGTCGAGGGCGCCCGATCGCTACATACGGCCCGCCATCACCTTGGTCATCTTTGCGTCGGGCCTGAAATACGTCGGGGTGGGCACCACCGCCCTGGGCTGGGTGCTGTGCACGACCCTGCTCGGTGTCGGCGTGGTCTGGCTCGCCTATGTGCGTCCCCGGCAGAGGGGAGCCCTCTCTCCCGAGATGGTCGAGCGCATTGTCGGCCCTGCGGTGACCGGGAGCAGCGGACCGCCTTAGCCTCATATGAGGCTCAGTCGATCCGGCCGATCTCCCGGAGCCAGGCGGCGGTCGCTCCCAGGCCTTCGTCGAGGCCGATGGGGTCATAGCCCAACCGCTTGTAGGTCTTGGATTCGGTGAGCTGGCGGCGCGCCGGCCGTTCGGACTTGGAGGCGATGGCCATCAGGGTGGGTCCGAACACCCGTGCCAGTTCGGGATCGTCCGAGGGGTCGACGTCGGCCACCCGGTGATCGATGCCGGCCAGCGCGCAGATCCGGCTGCACGCGGCGGCGACGCTGACCACATCCTCTGGTCGGCCGTCGAGCATGTAGCGCTCGCCGGAGACGCCGCGGTCGAGGGCGAGGAGGCAGCCGCGGGCGACGTCCGGAGCGAACACCCAGCTGACCGGGAACCGGAGGTACCGGTCGAGCCGCCGGCGAAGGGCCGACGACAGTACCCGGTTGAAGCTGGTCCGGGCCAGCGCATTGCTGACCACCGGTGAAGGTCCGAAGATCGCTCCGGGGTGGGTTGTGACCACGTCCTGGCCGGCGGCCGCCCTGGCCATGGCATCTTGGAAGGCCGCCATCTTCGTCACCGTGTACGGATCCGAGCTCGGCTCCTTCGACACCGGCGCGTCCTCCCGATCGAGGCCTCCGTCGGTGTCGAAGAACGTCCCGGTGCTGACCGCGACCACCCTCCGCATGCCGAGCGCCTGGGCTGCGTCCAGGACGTGCCTGGTACCGGCCACGTTGACGGCCTCGAACTGGGCCAGGTCCTGGCTGGCTCCGCCCAGAAGGGCGGCGCAGTGGATGGCGGCCTCGGCACCCGTGGCACCACGGCGGACATCACCGGCGTCGGTGACGTCGCCGGTGATGACGTCGATGCCCAGGGCCGCCAGCGGATCGGAGTCCGCTCCGGAACGGGCCAGGGCGCGCACCGCGTCGCCCCGTTCGATGAGGAGCTTGCAGATGTTGGCGCCGGCAAGCCCGGTGGCGCCGGTGACGAACACGGTCTGGGTCATGCCGGTGACCGGTCCGCCACCCCGGTGTAGGCGGTGTCGACCTGACCTGGGTCGTAGGCGATGACCGGAGGGCCGTCCCCGAAGACGTCGAGGGTGTGGATAAAGCGATGAAGGCCCATGGCATTGGCGCAGGTGAAGCCCAACTCGATGATCTGAGCGGCGGTGAACACCCGACCGAGGCGACGGTAGACCTCGTCGTCGATGGCGTGGTGGTCGGCGGAGAGCAGGTCGAGGAACTCGACGGCCAGGCGCTCCTGCTCGGTCAACTCCGAATGGCCGGGAGCGACCAGGCACGCAACGTCCTCATCGGTTATCGAATCGTGCTTGCGGGACTGCATGCACGGCTGGCACTCGCCCAGCTGTGCACTCCGGATCCGGATGAGCTCCAGGATCCGTCCCCCGAGGAGGCTCTGCTTCCCCCAGGCACCACGCGCCGCGTCGGTCATCAGGATCTGAGCCGTCCGGTAGGCGAAGATCTGGAGCGGTACGGGTGTTGCGTAGGTGCCGTCAGCCACCCCGTCCTCGATGATCCGGCGAGGCTTGTCGGCCAGCTCGTCCAGCGGAATCGGCTCTATCCTTGGCATGCAACTCCCACTTTCGGCCGCATCTCGCCTCTGCCATTTGTGCGTCCCCCGAACTTAGAAGGCTGGTGTCCCCGTGTCCATGGATCCCTCGGCCGTACTCCTCACCGACCGGGTGGCGGTGGTCACCGGGGGTGGGGCGGGGATCGGGCGGGGGATCGCCCGGGGGCTCGCCGCCTTTGGCGCCTCGGTGGCGATCTGGGAGCGTGATGCCGACAGCGCGGCGTCGGCGGCCCAGGAGGTCGGCGGGCTGGGCGTGGTGGCCGATGTCAGGCAGTCGGCGGATGTCGACCGGGCGCTCGAGCGGACGCGCTCCGAGCTCGGTCCTGTCAGCATCCTGGTCAACAACGCCGGTGGAGTCTTCTCATCGCCGATCCTGGAGACATCCGAGAAGGGCTGGGACGCGCTGTACCGGGCCAATTTGAAGCACGTCATCCTCTGTACGCAGCGTGTCGCCAGGACGATGGTCGAGGAGGGGTCCGGTGGGAGCATCATCAGCGTGACGTCGATCGAGGGGGTGCGGGCGGCCCCGGGGTACGCGGCGTATGCCGCGGCGAAGGCCGGAGTGATCAATTTCACCAAGACGGCGGCGCTCGAGTTCGCCCCCCATCGCATCCGGGTGAATGCCCTGGCCCCGGACATCACCCTCACCGAGGGCCTGGTCTCGGTGGCTCCACCGGGTGCCGAGGCGTCCTTCTGCCTCACCGTCCCCATCGGACGGGCCGGCCATGTCGACGAGATGGCGGGTGCGGCCGTCTTCCTGGCCGGGGAGCTCTCCAGCTACGTGACCGGCCAGACGATCCATGTCGACGGCGGGACCCAGGCCGCCAGCGGGTGGTACCACCATCCCGACACGGGCTCGTACGTTCTCGGACCGCCCTGACCCACCCGCAGGGCCGCCGATCGTCCCGTGAGCGGCCGCCGGCGAATCAGCCTCCTCGGCCACCGATGAGGCCGACGTGCGCGGACATCCCGCCGTCGATGGTGATCATCTGCCCGGTGATGTACCGGGACTCGTCCGAGGCCAGGAAGACGACCAGGTGGGCGATGTCATCCGGCTCGCCCAGGTAGGGCGTGAGGGTCGACCGACCCAGCCCGTCCAACATCTCCCCGGTCAGGTGGGAACGCACCGCCTCGGTGAGGATGAGGCCCGGAACGATGGTGTTGACCCGGATGCCCAATTTTCCGTGGCCGGCGGCCACGTACATCGTCAGGGTGTTGACGCCTGCCTTGGACACGCCGTAGGCGGTGCGGGTCCGGTCCCCCTTGAGGGACGCCCCGGAGGACATGTTGACGATCGAACCGCCGCCGCCCCTCACCATCTCCGGCACGGCGTGCTTGCAGGTGAGCATCTGACTGCGGAGGTTCACCGCCATCGTCCGTTCCCAGACCTCGAGATCCAGCTCGGTCACACGGGTGTCGCGTGAGAGGAAGTCCGACTCGGTGAGGGCGGCGTTGTTGTGGAGAACGTCGAGCCGTCCGAAGTGGGCCACTGCGGACCGGACGGCGCCGTCCACCTCGGCTTCCTCGGAGAGATCGGCCTGGAGACCGACGGCGGCACCGCCCAATTCTCGAATGCCGTCCGATACCCGGGCCGCTCCGTCGCCGTCGATGTCCACGACCGCAACCGATGCCCCCTCGGCGGCCAGCGCCTGGGCCGTGGCGGCACCGATTCCGCCGGCGCCACCCGTCACGATGGCCACCTTGCCGTCCACCCGTCCCAGGGTCACACCGCCCGTTCCCGAGAAAGGAACCCCGCAGGCGGAGGGCGATGGCCCGTGCCCGGGGTTGGACCAGCACACGGCGTTGTGGGCGAAGTGCGGGGCCGCCTGGTCATGTCCGAGACGGGCACTGTGTCATCGGCGGCAGCGCCATGAGGGCTCCTTTGGACTTGGGGCGGGGAAGTGCCGGGTCGGGGCCGGACCTCGACCCTGGGCCGGGCAGATGAAAGCTGTCGCCGGTCAGCGCCCGCCAACGCTGTTCGAATTCCTCAGGGAACGGCGGCAGGGTTATCGACGGTCACCGTTCCCCATGGTAGGTCGTTGACGCAGGGGCGAGGGAGGGCATGGCCGGGTCGGGTGTGGCGTCCAATAGGATGACACCAACCCGCCGGAAAAGGAGGCGCCATGCCTACACGAGAGACCGCTCCCATCGGAGCACCCTGCTGGGTCGATCTGATGACCTCCGACACCGAGCGCAGCCGGGCGTTCTACAGCGAACTGTTCGGGTGGACCGCCGAAGAGCCGGCTGAAGAGTTCGGCGGATACTTCAACTTCGCCAAGGACGGGATCCGGGTCGCGGGTTGCATGAGCAGTCAGCCGGACTCCCCGGTGACCGATATCTGGTCGGTCTACCTGGCCACCGACGACGCCCGAAAGACCATCGAGACGGCGATAGCGGCCGGAGGCCAGGTCGCCGTTCCAGCGATGGACGTCGGTGACCTCGGCACCATGGCCGTCGTCGTCGATGACGGCGGTGCCGCCATCGGTATGTGGCAACCCAGGAGCTTCCAGGGCTTCGGTGTGCTGGGGGAGCCGGCCACCCCGGCCTGGTTCGAACTGCACACGAGGGACTTCCAAAAGGCGGTCACCTTCTATCGGGAGGTGTTCCGTTGGGACACCCATGTGGTGGGCGACACACCCGAGTTCAGCTACACGACCCTCGGGGAGGGCGACGCCAGCCAGGCCGGGATCATGGATGCTTCGGGATTCCTTCCCGAGGATGTCCCGGCGCACTGGTCGGTCTACTTCGGAGCCGAGGACACCGATGCCGCCCTCGGCCGGATCGTCGAGCTCGGCGGCTCGATCGTGATGCCGGCCGAGGACACACCGTACGGGCGTTTGGCCACAGCCGCCGACCCGAACGGTACCCAGTTCAAGCTCGTCGCCGGACCTGACCGCGGCGCGTGAAATCCGCACCCCGGTGGGTGGTCAGACCGGGGACTGTCGGCCGGGGCTCGGGCTCGAGGCCCGGAAGGGCGGCCTAAACGCCCAGGTAGCAGCCGCTTACCCCGAGACGCTGAGGGACTGAGCCAGGACGTCGCTGGGCAAGGACCGACGCTTATGTTCGGTCGATTCTCATCGACCGAAGGTTGCTCCGATCGTTGCCGACCGGTGTCCGATCCTTCACCGATGAAGAGTGCGCGCCCCTGCCACTTGCATCACATTTGGGAGGTGTTACGGTCGGACCCTCACAGGTATCGGAGCCTTCGTCAAGAGGCCATCGGGGCGGGAGTCAGCCATGCTCAGAAAAGCGAATCGTCGGATGGCAGTCGGGGCCGCTCTGGCCCTCGTCGCCGCCTCACTGGTGGTGCTCGTTCCCTCGGCCTACGCCGCCACGATCACCGCGACACCCACCTCAGATTCGATAGCGACAAGCGCAACGTCCGGCTTCACGCGACAGCTCGTAACCTCCGGCAACACAAACACCGTAACATTCACCCAGAGCACCGGCGCGCCGCAACTGACGGTTTCCAGTGCGGGCATTGTCTCCACCAGCGGTCCTTTGGCGGCAGGCGCATACACCGCAACCGGCAATATGACGGACCTCCCCGGAGTCGACTCCGGGGCATACACCTACACCCTCAACGTTACTGCCGGCGCCATCACTCAGATCGCTCCCACCGCGGCTTCGGTGACTACTACGGGGTCATCCGCCTTTCCCCCCACCCAGTTAAACGTCACGGGCGGTGTCGGCACATTGGCCTTTGCCAAATTGGGGGGCTCCGCTAACCTCGCCGTATCCGGTACCGGGGTAGTCACGGTTGTTGGCGCCCCGTTGGCAGCGGGTCCCTATTCGGTGAACGGAACCGTAACCGACTCTCTGAGCAACACTGGGACGTTCGCCTTCACCCTGACTGTCACTGCCGTCGCCGGCGCGATCACCCAGGTCGCGCCCACCTCGGCCACGGTGGGAACGGCCGGATCGGCATCCTTCACCGACCAGCTGAATACGACAGGTAACGCCGGAGCGGTGACCTTCACCAAGACCGGCGGCTCGGGTGTC
>DATKRZ010000103.1:0-114046 GCA_035531955.1 Acidimicrobiales bacterium | reverse complement strand
GCTGCTCAAATCAGGGAACTGAGTTAGACCGACGAGTGTGCCGCCCGTAAGCCAAGCGACACGCTGGAACGGACCTGTGTCCTCGTCAAGAATCGGGTCCGAGCCGAACAGGGCCTTGTACCAAGGAACACTCCGTTCGAGGCTCGTAACCGTTAGCGCCACGTGAGTAATCGCAGGGAACTCAGGCATGTCTTGTCTGCACCTCGGGCAAGGAGCGAATGCCACGTCTTTGGCCGGCCACTCTCTGGCAATAGAAACTACCTGACAGGACCAGTCCGCCGCGCTAATGGAGGCCCCAGTTCCGGTGTTATACGTGTAATCCGTGTCAAGTTGGGTCCTCGCTGACCTTGGCAACGAGACCGTCGAAGAGCTGGGCCCGGTCCTCCTGTCCGTTCTTGCGGGCATGGTCGCGCTGACGAAGTAGAACGGGAACGAACTCTGGGCCGGTGCGGAAGTACGCACAGGTCTCGCAGATCGACTCCATTCGGCAGTCCAGTTCGACCGGCCGAGTGCACATGCCGTTCCCGAGCATTCGGGCGTGGGACTCCTGGCGGAGGCGGACCATGGCTGCGGTCTCGATCTCGGCCGGCAGGGCTGTCGTCGGTGACCCGGCAGTGGCATAGAGAGCATCGATCTGGTTGGCGACCGATTCGTATTCGTCGGCCACCACCCGGTCGGCAATGCGGGCATAGACGAGGGTCATGTCCATCGATTGGTGCCCGAGCAGTGCGGCGATGGCTTCGAGACGCATGCCCCGGTTGATGGCCTGAGTGGCCAGAGTGTGACGCAGTTGGTGGGGGTGGACGTTGCCGATGCCGGCCTTCTTCGCGGTGGTGGCCACGATCCGATGAACGGTCCGCCGGTCGATCGGCGAGTGGTGGTCGGCCATGAGTCGCTTCTGGTCTCGGATGTACTCGCTGTTGTCCGCTGTCCAGGCGGCCAGCAGCACCACCAGTTCGGGATGGAGCGGGACGAACCGGTCGTTGCGGAGCTTGCCCACCGGAATCCTGAGCCAGTAGGCGTCGCCGATCAAGGTGACGGCATCGGCGGCGAGTTCGCAGAGTTCACTGGCCCGCATGCCCGTTCGGGCCAGCATCTCGATCACCAACCGATACCGAGGGAGCCGGTGAGACCGGGCGGCTTGCATCAGCTTGGCTGCGTCCTGATCGTTCAAGAACTTGGGCAGTGGGTTGCTGCGGGGGGCGATGTCCCCGTGGAAGAGCGGGTTGCGAGCCGGAGCGTCGCTCCAGTCCCACTCGATGAGTCGCTCGAAGAAGATCCGGATGGTGCGCAGCCGGTGGCGCTGGGTGTTCTTGGCCAGGTTTCCGTCACTGGTCCCGGGCTGGACGGACAACCACACCTTGTAGTCCTCCATGTGTGTCCGGGTGATGCCGGCCACCGTGGTCACGTCGGTCTCGGCCGCCATCCACCGGACCAGCTGGCGGAGTGTGATGTCGGCGAGCTCAACACTGTGTGGAGCGAGGAAGGTGCTCAGCTGCTGGACGTAGCGCCCGATGGTGGCACTGGCCTGGGGGCAGATGGCGGCGAGTACCACCCATTCCCGGTCGGAGGCGGTCTCGGGAATCCAGGGCTCGATGGGGGCGACAAGGGCACTCATGCGTTGATGGCCTCCAGGGCGAGCAGCTCATCTGCGTGCCCGGCATCGATGAGATCGGCGGCACACCGGTATTCGTTGGCCAGCCAGTCGTTGGTGAGGTGCAGGTAGACCCGGGTCGACTCGATAGAGACGTGACCGGCCTGAGCTTGGACGGCCTCCAGGGCCATGCCCGCCTCCCGCAGTCGGGTGAGACAGGTGTGACGAAGTTGATGGCAGGTGGCCCGCTCGAGGCCGGACCGCTGTCGGGCTCCCCGCATGATCACGTCGACTCCTTCAGCGGTCAGGCCACGTCCCCGGCTCGGTCCCTTCAGGGCCACGAAGACCCGGTCGGTCGGGACACCAGCCGGCCGCTCCAGCCGCAGGTAGTCCCCGACCGAAGTGAAGAAGGTGTTTGAGATGGGCACAATCCGCTGGTGGCCTCCTTTGCCCTCGGCGATGAAGAGCGAGCGCTCGGCCACCTGGATGTCAGCGAGACGCAACCCGAGCACCTCGCACCGCCGGAGCCCGCCCAACGCCATGGCGAAGACCATCGCCCGGTCGCGGTGGGTGCGCAGTGCACCGACCAACGCGTCGACCTCGCCAGGCGAGAGGATCTGGGGCAACGTGCGGGGCACCCGGACCAGCGGGGCGAGGGTTCTCCGCCCACCTCTCCGGCGGGTTGACAGTCCCCGGGGCACCGGGTTGGCCCGGAGCGGCGTGTCGTCCCGGGCGATCACGTAGGAGTAGAAACCCGACACCGACGACAGCCGGCGGGCGATCGTCCGAGCGGCCAGGCCCGACTCTCCGTCGATCAGACGGACGACACGCCCGTCGCCGCGCTGGTGGGCCAGAAAGTCGAAGATGTCCGCCGCCACAACATCAGTCGGGTCCTTGTCGACGACGGTGAAGAACGTCTTCAGGTCGAAGGCGATGGCCCGCAACGTGTTCGCCCGCACCCGCCCGGCCACGAACTCCAGATATCGGTCGACGAGCGAATCGCCGAGGAAGTAGCGGTCCTCACCGTTCGGGGACGCGCCGCGGATAAGGGTCGGGAAGGGGCTCATCCGTGCACCCTCCCAGCCCAGTGTGAAAGACGCGGGGATGCACTGAGGATCACACGTGTATTAAGTGGTCAGGGACAGTCGGCTGCAGCAGGAGGCCGAGCATTCTGGGACACCTTCCTACCCAGGCGAGGATGATCACCGATTTGGGGGTTCGAACGACCGCTGACCTCGATCCCATAGCGAATGCGGCCTTTGCTAGTCGTCTCGGTCGACTCGATGCCTAAAATGTGATGGGTACCGATGATTCTCGATTAGCGGCACCGTCTGCCCTTTATGCCCGAACATGAACCTTCCATATCGGTCTCGCTGGAGATAGACGCGTCTGCCCACGCGCTATTCAGCCACCTGACCAGGCCAACCGACCACCCCGCCATCGACGGTTCCGGCATGCTCAGGGGTAGTGACGATCGGCATCTTCTGTCCGGAATCGGAGATGTCTTCGAAATATGGATGTTCAACGACACGCTCGGGGACTACTTGATAGAGAACCACGTGGTCGAGTTTGAGCCTGACCGGCGGATTGCCTGGGAACCGGTCCTGAAGTCCACTGACAAACCGGAGCATCAATCTCGCGTCGGCGACCGGGCTCACCTCCGCTGGGGTTGGGAACTGACTCCTCGGCCCGGTGGCGGAACTCTGGTTACGGAGTTCTACGACCTGTCGGCGGCTCCGGAGTGGTTGCACCAGGCCACCAACGAAGGTGAGGACTGGCGAGTGGCCATGGAGGTTAGTCTGAGGAATCTGGCCAGGCGGTCAAGCAAGCTGACATCCGACCCCCCAGGAGGTCGGCGCCCACCCGGCGATATGTGGCAGGGGACAGCGCCTGAGTGCGAAGGTGTGAATTGCACTTGCAGCTGTTCCGAGGTCGACGGGACCCGTAGTGTCAACTTCGACCAAGACGGCATTCGGCAAGTCCAGCGGAGTCGGTACGGCGTTCATCCACTGCTCGATGACCTGGTCACTCTGATGCTCGGGGAGATGACCTGCGTGCCTGGCTGGATCATCGATGCGTCCACGGTACCGCTCCGCAGCAACATCGACCGGACATCGGCAGTAGATCTGTACGATCCGCCGATTGAGAGCAAGGATCTCGGGTTCGGCGACTCCTCGCTGGAAGTGGGCTTCGAGAATCACTTTCGGAATCGTCGCCGCCAAGGAGTACATAACAACGTGGCCCGCCCGGCCTAGTCGCTGAGACCACTCCAGATCACCGGTTCCAAGTACGTCGAAGAGGGCTTCCTTGACGACATCCTTGGAGATGAGAGGCCATCCCAGTTGAGTGCTGAGCGAAGTCGCTAAGGTCGTCTTCCCCGAGGCCGGGATGCCTGTGATGACGACCACCACCACGTCCTCATCCATCTCATGATCATGGCAGGTGGAGTACCTCACTCGACTTGAAGCCCGCCCGGCTCCCGGTGTTTGGGGGCTGGAACGTCTCTCACGCAATGACGATGTTCGCAGCGGATGGCCCCCGCCACGAGCCGGTCAAGAGCCGATAAGTGTCAACATCATGATGGTAGGTTCACTGGCAATCAAGGAGTGGGGCGTGCCAGCCTTCATGTGCAGCCACGAGCCGGGAACCAGTCGAGTTCCTCACCGTCAATGGTGAATCGAAGGCGCCCGGACAGGACTTGAACTACTGCTGAGCGGGCCGCCTGGTGCTCCGTCAGTTCCTCGCCAGTGTCGAAGCCAAAGACAGTCACGTTCATCCCGTCACCACGGTGCACAACTTTCGAGACCACGGCATCAGGCTGAATGGCGACTTCTCTCGGGGGATCGATGATCAGAACGTGGGGCATGTCGACATCTTTGTCCGGATCGGATCGTCGTGCGCTCCCAAGCCAGCGGTGTGGCGCTGGGTCCTGCACGCCGAGCATCGACACGGGCGTAGCCTCGGTGTCACCTCGACTGGGACGAGTTCCCCAGCCATCTACTCCATTCCAAGGAAGTGTGAGCGATCGAAGCGTTCTCGTCAATGCTGGCTGATATTCGAAGCTGCACGCTCTGCGCAGATGACCTACCGCTAGATCCCCGACCAATTGTCCAACTCGACCGGCACGCGAAGATCCTGGTGGTGGGCCAGGCGCCTGGTCGCAAGGTGCACGAGTCCGGGATCCCATTCGACGATGCGAGTGGAGCCCGGTTGCGGGACTGGATGGGAATCGGACGTGAGGCCTTCCGCGATCCCACATACCTCGCGATCTTGCCGATGGGCTTCTGCTACCCAGGTACCGGTTCGTCGGGCGACCTTCCTCCGAGGCCAGAATGCGCGCCTACCTGGCGCAGGAAGGTCTTGGATCAGCTCGAAGATGTGCAGCTCACGCTGGTGATCGGTAAGTATGCGCAGCAGTTCCACTTGCCCGATGCCGGTCGGTCAGTGACCGAGACCGTCAAGTCGTGGAAGGACCACTGGCCACTGGTCGTGCCGTTGCCTCACCCGAGCCCGCGAAACAACATCTGGCTGAAGAAGAATGCGTGGTTCGAAGAGGATCTGGTCCCCGAGTTGCGGCAGAAAGTGGCGACCATCCTCTGGGGCTCCACATAGAAGTATTCATCAGTGCGCAGGGCCATGTGTGCTGAATGCGTCGTCCGGCGTCTCACCCGGCAGCAATCTGGGACCCCCCCATGTCTCATCTGGTAGGCGTCGCCTGTCGACTGCCATGCTGGTCTCTAGCTTCTATCATCCGAGCCAAAGGGACACCTTTACCGGCAATCTGACCGGATTGGTGCTCGACAACACCGTCTAGCAGGAGCGCCATCTGACATGGCGCTGGCGCTGGCAAACCACACAACAGACATGAGGTACTAGAGCGAAGAGGATCACGATGACGAAGAAGAAGTTGAGCGTCCAAGTACGGCGAGCCTACGACGCCCCCGAGCGAGGCGATGGCACTCGGGTACTTGTTGACCGTCTCTGGCCACGCGGGCTCGCCAAGGCAAAAGCGGACATCGACGAGTGGTGCAAGGAGGTCGCACCATCGACGGAGCTGCGCAAGTGGTATCGCCACGACCCCGCACGGTTCAGAGAATTCACCCGCCGTTACCACGCCGAACTGAGGCAAGCAGTCCGATCGGAAGCTCTAGCCCATCTGCGAGATCTGGCGAAGCGTGGAACGTTGACCTTGCTCACCGCGACCAAACAGCCCGAGATAAGTGAGGCGGAGGTACTGGCCGAAATGCTCCGACACTGAATCTGTCTCCGCGCTGGCATTTGCGGGGGTTCGCTCTCCATCCGACACAGCCCGTCAAGTACCGCCGCTACTCGATCCGTGGTTAGAGAAGTAGAGGCGACATCAAGGCTCCCCCTGTGCGAGCCATCTAGCTGACCATGGCCCACCCGGGGTATGGCATAAGTGCCTGGTTGGAGGACAGGGCAAACGTTGCCTGACGCGGCACTATCGGCCGAGCGTGGTGGTGGACGCCAACTCGGCCGCCGCCGCCATCGTGTCGAGCACCACGTGCTCGAAGGCGGCCATGCTCGGGTTGTCCGCCTGGCCGGAGACCACCCGGGCGTAGCCGGCCTCGAGGACGATGGCCAGCTTGAAGCGGGCCAGGATCACGTAGTAGTCGATCTCGTCGACGCTCCGCCCGCTGACCGTGGCGTAGTGGGCGAGCATCTCGGCCCGGCCGGGCATGCCGGTCGAGTCCACATAGCCCCGGGTCCGGTCCTCACCGGGGTCGGTCCAGCCGTTCATCACCCACCCCAGGTCCAGCAGTGGATCGCCCACCGTCGACATCTCCCAGTCCACCATGGCGGCCAGCCGGGCCGGCGCCCCGTGGGAGAACATCACGTTGGCGAATTGGTAGTCCCCGTGGATGATTCCGGGCTCCCAGTGGCTCGGCTTGTGCGACCGCAGCCAGTCGGCGGCCACGTCGAGCCCTGGGAGGTCGCGGAACTGGACGGCGGCGAGGTGGGCCAGCCACCGGTCCACCTGACGGTCGTGGAACCCCTCCGGCTTGCCGAACCCCTCGAGCCCGCGGCCCCGCCAGTCGACACGGGAGAGCCGGGCGATGCCGTCGACCAGCTCGATCGCCAGTCCGTAGCGGGCATCGAGATCGGTGTCGAACGGGGCCGGCCATCCGTCCATGTTCATCGGGGACCATCCGTCGACCAGGCCCATGAGGTAGAAGGACGAGCCGATCACCTCGGGATCGTCACATGAGGCGAACGCCTCGGGGTGGGGGACGTCCGTTCCGTTCAACGCCTCGATCACCCGGAACTCACGCAGCATGGTCTCGTTCCGTCCTGGGGGGACCACCCGGGGCGGACGGCGGAGCACCGACCGGAACCCACCCCGCCGGATCTCGAAGATCTCGTTGGAGGCGCCACCGCTGATGAACCGAGACGTCACCGGCTGGCCGCGGCAGGGGAGGTCCTGGAGGTCCATCCACTGGCCCAACCGTCGGTCATCAACCAGCCCCTCGGTCCGGGCGGCGATGGCCTCTTCCTCTGCTGCGGTCCGCTCGACCATCGGGTCAGCCTCCGTCGTCGTCCGGATTGGGCTCTGCGAACCCGGCATCGGCCACGGTGGCCAGGCCGTTGAGCAGCTCGACCGGCGGAGCCTCGGTCGTCGGCGCGCCGATCCGCGAGGCCATGATGCCCATGCGCCGTCGGAGCTCGAACATGCTCTCCCGTCGTCCCGAGTAGGCGGGAGGCTGGCGGGCCATCCAGACGATGCCCTCGGCCGCCACCGCCGGCGGCTCCCAATTGGAGTGGTCGACTCCGGGGGTGTTGGCCACGAACCCCTCGGAGGCCACGGCCACGTCGATGCGAAAGCAGTTTACGGCGATGTTGGACGGGGAGAGCTGGACGGCGGCATCCACGGTGAGTCGCTCCAGGCCGATCTTCGAGATGCCGTAGGCCATCAGCGACGAATGGGGGAACAGGGCGGCGACCGACGAGACGTTGATCACCGACCCACCTCCCGCCGATCGCATGGCCGGGGTGGCGGTGCGTATGGCGATCATGGGCGCCCGCAGGTTGACCTGCATGATCAGGTCGTAGCGGCGCAGTGGGATGTCGAGGTCGCCGACGAAGGTGATGGCCGCATTGTTCACCAGGATGTCGAGCCGTCCGAACCGGGCGACGGCGGTGGCCACCATCGCCTCGACCTGCGCGTCGATGGCGAGATCGGTGGGGATGGCCAGACCCCGACGGCCGGCCGCTTCGACCCTCCCCACCGTTTCCTCGAGGGTGCCCGGGGTCCGTTGGGGCGCGTCCCGGGTGGACCGGGCGGCGCAGGCGACATCACACCCGGCCGCGGCGAGCGCCACCGCGGTCGCCGCGCCCACCCCCCGACTGGCCCCGGTCACCAGGGCCACCTTCCCGTCCAGTTCGTCCATCTGCCTGCCTCTGCTCGTCCTCTCCGAGCCACCTCGGAGTGCCCCGTGCCGGGCGGGGCGCCACAGCCAAACAGTATGTATGTTGGATACGTCATGCATCAAGCGCCTGCGAACCAATCCGGCGGCCTTCGGGCCGCCCACGTGCGGGACACCCGCCGGGTGCTCCTGGCCACCGCCCGGCTGCTGTTCGCCGAGGACGGCTTCCAGGCCACCCGTACCGAGGAGATCGTCCGGAGGGCCGGGCTGACCCGGGGCGCCCTCTACCACCACTTCCGCGACAAGGAGGATCTGTTCCGCGCCGTGTTCGAGGAGGTCTCGGCCGAGGTGGTCCAGCTGCTCCGAAGGCGCTCGGGCGTTCCAGAGACCAACGCCTGGGACCTGTTCCGGGCCAACAGCGAGGTGTACCTCGACGCGGCGTCGACGAACCGAGCCTACCGGCAGATCGTCCTGGTCGACGGTCCGGCCGTCCTCGGTTGGACGGCGTGGTCAGGGCGCGGCGACGGGCCGACCGAAAAGATCGCCGAGTACCTGGGCGAGGCGATGGAACAGGGAGTGCTCGAGCCCCAGCCCGTCGAGCCGCTGGCCCACCTGCTGACCGCGCTCGGCGTGGGGTCGGCCATGTACGTGGCCCACGCCGAGGATCCGGTGGCCGCCCGCCGGGAGATCGGCCGGTGCAATGATCGATTCCTGTCCGGGCTCGGCCTCCGGGTCGGGGACTCCGAGCCACCCCTGTGCCATGACGACGTATCCATCAACCGCCCCGGTGACCCGGCCGCCGGAGCGCCCGAGGAGGGACGCCGATGAGCTGGGACTTTTCCACCGATGCCGAGTTCCAGGAGAAGCTCGACTGGGCCCGCCTTTTCGTCCGGGAGCACGTCGAACCCCTGGACCTGCTCTATCCCCACCGTCAATTCCATCCTCTCGACGACGAGCTGCGGCCGATCGTGGACCCCATGAAACAGGCGGTGCGGGACCACGACCTGTGGGCCGCGCACCTCGGGCCCGAGTTGGGAGGGAAGGGGTACGGACAGGTCAAGCTGGCCCTGCTCAACGAGATCCTCGGGGTGTCGAGCTGGGCGCCCATCGCCTTCGGTACCCAGGCTCCCGACACCGGGAACGCCGAGATCATCGCCCACTACGGGACCGAGGAGCAGAAGGCCAGGTACCTCCAGCCTCTTCTCGACGGGGAGGTGTTCTCGTGTTATTCGATGACCGAGCCCCAGGCCGGGTCGGACCCCCAACAGTTCACCACCCGCGCCGTGCGCGACGGGGACGAATGGGTGCTCGACGGATGGAAGTTCTTCTCCTCCAACGCCCGCACCTCGGCCTTCCTGATCGTGATGGCGATCACCGATCCGGAGGTGAGCGTCTACCAGGGTGCGTCGATGTTCCTGGTCCCGACGGACACACCCGGCGTGGATATGGTCCGACACGTCGGCCTGGCCGGGGAGCCCGAGGACGAAGGCATGCACGCGCTCATCCACTACGACAACGTCCGGGTCCCCGCCGACAGCCTCCTGGGCGGTGAGGGCCAGGCCTTTGCCATCGCCCAGACCAGGCTCGGGGGAGGCCGGGTGCATCACGCCATGCGATCGGTGGCCACCTGTCAGCGGGCCCTCGACCTCCTCTGCGAACGGGTGCTCAGTCGCGAGACCCAGGGGACCCTGCTGGCCCGCAAGGAGTTCATCCAGGGCGACATTGCCGACTCCTATGCCGAGCTGGCACAGTTCCGGTTGCTGGTGCTGTACACCGCCTGGGAGATCGACGAGTTGAAGGACTACCGTCGCACCCGCAAGAACATCGCCGCCATCAAGGCGCTCACCCCGAAGGTGGTGCACGACGCCGTGTGGCGGTCGATGCACGCCCACGGCGCCCTCGGGGTGTCCAACGAGATGCCGTTCGGGGACATGTGGATGACGGCTCCCATCATGAGCGTCGTCGACGGGCCGACGGAGGTCCACAAGGTGACCGTGGCGAGGGAGGTCCTAAAGGGCTACGAGCCCTCCCCCGGCCCGTGGCCGACGGCCCACCTGCCGGCACGGCGGGAGGCGGCCCGCGCCCAGCTGGCCGCCCGGCTCGAACACGTCGTCGGGAATTCGTGACACCGGTCTGATGCGGGCCGTCCGCTGCCTGCGTTACGGGCCGCCCTCTTCCATCTCGGTCGAGGAGGTGGAGGACCCGGTGCCGACCGATGGCCAGGTGGTGGTGGAGGTCGCCGCGGCGGCCGCCAACTTCCCCGACGTCCTGGTGGTGGCCGACCGCTACCAGGTCCATATCCCGGTCCCGTTCACCGTGGGCAGTGAGTTCGCCGGCATCGTCCGCTCCCTCGGCCCCGGCGTCCGCGGCGTGGCCGTGGGCGACCGGGTGACCGGCTCGGTCCTGTTCGGGGCGTTCGCCGAGCAGGTCGCCGTGGCCGCGTCCTCCCTCCAGCCGGTAGACCCGGCGATCGACCTGGCCACCGCGGCCGCCTCCGGCATCGCCCACCGCACCGCGTACCACGCCCTGCGGAGCGTGGCCCGGGTCGCACCGGGGGAGTGGGTGGTCGTGCTCGGTGCCGCCGGCGGCGTGGGTCTGGCGGCCGTCGGCCTGGGAGCGGCCCTCGGGGCCCGGGTGGTGGCCGCGGCCTCTACACCGAAGAAGCGCGATCTCTGCCTCGAGCACGGGGCCGTGGCGACCATCGGGTACCGCACCGAGGACCTGAAGGCCCGCATCAAGGAGATCACCGGGGCCGGCGCCCACGCGGTGATCGACCCGGTGGGCGGCCCCCGCGCCGAACAGGCGCTCCGGGCCACCCGGTGGGGTGGCCGGTTCGTCACCGTCGGCTTCGCCTCGGGGGAGATTCCCCGGATCCCCCTCAACCTGGTCCTGCTGAAGGGCGTGGTGGTGACCGGGTTCACCTTGGGGGGCTTGGCCCGGAACCAGCCCGAGGATGAGGCCCGCGACGTCGCCGAGCTGGCCGAGCTGGTCAGGAGCGGGCGGGCCAGGCCGTACATCTCGGCCACCTATCCGCTCGAAGGGGCCGGCCATGCCCTCGCCGACCTGGCCGACCGCCGGGCCGTGGGCAAGGTGCTGGTGGTGCCCGGGGACCTGACGGATGCCGATCCCCGGTAGCGTTGCCCGAGCGCCGGCCCGACCGTCCATCGGCCGGAGGGCCCGGTCGACCGACCGAGGGACCGAATCGACGAGGGAGCCCCACTGTGAAGCCATCGGGTGTTGAAGACGACCTGGCGACGGGGTCGCCCCAGGGGCGGCCGCGGCCGATCCGATAGTGCTACTCCTCCCGGATGCCGCGGGGCCGATGGACCCGGCCCCCACCACCCCGAGCCGTCCCCGGGGCTCGATCCGGCGGACATCCAGCATCGACACGGCGAGGCCGGACGGCCTCCGTGGTGAACTGGTCATCTCCGCTCGGGCCCGAGACCTCCGCACCGGTCCCGACGGGGCCGCCTCGGTCGTGGCCGAGGCCGAGTTGCGCGCCAGGGTCGACGGGAGGGATCGGACACTCCGCTTCCTGGACACGGTGCCGGCTCTCCGGTCACCGGATCTGCTGATCGGAGTCGTCGTCGGCCCCGGTTTCCGGGGCCGCCTGGCCGAGGCCGCGCCGGACGAAGTGGACGCCGGAACGCTGTTGCACCTGCTGTTGGACGATCTCCCCGGCGCCGTGTTGGTTTCGGGCTACGCCATGCAGCGGGGAGGGGCGCTCGACGGTCCCCGGCCGGAGGGTGCGGCCCCGGCCGGCCCGACCGCCGACTCCCCGGCGCGGGGCTTCCGGGACGACCTCTGCGCCGGCTGGGCGCGCGACGCGACGATGATGGTGACGATCCGCGGCAAGGGGGTGATCCCGCTGGCGATCGGGCCGCCGGCTCCGCGCCTCGAGCCCCCGGAGGACATCTGGGCATGGCACGACATGCCCGCGCTGGCCGCCCACGCCATGCGACGCCGGCGCCGGCTGGATGTCATCGGGACGGCAGATCGGGGGACATTGCGGGTCGACGCCCATTTCCGCGACAGCCACATGGACGAGGACGGCGCCGAGTCGGTCGTCCACGAGTACTCCGTCTCCGGTCGGGTCGACGCCACAGAGGGTCGGGTGGTCGAGATGGCCGCCGAGGCGCGGGTGCTGCCGTGGATGGAGTGCCCGGGAGCGGTGGCCAGCGCGGGCCGGCTGGTCGGGATGCGCCTGGCCGAGCTCCGGGCCCGGGTCAGGCGGGAGATGACCGGGGCATCCACGTGCACCCATCTGAACGACACCCTGCGCTCCCTCGGCGATGTCACCGCGCTGGGGTCGGTGCTCGGCGAGGGGAACTGACGTGTCCGAGCCGTCAGGATTGCGGAAGGTCCTCGAACTGGAGCCGGCCGGGGAAGGCCGGTTCCGGGCGCAGAACTTCGATACCGGGTTCGGCGGTGTCGTCTTCGGGGGCCAGCTGTTGGCCCAGACGATCGTCGCCGCCTCGACAGCCGATCCGTCCAAGGAGGTCAAGACGGTGCATACCGTATTCGCCCGCGGGGGGGCGATGGACCAGCCGCTCGAAATCGACGTCGAGCCGATGCACATCGGGAGGGCGCTGGCCAGCGCCACGGTGACCGTCCGACAGGGTGAACGGCTGTGCTCACGCGCTCTCGTCCTCCTGAGCGCGGCGGAACCCGATCTCATCCGCCACGGCGTGGATGCGCCCCCGGTCGGCGCACCGGAGGACGCCGCGCCCTCCACAGGAGGCCATGACTTCTGGGAGATCCGGGTGGTCGACGGCGTCGACCTGGCCGACCCTGGTTCCGTGGGTCCGGCCGAGCTCTTCGTGTGGAGCCGGTTCACCGGGGCCGCGGCGACCGGCGTGACCGGCCAGGCCCTGCTCGGCTACGCCACCGACGGCTTTCTCATCGGCACCGCCATGCGGCCCCACCCCGGCATCGGGCAGTCGATGTCCCACGTCTCCATCTCCACCAGTGTGTTGAGCCACACCCTCACGTTCCACGAGCCGGTCGATGCCGCCGCGTGGCATCTGCTGGCCCACCGCAGCCCTTATGCCGGCCGGGGCCGCTCGTACGGGTGTGCCGATGTGTTCACCGAGGACGGCCGCCTGGTTGCTTCCTTCGTCCAGGACAACATGATCCGGGCCTTCCCCGACGGGCAGCAGCCCGGGCCGGGCGGCCGATCGAGGTCCTGAGGCCGTCCCGAGTCCGGGTCAACCGATCGTCGGGCGGATCCTCTCCTGCAGGAAATTCACCACCGACTCGGAGAAGGCGTCGTTGCGGTCACCGGCGATCATGTGCGCCGCCCGCTCGACCCCGACCACGGTGGCGTCGGGGACTTTGGACAGGAGGTCGTCGACGCCCTCCTGGGTGACGACGTCGCTGAGGAGGCCCCGCACCAGCATGGTGGGGACCGAGATGTTGCTCATGGCCACATCGAGCAGCCCGGTCAGGCGATCCGGCACCACCTCGGTCCGCTCCTGTCGTATGAGCAGTGGGTCCCAGTGCCAGTACCAGCGGCCGTCGCGGTTGCGGAGCACCTTCATGAGTCCGGACGGGTTCACCCGCTTGGTCCGCTGGGGGGTGTAGGCGGCGATGGCCGCCGCCGCCTCTTCGAGGCTGTCGAACCCGTCGAGGCCCGACTGCATGAAGGTGGCGATGCGTTGGATCCCGGCCGGATTGGCCTTGGGGGTGATGTCCACCAGGACCAGGCCGCAGGAGACCGTGCGGTCGCTGGTGCCTTCGGCGAGCATGGCCGACATGCCACCGAGGGAGGCGCCGATCAGCACCGGCGGCTTCCGCAAGTGGTCGACGACCGCCAGGCAGTCCCCTCCGAAGGCAGTGAACGAGTAGTCGCCGTTGGGTGCCCAGTCGCTGTCCCCGTGGCCACGGAGGTCGAGGGCCACCGTCCGCCAGCCGTCGGCGGCCACCGTCTCGGCCGTCGATCCCCACGCGTACCGGGTCTGGCCGCCACCGTGGAGGAAGAGGACGGGCCAGGCATCGGGGTCGCCCCGCACATCCGCCACCAGGTGCACTCCCTCGAATCCCTCGAAGACCACTCGCTCGACGTCCATGGCCCCATCGTCCCATCTCCCGGCCGGTGGCCGGGCTTCGAGGCGCTCGATTGTCAAGAGCAGGCAGGGGGTGCAGAGTAGTGGCGAGGGATCCGGGGCCGGAGAGGAGTGGCGATGGCTGACCAGTCGAGTGGCGGACCCACTGTCACGGTTACCGCAGACGGGCCCTACGTCGTGGCCGGCGGCCTGCCCCTGACCCGGCGACGAATGGTCGAGTCGGAGCTCGGTGAGCCGATCGCCTGGCAGACCGTGGCCGAGCTGGAGGCAGCCGACACGGTGGCCCTGTGCCGATGTGGACAGTCCGCCAACAAGCCGTTCTGCGACGGATCCCATCTGACCGCCGGGTTCGACGGCACGGAGACGGCGGTGCCGTCGACGTATGAGGAGCGCCAATCGACCTATCAGGGCGTCGACATCGTGATGCGGGACGACCGGTCCATCTGCGAGCATGCCGGATTCTGCAGCAATCACCTGACCAACGTGTGGGAGATGGTGGCGGGCGCCGACACCGAGGACACTGTGAAGCGGGCGCAGCTGATGGCCATGATCGAACGGTGCCCGTCCGGGGCCCTCACCTACCGGCTGTCCGAAGAGGACGCCGACATCGAGCCCGAGTTGCGGGCGGGGATCGGGGTGGTCGATGACGGGCCACTTTCCGTCACCGGGGGTGTGACGGTGCGCCGTGCCGACGGGCAGCCGTTTGAGGTCCGGAACCGGGTCACTTTGTGCCGTTGCGGAGGCTCGGCGAACAAGCCCCTGTGTGACGGATCCCACAAGGAGAACGGCTTTACCGACTCGTAGCCGCCGGCCCATTAGCGTCCAGGGGATGCTCGACGATGCCCTGGTGGCCGAGTCCGTCCACGACACCGGTGTCCGCCGGCTGCAGCACGCCTATGCCGATGTGGTCAACAGGCGGGCCTGGCCCGAGCTGGACCAGCTGTTCCTCCCCGGAGCGCAGATCGTCATCGATCGCCGCACGGGGGAGCCTCTGGTACTCGTCGGCAGCGCCCAACTGGGCGAATTCGTCGGGACTTCCATCGCCCAGTACGAGTTCTTCGAATTCGTCATTCTCAACGCCCACATCGTGTTTCCCAACGGGGCCCTGGCCGGCACGGCGGTGAGCCGGCTGTTCATGAGCGAGCTCCGCCAACAGCGGGACAGTGGTCGCTGGACCACCGTCTTCGGCCTCTACCACGATCGCTATGTCCTCGAAGCCGGACGTTGGTGGTTCGCCGAGCGCCGGTACCACTCACTGGCCCGCAGCCATCAGGATCTCGAGGTCTTCCCTGTTCCGATCCACCCCGGCATCGACGTACCCGGGCCCAGCCTGTAGGGATCGACCGTTCGGGCCAGTGGCCCGAACGGCCCCGCGGCGCCTGCCCATCAGCCATCGGCACCTCACGGCATGGGAGCATCAGGGCATGCCGCTCTTGCTGGTCCGGCACGGGCATGCCGGGAGACGAAGCGCCTACGAGGGGGACGACCGGATGCGCCCCCTGTCCAAGAGGGGACTGGCTCAGGCCCAGACCCTGGTCCCCCTGCTGCGCAAGTACCGGCCCCAGCGGGTTCTGAGCAGCCCGTTCGTGCGGTGCTTCGAGACGGTCCGCCCCACTGCGGAGGCGTTGGGCCTCCCGGTCGAATCGATCGACGAGCTGGCCGAGGGGCACGGGGCCGAGGCGCTGCGACTGATGGAACGGATGGAGGGTGAGTCGGCCGTCTTGTGCACGCACGGGGATGTGGCCGCCGAGGCGCTCGACTCCCTGGCCGGGGAGCGAAGCCGCAAGGAGAAGCAGTCGATGCGCCTGCAGAAGGGTGATGTGTGGGTCATCCAGTCGACCGGCTCCTCGCTGGCCATCGTCACCCGAATCCGACCGCCCCGTAGTGCCGACGGGTGATCGGCCACCCCACCGCCCGGCGACGCCACCCCACCGGGGATGCCCCGGCCTAGGTGTCGCCGTCGAGGCCGGCCGGGCCGGACGCCGACAGGGCCACCCGACCCGGCCGCTACGCTGATGCGGCCATGAACGACCCCGATCGGTTCGATCCGGCCGCCTTCACGACGTTCCGGGTCCTGGATCGGTCGTTCGACGCAGCGACGAGGACCGCTTCGCTCCGCTACGCCTTCGACGACGGCCCCTGCTTCGTCGAGACGATCACCTTCGAGACAGCGACCGGGGCCTCGGTGCCCGTGGAACCGGTGGAGTTGGATGCAGCGCTCCTCCACCTGCACATCGCCGCGGGCACCAGCTACTACAAGGCGGCCGCTCCCCCCGTCGTGTCGGTGGAGTCCGGAGCGCTCAGCCCGAGCGAAGTGGCCTTCCACCAGCACCTGTACGACGACGGCCTCCGGGAGTTCGCAGTGGGGAACGGGCTCCCTGTGCCGCTCCCGGTATCGGTCTCGTCCGTGTCCTCCCGACCGGACCGGCCCGTCCCGAAGAACCGGCGGCGGCCGGGTGGGGTGGTGGTCCCGATCGGGGGCGGCAAGGACTCGATGGTGCTCATCGAGGCCCTGCGGCCGCTGGGCCCCCGACTCATGGCGGTCAATCCGCATCCGCTGGTCATCGATCTGGCCCGGCGCGCCGATCTCGAATTGCTGGTGGTGAGGCGGGAGCTCTCCCCGGACCTCTCCGTGCTCAACCGGACCGGGGCGCTGAACGGCCACGTGCCGGTCACGGCCATCGTCTCGCTCATCGCGGCGGTTGGGGCTGCGCTGTACGGCTATGGGACCATCGCCATGGCCATCGAGCGCTCGGCCAGTGAGGAGACGGCGCTGGTGCACGGCGTGCCGGTCAACCACCAGTACTCGAAGAGCCTCGACTTCGAGCGCCTGATGCGCGATCTGCTCGCAACCTCCATCGACCCGGGCCTCACCTATGGCTCCGCGCTCCGCCCGTACTCGGAGCTGGCCATCGCCCGTTCCTTCGCCGCGCTCACCGAGTACCACTCCACCTTCTGCAGTTGCAACACCGTGTTCCGCCAGTCCGCCGGTTCTGACGACCGTTGGTGCGGCGCGTGCGCCAAGTGCCGTTTCGTCGGCCTGATGCTGGCCCCGTTCATGGGCCGCGAGGCGTTGCGGACGGTCATCGGGCGCGACATGTTCGCCGATGCGGAGGAGATTCCGGGATTCGCCGCCCTGATGAGCGACGAGGACAAGCCGTTCGAGTGTGTCGGCGAGCGCCGCGAGTCGGCCGCCGCCCTCCGGATGCTGGCCGACCGTCCGGAATGGAAGACGTCGCCGGTGGTGGTCGCGCTCTCGGACCGGGCCCGGGCGATGGTGTCAGAGGCGGAGATCGATCTGCTGTTGACCCCGGACGCCGATCTGAGCTTCCCGGATCGGCGGGTGGCCGGGGCCGTGGAGCGCTTCCTCGCCGTGCGGTCGTGACCCTCGACGAGCTCTGCCGGCGACGGGCTGCCGTCTGGGGGCTCGGGCAGGAGGGGTTGGCCACCGCCGCCCTGCTGATCGGGCGGGGGGTGGTCCCGGTGCTGATCGACGATGACGTCGAGACCGCCTCGAAGAGGGCGTCGGCGCTGCCCGAAGGGGCTCCGGCGGTGGTCGCCCCGGCCTCCGCCCCCTGGTCGCAGATCGAAGCGGTGGTGCGGGCCCCCGGGGTGAGCCGGTACCGCCCGGAGCTGGCCGCGGCGGCCGAATCGGGCACGGTGGTGACCACCGCCATGGCGATGTGGTTGGAGGACTTCGCCGGGGCGCGGGTGGTGGCGATCACCGGCACCAAGGGGAAGAGCACCACCGCCGCGCTGACTGCCTCGATCCTGCGCCACGAGGGCATGCAGGTGGCCTTGATCGGGAACATCGGCGTACCCGTCGTCGACATGTACGACGGCCCGCCCGTCGATGCCTACGTGGTGGAGGTCTCCTCCTACCAGGCCGCCGACGTCACGGTGACGCCGGGGGTGTGCGTGCTGACCAGCCTGGCCCCGGACCATCTGGACTGGCATGGCGGCCAGGAGCGCTACTACCGGGACAAATTGCGGCTCATCGAGGCGGGCCCGCTCGGAGCGGTCGCCGTGAACGCGGCCAGCCCCGAGGCGGTGCGACGGACCGACGGCCACCCCGGCAGGACGCTGTTCGGCCCGGCGGGCCGGGTGCGGGTCGACCCGTCCGGGACGATCGAGGTCGACGGTGAGGGCGTGGTCGACTCGGGGAGGCTCCGCCTACCCGGACGCCACAACGTCTGGAACCTGTGCGGCGCCATCGCCGGGGCCACGCTGCTCGGCGGCCGGTGCCCTTCGCCCGGCTCGGTCGGGGACGCGGTGGACGCCTTCGAGGGGCTGCCGTCCCGGTGCCGGACCATCGGCCAGCGCGACGGCCTGACCTTCGTCGATGACGCCCTCGCCTCCAATCCGTTCGCCACCGTGACATCGGTCGAAGCCTTTCCCGGGCGCGAGCTGACTGTCATCCTGGGCGGCGCCGACCGGGGCATCGACATCCGACCGCTGGTCGAGGCGCTGGCCCGCCGGTCGCCGACCCCGAGGGTGATCGTGCTCCCCCCGGACGAACAGCGCCTGCGCGCCGCCTTCGGCCCGCCGACCGGACGGCCGCAGGCCGCAGTTCCGGTCAGAGAGGCGGGCGACATCGACGGGGCGGTCCGCTCCGCGGTGGAGTGGACGCCGGACGGCGGGGTGATCCTCTTCTCCCCGGCCGCACCCACCCCATCGGGCCAGGGCGGGTACGGGGAGCGCAGCCGCCGGTTCGCCGCGGCCTCGGGGGTGTCCGACCGGCCGGCCCCGCAGGGAGGGCCGCCGCAAGGGAGGGCTACAGGCGAAGATTGACAACGGGGGCCATCAACGGCCACGGTGGGGAGGAGAGCAGAGGTGTGCCGGCGTGACCCAGATCACCGTCATCGACGACGGCGTCCGAACCGTGGAGGCGACGCCCGACCCGATCCGGGGCACCTTCCTCGTCGATGCCGAACGGCTGCCCGACGCCCTCGGATGGGAGCTGAAGCCCGCCGGACTCTGCCGGCAGGATTCCTGCGTGCCCGTCGCCGACGCCGGCGGGCTGCGGGTGGGGGAGCAGCTCGATCTGACCGCGGTGGCGGAGGCCCTCGGGCGTCCGGTGGTGGTCGACGTGGTCGCCGGGGTGATGGCCGTGGCCCTGCCTGCGTCGCTCCGCCGGCAGGCCCTCGACGACCTGCGGGCCCCGGCCTTCCAACTGCCGGACCTCGACGGGAGCCTCCGTGGCCTCGACGAGTGGGCCGGGTCGAAGCGACTGCTCGTCACCTTCTCGAGCTGGTGCGGTTGCCGCTATGACCTGCCGGGATGGCAGGCCCTCCACGACGAGCTCGGCCCCCGGGGGTTCACGGTCATCGCCGTGGCCATCGACTACAGCGCCGATGACGTCCGGCCGTGGACGGCGGGGATCACCATGCCGGTCCTCTATGACCCCACCCATCTGCTCACCGAGCTGTACGCCATCTCCAACGTGCCCACGGTGGTGTGGATCGACGAGGAGGGCAGGATCGCCCGGCCCATCGGCGCCGCCCACGGCACCGACCTCTTCGCCGAGTTCACCGGCATCGAGGCCGGGCCCCATCTCGACGAGGTGCGCCGGTGGGTCGACGACGGCCTCGTGCCCATCAGCGGGCCGGAGGCCAGAGCGGCGGTGGACGACCTGACCGAGGACGAGGTCCTGGCCCGCCTCCACTTCCGGGTGGCCACCGAGGCCCACCGGGCCGGGAAGGACGAGGCCACCCGGCGCCATCTCAGCCTGGCCTCAGACCTCGCCCCGGACGACCTGACCATCTGGCGGGCCGGGATGCCCCTGGTCGGTGAGGACCCCTTTGGTGATGCCTTCTACGTCAGGTACGAGGAGTGGCGGAAGCGGGGAAGTCCCGCCCACGGATTGCCACCGGTCACCAGCACCAGCCCGGTCTGATCCCGCCGGCGCGGGGTACCGGTGACCTCGGCCCGGCTGTCGGGTCCGGCCAGGCGTTGCGCGCTACGGTGCGCACCGGGCACCCTTTGGCCCACCCGGCGGCGACGACGGCCCGCTCCGGTGAACCGTTCGACGACAGGGAGGAGCCCAGGTGGCAGACGACGTCCTGGACAAGATCATCGGCAAGCCGACCGGGACCACCGTGGTGACCGTGGAACGCGGACAGCTGGCCCTGTTCGCCGGCGCGGTCAAGGACCAGAGCCCGGTCTACCGTGATCCGAGGGCCGCGGCCGCGGCCGGGCTCGCCGGAATCCCCGCCCCTCCCACCTACCCGTTCGTCATGGAGAATTTCGGGGCCTATCCGGAACTGCAGACGGAGGAGGCGCCGACGGGGAACCCGATGGCAGAGGTCCTCGGCCCCCTGATGTCCGGCGGCGGGATCATCCTCCACGGCGAGCAGGAGTTCAACTACCACCGGCCGGTCGTGGCCGGTGACGTGCTGATCGGGCAGGGGACGGTGGTCGATGCCTACCGCAAGGAGTCGAAGGGGAAGACGATGACCTTCGTGGTGGTCGAGACGGCATGGAGCGATCGGGCCACCGGCGAGCCGGTCTGCACGTCGCGCATGAACATCATCCACCGGGTCTGATGCCCGACCCCGAGGCGGACGGCCCCGAGGCACCCCGGCCGGCACCAGTGCTGCGGCGGGTCGAGGGCGGGGTGGTGTGGATCACCCTCAACCGGCCGGAGGCAGGCAACGCCCTCGACGCCGACATGCGGGAGCAGATCATCGTCTGGCTCGAGGAGGCCTCGGCCGACCTGGCCGCCAGGGCCGTGGTGCTCACCGGGACCGGGGAGAAGGGATTCTGCACCGGAGCCGACCTGCGCTCGGCATCCGCCGACCCGACCCGGCCGGCCGGCGCCCCCCGACTGGCGGTGGGCGACGCGGCCCGCCAGATCCGCACCGGCTGGCAACGCCTGATCGCCGCCGTCCTCGACTGCGAGAAGCCGGTGGTGGCGGCGGTCAACGCCACCGCCGCCGGAGGTGGCATGCACCTTGCCCTGGCCTGCGACCTGGTCCTGGCCGCCGAGGAGGCGAAGTTCATCGAGGTGTTCGTGCGGCGGGGGATCGCCCCGGATGCGGGCGGGGCCTACCTGCTGGCCCGGCTGATCGGCCCCCAGCGGGCCAAGGAGCTCTTCTTCTTCGGGGACGATGTGCCGGCCCCGGAGGCCGAGCGCCTCGGCCTGGTCAACCGGGTGGTGCCGAGGGACGAGCTGGCCCCCCTCGCCGGCGCCTGGGCGGCCCGGCTCGCCTCGGGCCCGACCAAGGCCATCGGCATGGCCAAGTACCTGACCAACCGGGCCCTCGAGTCCGACCGGGCCACCGCCCTGTGGGACGAGGCCGTGGCCCAGGAGCTGATCACCGGGAGCGAGGACTGCGCCGAAGGGCTGGCGGCCTTCGCCGAGCGCCGGCCCCCGGTCTTCAAGGGCTGGTAGGGGCGGTCCCTGATCTAGAACCAGTTCTTGTTCTGGCCGTCCCGGATGCTAGAACTCCCCTTGTGATCCCGTTACTTCCGCCCGGAGAGCCTGACCGGTGTCGATAGGAATCCGCACCGAGCACCAGGAGTTGCGCCAGTCGGTCCGCCGGTGGGTCGAGTCCCACTGCCCCCCGGTGGTCACCCGCGGGGCACTCGACTCGCCGGACGACGTGCTCCCTCCCTTCTGGGGTGACCTCGGCGTCCGGGGCACCCTCGGCATCCATCTGCCCGAGGAGTTCGGTGGCCAGGGTGCCGGGTTCCTCGAGTTGGCGGTGGTGGCCGAAGAGCTCGGACGGGCAGCCGCCCCCGGTCCGTGGGCCACCTCGGCCCTGGTCGGGGCCGTCGTGTCGGGGTGGGGGAGCCCGGCCCAGGCCAAAGGGGTGCTCCCCGGCCTGGCCGACGGGTCCATTCCGGCCTCGCTGACCGTCCCGACCGGCGCCCCTGACGGTTCGCCGACGGCACCGGTCGGCCTGGACGGCCGGCGCAGCCGGGGCGGCACCGTGACCGTCGAGGGCTCGACAGGCCCCCTCCCCAACGGGGCCGTCGCCGCCCTGGTGCTGGTCCCGGTGCGGGTGGCCGGTTCGTTGGAGTGGGCCCTGGTCGAACGCAGTGAGGGCGTGGCCGTCGAGCCGCTGGCGAGCCTCGACCCGACCCGGCCGTCGGCGCGCTGGACGCTCGACCGGGTGGAGGTGCCGGAATCGGCGCTGCTGCCCGGCGCACCGACCGACCGCATCCGTGAGACCGCCCTGGTCGTGGCGGCGGCCGAAGCCGTCGGTGGGGCCCGCTGGTGCCTCGACACGGCCGCCGAGCACGCCCGGACCCGGCGCCAGTTCGGTCGTCCCATCGGCCAGTTCCAGGGTGTCAAGCACCGGTTGGCCGACCTGCTGGTCTCGGTCGAGCAGGCGGTGGCGGCCACCTGGGACGCGGCCAACGCGATGGACCAGGCCCGCCCGGCGCCGGCCGGTCCCCCCGGGCCCGGTCCCGCCGAGAGGTCCGCACCGGTCGGCCTGTCGGTGCAGCTGGCGGCGGCTCTGGCGCTCGACGGCTATGTCGAGGCGGCCAACGGGGCCATCCAGGTCCTCGGGGGCATGGGCTTCAGCTGGGAGCACGACGCACACATCCACCTGCGCCGGGCCACCACCCTGCGCCAGCTGGTCGGGGGGACGGCCCCTCTGAGGGCCGGGGCCGCCCGGGCGGCCCTCGGGGGCGGGCGCCGCCGGCTGACCGTCGACCTCCCGCCCGTTGCCGATGGGATCCGCCGGCGGTTGTCGCCGGTGATCGCCGCCGTCGCCGCCGTCGAGGACCCGTACGAGCGCCGGCGGGAGCTGGCCGACGCCGGGCTGCTGGGGCCGCACTGGCCGTCGCCGTGGGGTCGGGACGCCGGCGCCGTGGAGCAACTGGTGATCGACCAGCTCTGCGACGAGGCCGGCCTCCGCCGACCCAACCTGGCCGTGGCCGCCTGGGCGCTCCCGACGATCATGGCCCACGGGACCCCGGAGCAGGCCGAGCGCTGGGTGGCCCCCACCCTCCGCGGCGAGCTGCTCTGGTGCCAGCTGTTCAGCGAGCCGGGAGCAGGCTCCGACCTGGCCGCGCTGTCCACCCGGGCCACCCGGGTCGAGGGGGGGTGGACGCTCCACGGACAGAAGGTGTGGACGTCGGTGGCCGCCCGGGCCGACATGGGCATCTGCCTGGCCCGGACCGATCCGGACCTGCCCAAGCACCAGGGGATCACCTACTTCCTGGTGGACATGGGGTCCCCGGGCATCGACGTCCACCCCCTGCGGGAGATCACCGGCCACCAGCTGTTCAACCAGGTGTTCCTCGACGGGTGCTTCGTCCCCGATTCGTGCGTGGTGGGCGAAGTGGGCGGCGGCTGGAGGCTGGCCCGGACCACCCTGGCCAACGAGCGGGTGTCTCTGTCTTCGGACTCGGCCTTCGGTGGCGCGCTGGAGGGCGTGCTCGACCGGATCGCGGCCCGGGCCGAGCGGCAGGACCCGGTCACGCTCGACCGCCTCGGGTCCCTACTGGCGGAGGCCCAATCGCTGGCCCAGATGGGCGTGCGGGCCACCCTCCGGTCGGTCGGCGGCCTGCAGCCCGGGCCCGAATCGAGTGTCCGCAAGCTGCTCGGGGCCGAGTTCGAGCAGCGGGCGCACGAGTTCGGCCTCGACCTCTGTGGCCCTGAGGGTGCGCTCACCGAAGGCGAGGCCGAGGTCTCCGCCTACGGGATCCTGCAGAGCAAATGTCTGACCATCGCCGGCGGTACCAGCGAGGTGCAACGCAACGTCATCGGCGAACGGCTGCTCGGCCTGCCCCGCGATCCGGAGCCGGGCCGCTGACTGTGACAAGATCCCCTGAGACCGGTGCGCTCCCGGGGACCGGGGCGCCGAACGCACGGAGGCCTGATCGATGGGTGACCATGTGCTGTACTTCGAGGACGTCGCCGAGGGCGACGAGGCACCGGTGCGGACCCACGTCCTCAGCCGGACCGACCTGGTGGCCTACGCCGGCGCCTCCGGCGACTTCAATCCGATGCACCATGACGAGGTCAAGGCCAAGGCGGCCGGCCAGCCCAGCGTGTTCGGGCACGGCATGTTCTCGATGGGACTCCTCGGATCGGCCCTGACCGACTACGTCGGGGTCGGGCACGTCCGCCGCTTCCAGGTGCGCTTCGCCAAGCAGACCTGGCCGGACGAGGAGCTGCGCACGAAGATCGTGGTCACCGGCGCCCGGACCGAGGGCGGCGACCACCTTGTCGACCTCGACGTGCGGCTGCACAACGCCGACGGCGAGGAGAAGGTGGTCGGACAGGCGACCGCGGTCGTCCCGACCCGGGCCTGAGTGGCCGGATCCCGGATCCGTCTGGCCTAGGCGATGCTGAAGGGCGGCACCCCGGACGAGATGCCCTTGAACAGGCTCCCCTTGGCCTTGGCCAGCTCCTCCGGAGTCCACATGGAGTCACGATGGATCTCACCGACGACATGGTGGCCGCCCATGGCCCAGATGTCGCCGCCGTAGACGACGAAATTCTGCCCGCTGACATCGGCGGCCTCGTCCGAGGCCAGGAAGGCCACCAGCTGGGCGACGTTGCGGGGGTCGAATTTGTCGAAGCCCTCCTCGGACTTGGCCATCTCCCCGAACAGGTTCTCGGTCATCCGGGTGCGGGCCCGGGGTGAGATGGAGTTGACAGTGATCCCATAGCGCTCGAGCTCTCGGGCCAGTACCCAGGTCAGCGACGCGATCCCCCCCTTGGCCGCCGCGTAGTTGGCCTGGCCGGCGTTGCCGAAGAGACCGGACTCGGATGCGGTGTTGACGATCCGCCCGGTGAACTTCTCCCCGGCCTTGGCCCTGGCCCTCCAGTGGACGGCGGCATGGTGGGACGGCGCAAAGTGCCCCTTCAGGTGGACCCGAATGACGTCATCCCAGTCCGACTCCTCCATGTTGAAGCTCATCTTGTCGCGCAGGATGCCGGCATTGTTGACCAGAATGTCGAGCTGGCCGAAGGTGTCCACGGCCTGGGCGACGAGCTCCTTGGCCCCCTGCCACGAACTGACGTCGGATGCGTTGACCGCCCCGTCACTCCCGGCCGACTTGATCAGCTCCACCACTTCTTCGGCCGGGTGCTTGTCCCCGCCTTCCCCCTGTACCGAGGCGCCGACGTCGTTGACGATCACCTTCGCCCCCTCCGAGGCCAGGAGCAAGGCCTCCTCCCGGCCGATGCCGCGTCCTGCGCCGGTGACGATCGCAACCTTGCCGTCGAGCATTCCCATGATGTCCTCCTGTGTCGATCTCCTGTGGCCGGGCACGTTGCTGCCGCGACGGAACCGGGGAAGCATGGCCGAAATGCACCCCTTCCGGCAAGACAGGGCGGGTGACGGTCCCAGGAGCGACCCTGTCGCCCCAATCGACGCCTGAATCGGGACGGGCCGATCGTGGGACGTCTAGGCGGGCTCCATGCCGAACCGGGCCATCAGCGCCCCCCGGGCGGCAGCGTGCGCTCCATCAGGGAGAAGTCGCGTCGTCCTGCTCGGCCAGCGCCTTGAAGAACATCACACTCCCGCGGGCGCGGTACTGCTTCGCCGCCTCGCCTGGTCCGATGACATCGGAAATCATGGCCCGACCTCCTGGCCAGATGCGAAGCCGGGCACCGCCGACCCGCCTGATCTCCGGCCGGCCCAGGCCGCGTCGGCCTCGGCTGGCAGTATGGCGGTCATGCAGCTCAAAGTCGTCCGCTACGAGGTATCCGACGAGGTCGCGACCATCACCCTCAACCGGCCCGACCGGCTGAACTCGTGGACCGGACGCATGCACGCGGAGTACCGGTGGGCGCTGGCCGAAGCCGACGGTGACCGCGGCGTGCGGGTCATCGTGGTCACCGGCGCCGGGCGCGCCTTCTGCGCCGGGGCGGACTTCCGCGCCCTGTCCGGCCACGTCGAGCGCGGGGCCTATGACCCCGGGACACCCGAGGACCTGGCCATGCCCGGATTCGGGGTCGACCCGCGGTTCGATGCCGACTTCGCCTACCACTTCGGACTCTCCAAGCCGGTGATCGCCGCCATCAACGGCCCGGCGGCCGGGGTGGGCTTCGTGCTGGCGTGCTATTGCGACCTTCGCTTCGCCGCCGCCGGCGCCAAGCTGACCACCGCCCATGGCCGTCTCGGCCTGCCCGCCGAGTACGGGCTGTCCTGGCTCCTGCCCCGGTTGATCGGACTGACCCGGGCCAACGACCTCCTCCTCTCGAGCCGGGTCGTCCTGGCCGAGGAAGCAGAGACGATGGGCCTGGTGAACGGGACGGTCCCGCCCGCTCGGCTCATGGACCGGGTGACCGAGTACGCCGGGCTGTTGGCCGCCACCGTCTCCCCTTCCTCGTTGCGGGCCACCCGGCTCCAGGTCTATGCCGACCTGCACGGGGACGCCGCCGCCTCCGTCACACGGTCACGGCAACTGATGGAGGAGATGATGGAGGGCGCCGACTTCGCCGAGGGGGTCGCCGCCTTCGAGGAGAAGCGGACTCCCCGGTTCGCCGGCCTCGGGTCCGACCACCCGTGACCGTCACCGCCCCCGGCTCTCCCGGCACCCCGAAGCCGGCGGACGGGAGAATGGCGCAGTGAAGGCGATCCGCTACGACCGGCCGATCCCGCCTTCCCGGCGTCGCAGGTCGAGGTGCCCGAGCCGGGACTTCCGACCGGAGAATGGGCCCGGCTGGCGGTGACGGCCGGCGGGGTTCTACGGGAGCGACCTCCACCTGTTTTCGCCGGCCGCCAGCGGCTCGCCGACCCTCGTCTCGATCGGGACCTGCCAGTCATCTTGGGCCACGAGATCGCCGGCACGATCGTCGAGGTGGGCACCGATTGCCACTGGTCGACCGGCACCAGGCGCTTCCTGACCAGGCCTCGGGAGCTAGGGGCGAGCTACCGGGATGGGGCCGCTACCGGATGGTCCCGGACCTCCGGGAGGACCTCATCGGCGAAGCGGCGGATGCCGTCGATGGCGTCCCTGCCGGTCGACCAGGGCTTGACCAGGGCCCGAACCACGCCGGCGTCCGCGCACCGACGGAGGTCGTCGCGCCCGGCCCCGGCGCCCAGGGTGATCTCCACCGTGCCGGGCCGCCCTGCCTCCTGGCGGAGGTGCGCCATGCGGGAGGCGGCGGCGGGGATCTGCTCGACAGTGTGGTTCATGGGGATCCACCCGTCGCCGAGCAGGGCGGCTCTGCGCAGGGCGGCGGGGCCGTCACCGCCGATGTGGAGCGGAGGCCATGGGGACTGGGCCGGCTTGGGCTCGAACATCACCGGCGCGAAGTCGAAGAACTCACCGTGGTGCTCGACCACCGGCTCGCTCCACAGCCGCCGGCAGACGCCGATGGCCTCGTCGACCCGACGTCCCCGGCTGGCGAAGTCGAGCCCGACCGCCTCCCACTCCGCCTCTAGCCAGCTGGCCCCGATGCCAAACTCGACCCGGCCCGAAGAGATGATGTCCAGGGTGGTGACCGCCCTGGCCGCGATGAACGGGTGGCGCAGGCCGATGTTGTAGACGTGCGTCCCGAAGTGGATCCGATCGGTCTGCCCGGCCAGGAAGGCCAGATAGGTGAACACGTCGAACACCGGCACGTCGGGAGGGATCGGTGGGTGGTCGGATCCAGCGTACGGGCTGCCGGTAGCCTGCACCGGCAGTACGAGGTGTTCGGGCATCCACACCGACTCGTAGCCCAGCCGGTCGGCCTGGCGTGTGGCCTCGGCCCACAGGGCAGGCCGCAGCACGCCGAGCGAGATCCCGATCTTCACGGCGCTACCTCCCCGTCGGTAGTGGCGCCCGATCGGGCGGCCCGGGCGATCATAAGCCAGCGCGGGATCGCTGACAGCGAGGTCATACCACGAGCGACCAGGACGGTAGCATCGGCTGCAACGCTGGCCCAACCCGGCCCTTGCCGACCCCAACGCAGACCATCTCAGGTCGCCAACCGGAGGAACCGTCCATGCCCTTTCCCCCCGAGAGCGCCCGAGCCACGGTCGGGGACCAGTCGGCGCGCGGGTGGGGTTGATGGCTCCCGGCCGGGCCCGGGAGCGGCTGGCCGAGCTCGGACTGCAGCTGCACGGCCCGCACCCGCCGCACGATCCCCTCGACGCCGTGGTCGTGCACGGCGGCGTGGCCCGGACCTCGGGCCAGCTCCCGAGGATCGACGGAGCCCTCACCTGCTCGGGCGTGCTGGGCCGGACGGTGACGGTGGAGGAGGGCCGGGCGGCGGCCGAGGTGTGCGTGCTCAATGCCCTGTCGGTGTTGGAGGTGGCCCTCGGCACGCTCGACCGGGTGGAGCGGGTGCTCTCGGTCACCGGCTACGTGGCGTCCGACCCCGAATTCCATGGGCAGCCGGCAGTGATGGACGGAGCCAGCGCCGTCCTGTTCGACGTGTTCGGGGAGGCCGGACGCCACACCCGTTCGGCGATCGGCGTTGCCGCCCTGCCCCGGGGGGGAGCGGTGGAAATCGAGTTGACGGTGGCCGTCGCCCCCGACCCGGGCACAAGACAATGAGGGAGACCGGATATGGGTGAGCACGGAGCCGCGGTGGCCGCCGGGCAGGCGGCAACGGCCGAGGAGTTGCAGCGGATGGGCAGTGCCACCCTGGGGGAGTCGGGGGCACTGACCTCGCCTCCGCGGCTCCGGCCGGTCTGGCCGGGCGCCCGCCTGGCCGCTCCGGCCTTTCCGGTCCGGTGCACTCCGGGTGACAACCTGGCCCTGCACGTGGCCGTGGCCAGCGCCCCCGCCGGCAGCGCCCTGGTGGTGGACGTGGGCGAGGTGGCCGAGCGGGGCTACTGGGGCGAGGTGCTGACCACGGGCGCCCAGGCCCGGGGGCTGGCCGGGCTGGTCATCGACGGGGGGGTCCGCGACGTGGCCGCCCTCAGGTCCCATGGGTTCCCGGTGTTCTCCTCCCTGGTGGCCTTGCCGGGAGCGACCAAGCAGGCCCGGGGCAGTGTCGGCGCGCCCATCCGGTTCGCCGGGCTGCCGGTGGCCCTGGGCGACTGGGTGGTGGGGGACGTCGACGGCGTCGTCATCGTGCCCGGCGGCGAGCTCGATGCCGTCATCGCCGCCGCCCGGGCCCGGACCGCCAAGGAGGCCGGCTACTTCGAGGCACTGGGGGCGGGGGCCACGACCGTGGAGCTGCTCGGATTGGACACCTCGGTGGTGTCGGTGGACCCGGGGGTGCCCTGACCCGGCGTCCCGCGGGGCCGGCGGTTGTCAGGCTCCGACCGGGTGGGCCGGGGGACGGCCGGCCAGCACGTCGCAGACGGCCTGGCTGGCCATCTGGGCCATCGCCGTCCGGGTCTGGGTGGAGGCGCTGCCGATGTGGGGCAGCAGCACCGTCCGGGGGGCGGCCAGCAGTTCCGGAGCGACGGCCGGCTCAGCCGAGTAGACGTCGAGGCCGGCGGCGAACAGCTCGCCCTTCTCCAGGGCCCGGGCCAGCGCCGCCTCGTCGACCACTGCGCCCCGCGCCGTGTTTACCAATACCGCCGTCGGCTTCATGAGCCTGAGCTCGGCCGCCCCGATGAGGTGCCGGGTCGACGGGGTGAGCGGGACGTGCAGGCTCACGGTGTCCGATCGGGCCAGCAGGTCGGCGAGCTCGGCGACGTAGCCCGGCAGGCCGGTGTCCCTCCTGGCGTGGTGGAGGACTTCCATGTTGAATCCCTCGGCCCGGCGGGCGACGGCCCCGGCGATCCTCCCGTAGCCCACCAGGCCGAGGCAGGTGCCGTGCACGTCCCGCCCCAGATGGTCGGTGATGCCCCAGCCCTCCCAGCGGCCGGCCCGGAGGTCCGCCTCGGCATCCGAGGCGAGTCGTCCGGTGGCCAGGATCAGCAGGAAGGCCAGGTCGGCGGTGGTCTCGTCCAGCACCCCGGGGGTGTTGCAGACGGTGATGCCCAGCGCCGCCGCCTCCGCCACGTCCACATTGTCGTACCCGACGGCTGCCACGCTGACCACCCGGAGCCGGCCGGCCGCCCCCGCCCGCAGCACGGCGCCGTCGATCCGGTCGGTGAGCATGCAGAGGACGCCGTCGACCCCGGGGGCGAGGCCGACGAGGTCGGGATCGGCGCCACCGGCCCGGACCAGCTCATGGCCGGCAGCGAGGATGGGGTCGGTCCCACCCTCCGGCACGGGATGGGTGAGCAGGACGCGGGCCACTCAGTGGTGGGTGTAGTCGATGGGCCCCGCATCGGGCGTGCCGATGGCGAAGCAGAAGCAGTGGATGGCGGCGTTGTCGCTGACCGGGCGGAGGCTGTGGACGGCATCGGGCGGGATGTAGACCAGATCGCCCTGGGCGACGGGCCGGTCCTCGTCGGCGATGGTCATGATGCCCCGGCCGCGGAGCACGTAGTAGAACTCGTGGGTCGGGTGGGAGTGCGGCTCGACCCGGCCTCCCCCGGGGACCTCGAATTCGTTCACCAGCTCGAGGAAGCCCCCCTTGGTGGCGTCCCGCAGCTCCCGGGGGTTCACGATCCACCACACCGGGACCGTGCCGTTGTGCTCGACGACCGGCGCGGCATTCTCGATGTTCCGTACATCCATGGTCATGGCCGGGGCCACCTCCGTCGCTCGGCCCTCCCGGGCTCGGTCGGCACACTCGGTAGAGTGCATCCTGATATCGGTGTCAGGTTAGATCAGGCGTGAGGAGGAGGGCCGATGGGCGATCCCGTGGGCCGGACCGGTTCGGAGGCACTTGTCCCCGAGGACCTGTCGCCGAAGGGATGGGCTCCCTTCGGCTGGCTGCCGGTGCCGGACACCGACCCGGCGGACGGCAGAGGTCGGTTGTCCTTTGCCTGGGACGACGTACATGTGAACCTCATCGGCCACCGCCGCGACGAGGTCCCCGGGGTGGCCGGGGGGCTTCGCTGCGAGATCCTCTTCCGGCATGCAACCCACACCCAGGCGCTGGTGCCGCTCGACGTCCCCGCGGTGATCGTGGTTGCTCCGGACGCGGTGGGCTTCGGCGCTCCGGGTGATGTCGGGTCCATCCGGGCCTTCATGGTGCCCGTGCTCTCACCGATCGTGCTGCATCGGGGCACGTGGCACTGGGGTCCCTATCCAGTGGGGGCCGAGTCGGTCCAACTCTTCAACGTCCAGGGCCTGCGCTACCGGGAGGACAACGACAGCGTCGACCTGGCGGCCCGGGGCATGCCGGTGGACGTGCTGGTTGACTGAGCCGTGCCCCCGGCGTCCGGTGGCCGGTGGGCTCAGCGGCGCGCAGCGGGGAAGAGGGCGCGGTGGACCATGGTGGTGAGGGTGTCGAGGGCGGCGCTGTCGGTCGGTTGACCCATGAACTCCCGCATGAAATGGAAACGGTCGAGCATGGCGATGACCGCCATGCCTGCCACCTCGGGGTCGAGGCCGCCGGTCGGGCCGGCCGAGGCGATCCGGGACGCCATGGCGTCGATGTGGGCGGTCACCATCCGCCGGTTCTGGTCACCGACCACCGGGTCGATGGAGGCCAGTTCGGTCCACGACCGGAACAGGGGCGCATAGCGTGACCACAACGCCGAGTAGTCACCGATCCATTGGCGGAGGTTCTCCCAGCTCCCGATGTCGAGGGAGCTCCCGGCCTCGGTCACGGCGTAGAGGCTGGACGCCTCGCCGGTCGCCTCGATGGTGAGGGCCCGGATCAGGTCCTCCTTGTTCGAGAAGTAGAGGTAGAAGGTGCCGTGCGAGGTGTTGGCGATGTCGACGACGTCCTTCACCCGGGTGCTGTGGTACCCACGCTCGTCGATTGCCTCCATGGCGGCGTCCAGGAGGTTTCGCATCGTCTGGCGGCCCTGGCTGCGCAGCGACCGTTTGCTGGCGGGGACCCCGACTGCCGGGACGCCGTCCATGCGGTCGCCGTCCACCTTGTCAACGGGGCCGGGAGACGGCGGCGCAGCGCCCGACCTGGCTCCCGCCGGCCGCCGCGGCCGCCGGGGTCGTTCGGGACCCTTACCTGCGGTCTTCGCCATCGGAGGTGGATCGTACTCGTCCGTCGGACGCCCCTATCGGGGCGGTGGTCCGCCGGTTCGACTGGCGAGCATCCGTTCCATGGCTTCCTTGGCCCGGTCCGCCGGGCCCGAGAAGGCCACGGTGCCGTGCTCCAGGATCACCGCCTCCTGGGCCAGGGCCACGGCGCGGTCGACCTGCTGTTCGACCACCAACAGCGCCGTGCCGGCCTGGTTGATCCGTCGGAGGCCCTCGTACACCGTCTCGATGACCACCGGGGCCAACCCGAGCGAGAGCTCGTCGGCCACGAACACGTGGGGAGGAGCCACCAGCACCTTGGCCAGGGACAGCAGCCGCTGCTGGCCCCCCGAGAGTGTCCCCCCGCGTTGCCTGCGCCGCTCACCGAGCACGGGAAACCCGTCGTAGGCCCGGTCGAGGGCGTCGGCCACCGACTTGCGCCCGAGCCGTTGTCGGAAGACCAGCACCAGGTTCTCCTCCACGGTGAGATTGGCGAAGATCCCCCGGCCCTCGGGAACGTGGGCCATGCCGGCCCGGGCGATCCGGTAGGCGGATTGGCCGGTCACGTCCCTCCCGCCCATCCGGATGGTGCCGCCGGTGCTCGGCATCAGCCCGCTCACCACCCTGGCCACCGTGGACTTGCCGGCCCCGTTGGATCCGAGCAGGGCGGTGATGCCCCCAGAGGGCACGTGGAAGCTGATGTCGAAGAGGGCGCGGTAGGGGCCGTAGGCGGCACTCACGTGGTGGACCTCAAGCGCAGGCTCCGTGCCCGGGGCACCCGACCCGTTGCGTTCTGCCACCGACGGGGCGGCATCCCCGGTCATGCGCTCGTCCCGAGATAGGCGTCGCGCACCAGGGGGTCGGCCATGACCTCGTCGAAGGTGCCCTGGGCGACCATGGAGCCGAGGTCCATGACGATGGCCCGGTCCACCACCGCACCGACCATGGCCAGGTCGTGCTCCACCAACAGGACAGCCAACCCGCGCTCGTGCTGCAGGGCGCGCAAGACCTTGGCCAACTCCTGGGTCTCGTGGACATCGAGCCCCGAGGAGGGCTCGTCGGCCAGGAGTATCGACGGCTCCGCCACCAGCGCCCGGCCCAGCTCCACCAGGCGGCACGAGCCCAGGCCCAGGGCGCTGACCGAGTCGTCGGCCCGGTCGCCGATGCCGACCAGGTCGAGCACCTCCGCCACCCGGTGCAGTTCGTCGGCCGCCGGTCGGCTCCGGTTGCACAGGTCCCGCCACAGCCGGCCGTCTCCTCGCCGGGCCCGCTCGGCCACCAGGAGATGCTGGCGCACGGTCATGTCGGGGAAGACCTCGACCCGCTGGTAGGTGCGCCCGATGCCCAGACGGGCACGCTCGTAGACGGCCAGACGGTCGATCTCGGTGCCTGCGAGCTCGACCCTTCCGGTCTCGGGCCGGAGCTGGCCGCAGATGCAGTTGAACAGCGTCGTCTTGCCGGCGCCGTTGGGCCCGACCAGTCCCACGCTCTCACCCGGCTGCACGGAGAAGCTCATGTGGTTGACGGCGGCGATCCCCCCGAACGACTTGGACACGTCGGTGACCTCGAGCAGAGGCGCCACATCGGCGTCGCCGGCGGGCGGCGGCGGGGTGAGATCCGGCTGGGGCCCGTTGCTCATGGACCGCTCCCGCCTGGCTCCGGCGCAGCCGTCGACCCCGCCAACGGAGGGGTGGTGGCCTGCCGGTCCCCGAAGAGCATGCCCTCGAGCCTGAGGGTCCAGCGGCGCTTCTGGAACTCGAGGATGCCTTCGGGATGGTTGGCGTACTGGAGGGCACCGAAGGCGAACAGGACGATGACCAGGCTCTCCCCGCCCAGCCGGGCCGGGAGGTAGGTCAGGACCTGCTGGATGACCACGAAGGCGAATCCGGCGTTGATGGCCCCCTCCAGGGTGCTCACCCCGGTGGTGACCACGATGACCACGAAGGCCAATGAGAACTGGTAGTTGAAGTTGAAGGCGTTCACGGTCTGCTGCTGGATGGTCAGCATGGTGCCGCCGAGGCCGGCCACCATGCCCGAGAGGGCGAAGATGAGCACCCGCTGCCAGGTGAGGTTGATGCCGAGGCCGGCGGCCGCCGTCTCACTGCCCCGCATGGCCGACAGGTACTGGCCGGTGGTGCCGTTGCGCACCAGCAGCACTCCGATGGCACAGACCACCAGCACCAGGATCTCGAGGACGAAGAGCGAGTGCCCGTCGGGATTGACGATGCCCAGCCCCAGCCACTTGGACTGCACGCTGAGTGCTTGCCCGTTGCTGATCGAGCCCTGGGTGAACACGGAGGTGTCGAAGAAGAGGGCGGCGGCGATGGTCATCAGCGCCAGGCCGAGTCCCTTCAGCCGCAGTGAGGCCAGGGCCAGCACCACCGCCACCGCGCCGGCCAGTACCATCCCCACGACGGCGCCGGCCAGGAGGTTCAGGCCGAGGTGGTTGGCCAGCAGGGCGGCGGTGTACGCGCCCACGCCGGCCAGGGTGGCCTGGCACAGTGAGAGTTGCCCACCCATGCCGGTGATGAGGGTGATGGACAAAAAGATGATGGAGTAGGCCAGGCCGGCGTTGAACACACTCTCCCAGGTGGCGGGGATCCAGGTGAGCATGGACAGACAGAACGCGGCCAGCAGCACGTACCAGGCCGGCCGGATGACCCGGTTGAGCTGCGGGGTTCGCAACGTGGCGGTGGTCGGCGGTGTCGGTGGGTCGACCGAAGAGAGGGGGTCCTTCGATTCGTCGAGACTCCGCATGCCCGGCACGAGGAGCAGGGCGCCCACCAGGACGAGGAACGGCAGCGACGGGAGCGCGGCGGCCGACAGTGTGCTGCTGGACGGAAGGTACCCCTGGAGGACGGTCGAGGCCACGCCCATGAGGATCCCGACCAGGGCGGCGATGGGCAGTGAGCGGAGGGACGCCCAGGCGGCGGCAGCGAAGGCGGCCACCAGCAGGGTGGCATAGTCCTGGGACTGGAGCTGCCCGTAGATCGGTGCCAGCATGACCCCGGCCAAACCGGCGAGGAAGCTGGAGACGGCCCAGGCCGTGGCCACCACGGCACCCGAGTTGACTCCGTCCAGCGCCACGAGCCGCCGGCTCTCGACCGCTCCCCGCATCTGCAGCCCGAGGTTGGTGAAGCGCATGAGGACCACCATGGCGATGAGCACGGCGGCGGTGATGACCAGCGAGCTCAGGTAGATCCCGTTGATCGGTTGGCTCACCACCCGGAAGTAGACGGTGTTGGGGTCGAACAGGATGCTCGGCGAGTTGAACTGGTTCTGGTTGCTGAAGAGCACGGGCAGCAGGGCCGGGATACCCACGAACAGGCTGATCCCCATGACCAGCTTGGCGGTGGTGTTGGTGCTGGGGATCTTGCGGAACAGGAATCGGTCGAAGATCAGTCCGAGGGCGGGGGCCAGGATGACCACCGACAGGAAGAAGGCCAGCCAGATGGGCAGGTGCTCGTTCTGGACCAGTTTGGTGTACACGAAGGCCGAGGTGTAGGCCTGCGCGCCGAAGGCGAAGTTGAACACCCCGGTGGCCTGGTAGGTGAGCACCAGGCCGACGGCCACGATGGCATAGGTGCAGCCATAGGGGACGCCGGGGATGGCGAAGCCGAGGAAGTGCTCCACCTCCTGACCGGCCCTAGGCTTTCTGGCTCGTGGCGGCGCGGATCACGTGCCGGGGGTTCCGGCGGGCGGGGTGGCGAGCACCGGGTTCTTCAGATTGGTGTCCTTGGCGAAGCACACCACGGTCTGGGGGGCTCTGGCCACGGCCGGGACGAACTTGGTCCCGCTCACCTTGACGAAGGTCGAGCAGCCCGGAAACGAGGTGAGGGTGTTGGTGTGGAGCTTCGTCCAGTCGACCACCGTGGAGACGCCGCCGGCCGTGAAGTTGGTGATCTGGTTGATCTGGTCGACCACGTTGGCCTGGGTCAGGTTGCTCCCGGCTCTTCGGATGCCCTCGACCAGCAGGGCGGCCGACTGCCATCCCTGGAGGGCGGTGTCCGAGTAGGTGTCGCTCGGCGAGTACTTGTTCATCTCGGTGAGGTACTGGTCCATCCCCGGGTACTTCCCCGGGTAGGCGGTGGCCGCCTGGAACGGGATGTTGCTGTTGAGGTTCAAGTAGACGCCCTGCATGAGGTTGCTGTACTGGCTGAGGAGTGAGTTGTCGTAGCCGTTGAACCACAGCTGGTGGACGTTGAGGCCGTACTGCTTGATGGCCCGGGCCAGGGTGACGTTGTCGGAGCTCTGCATGCAGGTGTAGACGAAGTCCGCCCCCGCCTGCTGCATCCGCTGCACGGCGGGGGTGTAGTCACCCCCGAGGGATTCGTCGAGGTTGGTGTAGACCACGTTGATCCCGGCCGCCTGGAGCTTCTGAGCGCTGGTGTGGCAGGCGTCGTAGGAGGAGGTGATGGCCGGCCCGTAGCTCACCACCGCCGCCGACTTGGCGTTGAGCTGCTTCATCAGGTAGGCGATGCTCTGGGCCCCGTAGTTGTAGTCCTGGGTCGATCCGCCGGCGCCGAAGAGGTTCGGAGCGGGAGTCCAGTTGCCACTGGTGTTGTAGCCGAAGGTCGGGGTCTTGGTCTGGACGAACAGTCCGGGCGTGAAGAAGAAGGTGGAGATGAAGGCGGCGAAGACATTGTCCTGCTGGATGAGGGTGTGGGACAGCTGCGAGAATCCGGTGCCGGCGTCGTCCAGGTTGGCGGTCAGGACGATCTTGCGTCCGTTGACGCCACCGCTGGCGTTCACCATGTCGAGGTAGGCCTGGATCCCGGGGACGAAGGCGGCGAAGTCGGCGGAGAGGCCACCGGTGAGGGAGGCGATCGAGCCCACACTGACCTGGGTGGCGGTGACACCCGGCGAGCCCGTCCCTGCGCCGGATACCGGCGTCGAGGACGTTCCCGGCTTGGCGGTCGTGGTCGATGTCGACGTCCCGCTGGAACAGCTGGCCATCAACACCGAGACGACCAGGACGCCGACGATGGCGGCGGCCGTGCGTGGTCTCGGTCGGTCGGTGCGGTGTTTCATGCGTCCCCCATGTTTGTGTGCATTGTGCCGCCGGCCGGACCATCTTGCCTTGTGGCGGGCCCCGCGTGCCGACGCGGCACCCTCGTCGGCCGTGCACTGTGCAGCTCTACCGACGAGGGTGGCTGAGACCGGTCCCCGATGTGGTTTGTATGATAACCGTGTCAGAGTTCGCGGTGCTGGAGGAAGCTCCACCGGGGCGACGCCCTCTCCACCCTGAGCACCGCCCGTGCGGGGCCGGCCCTGGTCGCCGGTGGGTGCGGACAGCGGATCTCCAGGGAGCAGAAGAGACGGTGTGATGCATTTCGACGACGACGATGAGTCCCTGGATGTGGCCGTCGAGGTCGCGGGCCTGGTCAAGCGCTATCCGAAGGCGCCGGTCGACTCCGTGGGGGGCATCAGCTTCGGCGTCCGCCGGGGCGAGGTTTTCGGCTTCCTCGGGCCCAACGGGGCCGGCAAGACCACCACCATCGGGATCCTCACCACCAGGATCCGGGCCACTTCCGGCCGCGCCCGGGTGGCCGGGGTCGACGTGAGCACCGATCCGGTCGGGGCCCGCCGGGTCCTGGGCGTGGTCCCCCAGCAGAACAATCTCGACCGTTCCCTGTCGGTACGCCAGAATCTCCTCTTCCATGCCAGCTACCACGGTGTCCCCCGGGCGCTCCGCAAGGCCCGGGCCGACGAGCTGCTGGCCCAGTTCGGCCTGGCCGACCGTCCCGACGGGCGGCCGGACGACTTCTCGGGGGGGCAGATCCAGCGGATGATGATCGCCCGGGCCCTCATGCATGAACCGACCGTCCTGTTCCTCGACGAGCCGTCGACCGGGCTCGACCCGGCCGCCCGCCTGTTCACCTGGGATCGCATCGCCCAGCTCCGGGCCGAGGGGACCACGGTGGTGATCACCACCCACGACATGGAGGAGGCCGCCACCTTGAGCGACCGGGTGGCGATCATCGACCATGGCCGGCTCCTGGCCCTCGACACCCCGGACGCCCTGGTGAGGGGCATGGCCGGCGAGCGGACGCTCGACTGCCTGGTGGATCCGGCCGACGCCACCGAGCCGTCCAGGGTCCTCGGGGCCCTCGGCCGCTTCGCCCCTGTCGACCGGGTGGAGGAGCTCGACGACCCCGGGGCCGGCGGATGGCGCTTCCGGGTCTACGTACAGGCCGATCCGGCCTCGGTGGTGGCGCCGGTGGCCCAGGCGATCGGCGAGGTCGGTGCCCGGCTCATCGACGTCCGGCTCGGCGAACCGACCCTGGAGGACGTCTTCATCCACCTCACCGGGAGGTCGCTGCGATGACGACCGCGGCAGGGACGGAGGAGGTGGTTGACCCGACCCCTTCGGAGCGAGCCCGTCCGTGGACCCCCTGGCGCGCCGCACTGGCCATCCTGCGCCGAGACCTCTTCGTGACCGGCCGGGAGTTCCCCTTCTTCCTCGCCCAGGTGATCCTCCAGCCGCTGTTTTTGCTCTTCGTGTTCGGAAAGGTCCTCACCCAGTTGGGATACGCCCGACCCGGCTACGTCGATGTGCTCTTTCCGGGGTTGGTGGCCCTGGCTGCCGTCCTGACCGGGTTTCAGAGCACGGCGCTGCCGCTGGTCATCGAGTTCTCCTACAGCAACGAGATCGAGGACCGCCTGTTGGCGCCGCTCCCCATCGGGGCGGTGGCCCTGGAGAAGGTGGTGGTCTCGGCCATGCGGGGAGTGATCGCCGCCGCCGTGATGTTCCCCATCGGGCTCTGGCTGTTGGGATCGATCCCGTGGAGCGCCGGAGCGGCGGCCGGTGTGGCGGCGATGACGGTGATCGGCGCCCTCATCGGCGCGGCCATGGGCCTCGTGTTGGGGACCTTTGTCTCCCCCAACCGGATCAACCTCACGTTCGCCCTGGTCACGACGCCCCTGCTGTTCACCGGATCGAGTCAATACCCGTGGCCTTCGCTCTCCCACATCCGGTGGTTCCAGGTCGTCTCCGCCCTCAACCCGATGACCTATGTGAGCGAGGGGCTCAGAGGACTGATGGCTCCCGATGTGCCCCACATCCAAACCTGGATCTGCTTCGTGGTGGCGGTCTTCTCGTTGGCGGTGCTGACCTCGGTGGGCCTGGTGGGATTCCTCCGCCGGGCGTTGGGCTGAGCGGCCGATGGAGCTGATCGGCCAGAGTAGGGGTCCCACGCGCCGGGGACGGGCCGATGGACGGCACCGCCGTCCGGTGCGGAAAAGAGGAGATCGGTGAGTGGAACGGGAAAGGGTGGCTCGGCGCTCCAGGTGGCCCAGTTGGCCGCCATGGCGGAGCGCTATCCGGACGAGGTCGCCTTCCGGGTCATCGGGGAGGGCCAGCTCACCTTCGGCCAGTGGGACGGCGAGGCCAATCGGCTGGCCCGGGGAATGGCCGGGCTCGGCATCAACCGCGGCGACCGCGTGGCCATCCGGCTGGCTGCTCCCAACGCGCTGCGCTGGGTCATTGCCTACGCGGCCATCCACCGCTCCGGCGGGGTGGCCGTGCCCCTCGATCCCCGACTTGCGCCGGCAGAGATCGGGCACATGTTCGTCCACGCCCACGTGGTGGCCGAGGTGGCCGACGACGAGCGGGTCCACGATGCCGTGGACGGTGCCCTGGGGGGACCGGACGATGGCTCCCCGCTGGACGTGGTCATCGACGCCTCGAGGGGTGAGCGGCCCCCGACCGGCGTCGTGCCTCCGTCGCCGGGCGGGGCCCGGGGGGACCGGCCCCGGTGCATCCACTGGGACGAGGTGCTCGACGAGGACGGGTCCGCCTACCAGGTCCCGGTCGACGACGACGACCTCGCCGACATCATGTTCACGTCGGGGACCACCGGCCGGCCCAAGGGTGTCGCCGTGCGCCATGCCAACGCGTCGACCGTCCCCAACGGTGTGCCGACGTGGACCGGGCGGCTCTGGCTCCACGCCAGCCCGTTGACCACCTTCGCCGGTCTGGCCTTCGTCTACGCCCCCATGAAGCTCGGGATGACCTGTGTGTACCAGCCCCGCTTCGACGCCGACCAGTGGCTGGACTTCATCGAGTCGGACGCCCCCCAGGCGCTCTTCCTCGTGCCCTCGATGGTGCAGCTGCTGCTGGGCCACCCGCGCTTCGAGGAGGTCGACTTCTCCTCGGTGGCCATCTGCTCGGTGGGCAGCGCTCCGCTGGCGCCTTCGGCCATCGACCGCCTGCAGGCGCGGATGCCCGACGCCGTCGTCTCCAACAACTACGGGATGACCGAAGCCGGGTCGGTCTACTGCGTGATGCCGAAGGGCGAGGCGGTTCGGCGCCCGGGTTCGGTCGGAAGGCCGGTCCCCCCCGCCGAGGTCCGCTGTGTCGGCCCTGACGGAGAGCCGGCCGCGGCCGATGGCTACGGGGAGATCGAGTTGCGGATCCCCGGGCGCCCGCGCGAGTACTTCGAGGACCCGGAGGCGACGGCCGCCACGTGGGTCGACGGCTGGCTTCGCACCGGCGACATCGGCCGGATCGACGAGGACGGCTACCTCTACATCGTGGGCCGGGCCAAGGACGTGATCATCAGGGGCGGCTCCAACGTGTACGCCGTGGACGTCGAGTCTGCGATCCTGTCGCATCCGGGCGTGGAAGAAGCGGCGGTGATCGGCGTCCCCCACGACGTCCTGGGCGAGGACCTGGCTGCCATCGTGGTGGTGCGCCCCGGGTGGGGGCTCGATGCCGACGACCTCCGCCGCCACTGCCTTCCCTCGCTGGCCGCCTACAAGGTGCCCCGACGGTGGGAGTTCACCGACGGACTGCCCCGCAATCCGGCCGGCAAGGTCCTCAAACAGGAGCTCCGGGCCCGCTTCGCCGACGGCATCGCCGTGAACGAGGGCTCCTGAGAACCACTGTCTGGGGGCGGTAGGTCCGCCCCGGTCTCAGTCCCGCTTGCCCAGCAGGGGATGGCTGGGCATGCCCACCGGCTGCAGGTGCTGGCCCAGGACCTCGTGGAAGTGGTCGGCCACCTCCAACGGGGTCCACCCGCCCTCCTGCCACATGGTGGCGATCTGGCGCGGCGTCTGGAACAAGGTGTACCCGTATCCGGTCCGACCCAGGACCTGTCCGTTCACGAAGGACGCCGCCTCGGAGGCCAGGAAGGCCACCATCGGCGCGTTGAGGGCGGGATCCTCGTTGGCCGGAGGCTCGGCCCCCTGGTACAGGCCCTCGGTCATCCGGGTGGTTCCGGACGGGGCCAGGGCGTTGACGGTGATCCCGTACTTGCCGAGCTCGACGGCCCACACGAAGGTCATGCCCATGATGGCCGCCTTGGCCGCGCCGTAGTTGGTCTGTCCGAAGTTCCCCCGCAGCCCGGCCGACGAGGTCATGTTGACGATGCGCCCGTACCCGGCCTCCTTCATGTGGGGTGCGGCATGCCGGGTGGTGTTGAAGGTGCCCTTCTGGTGCACGGCGACGACGGCGTCGTAGTCGTCCTCGGTCATCTTGAGCAGCGAGCGGTCGCGCACAATGCCGGCGTTGTTGACCAGGATGTCCACCTGTCCGAAGGCATCGATGGCGGTGTCGACGATCCGTCCGGCTCCCTGGTAGTCGCTCACCGAGTCGTGGCTGACCACCGCCTGCCCGCCCGAGGCGGTGATCTCCCGGCAGACCTGGGCGGCCGGGCCCTCGTCCCCGCCCCCCTCGGATCCGCTGCGACCGTCGAGGCCGACCCCGATGTCGTTGACCACCACCTTGGCCCCCTCCGCGGCCAGGCACAGGGCCACCCGGCGGCCGATGCCCCTCCCGGCACCGGTGACGATGGCGACCCGGGTGTCGAGTAGTCCCATCGGGCCAGGATAGCCACAGTCGACCGTCCCTGACTCTGGTGTCAGGCAATGCCGGGCGCCGCCGGATACCATCGGCGCAGGCGTGCTGCGCAGAATCGGAACGCCGTGGGTCCCGACGACCGTCCAGGAGGTAGGGGAGTGGCTGCATTCGTGGAAGGCGCCGCCGACGCGGTCTTGGCCGCGGCCAAGGACATGCTGGCCCGCGGCCTGGTGGAGGGCACGGCCGGGAACATCTCGGCCCGAAACGAGGACGGCACCATCTGCATCACGCCGTCGTCGATCAGCTACGCCGCCATGGTGCTCGACGACCTGGTGACCGTGGATCCGGAGGGGAAGGTGATCGCCGGCACCCGTTCCCCCTCGTCCGAGATGGCGCTGCACCTGGCCTGCTACGCGGCCTACGAAGACGTGGGCTCGGTGATCCACTCCCATCCGGTGCACGCCACCATGTTCGCGGTGGCCCACCGGTCGATCCCCCCGTGCATCGACGAGTTCTCCATCTATGTCGGCGGCGATGTCCGGGTGACCGAGTACGCGGCCAGCGGCACGGCCGACGTCGGGAACCAGGCGGTGGCGGCGCTGAAGGACAGGGGCGCGGCGTTGATCGCCAACCACGGGATGGTGGCGGTCGGGCCCACGCCGGAGAAGGTGCTCCACATCACCGCCTTGGTGGAGCGCAGCGCCCACATCCTCTGGGGTGCCAGCCAGATGGGCGAGCTCCACCCGCTGCCGGACGACGTGAACTCCGGCTTCGCCGGTGTCTACAGCGGCTTCATGCGAACCTACAAGGGCTGATCCGCCTGAGCGCTCCCGACGTTGCGGCCGGCGCTCACGGACGTCGTTGGCTACCCGCTAACGGGGTACCACCGTGATCGGGCACCGGGTGCCGACCGCCCGGCCCAATCGGGCATCGGCGGTGAGCAAGTTGCAGTCCAGTAGTTCCGCCAGCGCGACGTACGAAGCGTCGTAGGCCGTCAAGTCGTCGCGGAGTTCCCAGATTCGGTCCAGAAGTGAGAACACCGGGTACCGCATCATCCCGAGCCGCCGGAAAGCGTCCAGGGCGGTCCAACCGGCGTCCGCACCCAGCTGTCGGGCGGCGACCCTGCGGCGGAGCCCGCTGGCCACCTCGGAGTCGATGAGGTGGGGAGCATTCAGCTGGTCGTCGGCGAGCGCCCTTCGTGCCGGTCCGTCGTTGAGCACGGCGGACAAGGCCGCCGAAGCGTCGACAACGATCACCGATCGGCTCGGCCGGTGTCCAGGTCACCCAGGATCGTCGCCACGTCCACACCGAGGTCAGGAAGGGCACCCAGCAACGCGGGGTTGTCCGCTCGGCGCGAAACCTCGGCGAGCTCCCTCACCGCTACCGCCCCAACGGAGGTGGCGTCACGAGCGGCGAGCCGTTCCAAGCGCTCGATGACTTCATCCGGCACATTGCGCAGGTAGAGAGTCCTCATGTTGCACAATACTAGCAACCAGCTTGCAATCTGCAATCACGCCTGGAGGGCCGTTTTGGGATCAGTTCAGCGTGGCTGTGGCGGCTTTGCTGCCAGAGGTATTACCGGCCCGTCCAGACCGGCGGGCGCTTCTCCTTGAACGCCAGCGGACCCTCCTTGGCGTCGTCGCTGCCGAAGACCTCCCCGGCCAGTTCCGACTCGATGCGATAGGCCTCCCGCATGTCGGTGGCCAGGCCCCGGAGGACCGACTCTTTGGTCTTGCGGACCGCCAGCGGGCCGTTGGCGATGATCCGGTGGGCGAAGTCATCGGCCCGCTCCATCAGCCGACCGGGATCGGTCACCTCGTTGAGCAGGCCCATGGCCAGGGCCTGCCGGGCCCCGATCTGGTCGGCGCAGAGGAGGAATTCCATGGCCGCCGGATACGGGATCTGGCGTGGAAGGCGGACGGTCGTCCCCCCGCCGGCGAACAGGCCCCGCTTCGGCTCGAGCACACCGAAGGTGGCGGTGTCGGCGGCGACCCGGATGTCGCAGCCGCCCAGCATCTCCATGCCGCCGGCCACGCACGTCCCGTTGACGGCGGCGATGATCGGCTTGTAGAGCTTCACCCCGCGCAGCACGGCCCGGCTCCCGTCATCGAGGCGGTAGCCGCCGACGGTGTCCACGTCGCCGGAGCTGATCTTCTTCTGGTGCTCGGTGATCTGGGGGATGTAGGTCTTGAGGTCGGCGCCCACCAGAAAGACGTCCTTCACGCCGGTGATCACCGCGACCCAGGCATCGTCCTCCTCCCCGAACCGGTCCCAGGCGCTGCGGAGCTGGAAGAAGTGGTCCATGTCCATGGCGTTCTTCGCCTCGGGACGGTCGATGACGATGCGGGCGATGTGGTCATCGCCCAACCGGTAGTGGATGGGCACGGTGCTGTCCGCTCTATCTGCTCGGCCTGGTTGCGGTTGGTGTGTGGTGTCGGGTCAGTCGCTGTCGGACGACCGGTTGAGTTTGCTCAATGCGTTGATCGAGGTGTCCTTGTGCCCGATCGCCCCCGCCGAGCGACGCATGACGGACAGGTCGACATCGCCGGCCTCGGCCCGCAGGGCGGCCACGGTGCACTTCTCACGAGGTCGCACACTGAAGGGATCGTAGGAGAAGTGGCGCATGGCGTTGAGGTGGGTGATCTTGTTCACTTCGTCATCGGGGACGCCCTCGAGATACTTCATGGCCATCTCCGGGGCCTGGGGCCAGGTGGAGTCGGAGTGGGGGTAGTCGCACTCCCAGGTGATGTTGTCCATGTTGAGGTAGTGCCGGTTGGCCACCCCGAAGGCGTCGTCGATGAAGCAGGTGATGATCCGCTCCTTGAACAACTGGCTGGGCAGGACGTCGCCGAAGTCCTGGCCGGTCCAGGCCTTGTGGTGCTGGTAGACGTAGTCGGCCCGCTCGAGAAAGTAGGGGATCCACCCGATCCCACCCTCGGACAGGGCGACCCGCAGATCGGGGAACTTGCGCAAGACCGGCGACCACAAGAGGTCGGCCGCGGCCTGGACCACGTTCATCGGCTGAAGGGTGATGAGCACGTCGATTGGTGCTTCGACCGAGGTGATGACCAACTGCGAGGAGGAGCCGATGTGCAGGCAGGCGACCGTGCCCTCCTCGGAGCAGGCCTGCCAGAACGGGTCCCAGTGGTCGGAGTGGAAGCTCGGCCAGCCCAGCTTCTCCGGGTTCTCCGAGAAGGTCACCGCGTGACAGCCCTTGGCGGCCATCCGGTGGATCTCCGCCGCGGCCATGTCGGGATCCCAGATGACCGGCAGGGCGAGCGGGATGAAGCGGCCAGGGGCGGCGCCGCACCATCCCTCGATGTGCCAGTCGTTGTAGGCACGGAGCATGGCCAGGGCGACATCCTTGTCCTCGGTGCGGGCGAAGAGCTGGCCGCAGAACTGCGGGAACGACGGGAAGCACATCGAGCCGAGCACACCGTTGGCGTTCATGTCGCGGACCCGTTCGCCGATGTCGTAGCAACCCTTGCGCATGTCGTCGAGGGAGGTGGGCTCGATGCCGTACTCCTCGGGTGGTCGCCCGACCACGGCGTTGAGCCCGATGTTTGGGATCTCGTTCCCGTCGTAGACCCAGACGTCGGTGCCGTCGTCCTTGCGGACCAGCTTTGGTGCCAGATCCTGATACTTGGCCTCGAGACGGCCTTCGAACATGTCGGGTGGCTCGACGACATGGTCGTCCACGCTCACGAGAATCAGGTCCTCGGCATGCATCGGCATCCCTCCTTGGTCCGCGCAGCTCCCGGTTCCCCTGGGAGCCTGACGCCCATGTCATGAAGACTACCTACACCCGGGCCGTGGTGCGGCCGTCGCCGTCGGTCGCCAGGTGCACCGGGTGCCCGATCAACTCTTGCGACTCGGCCGAGAGCAGCGCCTCCGGATCGGTGAGCCGGGCATAGCACCTGGCCGCAACGGGCACGCCGTCCGACGGGACGTCGCAGACCAGGGCCGCCCATTCGGGCCGGCCGTCCCTCCCGTGGACGACCGAGTAGGTCGCCACCTTCGCCGCCCCGTCGAAGGTGGCGAGGACGGGGGTCTCCGCCATGGACCCGCGGGCCGACACGGCTGGGTCATCGGGAGGGGAGAGGTCCCCCGGCGTGGTCGAATAGGTGGCGAAGGCGTGCTTGTGCATGTGCATCCCGACCCCGCTGACCATCCCCAGCGAGCCGGGGTCGGCCCGGAGCGTCTCGACCATCGAGGCCAGGGCGTGGGTCACATAGTTGCTCCCGGGCCCGCCGTGGTAGGCCAGGCCCCCGGTGACCGTCACAGGGCGTTCGGGCGCCGCGCCGGCCGCGCTCCGGGCGGCCAACGGGTCGATGCCCAGCGCGTCGAGGGCGAACCCGACCGAACTGGCGAAGCACGAGTACAGGTCGAAGTGGGCGATGTCATCGATCCCCGCCCCCGCCCCTTGCAGCGCCGCCGCCCCTGCGGCCTCCATGGCCCCCGAGCGCCACAGCTCCGACCGCTGGGCGACGGCCGGGGGATCCTCCGCGTACCCCCAGCCGCGCAGGTAGACGCGCCGGTCGAGAGGGACTCCGAGTGAGTCGGCCATGGCGTCACTGGCCACGATGACCGCGGCCGCCATGTCCACGTCCATGATGGCCGTCATGAGCTTCGAGTACGGATAGCCGACCATCCGGTTCTGCGGCGACGGCCCGACGATCTCGTCGGCCGTCCGCTCGACGGGGAACCAGGCGTAGGGGTTGGCCGCGGCCACCGCGGTCATCGGGGCCAGCAGCTGCCCGAGCGAGTGGCGGTACGGGTCCATGGGTTGGCCCAGGTGCGCTCGACGACTGCTCTCGAACAGGGCGAAGGTGAGCCACGCCTCGAAGATGCCGTTGGCCACCTCGCCCGGGTGGAGCGGGACGTCGAAGGGGAAGGGTCGCCGCTCCTCGGGTCGGAAGCTCCAGGCCGGCTTGCGCCCCTCCTTGGCCAGTCGCCGCCGGGTGGCCAGAGCCTCCCCGCCGACGACCAGGGCCAGGTCCAGGCCGCCCCGCAGGATGTCCCGGGACACGTCCGAGACGATGGTCTGGGGGACGGTGCCCCCGATCCCCGAGTAGCGCCCCGCCCGGGGGTGGGCACCCAACCGCTCGGCCAGGCGTGCTGGCGGATCGTCGTACTGCCAGGCCTGGCAGTAGACGCCGTCGATCCGCTCGAACCCGTCGATCGCCCCGGGCCGGCCGGTGTCGTCGGCGGCCAGCCTGGCCACCTCCTCCCACATGTCCAGCGGCTCGGGCGCGCCGTCGGGCCCACACTCCCCGGGCCGCCAGGTCCGTCGCCCCACCCCGATGAGGCAGGGGGCGCGCCCGCTACGGGTGGTCGGCACCGCTCCGGCCGGTCATGACAACCGGGTCTGACCGGGCAGCTTGATGGCCCGGTCGGCGATGATGTTCTTCTGGACCTCGGTCGACCCGCCGCCGATCGTCGTATACCGCTGGAACGAGTAGAGCCGGGTCCACTTGCCGCGGTCGACCGTCTCGGGCCCACCCCGGGCGAGGAGCCCGACCGGGCCGAGGAGGTCGACGGCCAACTCGGCCAGGGTCTGGGCCAGCATCGAGTACTGGAGCTTGGAGAACGGCACCTCCGGCCAGTTCTTCTCGCCGCGGATGACCTTGCTCAGGGCCCGGTAGACCAGCAGTCGGGTCAGTTCGATCTCCGTCCAGGCCCGGGCCAGCCGATCGGTGATCCCGGGATCGTCCAGGGCTTCGGGGTTGACGGCGCGGGCCGCCTCGATCATGGCCCGGAGGTCGGCGGCCAGGCCGGTGATCTGCCCGGCGATGCCCAAGCGCTCGTGGCCGAGGGTGCCCATGGCCACCATCCACCCCTCGCCCTCGCCTCCCAACCGGTCGCCCACCGGGACCTGGACGTCCCGGAAGTAGACCTCGTTGAACATCTCGTCGCCCGACATGTCGCGTATGGGTCGACGCTCGACGCCCGGGGACTCGAGGTCGACGATGAACGCGGTGATTCCCTCGTGCTTGGCCCCGCGCTCGATGGCCGTCGGATCGGTGCGGAACAGGAATAGGCCCCACTTGGCCAGGTGAGCCGTCGAGATCCAGATCTTCTGCCCGTTGACCACGTAGTGGTCGCCGTCGAGGATGGCCATGGTCCGCAGGTTGGCCAGGTCGTTGCCGGCGTCGGGCTCGGAGAATCCCTGGCACCAGTGGTCCTCGGCGTTGAGGATCGAAGGGAGCCAGCGGTTCTGCTGCTCCTCGGTTCCCCATTGGATGAGCATGGGACCGATCTGCCAGAGGCCGTTGGCGTTGAACACGCCCGGTGTGCGGTACTCCGCCATGATCTCCGAGTAGAGGAGGCGCTGGACGGGTGTGGTCTCCCGGCCCCCCCATTCGGTCGGCCAGTGGACGGCGGCCCAGCCCCCCTCGCTCAACAGGTGTTGCCATGCCTTGCGGCGCGACTGGGAGGGAACCCCGGCGTTCCGCTGGTCTTCGTCCTCGGTCTCGGTCAGGAACCGCTCGAGGTTCTCGTCGAGCCACCCCCGGAGCTCGGCACCGAACGCCTCGTCCTCGGCAGTCAGAGAGAAGTCCACGGACGGGAGTGTAGCGAAGGCCTCCGCCGCTCAGGGGGTGAGGCCCGGCGGCAACGGCTCGGGGCGGGCCGGCGCCGGCCGGCGGGCGCGGAGTCGGGGGGTGAGGAGGTCCCCTGCGGCCGCGTCCTCGCCCTTCAACATGGTCACCGCCGAGGAGTGCGACAGCACGAACCCGCCGACGATCAGGCACAGGAGCGAGACCGCCTCGAGCGGTCCGCGGGCCCCGTTGGTCTGCAGGTCGTCGCCGAACAGGGCGATGCCGATGGCGATGCTGACCAGAGGGTCGACGAGCACCAGGGCGGCCTGGGAGGCGCCGATCGGCCCGGCGTGGAAGGCGTTCTGGGTGAGGAAGAACGAGGTCGCTCCGAACACCGCCAGGGCGTAGGTCTCCCAGTGGGAGAACATCGTCGTCCAATCGGCGGCGACGAAGTGCGAGACCACCTTGGTCAGCGACGCGGTGAAGGCGAAGCCGATGGCCGCCGACGAACCGAACATCGCCGCCCGCCACCAGCGCGGTCCGTGGAGCGCCAACGCCGCCGTCAGCACCATGCCGGCCACGCACGACCCGCCGACGACGATCCATCCGAGGCTGCCGGGCACTCCGTCCCCCCCGGTCGGGGCGGAGAAGGCCAAGAAGCCGGCGAGGCCTGCCGACGCCAGCCCGATCCCGAGCCATTCGCGGGGACCGGTCCGATAGCCGAACCAGGTGGACAGGATGAAGACCAGGAACAGGAGCTCGGTGACCAATATGGGCTGGACCTCGGTCAGGTCACCGGCATGCAGTGCCAGTGCCTGGAGGACGAACGCGCACACCATGAAGGCGAATCCGAGGAGCCACACCCCTCGTCTCAGGGCGTGGGTCAGAAGGCTCAGCCGGAGGGTGTCACCCTCCCCGGCGTCCTCCACGCCCATGCGCTGGAGCACGCTGACGAGGGCGTTCGATAGTGCCGCTCCGAGTGCGAACAGGTAGGTCATGACAGCAACCTGCAGTGTACGAGGCGTGACCCCCGAGCCGACCCGGGAATGCCGTGCCGACATTGACCGGTCGGGGGCCCGGTCAATGTCGGGACGGATCCGGGAGCTCGTCCGGGTAGGTGATGGCTATCTCGGAGATCGACTGCGGGAAGTCCGCCCGGTTGTTGGTGATGAAGCGGTCAGCTGCGGCGGTGACGGCGGTGGCGAGATGAACTGCATCTGCGGCTCGCATTCCGTACGACGCTCCCAGCGCCGCGGCCAGCTCAGCCGTCGACTGATCGGTCGGGAGAAGCTCGAGCCGGCTGAGAATCGCACCGAGGGCAACCAGCTCGTCTGTGGACCGATCGTGCATGGGCTGGGCCAACAGCTCCGGGACCAGGAGTACGGAGCCGACACCGGCAACCGGGCCTGACCGTTCAACCGGTCCGGCGGGGAACAGCGCCCGCACCCGCCGTCCGAGCGGGTGGCCGGGGGCCGCGGCATAGATCAAGACGTCGGCGTCGAAGGCGTCCATCGACCGCCGCCGGCCTCAGTGCCGCGAACGACCGGCACGGACGTCCGTCACCAGCTCCTCGGCACGCGCCTCGGAGAGGGCGGGACTTACGTCGAGCGGGTTCTTCCGGCTGCGCTCGACCAGCTCTCGTACCGTCGCCGCCGACTCGAGGGCCGCATCAGCCCTCCTCACCCGGAGGGCGTCGGGCCGGACGACCACCGCGACGGCACGGCCATGCCGGGTGATCGTCACCTCTTCCCCTCGGCTCACGGTGTCCAGGATCTCCGGGAGCCCCGCCCGGGCCTCGCTCGCGGTCACCGTTCGGGCCATGGCGGTGATTGTACCGGATTGTACCGATACGTACAACTCAGTTCCGTCGAGGTTGGGCCTTCATCATGTGCGACCGGATCCCGTTCCGCCCGGCCGGGCGGGCGGGGGGTCTACACTGACGCTCCTGTCAGGGTCGTCCACCGTCAGGTGAGGCGGGACGGCCTCCGACCAGGGGAAAGCCGAAGCGGGAGAAGGCATGGACTTCACGTACGACGCCGAACAGGAGGCGCTCGCGGATGTGGCCCGGCAGGCCATGGACCGCGAGGTCGGCAGTGCCCTGGTGCGCCGGATGGCCGACGATCCCGACGGAGTGGACGCCGCCCTGTGGCAGAAGCTGGTCGACCTGGGCTGGACCGGTCTGGTCATTCCCGTCGGATCCGGCGGTGCGGGAGCCGGCCTGGCCGAGCTCTGCATCGTCCTCCATGAGACGGGTCGGGTGCCGTTACCCGGACCCTTCTTCTCGTCGGGGGTGTTGGCCACGCTGGCCGCCCGGGCTCTCGAGGCCGACGAGCTCCTCGCCGACCTGGCGGCCGGTCGCACCCGCGGGACCGTAGCCCTGCACGAGTCCGGCCATGGCGACCCGCTGGACACCGTGCGGACCCGGGCACGGCGAAGAGGGGCGGGATGGGTCCTCGACGGCCTGAAGCCGCTGGTCCTCGACGGCCACACCGCCGACTGGGCCATCGTGGTCGCCGGAACCGAGCAGGGCCGGCGCGCCTTCCTGGTCGAGAAGCCCGACGGCGAGCCGGTCCCTGCTCTCGACCCCCTGCGCAAGGTGGCGCGTCTGGACCTGCACGACCGCCCGTGCGTACCCATCGGCCCGGCTGGCAACCAGGCCCCCATCTGGCGTCGGATCGTCGACGACACGTCGGTGGCACTGGCCGCCGAGACGCTCGGGGTGGCGGACCGGGCTCTGGAGCTGGCCATCGGCTACACCAAGGAACGGGTGGTGTTCGACCGGCCAGTGGCGTCCTTCCAGGTGGTCAAGCACAAGATCGTGGACATGTTCCACCAGGTGGAGATGGCCCGGGTGGCGGTGCAGTTCGCGGCGTGGGCGTCCGACGCCGAGGACCCGGCCCGCCAGCGGGCCGCGGCCATGGCCGCCGGCTACACCACCGAGGCGGCGGTCAAGGTCACCGGCGAGGACATCCAGCTCCACGGGGGTGTGGGCTTCACATGGGCGAATGACGCCCACTTCCTGTTCAAGCGGGCCAAGCAGAACGACGTGCTGCTCGGTGGCCACGCCACCCATCGCAAACGGCTGGCCGCCATGCTCGTCGACACCGCGTAGCCGGGCGCCCTGGCGCCCGCTCAGTGGCACGCCCCGTCGGGCGGGGGGACGTCCAGGGACGGGTTGGCCTCGAAGAAGCCCACCGGGACGAGATGGAACCCGCAGTACTCCACGGGCATCACCGGCCAGTCCTCGGGCCGGGGGACGTGGGTGATACCGAAGGTGTGCCAGGCGACGATGTCGGTGCCGGTGAGCGGCCGGTCTTGCGCCGCCCACCGGGGTAGCCCGTCACCGCCCGGGTGCTGGTTGGGGTAGTCCCCGGCACCCCGCCGCTCGTCGGGTGCGAACGGCGTGACCCACAGGTTGTGGCGGGCAAAGCCCGCCCTTCGCCCCACACTCGAGTCGGGGTGGGCCAGCATGGTGGGTGTGGACGACGGGACCAGCTTGTAGGCCACCGGCTCGCCCAGGCGGTTGCGGACAGCGGGATTGGCGAACTTCCAGAATCGGCCGGAGGCGGGGTCGACGTCCCGTTGCGCCTCCCGTTCCGACTCGAGCCTCCTGGCCACGGGGACGAACCCGTTGGACCACGGATTGTCGTCCCCGCCGGGCAGGGGCTCGGTGGACACCTCGAAGGCCTCGTTCACCCGGCCGTCGACCTCCAGGTCGAGTCGGGCGCAGAACAGGTGCTGGTGGACGGGAGCAGCGAGGTCGGGTGCGACGAGGGGGGCGAAGGGCGAGCGCTCACCGGGCGCCATGGCCCGGGTCGAGAGGATCCCGGTCAGCTTCACCTCGAACTGGATGGTGCCGTCGAGGTAGAAGTACCAGTAGAAGCCGTACTCGTAATTGCCAACCGTGGAGATGGAGGAGACCACGAGCCGCCGCGACCGCCGCACCTCGGTCCGGCCAGCGCGTTGGTCCTGGTGCTTCCAGAGGATCCCGTAGTCCTCCTCGTGGATGCACACCGCGTTCTCCACCACGTACGGCTCGCCCCGCTCGGTGGCGAAGGTGGCGTCAAGATACGAGATGACCCCGAGGCAGTCGCAGCCCAGGGTGAGCGAGTTGACCATGCGGCCGAGGCCCCACTCGCCGGCATCGAAGGCGTTCTTCCATCCGTGCAGGGGACCGGGGTCGCCGTAGGGGACCACCATCTCGGTGATCGAGGCACGGTGCAGGACGGGTCGTACCCGGTCACCGTCGAGATAGCCGACGGTGTGCAGGACCAACCCGTCGTTGGGGTCCATCGACACCCGCAGGGACCAGCGCTGCCAGCGGATCAGGTTGGATTCGACGGTGAAGCTGGGCCCCTCGGGCTGGATGATCTCGAGGGGCAGCAGGTCGGTGCGCTGGGGCTGGTGGTCCTCGGGGTAGTAGCTGCCGGCTTCGGGCGGAAGGGGTACGACCCCGAAGTCGAGTACCTCGAGCACTTCGCCGCGGGCCCCGTCGACGGTGGCGACCACGCCCTCGATGGGCCGGGCGTAGCCGTTGTCGGTCGGGTTCTCGCGGTAGTAGGCGAGGCATCGGGTGACCCGCCGGCCCTCCTCCATCTCCCTCCCGAAGTTGCCGGTCGGCCACGGGTCGATCTGCACCTTGTCGAAGTCGAAGATGCCCCGCCGCCGCATCGCCGCCTGCCAGTCGGGATGCTTCTCCAGGGCCTGGATGGAGCGGAGGGAATCGTCGAAGAGGAGGGCCGGGCGGACGTCGGGCCGCGGCTCCCACGACACGATCTCCCCGGAGGCACCGTCGACCAGGGCCTCGATCACCGAGCTGTCGAGGCCGGGCACGACGACCAGGCGGACCAGGCGTCGGAACGGATCGCCGGGACGGTGGGCGGCCAGCACCTCCTTGGTCGGAGGTTCGAGGGTGATGGCGGCGAAGCGCGCCCGCTTGTCCAGTCGCCCGGTGGCCCGTACCGCGGCGACCGCGGCGCGGATCTCCTCCCCGGTGACCGGCTCCAGGGGGTGGGCCGGGGTGCGGACGGATCCGGCGAGCTCGGTCACGGCTGCCACCGTACCCGGACCGACGGGCATCGCCCCCGTGGCCGGGTCACGAGAAGGAGAGCGGGCCACGGCGGAGGAGGTAGCGTCGCCGGTCGTGGGAGCGCCGACCATTGCCCAGGACCGAGGGGTCACCACCCACGCCAGGAGCGGCCCCGACCGACCGGCCATCGTGGTGGGGCAGTCGGTCCTCAGCTACGGCCGGCTCCAGGACCGGGCCGCCCGCCTGGCCTCGGTGCTGGTGGAGTACGGAGCCGGGCCGGGGCGCCCGGTGGCGACGGTCCTGCCCAACGGGGCGGAGCAATTCGAGGTGGCCATCGCCGCAGCCATGGCCGAGGCCCCGTACCTGCCGGTCAACCACCATCTCCGCTCGGGCGAGCTGGCCTACATCTTCTCCGATGCGGACGCCGCGGTGATCGTCGGCCACACCGACTTCGAGGAGGAGCTGGCCGGGGCGATCGACGGCACGGAGCCTGTCATCCCGTTGCTGTTGGTGGGCCGGGGATACGAGGCGGCCATCGCCGCGGCCCCGCCCCTCCCCGGCGCGGACAGCGGCTCGGGGCCGGGGCTGATGTTCTACACCTCGGGCACCACGGCGCGGCCCAAGGGGGTGGTGCACGGGGCCATGGCCGACGCCGCCGGCCGCCGCCAGGGGACCGAGGGCCAGGTGGCCCTGTGGGGATGGACCCCCGACGACGTCTATGTGATGAGCGGTCCCTCCTACCACGCCTCCCACGCCGGCTGGGCCCTCTGCGCCCTCTACATCGGGGCCACCACGGTGATCACCGACCGCTTCGAGGCCAGGTTGTGGCTGGCCGAGGTCAGCCGGACCCGCGGCACCCGGTCGTTCATGGTTCCCTCCCACTTCATCAGGATCCTGGAGATCCCCGCCGAGGAGCTGGCCGCCATTGACCTCTCCAGCCTCAAATTGATCGTGCATGCCGCCGCACCGTGTCCGATCGTCGTCAAGACCCGGATGATGGACGCCTTCCCCGGTACCGAGATCCACGAGCTGTACGGCGCCAGCGAGGGCGGGGCCACCAAGATCTCGCCGGAGGAGTGGCGGGCGCATCCCGGGAGTGTCGGCCGGCCGTGGCCCGGCGTGGAGATCCGCATCCTCGGCGAGGACGGCTCCGCCGTGCCGACCGGCGAGCCCGGCCTGGTCTACATCCGACCGCCCGGTGACCGTCGCTTCTCCTACCGCAACGACGATGCCGCCACCTCCCGGGCGTGGCGCGGCGATGCCTTCACGGTCGGCGACATCGGCCACCTCGACGAGGACGGCTACCTCACCATCACCGACCGCATCTCGGACATGGTGCTGTGGGGCGGGGTCAACATCGCACCCCGAGAGATCGAAGAGGTCCTCTACGAGCATCCCGAGGTGGTCGACTGTGCCGTCTACGGCATTCCCGACGAGCGTGACGGTGAACGCCTGTGCGCCATGGTGCAGGTCCGCGGGACGGTGGGAACCGACGAGCTGGAGTCCCACGTCGGGGCGAGGCTGGCGAGCTACAAGGTCCCCCGCGCATGGGAGTTGGTCCCGGAGATCCCACGTGACCAGAACGGCAAGGTACTGAAGCGGCTGCTCCGCGCCAAGCACCGTCCCCCGGGCTGACCCTGATCGGCTCGGGGACGCAAAATGGCATGCTGATGGGGCGGGGGTGCCAACTCCGCCAGGCCCGAAAGGTCCGACCATGTCCCTAGCCATCTCCGAAGAGCACGAGGCACTCGGGGCCACGGCGCGCCGTTGGCTCGAGGTCCACTGCCCGCCCGCCGTTCCCCGTGCCCTCCTCGATGCGGCCGTCGAGGACCTCCAACCGGTCTGGAAGGAGTTCGCCGCGCAGGGCTGGCTCGGCATCCACATCCCGGAGCGGTGGGGCGGCCAGGGCCACGGGCTCTTCGAGCTGGCCGTCGTGCTCGAACAGGCCGGTCGATCCCTGCTCCCCGGTCCGCTCCTCCCGACGGTCGCCCTGTCGGCGCTGATCGCCGAGGCGGGGACGGGTGGCCAGGCCGGCGACCTGCTCCCCGGGCTCGTCGACGGGAGCACCACCGGTGCGGTCTCTCTCGGGTCGGGGCACCTCGATGTCGTCAGGAGGGGGGACGCGGGTTCCGTCATCGTCTCCGGCACCCTCCGGCCCGTGCTCGGCGCGTCAACCGCATCACTGGTCCTGGTTCCGGCCCGAGACGGAGACGGCCCGACGGTGTGGTGCCTCCTCGAGGTCGGCCCGGGCGGGGGAGCGGTGCAGGCCGGCCCGCTGGACAGCCTGGATCCGACCCGCCGGGTGGGCACGCTCACCGTCGGCGCAGTGAGCGTCCCGGCCTGGCGGCAACTCCCCTCGCTCACCACGGAACGGGTGCGGGAGATGGTGGTCTCCCTGGGCGCGGCCGAGCTCGTCGGCGGAGCCCGTTGGTGCCTCGAGACGGCCTCCGACTACGCCAAGGTGCGCGAGCAGTTCGGCCGCCCGATCGGGCAGTTCCAGGCGGTGAAGCACCGGCTGGCCGACATGCTGGTCGGGGTGGAGCAGATGACCGCGCTGGCATGGGACGCCGTGCTGGCCGCGGCTTCGGGCCGCTCCGAGGCGTCGGCCCTGGCGGTGGCCGCCGCCGGGGCCATGGTGTTCGACGGGTGCGTCGACCGCGCCAAGGACTGCGTGCAGCTGTTGGGGGGACTGGGCTTCACCTGGGAGCACGACACCCATCTCCGTCTGCGGCGGGCGCTGGCCACCCGCCAGCTGCTCGGTGGGTCCGACCGGTACCTGGACGAGGTGGTGGACCTGGCCCTCGGTGGTGCCCGGCGGGCCATGTCCACCGAGCTCCCCGAGGAAGCCGCCCGGGTCCGCGCCCGGCTGGCCCCGGTGTTCGACGAGGTGGCGGCCCTCGACGGGGCGGACCGGCGGCGGGGCCTGGTGGACGCCGGACTGGTGGTGCCCCACTGGCCCGTCCCCTGGGGAAGGGATGCCACCGCCGTCGAGCAGCTGGTCATCGACGAGGAGTTGGCCGCGGCGGGCATCATCCGCCCCCACCTCGGGGTGGGGGCGTGGGCACTTCCGGTGATCATCGCCCACGGAACGGAGGAGCAACGTCGCCGGTGGGTGGGCCCGACACTGCTCGGCGAGCTGAAGTGGTGCCAGCTGTTCTCCGAGCCCGGGGCCGGATCCGACCTGGCCAGCCTCATCACCAGGGCGGAGCGGGCCGACGGCGGCTGGTTGCTCAACGGCCAGAAGGTGTGGACGTCGATGGCCCTCGAGTCGGACTGGGGCATCTGCCTGGCGCGGACGGATCCCTCGGTGCCCAAGCACCAGGGCATCAGCTATTTCATCGTCGACATGCGCTCGGCGGGCCTGGATGTCCGGCCGCTGCGCGAGATCACCGGCGAGGCGATGTTCAACGAGGTGTTCATCGACGACCTCTTCGTCCCCGACGACTGCGTCATCGGATCGGTGGGGGACGGCTGGAAGATCGCCCGCGCCACTCTGGCCAACGAGCGGGTGTCGATGTCGTCGGGGTCGACCTTCGGCATCGGGATCGAATCCCTGCTCCGCCTCGCACAACGGCAGGAGGCGCCGGTGGCGGCCGCCACCAGGCTGAGGCTCGCTGAGCTGGTGGTCGAGGCACAGTCGCTCGGCCTGATGGCCCACCGCTCGATGCTGCAGACGCTGGCGGGCACCGACCCCGGGCCCGGGACGAGCGTGCGGAAGCTGCTCGGGGCCGAGCACGAGCAACGGGTGCAGGAGATGGGACTTCTCATGTTCGGCCCCGAGGGCTCGGCCCTCGACGGCCATGCCAAACGGTGGGCGCACGGATTTCTGGTGACCCGGTGCCTCACCATCGCCGGCGGGACCAGCGAGATCCAGCGCAACGTCATCGCCGAGCGGCTACTCGGCCTTCCCCGCGACCCGGAGCCGGGGGCCTGACCCCTCGATGCCGGGCCGCCGACGGCTGACCGCCTTGCGCCGGACCGGGCGTCAGCCCCTGGGCAGGCCGAGCACCCGTTCGCCCACCAGGGTCCTCTGTATCTCGTTGGTCCCCGAGAAGATCGACGCCGCCTGGTAGTAGAGCCACGACCGCTGCCACGTGCCGTCGCCCGGATTGCCGGTGGCGCCCAGCCACAGCCCGGCACTGGGCCCGAGCACGGCGAGGACCGTGTCGTGCACCCGCTTGGACATCTCGCTCCAGTAGAGCTTGAGCGTGCTCCCCTCCGGTCCCGGAGGCTCGCCCCGTTCGAGCCGGGTCAGGGTCCGCCAGTTGTGCAGTTGGAACAGCTTCACCTCGATATAGGCCTCGGCCAGGCGCTGGCGCGTGCCCCAGTCGCCGAAGCCGGGCGTGCGGTCCCGGGCCAATTCGAGGAGGCCCAACAGGAGTTGGCAGTGGATGCCGAGCTGGCGCGGGTTGACGCCCCGCTCGTGGGACAGGGTCGAGTTGGCGACGGTCCAGCCGGCCCCGGGGTCCCCGACGACGTGGTCGTCGGGGACGAAGACCTCATCGAGGAACACCTGGTTGAACTCGGCCTCGCCGGTGATCTGCACCAGGGGCCGGACCTCGACACCTGCCGCATGCATGTCGACGACCAGGCAGGTCATGCCCAGTTGCCGCTTGGGGGCATCGGGGTCGCTGCGGGCCAGGCACAGACCCCAGTCGGCGAACTGGGCGTACGACGTCCAGACCTTGCGACCGGTCACCACGTAGCCGCCGTCCACCCGCTCGGCGCGGGTGGAAAGCGACGCCAGGTCGCTGCCGGCGTCGGGCTCGGAGAACAACTGGCACCACAACTCCTCGGCTCCGAGGATGGGCGGGAGCCAGCGCCGGCGCTGTTCCTCGGTACCGTTGGCCAACAAGGTGGGTCCGACCAGGTTGATGCCGATCCGCCCGACCAATTCGGGGGCCCGGGCCCGCGCCAGCTCCTCGGTGACCACGAAGTGGTCGGTCGGCCCGAGGCCACGACCGCCGAGCTCGACCGGCCAGGTGATCCCCACCCACCGGTCGGCGGCCAGCAGCGCCTGCCATCGGCGTCCGAAGGCCACCTCCTCCTCGAGGTCGGGGGACCGCGGCGGGAGGCCGACGCCGTACTCCCACGGCAGGTTCGCCACCAGCCAGCCGTGGAGCTGGTTTCGCAGCTCGGTCTGTGCCGGTGTCATCCCCAGGTCCATGTCGGGCAACCGTAGACTCCCGGCTCGTGGACTTCGAGCTGTCGTCGGAACAGGTGGCCCTCCGCGAGGCGGCCGGTCGGGTGCTCGATGACCTCGCCTCCGGCGATCGGGTGCGCGAGTGCGTCGGACCGGCGGACTCGGCTCCCGCTGACGGGGGCTTCGACCGCCGCCTGTGGCTGGCCATGGCCGAGCAGGGTTGGCTCGCCATCGAGCAGCCCGAGGACGACGGCGGGCTCGGGCTGGGGATGGTCGAGGTGGCCATCCTGTGCGAGCAGTTGGGGCGCCGGGTGGCTCCGGTCCCGTTCACCGGGACCACCCTGGCCCAGAGCGCCTTCCGGGCCGCGGCCGCCGACGAGAGCCTGTCCCCGGCAACCAGGGTGGAATCGAAGACCCGGGTAGACCGGCTGACCACCGGCGAGGTGGTCGGGTGCCTGGCCTGGTCGGCTTCGCCGGCCGCCACCATCGCGTCCGCCGGCGATGACTGCCTCCTCACCCTGTGCCCGGAGCCGACCGTGTACGCGTCCGTCGCCGACGTCGCCGTCGTCGTCACCGGCGATGCGGTCTACGAGGTCCCCCTCGGTCCGGACGCCCGCCCCGCGCCCGAACCGGCCATGGACCGGACCCGGACCCTGGCGTGGCTACCGCTCGAGGGCGCGCCCGCCCATCGGATCGGCGACGCGGCCGCGGCCCGCCGCATGCTCGACCGGGCCGCCACGGCGCTGGCGGCCGAGATGCTCGGCGCATCGAGCCGGGTGCTCGAGATGAGTGTGGAGTACGCCACAGAACGCGTCCAATTCGGCAAGCCGATCGGCAGCTTCCAGGCGGTCAAGCACCGTCTGGCCGATGCACTGGTGGACGTCGAGGGAATGCGATCGGGTGTGTTCTACGCCGCGTGGTGCATCGCCTCGGGCCATCCCGGTGCGTCCCTGGCCGCGTCGGCTGCCAAGGCCTGGTGCTCCGATGCATCCCGCCGGGTGATGGCGTCTGGCCTCCAGGTGCACGGTGGCGTCGGGTTCACCTGGGAGCACGATCTGCATCTGTACGTGAAGCGGTCCCAGCTCGACCAGGTGAGCTGGGGTGACGCCGACTTCCACCGCGAGCGGATCGCAGCCATGCTGTCCGATCAGCGGGGCACCGACCATGACCTCTTCTGAGTTCCGGGTGGACGCCTCCGGCTCAGCGCCGGCGGCAAACGGTCATCCAGGCCCACGGGTCAGAAGCAGGGATCCGGCGATGGGACCGCCGCCGTTGGCCACCACCGCTACTTCGTGACGGCCCTGGACCTGGCGTGCCCCTCCGTCGCCGCGGAGCTGCACGCAAGCCTCGTGCAGCAGGCCGAATCCATGGAGCCGGCCGGCCGAGAGCTGCCCACCCGCAGTGTTGAGCGGAAGCCGGCCGTCGAGGGCGATACGCGAACCGCCCTCGACGAAGGGCCCGCCCTCGCCCCTTCCGCAGAACCCGAGCGCCTCCAACCACACCATGGCCAGAATGCTGAAGCCGTCATAGAGCTGGGCGATGTCCACGTCGGTGGGACGCAGATCGGTCCGCTCCCACATGCTGGCGGCGGCGTCCCTGGCCGCCATGGAGGTCATGTCGTCGAACTGGTCCCAGCTGGGCCGCCCCCGCAGAGCGGTGCCCACTGCGTTGACGTGGCAGGAGGGATGCGGCGCGTCCGCGGCATAGCCGGCATGGGACACCACCAACGCGGTGGACCCGTCACAGGGCGCATCGCAGTCGAACAGGCACAGTGGGGACGAGATCATGCGGGCGTCCAGGTAGTCGTCCAGGGTCATCGGCTCCCGGTAGATGGCCTTCGGATTCAGTCCGGCATTGCGCCTTCCGTTCAACGCCACCTGGGCCAGCTGCTCGCGGGTGAGCCCGAATTCGTGGACGCGGCGCTGGCCCACCAGGGCGATCCAGTTGACGGCTGAGACTGCGCCGAAGGGCAGCGACCACTGGAGGAAGCCAGAGAAGCGGGGGGTACTCCCGCCGCCACCGCTCCCGCCGATTCCCTGGCGGCCCCCTTCGCCCTGGGCCGTCGACTCGGAGACCGTGCGGTAGACGAGCACATGACGGGCGGCGCCGGCGGCGATGGCGAAGCAGGCGGCGATCACCGCCCTCATCTGGCCGGGGCCCTCGGCCCCGCCGTCGTGCCAGTTGAGCCGGAGGCGCAGGGCGTCCTGCACCTCGGGTGTTCCCGGTCCCGCGAATCCGCCGGTACCCAGCCCGGCCCCGGGGTAGGTGGCCAGGCCGTCGATGTCGTCCCTGGTCAAGCCGGCGTCCGCCATGGCCTCCAGACAGGCCTCGAGGGTCAGGTCGAGATCGGTGCGGCCGAGGCGCCGCCCGACGGCCGACTGGCCGATGCCGGTGATGGCCGCCCGGCGCTCGGCCGGAGATCCGTTCACTGCCCACCGCCGGTGGCCGACGGGTCGTCCGGCAGGGTCGATGCGGGTCGGAACAAAGGCAGGTACACGTCTTCGCTGTGTTCGAAGGTCACCTCGACGGCGCGGCCGATCAGGGTGTCGTCGGGCTCGCAGTCGACGAGGTTGGTCATCAGGCGCACGTCCGGCTGCTCGTCGATGGCGACCAGACCGATCACATACGGGTCCGACCCCGGGATCCAAGCCTGGTGGTTGACGGTGAACGAATGGACCGTGCCGCGCCCGCTGACCGGTTCCGGGCCCAGTCTGTCGCTGAGACAGGCCGGGCAACGTGGAACCGGTGGGTGGATGAACTGACGACACGATCGGCACCGCAGGAACCGCAGGGTCCCGTCTCCTCCCCCCGTCCAGAAGAACCGGTTGTCGGCATCGAGCCGGGGAAGCAGTCGGATGGCGGGGCCGTTTGCGAACACCGGCCGGATGCTAGCCAAACCGGCGTCCCGGCGGCGCCGGCCACGGTGTCGCGCGCCGGTCGGTTCTGTTAGCTTCCCTGTCGGTGGCGACCTGGTTGACAGACGACGAGTACCGGACGCTGACCGCGGTGTGCGAGCGACTCATTCCCGCCGACCATACGCCCGGGGCGACGGACGCCGGCGTCGCCGACTACATCGACGGTCTTCTGGGTGCGTTCTCCTTCGATCCACCGCGGATCTGGGCCGGTGGTCCGGCCTCGGGACGATTCGGTGGCCCGGGCGGATTCGCCGGGTTCCATCCTCTCACCGCTCTGGACGAGCTGGCCTGGCGCACCCGGATCGAAGGCTCGCTCGGCCTGCCCGAGCGCGAGTTCAACGGCCCGGTGGTCGGTCTGCAGGAGCGCTACCGGGCCGGTCTGGCCGCGCTCGGGCCCGACTTCGCCGACTGCGGCCCCGAGGAACAGGGTGCCCGGCTCCATGCCGACCCCGACTTCACCGGGCTGGTCTACGGGCACGCCTGCGAGGGCATGTACGGGGCACCCGAGTACGGGGGGAACCGGGACGGGGTCGGATGGTCGAACATCGGGTTCGCCGGTGACGTCCAGCCCCGGGGATGGACCGACCGGGAGGTCTCGGAGCCGTGACCGCCGACGCCATCGTCGTCGGGTCCGGGCCCGGGGGAGCGACTGCCGCCGACGTGCTGACCGCGGCCGGATGGTCGGTGGTGATCTTCGAGAAGGGCCGCAACCATCTGATCGATCTCGACGAGCCCGCCCGGCTGCTGGGCGACTTCTCGAACGACGAGATCAAGTTCATCGATCGCCACTTCCTCGGTCCCGACCCGTTCCTCGAGCCGCGCACCTTCCGGGTCGGTCCCGACGACGGTGACCACTCCTTCGTGGGGGAGGTGAACTCCATCCCCTCCACCGTCGGAGGCGGGGGCACCCATGCCGACGGCAAGGTCCCCCGCTTCCGCGAAGAGGATTTCGCCATGCTGACCAGCCGCGGCCCCCACGAGGGTGCGTCCGTGGCCGACTGGCCCCTCGACTATGCCGAGCTCGAGCCCTTCTATGCCGAGGCCGAACGCATGATCGGCGTCTCCGGGCAAGCGGGCGCCAACCCGTTCGCGGCATGGCGGTCGGGCCCGTACCCCATGCCGCCAGGGCCGTCGATGTACGGCTCGAACCTGTCATCGGCAGCCGCCGAGTCCCTCGGGTTCCATCCCTACCCGGCTCCGGGCGCCACCAATTCCGAGCACTACGACGGCCGGCCCGCCTGCAACAACTGTGGGTTCTGCGCCTTCTTCGGCTGCCCGATCCACGCCAAGGGAGACCCGGTGGCCATGTTGCAGCGGGCCCTCCTGACCGGGAACGCCGAGCTCCGGCCGGAGACCTTCGTGTCCCGGATACGAACCGCGGGCGATCGCGCCACCGGGGTGGACTACATCGGCCCCGACGGCATCGAGCACTCGATGGACGCCCGACATGTGGTGGTGGCGGGCGGAGCGGTCGAGACCCCGCGTCTGCTGCTTCTGTCGGGGATCGACCATCCGCTGATCGGCCGGCACCTGATGACCCACTTCCAGACCATCGTGGTGGGCGGTTTCGCCCACCTCCGCCTTCACGGCGAGCGGGGCCGGGCGGTCACCGAGATGCAGGACGACGCCCTGGTCCCCGACGACGCCTCGCGGGCCGCGGCCAAGGAGGCAGGGCTTCCCTGGATCAAGGGGGGGATGGTCGAGCACGGTGGGCCATCGCTCCCCATCCTCGAGGCGAAGATCTACCCGTGGGGACGGTCCCACAAGGAGAGCATGCGCTCGTCGCCCATGCGCGACCGGATGTGGGCCTTCACCATGCAGGGGGAGGACCTCCCGGTGGCCACCAACCGGATCGACCTGGACCCGACCATCCGTGACGTCCGGGGCTTCCCCGTCGCCCGCTACACCTACAAGCCCCACCGCCACGAGCTGGCCGCCGCCGCCCACCATGGCCCCCGGTTGGCCGCAATCCTCGAGGTCATGGGCGCGGGCTGGACCTCCATCGTCACCTCGCCCGGGACCGCCGGAGGGCCGGGGGGCCGCACCACCGAGCATGCGCCCATGAGCCGCCATGTCATGGGCACGGTTCGGATGGGGACGGACCCGGCGACGTCGGTGGCCGACGGCCACGGGCGGCTCCACCAGTTGGAGAACGTGGTCATCGCCGACTCCTCGGTCTTCGTCACCTCCTCGGGCTACGGACCCACTCTGACCTTGGCCGCCCTGGCGGCCCGCTCCGCTGCGGCCATGCTGGCCTGACCGTGCCGACCGGGCTCGGAGGTGGCTACCGTGTCACCGATGAAGCTGTGTCGCCGATGAGAAACTGCCGTCGATGAGAGCACTGGTGTTCGGCGTGCCACGCGACGCCGACGACGCCCATGAGGGTCCGGGCGACGATCTCGATCGCCGGATCGACTCGCTCCCCTTCGGCCTGCACGAGGTCGATGACGCCCGGATGGTCCGTCCAGACTGGGTCATCACCCGGCCGCTTCTCTCCGGGGTGTGCGGGTCGGAGACCAAGCTCGTGCTGGGGGACTTCGACACCGGCGACATCGACAATCCGATGGCCGCGTTCTCCTCCATTCCCCACATCCCCGGCCATGAGGTGGTAGCCGAGGTGGTGAGCCTCGGCCCGGATGCCTCGGGCCTCGAGGTCGGCCAGCGGGTACTGCTCAATCCGTGGTTGACGTGTGGTCCCCGTGGGGTGGATCCGCCGTGCCCGGCCTGCCGACGCGGCGAGCTGAACCTGTGCTGGAGTTTCACCACCGGTGCCCTCGGTCCGGGAGTCCACGTCGGAGTGGCCAGTGACGCGCCCGGTGGCTGGGCCGACCTGATGGCGGCCCACGACTCGATGCTCATTCCGGTTCCCGATTCGGTCACCGACGAGGTGGCGGTACTGGCCGATCCGTTCGCCGTGTCACTTCACGCCATCCTCCGCTGCCCGCCGCCTCCGAATGGCCGCGCCCTCGTCTACGGTGCTGGGGCGCTCGGGGTGACCAGCGTCGCCATCCTGCATTCGCTGTACCCGGAAGTGGAGGTGGCGGTGGTGGCCCGCTTCCCCGCCCAGGCCGACCTGGCCGCCAGGTTCGGCGCCGGCCTGGTGCTCCCCCACGAGCCAAGGTTGGAGTTGATCGAGTCCCTGGCCGAATGGTCGGGGGGCGTGCTGCACACCGCATTCGCCGGGCTACCGATGGCCCACCCCGGAGGTATCGACGTGGTCTACGACACGGTGGCCCGACCCGAGACCCTCGAAGTCGGTGTCCGGGTGCTCGCCGAGCGCGGTTCCCTCGTGCAGACCGGGGTGCACACTCCCGGGCGGTGGGAGTACACGCCCATCTACTTCAAGGAACTGTCCATCGTCGGCTCCAACGCCTTCGGCATCGAGGAGGTGGAGGGGGTGCGCCAACACGCCATACGCCACTATCTCGACTTCGTACAGGAGGGGCGGGTGGACCTCACCGGCATGCTCACCCACCGCTTCCCGCTCGACCATTGGCACGACGCCCTCCGCGCCCTCTCCACCCAGGAGGAGAGCGGGGCGGTGAAGGTGGCCTTCGAACCGGCCACCACCGGCTGACCTACGACTACGGCCCTGAACCCAGGTCGGTGAAGCGCCGATAGCGGTCGTCAGCCGCCGGCCTCCACCGGTCGTCGGGGTCGACCCGGGTTCCAGGCCGGGCCCATCGACCCGATCCGTCGAGGGACGGCTCGAGCCCCGCCGCCATGCGGGCGAGGAAGGCGGCACCGAGGGCGGCGCCCTCGGGGACGGCCACCGTCTCGACCGGGAGGCCGGTGGTGTCGGCCACGGCGGCCATCCATGCCCCCACCCGTGTGCCGCCGCCACTGGCCACGATTCTCCGCGCCGTGACTCCCGAACGTTCGATCATGCTCCGCACCACGAATCCGCTGGCCTCGTAGGCGGCGCGGGAGACACCCGATGGGCCGTCGGTGATGTCGAGGTCGAACAGGCCGGCCCGCAGCGTCGTGTCGTGGAACGGCACGCGTTCGCCTCGGAGGTAGGGGAGCCACAGCGGCACACGACGCGGATCCCCTGAACGGCAGTCCGCCGGGCCGTCTGCCGAAGTGTCGGGGGCGTGCGCCCCCCGAAGCAGGGACCGGGCCCAATCCACGAAAAGCGCTCCGGCGTTGGAGGGCCCCCCGATGAGTACCCGGCCGGGCTCGGTGTGCGGCACTGTCCACAGGCCGGGGGCTTCGATCCAGGTGTCGGTGACCACCCAGACGATCAGGGTGGCACCGAAGATGACCAGTACGTCGCCCACCTGGTCCGCCCCGGCGACGATCTGATCGCAGAAGGCATCGATGGAGCCGCCGGCAACGACGGCTCCCCGGTCGTCCCAGGCTCCCTCGACGCGGGGGGTGACGCGGCCGGGGGGGACGCGCCGGTCCGGCCGCAAGGTGCCCGCGGCCTGGCCGGTCGGCACCACCCTCGGAAGCTGGCGCAGCTCAACGCCGAGCCGGGCCATCAACTCGTCGTTCCACCGTCCCGACACCTGCAGGTCGCCGAGGGTCGACGCCACCGCGGTGTCGATGGCCGCGTGGCCACTCAGGGCATGGGTCGCCACCGCCTGGGCCGGCCAGTAGCCGTAGGCATCCGGCATCTGCCGGGACGTCCATTGGAGGAATCCCTCGGCATCCGGCATCGGCCCCGCCCGGTGGTCCTCCGGAGGCGTGCCCCCGGTCCGACCGCGGACGTCGCCGTACAGGAGCCCGGAGGTCCGAGGTATCCCCCGACGATCCACCGCGGTGAGGGACGGGACCATGCCGGCAACGCAGATTCCGGCAACGCGCACAGAATCCGCCGGCCGCCGCTCCCCGCCGTCCGAACCGGTGACCGCCGCTCGGACCGCGGCCAGAGCGCGACGGGGACCCCTGCGCCAGGCGGCCCGGGCGTCGTGCTCCATGTGGTCAGCCGATGTGTGGATGATCCGGTGGGGCACCCGGGAGCGGGCCACCACCACCCCGTCCTCGGTGACGGCCAGGGCCTTTACCGCGGTGGTCCCGATGTCGATGCCCACGGTGACGGGCAGGGGCCGGCCGTCAGCTCCCATGGTGTGGGACCGGTGTCATGGACGGCCATTATGCATGATCGCCGTTGCCATGATCAGGTCGAGGGGCGGCATCGCCGGTGCACGTTACGCTCGTGTCATGCCGGCCTCCGGTTCAGACCTGCTCGACGAAGCGGCCCTTGCCGACCTGTTCGAGCGGGTGCGCGGGGGATCGGCGGAGATCCTCGGCACGCTGGAGGGGGATCCGATGCTGGTCGTGGACCTCGACCGCCCCACGCGGGCCGGCCGGCTCGACATCCCCCCGGCCTTCGGGTCGGTGGTCGTCGGGATCAGCCGCACCGGAGCCTCGTGCGAGGGGCTGTCCGGGGTGGACGTCGCCATCACCGAGGCGGACCGGTCGGCACGCCCCTGGGTCTCGGTGGCCGATCTCGACGCCGAGTTGGACGCCATGGCAGTCGCGGTGCAGCGCTCACCGATGGCGTCGGTCGCCTTGGTTCAGGTCCTCCGGTCGGGCCGCTCCGAATCGCTCGACCACGACCTGGTCCTCGAGTCCCTGGCCTATTCGACGCTGCAGGGCGGACCGGAGTTCGCCCGCTGGCTGGCCGCCACGCCGACGACGCCCACGACGCCGACCGGGGTCCCCTCCCTTTTGGTCGAACGGATCGGCGACCGGCTGTCGATCACCTTCGATCGACCCCGGGTCCGCAACGCCTACAACGGAGCCATGCGCGACGAGCTGTGCGAGGCGCTGACGGTGGCGTGCGCCGACCCGTCCGTCCGGGAGGTACACCTGCACGGGAGCGGACCGGACTTCAGCAGCGGGGGCGACCTCAGCGATTTCGGCACGCTCCCCGACCCCGCCACCGCCCACCTGATCCGAACCTCGCGCAGCGCGGCCCGGTTGCTGGCCGTCGTCAGGGACCGGACCGTGGCCCACCTCCACGGGGCGTGTGTCGGCGCGGGCGTCGAGCTCCCCGCCCTGGCTGCCGGCGTCGTGGCCCGCTCGGACACCCGCCTCCGCCTCCCCGAGGTGGCCATGGGGCTGATCCCCGGGGCCGGCGGCACGGCGACGCTCCCGAGACGGATCGGGCGGCACCGGACCGGATGGTTGGCCCTCACCGGTCGATTCATCGGCGCGGACACCGGACGTGACTGGGGGCTCATCGATGAGATCGCCGAGGGGTAGGCGCCGAGGGGTAGGAAGGGTCGGCGCTGCCGTTGCCGGGCCTGGGTCCGGGCCATCCGGAGGGCCGGACCGTCGGAAACCTGAAGGCGGATGCGCCTTGGGGTACTGTGAGCGAAAAGCCGATTCTCACCTCGGGGCCCCTCGGCTCCGACCCGCCGGGACGCGGCCAGGGAGGTAAGCCATGTCGCAGGCTGAGGAGTCTGGGGCCTTCGAGCCGGAAGGGTTCATGGACCCGGACGTGAGCGCCAATCCGCAGCCCTTCTACCGCCGGGCGCAAGCCGCCGGAACGGTGGTCGCGGGCACGTTCGGACCCCAGGTCGTCCGCCGGTCGGCGGTGGAATACGCCCTCCAGCATCCAGAGGAATTCTCCTCGGCAATGGAGGCGGTCGAGCTGGGCCAGTCGGTGCCGCTGATCCCCCTGCAGGTGGACCCTCCGGACCACCGGAAGTATCGCCGGCTCCTCGATCCGATATTCGCTCCCCGCCAGATGAACCTGCTCGAGCCGGACATCGCCCGGCTGGTCAATGAGCGTATCGACGGGTTCATCGGCCGGGGCGAGTGTGAGTTCGCCGACGAGCTGGCGGTACCCCTGCCGTCATCGGTGTTCCTGCGACTGGTGGGCCTCCCGCTGTCCCAGCTCGACCTGTTCTTGACCATGAAGGACGGGATCCTCCGGCCATCCGGCTCGGACCTCGTCGAGATCCAGGCCAGCCAGAAGGCGGCGGCCCGCCAGATCGAGGAGTACTTCGCCGAGATCGTGCGCGGACGCCAGACGAGCCCCGGGGAACAGGACGACCTTTTGAGCCTCTTCCTCGGCGCCGAAGTCGAGGGCCAACGGCTCACGGTCGACGAGATCGTGGGGATCTGCTTTTTGTTCATCCTCGCCGGCCTCGACACGGTGACCGACAGCCTCGAGTGCTTCTTCGCCTACCTGGCCCAGCATCCCGACCAACGGCGCCGGATCGTGGACGACCCGTCGCTCATCCCCTCGACGGTGGAAGAGCTCCTGCGATGGGAGTCACCGGTCACCACCGTGTCCCGAACGACGACCTCCGACCTCGAGCTCGACGGTTGCCCGATCTCGAAGGGCTCCACCGTCGGGATCATGATCGGCGCCGCCAACATCGACGAGGAGGCGTTGCCCGACGCCTTCACCGTGGATCTCGAGCGCAACCCGAACAAGCACCTCGCCTTCGGTGGCGGGATCCACCGCTGCCTCGGGTCCCACCTGGCCCGCTTGGAGCTTCGCATCGCGCTGCGCGAGTGGCACCAACGGATTCCCGACTACTCGCTCGCCCCCGGGGCCGAACTGGTCTACCAGGCGGGTCTGCGCCAGATCGAGAAGCTGCCGCTGGTCTTCAACGCAGACGGCTCGAGCGGGTAGGGCCCGGGTGGACCTGCGCATCACCGACGAACAGCAGCTGCTTCAGGAGACGACCCGGAAGTTCCTGGAGAGCACCGTGCCCCTGGAGGCCGTCCGCCGGCTGGCGGATGTCGAGCCGGAAGGTTTCGACGCGGCCTGGTGGAGGAGAGGCGCCGAGTTGGGCTGGACATCGCTGCTGGTCCCCGAGGACGACGGAGGAGGCAGCGTCTCGGGTCACGGGCTGCTCGACCTGGTCCTGGTGGCCGAGGAGATGGGCCGGTTGGTCTCGCCGGGTCCGTTGGCGCAGACCAACGTGGTGGCAGAGGCATTGGTCCGATCGGGTACGCCCGCCCAGCGAATGGAATTCCTCCCCGGCCTGATGAGCGGCGACTCGGTGGCCGCCTGGTGCCTGGGTGCGCCGGCGGCCGGGATCGCGCCCGGTGGGCAGGTTCGGGCTGACGTCCGGGAGGACGGCGCGGTCCTCGACGGCGCCGTCGGCCCCGTGGAGGCGGCGGCCCGCACCGACCTCTATCTGGTGACAGCCGGGACCCCCCATGGGGTCGCCCAGTTCGTGGTGCCGTCGGATGCGCCGGGGCTGACGGTCGAGCCGGCACACAGCCTCGATCTGGTGAGGCGCTTCGCCGAGGTCCGATTCGACGAGGTGCGGCTGGCCGACGATGCGGCGCTCGGGACGCCTGGGAGCGCCGTCGGCGACATCGAGCACCAGCTGCAGACGGCAGCGGTGCTCCAGTGCGCCGAGATGGCAGGAGTGTTGGACCGGGTGTTCGAGTTCACCGTGGAGTATGCAGCCGACAGGTACTCCTTCGGGCGGCCCCTGAACTCGTACCAGGCGCTGAAGCACCGCTTCGCCGACATGAAGCTGTGGCTCGAGGCGGCCCACGCCACCGCCAACGCCGCAGCCCGGGCGGTGGACTCGGAGTCGAAGCACGCGCCCGAGTTGGTCAGCGTGGCGAAGGCCTACATCGGCGAGCGGGGCCCAGCCCTCATCCAGGACTGTGTGCAGATCCATGGCGGCATCGGCGTGACCTGGGACCACGACCTCCACCTCTACCTCCGCCGGATGGTGGTGGACCGTACCCAGTGGGGGACTCCGGCCGACCACCGGGAGCGGGTGGCCGTGGCCATGGGGATGGAGAAGGGGGAGGGATGAGCTTCAACCGGGGCGACAACGACGGTACCGAGGTCGCCGAGGGAGAGACCGGCTCGCAGGAGCCCGTCGACTCCTTCCGTGAGCGGGCCCGGGTGTGGCTGGCCGAATCGATGCCGCTCCTCCCCGAGGGGTACACCAACCAGCAGCTGTCCCGCCAGGACGAGTCGGGGGCGCTGGCCCGCCAGTTGCAGCGGACCCTCTTCGACGGCGGGTTCGCCGGGATCTGCTTTCCCGCCGCCTACGGCGGCCTCGGCCTCTCCCGAGCCCACCAGCAGGCCTTCACCCGGGAGTCGTTACCGTACCGGATGCCCACCGTGTTCAACGTGCCGACGCTGACCATCCTGGCGCCGACCCTCCTCGACTTCGGCACCGAGGAGCAGAAGCTGCGCCACATCCCCGCCATCCTCCGGGGCGACGAGCTGTGGGTCCAGTTCCTGTCCGAGCCGAGCGGCGGCTCCGATCTGGCCGGCCTGGTGACCAGGGCGACCAGGGACGGCGACGTCTTCGTCCTCAACGGGTCGAAGATCTGGAGCTCGGGGGCGTTCCGCTCCGACTACTCCTTGTGCCTGGCTCGCACCGACTGGAGTGTGCCCAAGCACCGGGGGCTGACCATGTTCATCCTCAAGATCCATCAGCCCGGGGTCGAGGTCCGACAGATCAAGATGTCCAACCGGACGGCCGAGTTCTGCCAGGAGTTCTTCGATGACGTGCCCATTCCGGTGGCCGATGTCGTGGGGGACATCAACGACGGGTGGACGGTTGCCTCGCGGTTGCTCTTCCACGAGCGCGATGCGGTTGGTGGTGGCTCTCCCTTTGCCAGTGGGGCGGTGGTCGCCGCCGCAGGCCAAGGCGGCCAGCGATCTGAGCTGGCGGCCTTGGCCCGGTCGACCGGCCAGGAAGGCGACCCCCGGATCCGCCAGCTGGTGGCCGAGGACCGGATCAACGAACGGATCCAAGGTCAGCTCGTCGAGCGGGTGACCACCGGCATCCGCACCGGCGCGTTCCCGCCCCCTGCGGGCGCACTGGCCCGGCTGTTCGCCGCCACCAGCAGCGAGCGCCGCTTCGACATCGGTCTCGAGATCGCCGGCGCCGGCATCGGGGCCTGGATGGGCGATGAAGCCCTGCCCCTGGGTGAGCACTACCTACAGCGTCAAGGGACCAGCCTCGGGGGCGGGAGCACCGAGATGCAGCGGAACATCATCAGCGAGCGAGTGTTGGGCATGCCGAGGGAGTACGCGGCCGACCGCGACAAGCCCTTCGACGAGATCCGCCACAACTGAACTCGGGGCGATCGCTCCGACCGTCATCACCGAGCCCTCCACCGCCGTTGCACAAGTGGAACCCTCAGTTCCGGTTCTGCTAGCTTCGAGCAATCGGAATCCTTCATTCCGCTCATCTGGAGCCCAGGGGAGAGCCCGTGGAGAAGCGCATCCACCACGTGACCACGTTCGCCGTGCTGGCGACGGCGGCCCTGGCCTTCAGCCTCCTGCAGTCGCTCATCGTTCCGGCGATCCCGCTCCTCGAGCGCACGCTGCACACGACCACCTCCGGAGCCACCTGGCTCCTGACGGGCTACCTGCTCAGTGCGGCGATCGCCACGCCGATCCTCGGGCGGATCGGCGACATGGTCGGCAAGGAGAAGATGATCGTCGTCGTCCTCGTAGCGCTGTCGGTGGGCACCCTGATCAGCGCCCTGGCCACCACGTTCCCGGTCATGTTGGCCGGCCGGATCGTCCAGGGCGCAGGGGGGGCGGTCTTCCCGCTGGCCTTCGGGATCATCCGTGACGAGTTCCCCCCCGAGAAGGTGGCCGGGGCTATCGGAGTGCTCTCGGCCATCCTGGGTGTGGGCGTGGGCACCGGGATCGTCCTCGCCGGACCGATCATCGAGCACCTGTCGTACCACTGGCTGTTCTGGATCCCCCTCGTCCTGTCGGTCGGGGCGACGGTGACGACGTTCCTGTTCGTGCCGGAGTCACCGATCCGGTCGCCTGGTCGGGTCAATTGGCTCGGTGCATCGATCATGTCGGCCTGGCTGGTGACCGGGCTGCTGGCCCTGTCATACGGGCCGCTGTGGGGATGGGGGAGCGCCTCGGTGGTCGGGCTCTTCAGCGCCACCGTCGTGTTGATCCCGTGCTGGATCCGTTCGGAGACGCGTTCGGACACGCCGATGGTCGACATGAAGATGATGAGGATCCCCGCCGTGTGGAGCACGAACCTGGCCGCTCTGCTGTTCGGGTTCGGAATGTTTGCCATGTTCATCACCGTGCCCCAGTTCGCCCAGACTCCGGCGCGGGTGGGTTACGGGTTCGACGCCTCAGTGACCCAGTCGGGCCTCTACCTCCTTCCCTTCGCCGTGGCCATGCTGGTCATCGCCCCGCTGACCGGTCGCCTGACCGTCGCCATCGGCTCCAAGCCAATCTTGATCCTCGGGGCGCTCTTCGCCGCCGCGAGCTACGGATTCCTGGCTCTGGCCCACGGGGAGTCCTGGGACATCTATGTGGCCGCCGGTCTGCTGGGAATCGGTGTGGCGCTTGGCTATGCCTCGATGTCGAACCTGATCGTCGAGGCCGTGCCGCCCAGCCAGACCGGGGTCGCGACCGGTATGAACACGAACATCCGCAATATCGGCGCCGCGCTCGGCAGCGGGGTCGCCACCAGCCTGATTGTGAGCGGGAGGCTGGTGCGGGGCTACCCGAAGGAGGGCGGCTATGTGCTGGCTTTCGTCGTGTGCGGCGGGGCACTGGTGGTGGCGGCGATCGCCGCCCTCATGATCCCGACTCGCAGCCGGCCCTCGGTCGTTCTCAGCGAGTCTCATCCCGCCCTGACCGCCGAGGCGGAGGTGGTCGTCGGGGCCATCGGCTATGTCGCCGAGAACTGACGTGGGTCCCCGAAGCGCAAAGGTGGTGCCTGGAGTGACCGAGGCCAAGTCGCTGCGCCGGGATGCCGAGCTCAACCTGGCCCGCATTCTCTTGGCTGCCCGGGACGTCTTCGCCGAGCACGGCTACGAGGCGTCGATGGAACAGATCGCCGCCAGGGCCGAGGTCGGGATCGGGACCCTGTACCGCCGCTTTCCGAACAAGGCCGACCTCTTTGCCGCCGTGGTCGACGCGGCGACGGACCGGACCCGCCAGATCGCCGACGAGGTCCTCCTCGAGGTGACTCCGGGCGAGGGGGCCTTCGAGTTCGTCCGGCGCTGCGTGGACGCGCCGAGCTGTTGGCGGGCCGCCACCTCGCGGCGACCCTGGAGCGGGGGTGGGGCTGACCGGGCTCTGGCCGCCTTGGTGCCGCTCATCGGGCGGATCCTCGAGGCCGGCCAGCGGGCGGGTACGGTCCGGTCCGACATCGTCCCAACCGATTTGATGGTGACCCTGATGTCGGTACGGGCCCTCGGCGACCTCTGCGACGCTGACGCCCCGGGCACTTCCCGTCGCTTCCTGGAGCTCGCCCTCGATGGCCTGAGGCCGGGACATATGCCGCCGGCGCAGCCCCCAATGTCGGTCAAGCAGCTGGGACGCGTGCTCACCGTCCGTTGAGGAGGTCTTCCCTTGCTGCCGCCGGCCGCGGTGATCGGCCGGGGAAAGCATCGAAAAGTGCAGTCATCGATCCCCCGGCAACTCAGCCGAGGAGGCTGAGAGTGCCCTTGGTCGTGCCGGCCGAAGGTCGGGGCTATCCCGGTCCGGCCTTCATGATCGCCCTGCGCGACCTCGATGACATGACCGAGGATCGGGAGCCGGCCGAGAGCACCGACCCGACCGAGCCGAAGGAGCCGATCGAGAAGGCTGAGAGGAACGACCCGACCGAGCCGATCGAGAGTGCCGAACCGATCGAGCCGATTGACATGAAGGATCCGCGACTGCCGATCGACAAGACCGAATTCTCCGACCACAGCGACCACGTGGAGTGGGCTGGATGTGGTGCCATGCCTCATTCTTACTCGTGGAAGGAGTCGGTGTCGTGTCGAGGGTCACCGTTGCCGGGTCGGCCAGAGGGCTCGGGCACCGGTGAGAGACATCGACTCTCGGAATCCCGATGCCGCCGAAGGGCCACCAGGTGGCCCAGCCGGGGCTCAGGCGTCCCGCACGATGAGCGAGGAGGCATCAGGCCAGAAGTACCGGTACCCTATTGCCGTTCCACCCCCGGGGAACGGCCCACGGAGCTGGCTATCGACCCGGATCCCTCCCCGAGCATCGTAGAAGGACTGCGCCGCCTTGTTCTGGTCGAGCACCCAGAGGTGGATGGCATCCGATGGCCGATGTCGGAGGAGCCCGAGAGCGGCGTGGGACAACAACCGGGTGCCGATGCCTGTTCCTTTCAAGCGGCTCCTGACGTGCAGATTGTCGAGAAGGGCTCCCCATATCGGATCGATGTCGAACACGGTGTGGGCGAATCCGACGACCTCACCGCCGGCATCGGCGATCACGGTGCATTGGTCGTGCCGGGGAGGAGCAAGGCGAGCCGTCCAGACCTCGAGACGATCGGCGACGACGTCGCCCTCAAGGTATGAATCCAGGTACGCACCCCGATAGTGGCGCCGCCAACTGTCGGCGTGGAGCGCGGCGATATCACCTGCATCCTGTTCAGTGGCCTCTCGATAGTGCACAACTGGAGCAGGTCGGTGGTGGTCGAACCGGGCATCCGCCATGGCGGCCTCCTCATCGATCCTGGCATTGGCACCGTGCCGAAGCCGGCTGCCGGACCTTCAAAGGGCCAGGTCCCTCAGGTCGCTCTGGATGAACGAAACGCAGGATACCTCGCGACGGCTGGATCGGCGTGTCCACCGTCGCCGCTTTGGCGAGCGTCGGGCGCATACGGTCGAGGCCGGAATGCAACTGGCAATGCCCGCTGCGCTTCGTGTCGTTGCCACAGCCGGCAATCGGGCCCTCGTCGGTGCGAAGGGGTACATTGCGCCAATGGACGACCTGAGCGCACTGGACATGGTCCGAAGCACGTCCGATCCGATCCATGAGATCGGCACGGCGATCTACCTCAGCCCCGAGACGTTCGCCCGGGCGGCGGAGTGGGGATGGGCGAACCCGTTCGCCTTCTACTTCGGGGGTCGTGGCGGTGTCCTCGGCTCGACAGACGCCGACGTGATCTCGTCGGCCATGGGCTATTTCAATCCGGTGGTCCTCACCGATCTCTATGCCGAAGGGCTGGCCGTCGCCGGACCACAGGGCGCGGCGGACCGCATGATGGAGGCGACCGCGGCCTGGGGGAGGGACCACCTGGAAGGCGTCGAGGGTCTGGCCACCTTCGTGAGGTTGGCCGACCGATTGGTGGACGGTGCCGAGGGCGCAGCCCTGACGCTCTTCGCGGGATGGCGGGCCCAGGCCCGGGTGGACGACACGGAGGGACGGGCAGCCCAGCTCTTCCAGATCCTGCGCGAATGGCGGGGTGCCGCGCACCTGGTGGGCACCACCGCAGTGGGGCTCACACCTCTCGAGGCAATCCTCACCAGCGACGGCCCGGGTCAGGCGAAGTTCTTCGGCTGGTCGGAGCCTTTTCCGGACTGGACAGGGGTTGCGGCCCTCCAGGTCGATGCCGAAGCGATCACCGACGATCTCTGCGCCCGTGAGGTGGACCGCCTCCTCTCAGCGGTCGATCGACGCGGATTTGCCGACGCGGTGATCGCGGCCGCCGCTGTCCTCAAGGGGTAGAGGGCACGCATGCTCCAGTCCGGTGGGTCTGAGCGTGCTCCCGATTGCTGGCCCGGTGAAGCCAAGTGGGCGGGTTGGACACGACCTCTGTGACGCCGCCAGACGAAAGTCGACTGGGGCCGCGCCCTCGAGCCGCACGGCGATCTACGCTGATTCGATGGTGCGGGTCAGGCACAGTGGGTTCGATCATGTGACGATTGCCGTTACCGACCTGGACAAGGCAAAGCGATTCTTCGGACTGCTCGGCTTTCACGAGACCAAGGCAACCGTTGTCTCCGGCGATGAGATGTCCCGGTACATGGGAATCCCGGAGTGGGAGGCCGACCACGTCACCCTCGAGCTGGTGGAAGCTCCGACCCACCAGGAGGTACAGCTCCTGTGCTTCCATCACCCGACACTGCCCGGCAATCCGTCGGAATCGAATCTGGCCCGCTTGGGCTTCAATCATGTCTGCTTCGCAGTTGACGATCTCGACGCCACCCTTGCGGTTCTTGAGGATGGCGGCGTACAGACCCGCAATGAAGTGATGGACTTTCACGACCGCCGCCTGGTCTTCCTTGTGGGACCTGGGGATGTCACCATTGAGCTAGCCGAATGGAGGGCGCCTGAGGAGGACTGATTGAACAGTGAAGAACCATGAACCGGAGGTCATCTGATGGAATTCACCATTCCCGTCGGCACAGCCGGGTCGCTCATCGCGTCGATCAGGCCTCTGTTCGACACCGATATACGCGTCGGCAGTATCGATCACGGCCGCCTACGTGGTGGATATGCGATCCGGGAGCCTCGACCGGGCCGTCGAGGCGACTCCATTCAGGCGGCAGACTCGAACCCCATCAGGCGGTTCAGGTTTCCTCCCATGATCTTCCGCACCGCCTCGTCGGGCAGGTCGGACAGCTCGTCTACGAAACTGAGGGGATCGGCCATTCCTTCGGGGTGGGGGTAGTCCGAGCCGAAGAGCACCCGGTCCGGGCCGAGGATGTCCACCAGACCGATCGGGTCCTCCTCGTGGAAGGGATGCACGTAGATGTTGCGCTTGAACACCTCCACCGGATCCTCGTCGAAGGACTTCGGCGCAGCCGCGTAGGCGTGCTCCATGTCCCGGAGGATCGGGCGCACCCAGTTGCTGCCGTTCTCCACCGGGGCGAACCGCAGCTCGGGGAAGCGGCTGCACAGGCCATGGCCGATGAGCGATGCCACGGTGTCGATGATGGGCCGGCCCTGGTGGCCGATGATGGCCATGAAGCCAGAGCCACCCTTGAACGGAGTCATCTCACCCCTGGTGACACCCTCCCACTCGTTCATGTAGCGCTGGTAGCCGCTGTCCGAGGCGTGCATGCCCACCGGAATGCCCGCTTCGACCACCAGTTTCCAGAACGGGTCGAATTCGGGCAGAGCCATCGAACGCGGCCCCATGAACCCGGGCACCGGAGCCGGGCGGATGAGGACGATCTTGGCGCCCCGCTCGAGCACCCACTCGAGCTCGTCGATGGCCCGGTCCACGATCCCGAGATGGATCACCGGGGTGGGGAAGATCCGCGACTCGTAGTTGAAGGACCAGTGCTCGTGCATCCACTGGTTGAGGGTGTGCACCACCGCGTGCGTGGCGATCGGATCGTCGCGCAGCCGCTCCTCGAGCAGGCTGGCCAGGGTGGGCCACATCAAGGCCCTGTCGATGCCCAGCTCGTCCATGAGCCGGAGGCGGGGCTCGGGCGCGCTGAACCCGGGCAGCGACCGGATGGGCTTGCCCATGATCTCCCGCCGGGACTTCCCCTCGGGGTTGCCGCTCTTGAAGTACTCCTCCTGCGCGCCGGGGGCCGCCACGACCTCGAAGGTGGGATTGGGTATGTAGTTGCTGATCAGGCCGTTCACCGCGATCTTGGTCCGCCCGTCGACCTCCACGTATTTGATGAGGCCCGAGTACTCCGGAGGGAGGAATTTGGTGAACGCGTCAGTTGTCTCGTACATGTGATTGTCGGCATCGAAGACCGGAAAATCCAACGTTCGCGGAGACATGGCCATCGCCTTCCTGTGCTCGCTGTGCCGCCGGTCCCGAACACGGCCGGAACGGCGGGGGGTGATGCATCCTGGCTCCCGGTGGTCCCCGGCAGCCGTGGCCATACTACCAGCGCGGCGCCTCCAGTGGAAATGCCGTTTTCGCTGGGAGGAGTAAGAGCCGACGGTGGTCCGGTACAGGACATTCGGTACACTCCGACCATGCGGGTGATCGTGGACCGGGGCCGGTGCGAGTCCAACGCCCTTTGCATGGCCGCAGCCCCCGAGGTGTTCGAGGTGAGCGACGACGACGAGCTCCATGTCCTCGCCGAGGAGCCGGACGAAGGCCTTCGATCGAAGGTCGAGATGGCCGTGAGGTCCTGCCCCAAGGTCGCGCTGAGCATCGCCGACTGATTTCGGCCCGACCCGTCACCTGCTCCCACATTCCCACCGCACCACTCGCCGCACCACCCGTCCGTGCGGGACCCAGAGGAACGAGGTATACCGTGGCCCCTGCGACGGCACCGGTGGCGACCAGGAGGGAGATGCGGAGATGACTGACTACAGGTACGTGACGTACGAGGAGCTGGAGGGCGGCGAGGTGGTCCGCATCCTGCTCAACCGGCCCGACACCCGGAACGCCCAGAACCGCGGGTTGCTGGTGGACCTCGACGACGCGTTCGGCCGGGCCGAAGAGGAGGACAAGGTGCGGGTGGTCATCCTGGGTGGGGTGGGGCCGCTGTTCTCCTCGGGCCACGACATGGGGTCCAAGGAGGCCAGGGCCGAGCGTGAGCCCGGCCCTGGCCAGCACCGCACCGCCACCATCAACGGCGCCACCCGCAAGGGTGCCGAGGCCCGCATGCTCCAGGAGTGGCACTACTACTTCCAGAACACGATGAGGTGGCGCAATCTGCGGAAGATCACGGTGGCCCAGGTGCAGGGCACGGTGTACTCGGCCGGCCTCATGCTGATGTGGGCCTGCGACCTGATCGTGGCCGCCGACGACGTGTACTTCGCCGATGTCGTCGGCACCCGCCTCGGGATGTGCGGGATGGAGTACTTCGGGCACCCGTGGGAATTCGGGCCGCGACGCACCAAGGAGATGATGCTGACCGGCGACGCCATCGATGTCCACGAGGCCCACCGGCTCGGGATGGTGAGCAAGGTCTTCCCCGCGGCCGAACTGTCGGAGCGGACCCTCGCCTACGCTCGCCGGATCGCCCAGGTACCGACCATGACCGCACTGATGATCAAGGAGTCGGTGAACCAGACGGTGGACAACATGGGCTTCTACAACTCCCTGCAGGCCTGCTTCACCCTCCACCAGTTGAACCACTCCCACTGGGCGGAGATCCATGAGAGCAAGTATCCGGTGGCCGAGCCCGCTGACGGGATACCCAATTGGAAGGATGCCCCACCGGTGCGAATGGCGACTCCGGACCTGGTGGAGGGACCTGTCCCGGGCCGGTGAACCTCCGACCGACCTACCGCCAGGCCGAGGCCACGCGGTATCTGCGCCCCGGGGGCGCGTGGGATGTCCCGACGCTCGACCAGCTCCTGTCGTCCCGCCGTCCGCCGTCCGGCCCGGCCATCGTCGACGGAGAGGCCCGGCTCGACGCGGCCGCCCTGGAGCGGGTGGTGGCCGCGCTGTCGGGCGGGCTCCGGTCGCTCGGCGTCCGAAGGGGGAGCGTCGTCACCTGGCAACTCCCCAATTGGTGGGAGGCGATCGCCCTGTTCCGCGCCTGTTGGCGGTGCGGGGCGGTGGCTGCCCCCATCCACCACCAGGTCGGGCCGACCGAGGTGGGGCGGATGGTCGAGTCCCTCCGGCCGACGGCGTCCTTCGCCGCCCCGGGCATGCCCCTGGCCGAGCGCCAGGGGACGATCGGAGTGCGCGGCGCAAACGGGCGCCTCGGCGAGCTGCTGGCCTGCCACCCGGTGGCGACGGGAGCCGGGCGGGGCGCCGACGTGGCGGTGGTCCTGTTCACCTCGGGTTCCACCGGGCATCCCAAAGCCGTGCTCCACACCAACCGGGGCCTCGCCTACAAGGCCCGCTCGATGGTGAGGGCCCATGCCCTTTCGAGTGCCGACGTGGCTCTCATGCCCTCGCCCCTGGCCCACGTCTCGGGACTGCTGAACGCCGTGCTCGTCCCGGGGGCCGCAGCCATGAACGTGGTGCTGATGGAGAGGTGGGACCCCGAGGCGGGAGTGCGGCTGGCCGGCGAGCACTCGGTTTCGTTCATGATCGGTCCACCGACCCTCTTCCTCGACATGATGGACGTGGCCGGCCCGCCGGCTCGACTGTCCAGCCTGCGGGTGGTCTCCTGCGGGGGCATGGGAGTGACCCCCGAGTTCATCGATGCGGCCCGCCGGGGGCTGGGGGCGACGGTGAAGCGCACCTACGGGTCGACCGAGGCGCCCACCGTGACCACGTCCACCGCCGCCGACGGTCCCGACAAGGCGCGTGACACCGACGGGCGCAGCGTCGGCGACGCGGTCATCCGGGTGGTGGACCCGCTGAGCAACCGGAGTGTCCCGCCCGGTGAGCAGGGAGAGGTCCTGTTGCGGGGCCCCGAGCTCTTCGTCGGCTACGGCGAGGCGTCGGAGACGGCGGAGGCCGTGCGCCGCGGCTGGTTCGCCACCGGTGACCTGGGCACCCTCGATGCCGACGGCTGGCTGACCATCGTGGGGAGGTGCAAGGACGTGATCATCCGGGCGGGGGAGAACATCGCGTCGGCGGAGGTCGAGCGGTTGCTGGAGGCGTATCCGGGCGTTCGCCAGGCCGTGGTGGTCGGGTGCCCGGACGAGCGCCTGGGGGAGCGGGTGGCGGCATTCGTGGTGGGGGACGGCCGTCTCGACGTGCAAGAGTGCCGGCAATGGTTTTCCGCACAGGGCGTGGCCCGGTTCAAGACTCCCGAGTTGGTCGTCCACGTCGACGAGATACCCTTGCTGGGCATCGGGAAGCCCGACCGGTCGGCGCTGAAGGCCCGGGCGGCCCAGCTGGCCGGCGTCGGGCGCTGACCGTGGGACGAGGGGAAGGGCAGTACTGATGGCCTCCGGGATCGTGTCGTGGGCCACCTACCTCCCGTACTGGCGTCTCGAACGGGCCTCCATCGGCGTCGCATTCGGCACCACGCCCGGCCGCGGCACCCGTGCCGTGGCGTCCTACGACGAGGACACCACCACCCTTGGCGTGGAGGCCGCCCGTCGGGCGTTGCAGCCGGCCGGGGTGCCGGTCCCCGATGACCTCTTCTTCTCCACTCCGGATCCGGCCTACCTGGACAAGACCAACGCCTCCACCATCCACGCCGCCCTGGGCCTCCCCCCGTCCACCGGCGCCTACGACCTCTGCGGATCAGTCCGTTCGGGCTGGGCGGCCATGCGCCTGGCCGCCCTGGAGGGCGAGCGCCACGCATCAATCGCCGTGGTCTCCGACCTGCGTACCGGGTTGGCTGGGGGAGCCGAGGAGAGCCAGGGGGGGGACGGAGCCGCCGCCTTCGTCTTCGCACCGGAGGGGGCGGTGGCCGAGGTGCTCGGCCACGCCTCCGTCACCCACGAATTCCTCGACCGCTGGAGGGTCCCGGGCGATTCCGCCTCGCGCCAGTGGGAGGACCGGTTCGGGGAGGAGGCCCTGGTGCCACTGGGCCGGGCGGCGTTTTCCGGGGCGCTCGCCGATGCCGGCCTGACCGTCGACGAGATCGACCACCTGGTGGTGGCCGGGCTGCATGCCCGAGCCGTCGGCACCCTGCGCAAGACACTCGGCGTGGCGCCCCAGCGGGTGGCCACCGATTACACCTCGCTGATCGGGAACCTTGGCGCAGCCCAGGCCGCCACCGGCCTGGCCGAGGTGCTGGAGAGGGCGGGGCCCGACCAGGCCGTCGTGGTCCTGGGAGTGGGCGACGGCGCCGACGCGGTGGTCTTCCGCACCACTCCCGCACTGGTCGGGGTACAGGAGGCACGGCGCCGGGAGGGGATGATGGAGGTGGCCGCCTCAGTCGACCAGGGGCGTCGCGACCTGCCCTACGCGGTGTACCTGACCTGGCGCGGGCACCTCCGGCGGGAGCCACCGCGCCGACCCGACCCCGAACGACCCGACGCTCCCGCCATGCGGCGCAACGAGGGTTGGAAGTTCGGCTTCGGCGCCAGCCGCTGCCTCGAGTGCGGGTTCGTCCACCTTCCCCCGACCCGGGTCTGCCTGTCGTGCCGATCGGTGGACCACATGGAGCCGCAACGGCTGGCCGGTGTGCGGGGGACGGTCGCCACCTTCACCGTGGACCGGCTGGCCTTCAGCCTCTCCCCTCCGATGGTCGGCGCGGTCATCGATTTCGACGGCGGCGGCAGGTACCGGGGGGAGATGACCGACGTCGACCCGGAGGCACTGGCCATCGGAACCCGGGTGGAGATGACCTTCCGTCGGTTCTACAGCGCCCAAGGTGTGCATAATTACTTCTGGAAGGCACGACCGGTCTCCGACCGGATCGATGACCGGGGCGAGCAGGTCGGAGGGGTGGTGCCCGCCGAGGTGGGCGGGGGAGAGGGAGGCTGAAGTGGCCAGTAGAGGGATTCGTGACCGGGTGGCCATCGTTGGGATGGGCTGCACCCCGTTCGGCGAACTGTGGGACAAGAGCACCGACGACCTCCTGACCGACGCCACCACCGAGTGCGCCCGGTCGGCCGGCATCGCCCTCGGGGACGTCGACGCATTCTGGCTGGGGACCATGGGCTCGGGCCAGTCCGGGCTCACCTTGTCCAAGCCGCTCAAGATCGACTACAAGCCGGTGACCCGGGTCGAGAATTTCTGCGCCACCGGCTCGGAGGCGTTTCGCAACGCCTGTTACGCGGTGGCATCCGGCGCCTACGACGTGGCCATGGCCGTCGGGGTGGAGAAGCTGAAGGACTCCGGCTACTCGGGGCTCACCGGTATCCGCCAGGTCGGCGACGGGACCAACGCCGGCCTCAGCTCCCCGGCAGTCTTCTCGCTTCTGGTGCCCGCGTACGCCCACAAGTACGGGGTCGATCCCGAGGAGCTGAAGGCGGTGATGACCCGGATCGCCTTCAAGAACCACCAGAACGGTGCCGTCAACCCGAGGGCCCAGTTCCGCAGCGGGGTCTCGATGGAGAAGATCGCCTCGTCGCCGCTGGTGGCCGGGCAGCTCGGCGTCTTCGACTGCAGCGGCGTCAGTGACGGTGCCGCCGCGGTGGTGGTGTGCCGGACCGAGGACGCGTCCCGCTATACCGACTCGCCCCTCTATGTCAAAGGCCTGAGCTTCGTCGCCGGTCCGGCGGCCGGGATCATCGACCCCGAGTACGACTACACCAGCTTCGAGGAGGTGGTCCGATCGGCGGCCGACGCCTACCGGCAGGCGGGGATCACCGATCCCCGGTCCCAACTGGCCATGGCCGAGGTCCACGACTGCTTCACTCCCACCGAACTGGTCCTGATGGAGGACCTCGGCTTCGCCGAGCGGGGCACTGCGTGGAAGGAGGTACTGGCCGGGACCTTCGACCGGGACGGCGAGCTCCCGGTCAATCCCGACGGAGGCCTCAAGAGCTTCGGCCACCCGATCGGCGCATCAGGCCTGCGGATGCTGTTCGAGTGCTGGCTCCAGCTGCGGCGGAAGGCGCCGTCGGAGCGCCAGATCGCCACCGTGGCCGACCCGGGGCGCACCCTGGGTCTGACCCACAACCTCGGCGGTGGCCCCGGAGAGTGCGTCAGCTTCGTCGGCGTGGTCGGCAGCGAACCGACAGACTGAGGCCCGGCCCGCGTCGGGTCGACGAGGAGGGACACCGATGACCGGATTTGGCCGGACCGGGGGAGATGGGGGTCCCGACGACGGAGGGACGTCGAGGGACCGGGGCCGGCGTGCCCCCGGCTAGAACACTCGGAAGGGTCATCGAAGGAGTGACCGAGGTGGATCCCGGCCGGGTGGCCGTGGTCATCGACGGGACGTCGACCACCTACGGCGACCTCGACGCGTCCATCCGCAAAGCTGCCGCCGCCCTCCGTTCGGCCGGGGTCCGGCCCGGGTGGCGGATCCCCCTGGTCGACGACGCCAGCCTGCTGTCGGTGGCCGCCCTGGTCGGTGCCGCCCGGGTCGGAGCGGCGACTGCCCTGATGAACCCCCGCCTGACCGCCGACGAGGTGGGCGTGCTGATGGAGGTGGTGGAGTCGGCTCCGATCGGGGTGGCCGGGGCCGCCTATGCCGACGTGCTGCGCCAGGCCGGACAGCGCGTGGTCCTCGGGCTCGGGGAGCTGGCGTCCGACCACCACCCCGAGGGCGCACCGGTCTTCGATCCCGCCCCGCAAGAGGACGCCGTGGTGCTCTTCACCAGCGGCACGACGGGGACGCCGAAGGCGGTGCCGCTTCCGCATTCCATGGTCGCCTCGAGGATCGCCGCCTACTCGCCGACCGTCGAGCCTGCTCCGTCGGTGGCCCTGATGTGCGTGCCGTTCGTGCACATCGGCGGGATGCTGGGGCTGTTGGTGGCGCTGGCCAAGGGCAGCACCACCGTGGTCCAGACCCGGTTCGATGCCGGCGGGTGGCTGGCGCTGGTCGAGCGGCACCGGGTGAACACGTCGTTCCTCGTGCCGACCATGCTCTACCGGATCCTCGAGCATCCCGATTTCGCCACCACCGACCTGAGCTCGCTGACCGCACTCACCTACGGGGCTGCGCCGGCGTCGCCCGAGCTGATCCGCCGGGCCATGGACGCCCTCCCCGGCGTGGGCCTGGCCAACACCTTCGGCCAGACCGAGACGTTGGGCTCGATCACCCTGCTGGGGCCCGGTGACCATTCGGCCGAGCGGCTGGCCTCGGTGGGCCGCCCCCTTCCCGGCGTCGAAGTGCGCATTGCGGACCCGGTGACCAACGAGTCGGTACCGACGGGCGCGGTCGGCGAGCTCTGGGTCAAGAGTGACAACAGCGTGATCCCCGACTCCCAGGCCAACGACCCGTCGATCCCCGCCGGATGGTTCCGCACCGGGGACATGATGTCCGAGGACGCCGACGGGTACCTCTACCCCTGGGGACGACTGGCCGACACCATCAACCGGGGAGGGGAGAAGTTCTCGCCCTCGGAGGTGGAGACCGTGGTCCGGACCCACCCCGCGGTCCGAGACGTGGCGGTGGTGGGGTTCCCCGACCCGGAGATGGGCCACCGGGTCGGTGCCGCCGTCGTGGTCCGCGAACCGGTGACTCTCGAGCAGCTGCGGGAGTTCTGTGCCGGTCGCATCGCCGGCTTCAAGATTCCCGAGCAATTGGTGTTCGTGGAGGAGATCCCGTACAACGACTTCGGCAAGGTCGATCGAAGGGTGGTGCGGGCCCGGCTCGGAGGTGCCCGATCGGTGCCGACCGCGGGGGAAGCCGGATGACCACCTCTGCCGGGGGGACCAAGCCGACCGATAACGGGACCCGGGGGCCGGCGGTGGATGCGGCGCTGCGCATCTTCAAGACGATGCGCACCATCCGGTCCACCGAGGAGCGGATAACCGCGGGATTGAACTCGGGGGAGTTCCGGATGACCTACTACGGGGTGCGGGGCCAGGAAGCCATCCCGGCGGCGATCTGCGAGCACCTGCGCCGAGACGACTACATGGTCACCACCTATCGGGGGATCCACGACTGCATCGCCAAGGGGGTCCCCCTCGACGAGCTGGTGGCGGAGATGTGCGGAAAGGCCACCGGGACGTCCAAAGGGAAGGGGGGGCCGATGCACCTCTCGGACCCGAAATCGGGGCTCATGGTCACCACCGGGGTCGTCGGTGGTGGGCTGCCGATCGCCGTGGGCCTGGCTCTGTCGAGCAAGCTGAGGGGGACCGATCAAGTGACCGTGGTCAACTTCGGCGACGGGGCCACCAGCATCGGCGCAACCCACGAGGCCTGCAACCTGGCCGCGCTGTGGGAGGTGCCCGTGGTGTTCGTGTGCCAGCACAACCGGTACGGCGAGCACACCCGGTTCGCCGACTTCACCAGGACCGTGAGCCTGGCCGACCGCTTCCGGGGCTACGGGATGGAAGCAAGGACGGTCGACGGCAACAGCGTCCCGGCCATGGACGAAGCCGCGGGGGAGGCCATCGGGCGGGCCCGGGCCGGCGGCGGCCCGACCTTTCTCGAGTGCATGACCTACCGGTTGGGCGGGCACACCTTCGGATCGACCACCGAGTACATGGATCCCGCCGAGTTCGCGGAGGCGGAGGCGGACGAGCCGGTGGCCCGCTACCGCCGGTGGCTGGTCCAGGAGCGGGGGATCGGAGAGGCGGTCCTCGACGAGATCGAGCGCGACGTCGTTGCCCGGGTGGATGCCGCAGTCGTTCAGGCCAAGGCCAGTGCGCCTCCTGCGCCCGACGAGCTGTTGACCGACGTCTTCTCGGACCGCGGGGCCGGGCCCGGATGACGGTGGAACCTGGCAGGCGGGAAGCCCCGGGCGACCCGGCCTCCACCATGTCGGAGGCGGTGAACCAGGCCATCGACCAGGCCATGGCCGACGATCCGGACGTCTTCGTGATCGGGGAGGACATCGAGGACCCCATCGGCGGGGTCATGAAGGGGACCAAGGGACTCTCGACCAAGTACGGCCGGGAGCGGGTTCGGAACACCCCGATCTCCGAGCAGGCCATCGTGGGCGCGGCGATCGGTGCATCGCTGGTCGGGATGCGGCCCATCGCCGAGGTGATGCTTATGGACTTCTTCGCGGTGGCCATGGACCAGGTGGCCAACCATGCCGCCAAGCTCCGCTACATGTCGGGGGGCCGGACCAACGTGCCCATCACCCTGCGCACTGCGGTCGGCGGCGGCCGCCAGTTCGGCGCCCAGCACTCGCAGTCGCTCGAGGCGTGGATGATGCACATCCCCGGTCTGAAGGTGGTGGTTCCGAGCACGCCCCGCGAGGCCAAGGGCCTCCTGTACTCGTGCATCTTCGACGACGATCCCTGCATCTTCATGGAGACGATGTCGCTGCTGTTCACCCGGGGACCCGTACCGCCGGGAAGGTTCGAGATCCCCCTCGGTGTCGCCGACGTGAAGCGGGCGGGCGACGACGTGACGGTGGTGACCTGGGGCTGGCAGGTCCCCGAGGCGCTGGCCGCAGCCGACGCCTTGTCCGCTGAGGGAACCAGCGTCGAGGTCGTCGACGTGCGGACCCTGGTGCCGCTGGACAAGGACACCATCCTGGCCAGCGGGTCCCGGACCGGCCGGGTGCTCGTCGTGCACGCCGCCACCGAGTTCGCCGGACCTGGGGCCGAGATCGCCTCGATGGTGTCCCATGACCTCTTCGGCCGGCTGTCGGCTCCGGTGGAACGGTTGGGCGCGGCATACTCCCCCGTTCCCTATGCGGCGGAGTTGGAGAAACTGCACTATCCCGACCGGGATCGGATCGCCGAGCGGATCCGTGCCCTGGCCCGGCCGGGCTGACGCCGGGCCACCGACCACGGCGATGAACGAGAACCGGCGAACTCCCATCCAGATCCCCCAGGCCGGCGTGGCGATGGCTGAGGGCACCATCGTCGAATGGCTGGCCGCCGAGGGCGAGCGTGTCCGGCCCGGCCAGCCGCTCTACCTGCTCGAAACCGAAAAGGTGGAGATGGAGGTGGAGTGCCCGGCGGCGGGCGTCATCCACATCACCGGCCGACCCGGCCAGCTCTACCCGGTCGGCGAGGAGGTCGGGTATATCGACGGGCCGTGACGGGCGCGATGCGCACAGTACTGTGGTGGCCCGACCGGCAGCCGCCGGAGAGGCGGCTACCGGCGGAGTGGTCTGCGCCGCTCTATCGGCACGACCAGGAGAGCCCGCATGGAGCGAACCGAGATGGAGACGATCATCTACGAGAAGGACGGCGCCATCGCCCGGATCGTCTTGAACCTGCCGGAGAAGGCGAACATCCAGACCGCCCAACAGGTCTGGGACTTCGAGGACGCGCTGAAATGGGCCGATCGAGACGACGAGGTGAAGGTCCTCATCGTGAAGGCCAACGGCAAGGGGTTCTGCGCCGGTCACGCCATCGTCAGTCCCGAGGAGATGGCCGAGGTGTACCCCACCACCGGGCCGACGCCGGAGCGGACCTGGAAGGCCCACAACTACGACCTCTTCGTCTGGCCGCCGCTGAATCTGTGGGAATTCCCCAAGGCGACCATCGCCCAGGTCCACGGCTACTGCCTCGGTGGTGGCACCATCTACGGCTACCTGACCGACCTCACCATCGCGTCGGATGACGCGTACTTCCAGATGCCCCTACCCCAGGGGTTCGGCCTACCAGGGGCCCAGACCCTGGTCGAGCCGTGGGCGTTGATGAACTGGAAGCGGGCCTACGAGTACCTCTACCTGTCCCCGACGCTGTCGGCGGAGGAGGCGAAGGAGTGGGGACTGGTGAACCGGGTGGTTCCGAAGGCCGACCTCGAGGCCGCGGTCGAACAGACCGCGTCGACCATCGCCCAGATGCCGCTCACCACCATCCTGACCATCAAGGCCGGGGTCAAGCGGGCCTGGGAGACGATGGGCATGCGGGTCCATCTGCAGAGCACCGCGGACTTCACCACCATCGCCAGCTCGGCCACCGATGTGCGGGAGTTCATGGCCGCCCGCAAGGGCCTGCGACCCCGCCAGATGGCCGAGAGGCAGTCACAGGCGGTGCGGGACGGGGAAGGAGCCCCGACGGGCCCGGATGGTCCCTGAGTCCGTGGTGGCGGGGTCCCGAGCGCCCCGGCGGGTCGGGGCCGGGTGGTCTGGGGTCATGCGTCAGCGGTGAATGTCCGTCGGACGAAGCGCCAGGCCCCTCCGAGCTTGACCAGGGAGTCGGTGTACGTCCCCGAGGCGGTGACCGTGGGCCGGGGCGGATCGCCGACGAGGGCGTACATCTGCACGTAGGCGCGGAGCACGGCCTCGCCGCCGCCGCCGTCGATGAGGAGGCTGGTCGCCACATGGCGGGGACTGCGGACAGAACCGGGGAACGCCGAGGCGAACCGCCGGAGGGCGGTGCGTCCCTCGAGCACCAGTTCGCCGGCGTCGAGCACCCCGTCGTCGACGAACGTGTCCGCGTACGCCGCCCCGTCCCCGCTGTCGATGGCGTGGTTGTAGCGCGCCGCGAGCTGCTGGATGGCCAGCTGGTCCTCTACCGTCAGCCCCACCTTCGCCATCGACCCCCTCGCCGCTCCCACGCTCGACGCCGCTGATATCGTAACGTCCGAGGGCCAGGGGCAGGTGGTTGGATCTCGGGAGGGCATCGCCAATGGCCGAACCTACGGACCGGCTCCCTCTGGGCGAACGGGTGGCCGCGCTGGCCGGGCTGGCCCACCGACCCGGGGCCCGGCTGTCGCCGGCAGCCCCCCCTTCCGCGGTTCCCGAGGAGTGTGATGTCGTCGTCGCGGGCAGCGGGGCGGCGGCGCTCTCGGCCGCAGCCGGCGCCCTCAGCCGGGGCGCTTCGGTGGTCATCTTCGAGAAGGGCCCGGTGCACGGCGGGACGACCGCCTGTTCGGGCGGTGTGGCCCATATCTATGCCAACTCGGTGATGCAGGCCGCCGGCATCGAAGACCCCCGCCCGGAGGCGCTGGCCTACATGGCCCGGGTGGGCTATCCGGCCACCTACGACCCGGACTCCCCGTGCCTCGGTCTCCAGCCGGCCGACCATGCCCTGCTGGAGACGTACTACGACCGGGGCGCCGAGGTGATGGCCGGCCTGGCCCAGATCGGTGCCGTGCGGATGGAGGCTCCCTGGCTGGCCTGGGACGGCCGGATGTTCCCCGACTACTTCGAGTTCCCGGAGAATCGAGCGGTGCGGGGACGGGGCATCCAGCCGTTGGCCCCCGGCGGCGGAGCCGGCAACGGGGGTGAGCTGGTCCGCCAGCTCATGGCCTTCGCCTCCCGGCGGGGAACCGAGGTCCGCCTCGGCCACCGGGTCGTGGACCTGGAGATGGAGTGCGGGGTGACGACCGGTGTCGTCGTCGATGACGGAAGGGCATGTCGGAGGATCCGGTGCCACGGGGGCGTCGTGTTCGGATCCGGCGGCTTCGCCCACAGCCCCGAGCTCCGGGAGCGGTTCCTCCGCGGTCCCATAGCCGGCGGCTCGGGGGTTCCCTCCAACACCGGCGACCTGGTGGACATCGGGCTCCGGGCCGGCGCCCGGTTCGGGGGGATGCACAACGGGTGGTGGAACCAACAGGTCCTCGAGGCGGTCGACGACTACGCCAACTCGGTACTCGACGTCTGGGCCATTCCTGGCGACAGCATGGTGCTGGTGAACCGGCTCGGAGTACGGGCCGTCGACGAGAAGCGCGAGTACGAGTCCCGAGGGCGGGTGCACCACGCCTTCGCCGGCGACGAGTACGTCAATCGGATCATGTTCATGGTCTACGACCAGCGGACCGCCGATCGGTTCGGCGGCCGCTATCCGATCCCGCCGCCCGGGGCGATCGCCGACCACGTGACGAGCGGCTCCGGGGTGGCCGGGCTCACCGTTGCGTTGGCGGACCGGCTCCGACTGACCAATGCCGCCATGCCCCCGGGCATCGGCCCGGTCGGGTTGGTGCCGGGGTTCGCCGAGGCACTGGCCACCACCATCTCCCGCTTCAACGCCATGGCGGAAGCCGGTCACGACGGTGAATTCGGTCGAGGGTCCAAAGCAGTGGAGTTCGCCTTCCACGGTCCTGCCGCGCCCGACAATCACTTGCCCAATCCGCTCATGTACCCGATCGACACCGGCGGGATGCTGCATGCCATCTCACTGGTCGGTACCACCTTCGACACCGACAGCGGTCCGCTCGTCGGGACCAACGGTCAGATGCTCGGAGCCTCGGGACCGATCAGTGGGCTGTACGGCGCCGGCAACTGCGTCGACGGCGTCTTCGGGGAGGGCTACCCGGGAGGAGGATCGACGATCGGCCCGGGGCTGGTGTTCGGATTTCTGGCCGGGGCGCACGCCGCCGCCTCGTCGCCCCGGACGGGTGCCGGGCGGTGAAGCTCGCCTACCGGGACACCGACTCCGCCGCTCCGGGGTTACCCGTCGTGGTGCTGCACGGTGACGGAACGGGCTCGATCGACCTCACCGGGGTCGCACGGGCCGTCGACGGGTTGGGACGGGTGGTGGCCCCCTTCGGGGACTACGCCCACACCGCCAACGGCATGGAGGTGGCGGGCACCTGCTGGTACCGGATCCTGCCGGGATACGAGGGGACCGATCCCGTCTCCCTGACCAAGGCGGTGGTGCAGGTGTGCGACCTCCTCGACGACCTCGCCCTCGGGCGGCCTGCGCTCATCGGGTGCGGGCAGGGCGGGGTGGTGGCGCTCGGGGCCGGACTCCTCCGGGCCGACGAGGTCGGCCCGGTGGTGTGCGTCGACGCCTCGCCGGCCCACGTCGAGCTCCTGCCGCCGGCGGCACTGGCCGGCCCCGGCCCCCGTCTCCTCCTGGTGGCCACCGCCGCGAGCAGGGCCGCGGCGCTCGGTGAGCTCCGGGCCCACCTCGCCGCTCACCGCATCGACTCGGACACCTGGCAGTGGTCGGGGGACGCGGAGGGACAGGCGCGGGACGACGCGCTGACCCGACGGATCGGAGGCTGGCTCGAGGAGGGTGGAGGCCGATGAGTACCGAGACGACCACCATGGAGTCGACCGGGAGGGACGGGTCCGGGTCGGACGTGCCCCCGAGGTGGCGGCTGGGCCCGGCCTTCGTGCCCAAGGGCCGCTACACCGACCCCGAGTTCCTCGGCCTCGAACTGGAGCGGCTGTTCCCGGAGACCTGGCTGAACGCCTGTCGGATGGACGAGGTGGAGAAGGTCGGGCAGTACGTGAATTTCGAGATCGGCGATCAGTCGATCGTCGTGGTCCGCACCGAGTCGGGACTCAAGGCGTACTTCAATGCCTGCCGGCACCGGGGGACCAGGCTGGTGAGTGGACAGGGCCGGATCGGCGAGTTCCGCTGTCCGTTCCACGCGTGGCGCTGGAACCTGGACGGATCGATCAGGTACCAGGCCGATGCCGCCCACTTCGAGCCCCGGCCGAAGGAGGAGCTCTGCCTACCCGAATGCCGGGTGGGGCAGTGGGGTGGATGGGTGTTCGTCACCATGAAGGCGGACGCCGAGCCGCTCGAGGACTTCCTCGACCCGCTCCCGCGACGGCTGGACGGCTTCAAGCTCGAGGAGATGCGGATCGCCTGGTACAAGTCGGTCGTCCTTCCCGCCAACTGGAAGACGGCGCTCGATGCGTTCATCGAGAGCTGGCACGTGCCCGGGACCCATCCGCAGCTCCTGCGAGCCGACAAGAGCGCCACGCCGCCGACCATCGCCGAGTGTGAGCAGTACGGGTCGACGTTCAACGAGCTGTTCCGCCTCCACTCCCGGCACGCCGACCTCTTCCGCTACGGGCCCGAGGGCGACTCCACCAGCCTGCGCGCCGCCTACCGGGCGGATCCCGGGGCCATCCAGCGGAACGTCGAATACTCGCTGCGCGAGCTCCGGGCCCTGTACCTGAGGTCGGATCTCGACGCCGCCGGCGAGCTGGTGACCACCGCCGGGGCCGATGGCCCGGACGGCAACGCCATCTACCAGCGACTGAGGAAAAAGCATGCCCGCCGGGTGGGGATCGACTATCCCGACCTGACCGACGAGCAGCTGAAGGGGGCCATGTACGACTGGCATCTGTTCCCCAACACCGTGTTCCTGGTCGACATGGGGTGTTGTCTGACCTACCGGGCCCGGCCGAACGGCACCGATCCGGACAGCTGCCTCTTCGACGTCCAGGCTCTCGAGCTCCCGACAGCCGACGGGCTGGAGACCGCCGCGCCCCGGTTCTTCGACGACTGGCGGGACGGCGACGTGGGCGAGATCCTGAGCCAGGACTTCTCCAACATGTCAGAGGTGACCGCCGGCCTGCACTCGCGCGGCTACGACGGCCACCACCTCAACACCGAACAGGAGATGACCATCTGGAACTACCACCGGGCCATCGACGGTCACCTGTTCGGCTGAACGGTCCGGGGGGCACCGCTCGGGCACTCCCGCCGGCTCGCCGGTATCCTTTGCCGGTGCCCGCGGTCGCCGACGATGCGGTCTCCGGCGCTGCCCAGGTGACCCCGGAGTCCCTGGCAGAGCGGAGCCAGTTGATGGATGCGGCGTTGAAGGTGATGCGTCGCAACGGCTTCCAGGGTGCGAGCGTGCAGGACATCCTCGATCGTGCCGGACTCTCGACACGCGCCTTCTACCGGCAGTTCCAGTCCAAGGACGATCTGTTGCTGGCCATGTTCCGCACCGCATCCGCTGGCGACGTCGACGAGGTGGCACGCCGGGTCGGCGAGGCGCCGACCACCGTCGAGGCGGTCCGGGTGTGGATCGACGAGGTCCTGTCCATCGCCTATGACCGGAAGCGGATCCAGCGTCTGGTCATGTTCAATGCCGTCGCCCGCCAGGCCGTCGGCTACGAGCCGGAAGAAGCGTCCCTGCAGGACCGGCTGGTGTCACCCCTGCTCCAGGCCATCCGCCGCGGTTCGGCCGACGGCTCGTTTCCCGACACGGACCCGTTCCCCGATGCCTACTCGATCTTCGACCTGCTGTGGAGCGTGGCCGGTCCCCACGTGCGCCAGCGCCGGCCGATGGACCGGGAGCGGGCGAGGTCGCACATCCTGCGCTTCTGCCTCCCCGCGCTCGGGGTGGACCCGGGCGAATGAGGCGGGCAGCGTCCGCGCCGGGGTCCCCACGACGGCCGAGGGTCCTAGGGTGGAGGGGTGAGGATCGTCTTGGACACCGAGCGGTGTACGGGCCACGGCCGCTGTTACTCGCTGGCTCCCGGCCTCTTCGACTGCGACGACCGCGGGTACGGCACGGTCATCGACCCGGAGGTGCCGCCTGGAGCGGAGGGTCAGGCCCGGACGGCGGAGTCCAACTGTCCCGAGCAGGCCATCGCACTCGAGGATTGACCGGCTCCCCGCACTGAAAACGGGATTGTCGCCCCTGGCGGGGGTGGACTAGTCTCGCACTTCGGGCAAGGCACGGACGGCGTGCCGACCCGATGGCGCTCAAGGGGGGCCATGGACACTGACGGATCGCTCGCCCTGGCCCCCGACCGGCCGTCGCCGTTCCGCCCCGGGCCACAGGACGGGCCACAGGACGGGATCGCCCGCCCGCTGACCGAATGGCTCGCTGCCAACCTCACCCCCGAGGTGGTGGCGGCCGGACGGGACGGGGCTGTCACCCCCGCCACGCTCGAGATCCTGCGCGGGTGGAACCGCACCCTCGCCGATGCCGGATGGGCGGCGATCTCGTGGCCGGCCGAGTACGGGGGCCGCGACGCCCCGCTGGCAGATCAGTTGGCCCTCCACGAGGTGATGGTCAGGTTCCATGCCCCGGGTCCGGTCAATGTCATCGGGGTGGCCAACATCGCGCCCGCCATCATGACGGCGGGCCGCACCGAGCAGAAGGAGCGGTACCTGGCGCCCATGCTGCGGGGCGACGAGATCTGGTGCCAGGGCATGTCCGAGCCCGACGCCGGCTCGGACCTGGCATCGCTCAAGACCGCGGCAGTCGCCTGCGACGGGGGATTCCTCGTCAACGGGCAGAAGGCCTGGAACAGCCTCGGGCAGTACGCTGACTGGTGCCAGCTCTACGTCCGCACCGATCCCTCTGCCCCGAAGCACCGGGGGATCAGCTGTCTGCTGGTGGACATGAGGTCGCCCGGTGTCGAGGCCCGTCCGCTGCGCACGATGACCGGCGACTCCACCTTCTCCGAGCTCTTCTTCACCGATGTCCGGGTTCCCTACGACGCCCTGCTCGGGCCGATCCACCAGGGTTGGCGGGTGGCCATGACCACGCTCAGCCACGAGCGGGCCGGAGTGGCCCGCCTCCATCTCGGCCTGACCGCCCGGTTCGACGAGTTGGTCGAAGCGGCGCGGCGGGCGGGCGTGTCGACGACGCCGGTCCAGCGCGACCGGCTGGCCCAGGTCTTCGCGGTCATCTCCTGCATGCGCTGGATGACCTCCCGTGAGCTGGAAACGGTCGGCGGGGGCGGGGAGCCCTCGGCGGCCATGGGCAGCCTGACCAAGCTCATGTGGGCCCGGGCCACCCAAGAGCTTGCCGACCTGGCCGTCGGCCTGCTCGGCTCCGGCGGCCTGACCGGCGCCTGGACCGACAGTTTCACCGCCTCGCCGGGAGTCTCGATTGCCGGGGGAACCAGCGAGATCAACCGGAACATCGTGGCCGAGCACGGGCTCGGCCTGCCGCGGTGACCCGGCAGTGGGACAGTGAGAGCTCTGGTAGGAGCCAGTGAGAGAGGGATCGACATGACTTCGGTGTGGAGCTACGAGGGCAAGCGGGTCATCGTCAGCGGGGGCGGTGGTGCGGGCATGGGGGCGGCCACCGTCCGGGAGCTGCACCGGCTCGGGGCCGAGATCCACGTCCTCGATCTGAAGGCGCCCCCGATCGAGGTCGCCGGATACCACGCCGTCGACCTCCGACAGCCCGACGCCATCGCCGCAGCCGTGGACGCCATCGGGGGGCGCGTCGACGCCCTGTTCAACTGCGCCGGCCTTCCGGGCGGTCGGTTCTCCGATCTCGACACCATGGTGGTGAACTTCGCCTCCCTGCGGCACCTCACCGACCTGGTGGTGACCCGTATGAGCGAGGGTGCGTCCATCGCCAGCATCTCCTCGGGGGCCGGCGCCGGGTGGATGGGGAATGTGGCCAAATGGATGCCACTGGTCGCCTGCGACGGATTCGCCGAGACCGTCCGGTGGCTGGAGGACCACCCCGAGGAGATCGCCAGCGGTTATGCGCCCTCCAAGGAGGCGATCATCGTGTGGACGGTGTGGCGCTCGTTCGAGCTCGGGAAGCTGGGCATCCGCATCAACTGCACCAGTCCGGGCCCGACCGACACCCCGATGATGCCGGACTTCGAGGAGCAGGTCGGCAAGGCCTTCATGGACAACTACCCGATCCCCCTGGGGCGCCGATCCACCCCCGAGGAGCAGGCCTACCCGCTCATCTTCCTGAACTCGGGAGCGGCGTCGTCCATGACCGGGGAGAACATCCTGACCGACGGCGGCACCATGGGGGCGATGGCAGTGGGGACCCTCGACATCTCGGCGTTCGCCTTCCCCGAATGAGCGTCACCGCCGGCAGGTCAGTCTCGTCAAGGAGGAGGGCGCAGTGAAGGGCATCATGAGTGGGGTGCGGGTGGTCGAGGTCGCGGCGTGGACCTATGTGCCCATCGCCGGAGCCGTCCTGGCCGAATGGGGCGCCGACGTCATCAAGATCGAGCATCCCGAGGTGGGTGACCCCCAGCGGGGCCTGGTGAATTCGGGACTGGTCCCGAGCGGCCCCGGTGGGGTCAACCACATGATCGAGTTGCCGAACCGGGGGAAGCGGAGCGTCGGTCTCAACCTCAAGACCGAAGGGGGCCACCAGATCCTCCTCGATCTGGCCAAGGGGGCCGACGTCTTCCTGACCAACTTCCGCCCGCAGGCGCGACAGAAGCTGAAGATCGACGTGGAGGACATCCGGGCCGTCAACCCGGACATCATCTACGTGCGGGGCTCGGGCCTCGGTCAGCGGGGACCCGAGGCCGAGCGGGGCGGCTATGACAACTCGACGTTCTGGGGTCGCGGCGGCGCGGCGGACATCATCTCCCCCCCGGGTGAGTACCCGGCCAGCCAGCCGGGTCCCGGGTTCGGCGACGTCATCGGGGGCCAGACCATCGCCGGGGGGGTGGCAGCGGCACTCTTCCACCGGGAGCGGACCGGAGAGGCGGTGATCGTCGACAATTCTCTGCTGGCCAACGGGATGTGGGCCATCGGGGCCACGGTGCTGGCCGCCGACCTCTTCGGGTTCAGCCGTATGCCGCGCGGGGACCGGACGAAGATGCCCAACCCGTTGGTCAACAACTTCAAGACCAAAGACGACCGCTTCTTGTCCCTCATCATGCTGGAGTCGGACCGGTACTGGGGCGACCTGGTCACCAAGATCGGCCGGCCGGACCTGGCTGACGACCCCCGATACGCGGACTCGGCGGCGCGGGCCGAGAACTGCCAGGAGTGCTGCCGCACCCTGGACGAGGTCTTCGCCGGCCGCACCCTGGAGGAGTGGAAGCCCATCCTCATGGACGTCGAAGGGGTGTGGGCCCCGGTGCAGACCGCCGACGAGCTGCTCGTCGACCCCCAGGCCATCGCCAACGGTTACCTCCGGGAGGTGGTCTCGGCGTCAGGCACCACCTTCCACATGGTGCCCTCCCCGCTCCAGTTCGACGAGGAGCCCCCCGACCTCACCCGGGCGCCCGATCACGGGGAGCACACCGACGAAGTTCTCGGGGAGCTGGGGTTGGAGATGGATGCGATCCTCGACCTCAAGGTCAAAGGAGCCGTGCTCTGACCGGGTCAACGCCGACGCCGGGCGATGCGCCGCTCTGATGGACGATCCGACCTGGGGACTGGTGGCACCGGAACTGCTCCGCCGGATCGTGGTGGTCTCACCGCATCTCGACGATGCCGTGCTCGGCACGAGCCACCTCCTCTTGCGCCACCGCGGGTCAACCGTGGTGACCGTGTTCGCCGGATTCCCGGCGCGCTACCCCGATCCGCCCGCGCCCTGGGATGCCGCCGGCGGCTTCCGGTCGGGTGACGACGTCGTCGGTGCCCGCCGCCAGGAGGACCGTCGCGCGCTGGAACTCGTCGACGCCCGGCCGGTCTGGCTCGACTTCGTGGAGCACCAGTATCTTCCCCTCTCCGACCGCCCGACGCCCGAAGCGGTGGCCCCCGACCTGGAGACGGCCATCCGGTCGGCGGGGGCCACGGCCGTGTTCCTGCCCATGGGCCTGGCCAACCCGGACCACGGCACCGCCCACGACGCCGGAATGCTCGTGCGCCGGCGGATGATGAGCCTGGCCTGGTTCTGCTACGAGGACGCGGGCTACGCCCACCTCCCGGGACTGCTCGCCTGGCGGGTGGGCAAGCTGTTCCGGGCCGGCATCTGGCCCACCCCGGCTGTGGTGCCCCAGCAACCGGATGCCGAGCGCAAACGGCAGGCCGTCTGGTGCTACTCGAGCCAGATCCCACCTCTCGAGGCCGAGCACGCGCTGACGCCCCGCCTGGAGGCCAACGTGGGGGAGCAGTACTGGCGCCTTGCGCCCCCGCCGGCAGGCTGGGAGGGTCTCGTTGACCTGCCCTAGTCTCGCTCGAGGGGAACCGGAGGAACCGGGTGCCCGGGAGGAACCAGGATGAGCCCAGCCGTCATGAGCCAACCGTCATGAGCCAGCAGTCATGAGCACGGTCACCGGAGGCCGCGACGCGGTCGTCGTCGACGTGGTGCGGACCGCGTTCGGCAAGCGGGGTGGCGCACTCCAGCACTGGCACCCTGCCGACCTGCTCGCCTTCGCCATCTCCTCCCTGCTCGACCGGACCGCGGTCGACCCGGCGACCATCGACGACGTCATCGGCGGGTGCGTCGCCCAGGTCGGGGAGCAGAGCACCAATGTGACCCGGAACGCCTGGGTGTCGGCCGGGCTGCCCCAGCACGTCCCGGCCACCACGGTGGACCGGCAGTGCGGGTCGTCCCAGCAGGCGATGCACTTTGCCGCCGCCGGCGTGGTGGCCGGCCACTACGACCTGGTAGTGGCTTGCGGCGTCGAGTCGATGAGCCGGGTGCCGATGGCGAGCAACGCCCGCGGGGGAACCGGGCCGTTCCCTCCGTCCTTCCTCTCGGCCATCGACGGGCGGCTGTGGGCCCAGTTCCGGGTGGCCCAGGTGCTGGCCGACCGCTACGGGATCTCGCGCCGGGACATGGACGCCTATTCGCTCGAGAGCCATCGCCGGGCGGCTGCGGCGTGGGACACCGACGCTCTCGCCCGCGAGGTCGTTCCGGTTCCGACCAAGGCCGAGGACGGGTCGCTCACCGGGCTGAAGCTCGCCGTCGACGAGGGCATCCGCCGGGGAGGATCGATGGAATCATTGGCCGGCCTGCCCCCGGCCCAGTCCTGGGAGCCCGAGACTGCGCCCGACATCACCGCCGGGAACGCCTCCCAGATGACCGACGGCGCCGCGGCCATGCTGGTGGCTGAACGATCGGTGGCCGAGCGCCTCGGGTTGCCCATCCGGGCCCGGTTCGCCCATTTCGCAGTGGCCGCCGAGGACGCCGCCATCGTCCTGTCCGCCCCGGTGCCGGTGACCCACCGACTGCTCGACCGGTCGGGGATGAAGGTCGGGGACTTCGATGCCATCGAGTGCAACGAGGCCTTCGCCGCCATCGCGCTGATGTGGTCCCGTGCCTTCGGTCCCGACCCCGAGGTGTTCAACCCCCACGGGGGCGCCATCGCGATGGGCCACCCGCTGGGGGCATCCGGGGTGCGCCTGGCCGCGTCGCTGCTGAGCCGGCTCGAGGCGGTCGGCGGCCGCTACGGGTTCCAGACGATGTGTGAAGGGGGAGGCCAGTCCAACGCCATGGTGATCGAGCGCCTGCCCTGACCCTCTCGGGGCCGGGCTCAGTCCGGTGGCCGATCGCCCTCGAAGAAGGCGGCCGCCTCCCGGGCCCGCCGCCGGAGCACGTCAGCCGTATCGGTGCCGTCGTCATCGAGCACACCGGCCACGTGCTCGATGAACACGCCGACCACCACGGCCCTCAGCACCCGCGCCATGGCGGCCCGGGACCCGGGCTCGCAGAGGCTCGGACGGGCCTCGTCGAGCCACCGCTCGAGCGATGTCTGGGTGGCAGCGAAAAGATCGACGCCCACCGCATGAGCGGTCTCGTCCCCGCGCATCACCTCGCCGAGCATCAGGCGGACGAAGTCCTCCACCTCCAGCATCGACAGGACGATGTCGGTGAGCAGGTCGGCCAGCCCGGTGGCCGGGTCCCGGGCCAGTGCCGGAGGCGAGGGGGCGGCCAGGTTGTCGACGAAGCCGTGCTCCTCGAGCACCGCCACCAGCAGGTCCGCCTTGGACGGGAAGTAGTGGTAGAGCGAGGCCACGTTGAGACCGGTGGCTGCGGCCAGTTCCCGCATGCTGGTGCCGTCCACTCCGTTCTGGGACATCAAGGAGAGGGCGACGGCCAGGATGTGCTGCCGCTGGGCGCGGCCGGCCGGCCGGGGCGGCTGCCGGTCGACGGAGGCGGAGGAGGGCACGACACCCATTGTCGGACCAAATCCGGCCTGCGTCGAACGCGGCCCGGACCGACGTCGGGTTGAAACCCAACGAACGTTCGGTTACAATCGGCCCGAACCGACCTCGGGTCCCGGCGGGTCGTTCGAGGCCGACAGACCAGGAGGTCCATCCATGTCGACGGTCGCAGCCGGCACCGGCGTTGACCCTGTGCCCGAGCGGTTCGACCCGTTCGAACTGCAGGACACCGTGTCCGGGGACATCCGGGACCCGTATCCCCGGATGCACGAGCTCTGCCGCGTGAGCCCGGTGCATGTGGGCCCGGTGGACCTCGGGGACGGGGCCACCCCCGCCGATCCCGACCGGCCGCCACCGGTGACGGTGTTCGGGTTCGACGAAGTGGTCCAGGTTCTGCGGGACAACGAGACCTTCTCCTCCAGCGTCTACGAGGGCGTGATGGGGGCGGTGATGGGCCGGACCATCCTGCAGATGGACGAGCCCGACCACCGGGTTCACCGGGCGCTGGTCTCGCCCACCTTCCGGTCGAAGGTCCTCCAGCGGTGGGAGGAGGACCTCGTGCAGTGCGTGGTGAACGAGCTCGTCGACGGGTTCGCCGATCGTGGCCGCGCCGACCTGGTCCAAGAGCTCACCTTCAACTTCCCCGTCCAGGTGATCGCCCGGATCCTCGGGCTGTCACGAACCGACTTCCCGGTGTTCCAACGCTGGGCCATCGCCATCACCAGCGTTGCGGCCAACTGGGATCGCGGCATGGCCGCCTCGGAGGCGCTCCGCGACTACTTCGCCGGGATCCTCGAACAAAGGCGCCGACAGCCGGCCGACGACCTGATCAGCGAGCTGGTGGTGGCCGAGGTGGACGGGCGGGTGCTGAGCGACGAGGAGATCTACTCGTTCCTCCGGCTCCTGCTGCCGGCCGGGGTGGAGACCACCTACCGGGCCTCGGGCAGTTTGCTCTACGGTCTGCTGACCAACCCAGATCAGCTGCGGGCGGTGATTGCCGACCGCGAGCTGTTGGTCCCCGCATTCGAGGAGGTCATCCGCTGGGAACCGCCGGTGACGGTGATCCTGCGGAGGGCCGCCCGGCACACCGACATCGGCGGAGTACCGGTGGAGGAGGGGGCCGACATCGCCCTGCTCCTCGGCGCCGCCAATCGTGACGAGCGCAAGTACGCCGATCCCGACCGGTTCGATCTGTTCCGGGAGTCCCGCCAGAACGTGGGATTCGGGTTCGGCATCCACGTCTGCCTGGGGATGCACCTGGCCCGGATGGAGACCCGGGTGGCGATGAACACCCTGTTCGACCGATTGCCCGATCTGCGCCTGGACCCGGCTCCCGGACAGGACCTGCACATCCGCGGCATGGCCTTCCGCTCGCCGATCTCCCTGCCGGTCGCCTTCACCCCGGCCTGAGCACCGTGCGGTCCGTCCGGCCTCCGGGCCTCCCGAACGACCCCCCGTTTGGTGCTCGCCGCTCCCGAGGCCTCTAGCCGGTCTTGGCCTAGGGTTGCGCCATGCCTGAGCTCCCTCCAACGGCTGCGAGCTACGACCCCGAGGCCGTCCGCGCCAAGTATCTCGCCGAGCGCGACAAGCGGCTGGTCCCCAACCGCGCCGACATCCGCGACCTGAGGGCCGACGAGCACTTCGCCCGCTACCGTGACGACCCGTTCACACCGGTCGTCGAGCGCGACCCGGTCGTCGACGACGTCGATGTGGTGATCGTGGGCGGGGGGATCGCCGGGGTGCTCGCCGGCGCCCGCCTCCGCCAGGCCGGACTCGAACGGATCCGTATCCTCGACCAGGCGGGCGGCATCGGTGGCACCTGGTACTGGAACCGCTACCCGGGAGTGATGTGCGACGTTGAGTCGTACATCTACCTCCCCATGCTCGAGGAACTCGGCTACGTCCCCACCCGGCGCTACGCCTTCGGCGAGGAGATCCGGGGGCACCTCCAGGCCATCGCCGACCGGTTCGACCTGGTGGGCGACGCCCTGTTCCACACCGGGGTGACCCGGGCCGAGTGGCACGAGGACGTGGCCCGGTGGCGGATCGGCACCGACCGGGGCGACGAGGTCAGCTGTCGCTGGTACGTGCTGGCCGTCGGGATCCTCAACCTCATGAAGCTGCCCACTATCCCGGGCATGGAGGACTTCGCCGGGCGCTCGTTCCACACGGCCCGGTGGGACTACGGGTACACCGGGGGCGGCCCGAACCAGACCCTCACCGGCCTGTCGGACAAGGTCGTCGCCCTCATCGGCACCGGGGCGAGCGGCATCCAGTGCGTGCCGCCGCTGGCCGAATCGTCGAAGCACGTCTACGTGTTCCAGCGCACGCCGTCGGCCATCGGCGAGCGGGGCAACCGACCCACCGACCCCGCCTTCGCCCTTGGGCGAGAGCCGGGCTGGCAGCGGGCCCGGATGGACAACTTCCAGGCGGTCCTGATGGGCCGGCCCGTCGACGTCGACCTGGTAGACGACGGCTGGACGCACCACTACGCCGCCGTCCAGCACCCCCCGGGGGCGAAGGGCATGACGGTGGCCGAGCTCCTGCGCAGCGCCGAGGAGTTGGACTACGGGATCATGGAGTCCCACCGCCACCGGGTCGAGGAGCTGGTGGCCGATCGGGCCACGGCCGAGATCCTCAAGCCGTACTACCGGTACCTGTGCAAGCGGCCGTGCTTCCACGACGAGTACCTGTCGGCATTCAACAACCCCAATGTCACGCTGATCGACTGCCCCGCCGGGATGGAGCGGATCTCCGACCAGGGCCCGGTCGTCGCCGGGAGGCAGTACGAGGTCGACTGCATTATCTATGGCACCGGCTTCGAACGGGAGCTCACTCCGCTCTTCCGTCGCGCCGGCCACGAGATCGTCGGCCGTGAGGGTGTCACCCTGGCTGAGAAGTGGGCCGACGGAGCCGCCAGCCTGTTCGGGATGATGAGCCGTGGCTTTCCCAACATGTTCGTCATGCCGGCACCCGGGCAGCAAGCAGTGGTGACCGTCAACTACACGCAGCTGGCCGTGCTCGGGGCCGAGATCGTCGGTGCCGCCGTCGGGCTCCTCGAGCACCGGGGCGTGGAGGTGTTCGACGTGAGCGCCGAGGCCGAAGAGGCGTGGACGCAGAAGATCGTGGACTCCTTCGTCGACAGCAGTTCCGTCATGTCGGCGTGCACGCCGTCTCGCATCAACAACGAAGGCCACCCGGAATTGAGCAACCCCCGCAACGGCAACTACGGCCGGGGATTCGGCGACTATTTCGGCTATCGCGAGCGACTCGAGCAGTGGCTCGAGGCCGGTACCTTCGAGGGCCTGGAGCTGAAGGTCCGGTCGACGGCATCGTGACCGGCCGCCAGCGGGTCGCCGTCGTGACCGGCGGCGGGGGCGGGATCGGAGCGGGCATCGCCGAGGAGCTCGGACGGAGCGGCTGGTTCGTCGTCACCGTCGATCCGCTGGTGACCCTCGACGGCTCCGAGCGGCTCCCCGAGCCGGAGGAGACCACCGCCGGTCGCATCGTGGCGGCGGGTGGCTCGGCCCGGGCCTCGGCCGTGTCGGTGACCGACGGCGAAGCGGTCAGCGGCCTCTTCCGGGAGCTGGTCGACGAGCACGGCGGACTCGACGCCGTCGTCAATGTGGCCGGCATCACCCGGCAGACCTACTTCGGGCAGGGCACGGAGGAGGACTGGCTGGCGGTGCTGGCCGTGCACCTCGGGGGCTACCTCAACGTGCTCGATGCCGCGTTGCCGCTCATGGCCGCCGCCGGGTACGGCCGCGTCCTCGGCGTGACCTCCGGCTCGGGCTGGCGGGCGGCCGATGCCGGCGCCTACAGCTCCGCCAAGCGGGCCGTCGCTTCCCTCACCTGGCAGCTGGGCCGGGAGGCGCCCCCGGGCGTGACCGTCAACGCCATGTCGCCCATCGCCGCCACCCGGATGATGGCCTCGGCCCTCGAGCGCGCCCGGAAGGCGGGCCGGTCGGGCGGCGGCGGAATCTCCTTCCTCTCGGTGGCCGACCCCGAGGAACTCGGGCCCATAGGCGCCCACCTGGTCGGTGAGGAGTTCGGGTGGTGCACCGGCCGGGTGCTGTTCGCCGGCGGCTCGGAGGTGGCGGTGATCGACGAGCCCCGGCTGCTCGAGGCGGTGCGCACCGATGATGTGGTCTCGGTCGCCCGGGTGTTCCAGGAGGTCATACCCCGGGCGTTCGCAAGGGCCGAGGCGAGCCAGGTGAGCGAGGGCGGCGGCAACCCCCGCTTCGGGACGATCTTCGCCGAGCGGGCCACCACCGAGGTCGTCCCGACGCAGGTCCGATCCTGTGCCGTCGTGACCGACCGCCCACGGTTGGCCGCGTCGCTGACCACCGCGCTCGAGGCCAGGTCCATCACCTGCCACCGCGTCGACGTCGCTCACGGGTTCGGTCCCGCCGCCGACGCACTGAACGCCGTCGTGGAAGCTGCCGGGCCCATCGACGCCGTCGTTGTGGCGCCTGCCGGTGGTCCGTCGACGTCCACCTCGAGGGACGGTTGGGAACAGGTGCTGGCCGAGCACCGCGGGCTCGTCGGGCACGTCCACACCGACGCCGGATGGGCCCGGGCGGTAGCCGACTACGCCGCTCTCACCGACCGCCCCGTCCGGCTGGTGACCCTCACCGACGCCACCACCGCCGGGGGTCGGAGTCGAGCCCAGACCCGGGCGCAGCAGGCACGGGTCGCCGCGGGAGCGACGGAAGGGCGGGTGACGGCCTTCGCCGCCAGCGTGGAGGCAGCCGAGAAGGAAGCCGAGAAGGAAGCCGGCCGGCCGCTCGGAGAGCTCGTCGCCCACCTGCTCGGCCACCCCGAGGCAGCCGCTCTCGCCGGTGCAGAACTGGTGATTGGCGCCGGCTGGATCGGCCTTCGCAGTCACCCCCGGCCGGTCGGCAGCATCACCTACGGCGGTCCCGCCGTCCCCGATTGGCTGGACGCCACGCTCCGGGAGATCGTCGGTGTCAGCGGCCAACCGTCGGGCACGGAGGCCTGATGGCCGTCCAGCCCACCCGCGTCGTCGACGCTCACGTGCACCTCTGGGACCCCGCCCGGACCGACTGGTATCCGTACCTGTCGCATCCTCAGGCACCGGGCGCCGGTGATGCCTCGAGGATGTTCCGCCGCTTCGATGCCGACACCTATCAGATCGAGGCGGCCAAGTGGAACGTCGAGAAGTTCATCAACGTCGCCGCCGCCACCGGCCGTCACTCGATCGAGGAGACCCTCGAGCTCGATGGCAACGCCGATGCCTGTGGCGGTCCCACCGCCATCATCGGCGGCCTCCCACCGACCGACACGGTGGCCGAGGCAATCGAGCTCGTCGACCGGCAGATGACCGCTCCGCGCTTCCGTGGGGTCCGACCGATGGGCATCCACGCCGGGCCGGTGCCCGACGCCTTAGTGCTCCACGCCCTGGAGGAGCGGAACCTGGTGTTCGAGCTGATGAGCCACGCCGACCAGCTCCGGGTGGCGGCGGGACAGCTCGCCGGTTTCGACGATCTGGTCGTGGTGGTGGAGCACACCGGATGGCCCCGCTCCGACTCCGACGAGGAGCGCGATCTCTGGCGGGTCGGCATCGACGCGCTGGCCGACCTCGGCGACAACGTCATCTGCAAGCTGTCCGGCCTGGCGATGCCGTTCGGGTCGATGCGCGTCGATGCTCTCGCCCCATGGCTCGAGTATGCCATCGAAGCCTTCGGCGTCGACCGCTGCATGTTCGCCTCCAACTTCCCCGTTGACGCCATGTACGGCACCTTCGACGATCTCTATGCCGCCTTCGACGCGGTGACGGCCGACCTCGACGGTGAGTCCCGGGGGAAGCTCTTCGCCGGGAACGCAGAGCGCGTCTATCGCTGCTAGCCGGAGCGGCGACCCACTCGATCGTCTCCACGGTGTTCGGGGAGGATCGCTTGGCCATCTGATCGTCCGAAGGGTCGAGTCACGACCATTTGGCCGAGTTCGATCACTCCTTCTGACCGGGTGTTGGGGAATGGGCTCGATGCGATCTAGGTCAGGCGGTCCTGGAGGCCAACGGTGTCGTCTTTGCCGTGAGGTTCAGACTCTGGCCAGACTGTAATCCTGGCCGGCTGTCGGTCTTGACACGCCCCGCTTCTTGAACATGCCGTGCCCACCCAGCAGGTCCGCGAGCACCGGTTTGCAGGGAATCGCCGGTCCGAGACATAAGGATGCCATCCCTGACAGTCGTGAAGCCCTAGGGCCGGTCGAGGACCTCCGGATTTACCACATGGAGGGGCCGGGCCCCGGCCATCAGACGGCAGAGGTCCTCGGCGATCATCGTGGTGTGGTTGGTCTCGGTGTCATAGGTGGCCCCTCCGATGTGGGGGGCGAGGACGACCGAGTCGAACCGGGTGAGGGGGTGGTCGGGGGGGAGGAACTCGCCTTCGAAGTGGTCGAGGCCGGCCGCGGCCACCTTTCCCGACTCGAGCGCGGCCACCAGAGCGTCGGTGTCGTGGAGCGCGGCTCGGGCCGAGTTGAGGAACACGGCCCCGTCCCGTATGGCGGCGAACTGGTCCTTGCCGATCATGCCGGTCGTCTCCGCGGTGACCGGCGCGTGCATCGAGACGACATCGGCGCGGGCGAGCAGTTCGTCCAGCGGCACGGTGGCCTCCTCGGCGTACGGGTCGTGGGCGATGACCTCCATCCCGAGGCCGCGCAGACGCCACCGCAACGCCCGGCCGACGGCGCCGAGCCCCACCAATCCGGCCGTTCGCCCGGCCATCTGCCACGCCCGGAAGCGCTGATAGGGAATGGTGCCGTCCCGGTAGATGTCGCCCTGACGCACGTCCCGGTCGGCTGCCACCAACCCGCGGGTGGCCGCGAACAGCAGCCCCACAGCCAGCTCGGCCACCGCGTCGGCATTCCGGCCTGGCGCCCGGAGCACGGGCACGCCGGCGGCGGTGGCCGCGGGGACGTCGACGTTGGTGGGGTCGCCGCGACAGCTGCACACAGCGATCAGCGGCAGCTCGAAGAGCGGGCTGGCGCAGCGGTCGCTCTCCACGACGACGATGGAGGCCCCGAGGCCGGCCACCCGCTCGGCCAGCTGCTCGGCGTCATAGATGCGCAGGCTGGGCTGTTCGAGCCAGGAGTCGAGGGTGAGGTCGGCCAGGTCCCCGAGGAGCCCGAGCCCGGGGCCGCGCAGGGCGGCCGTCACCAGTGCCTTCGGTCGTGTCGACGACATCGCTATTGGAGCTCCTCGCTCGTGGTCATGGCTCCCGGGGCCCACCGGAGGCCGGGTCGGTGGCCCGGGCGACGGCATTCTCGTCGAGCCGGCCTTCCTTCATGGCCAGCATCCCCGCCATGAAGCCGTCGAAGTCAGCCGTCTTCATCTCCACCACCGCCTTCATGTCCGGCAGGAAGTGCTCGAACGACGGGCTGTCGATGCAGGCCACGATGCCGGCGGCAACCTCGTCGGCCGGCACCAGGGGCCCGGTGTACAGGGGCGGGTCGTTGTCAGGCTGGTCCCAGATCTCGGTGTCGATGGCGCCGGGGAGCACCAGGCGGACCGAGACGCCGGTGCCGGCCAGGTCGGCGACGAGGGCCTCGCTCCACCCGGCCAGGGCGAACTTCGAGGCGCAGTAGGCCGCCTCGGTGGCGATCCCCAGTCTCCCGCCCAGGCTGGACACGTTGACGATCACACCCGAACGGCGCTCGAGCATGCCGGGCAGCAGGGCCAGGGTGATGGCCACCGGGGACAGGTAGTTGAGGGTCATCGGCCTGCGCACCTCGTCCATGGTCAGGCGCTGCACCGGGCGTCGCATCGGCCCCCCGGCGTTGTTGACCACCACGTCGATGGCTCCGTACTCGTCCCGGATGGCCAGGGCCAGTGCGGCCGCCCGCTCGGGGTCGGCCAGGTCGGCCGGCCAGGCCCGGGAGGCGGGCGCGTGCTCCCGGCAGTCGGCCAGGACCTGGTCGAGGCGGTCGGCCCGGCGCGCCACCAGGGCCACGGTGGCCCCCCGGGCCGCCAGGAGTCGGGCCGTGGCGGCCCCGATTCCCGAGGACGCCCCGGTCACCAGGGCCACCGTGCCGGCTCCCGTCGTCTTCGTCTCCGCCATTCCCGTCGCCGTCACCGGGGGGCCCCGGGCACGGTGACCGTGTCGGTGTCGCGCCCCGAGCGCAAGAGGGCCCCGGGCAGGTTGCCGGTGAACGACCCGTGCTCGGCGATCTCGGTCCCGTTCACCAGCACATGGTCGATCCCCTCCGCCTCGGCGTACAGGCGGTCGGCGCCACCCGGCAGGTCGTGTCGGGTCCGCTCGGGGCCATGGCCCACCCGCTCCGGATCGATGACCACCACGTCGGCCCACCATCCTTCGGCCAGGCGGCCGCGGTGGCGGAGTCCGTAGAGACGGGCCGGCACGTCGGTCAACTGATGCACCGCTTCCTCCCAGCTGAGCAGGCCGCGCTTGCGGACCCCCTCGCCCAGGAGAGCGGTCGAGTAGACCGCCCCGCACATCACATCGAGGTGGGCCCCGGCATCGGAGCCCCCGACCACTGTCCGGGGGTCCTGCCACACCTCGGCCCGCAGCTCCCAGTCGGCCTCGCTCTCGGGGATCGGCGGCCGCAGGCCGGTCCGCAGGCCGTCCGCCACCACGACGTCGAGCATGGTGTCGAAAGGATCCTGGCCCCGATCGGCCGCCACCTCACCCACCGTGCGCCCCTCGCAGGCGGCATTGGCGGGCTCGAAGACCTCATCGAAGCGCAGGGTCTCCCAGTTGGCCAGGGCCCCGAGGATCCCGGCCTCCTCGGAATGGGCCCCGTCGTCGAGCCGCCGGCGGACCGCCGGATCGGCGAGGGCACCGATCCGGTCGGGCACGGGCAGGGCCAGCGTCTCGCGCCACCCCGGGAGGCCGTCGAGGATGGCGCCGGTGAGAAAGGAGAGGCGGATCTTCATGGTGTGCGGCATGGTGAGGGCCACCACGGTCGCCCCGCGCTCGGCTGCCCGTGTCGATGCCGCCAGCTGGCGGTCCACGGCCCCGGGGTTCAGCGCGGACACCCCGAGCACGTTCCAGTTGACCGGGCGGTTGGCCAGGAGGGAGAGGGAGGCCATCAACTCCACCTCCTCGTCGCTGAAGCCGTTCAGGCACCCGGGGACGATGAGCTCGAGCGTGGTGCCGGCGTGGGTGCCGACGGACTCCGCCAGCGCCTCGAGCTCCGGTCGGCCGGCGGCGCGGGAGGGCACCGGATTTCCCTCACCGTCGTGGTGGGTGTGCGCCTGTGAGGTGGAGACGCCGAGCGCTCCGTCGTCCATCGCCTGGTGGGCGAGCGTCACTATGGCCCCGATCTGCTGGTCAGAGGCGGCCCCGCCGACCGCGTCATCGCCCATGGCGGCGCGTCGGATGGTGGAGTGACCGACGAGGAACCCGGCATTCACCCCGAGACGTCCCTCGAGGCGGCCGATCCAGTCTCCGAACGACGTCCACGACCAGTCGAGCCCCTGCTCCAGCGCGGCCAGGGGCATGCCCTCGACCCGAGCCATCATGCGCGACAGGTAGCCGGAATGTCCCGGGCCCGCAGGGGCCAGGGAGAAGCCGCAGTTGCCGCCGATCACCGTGGTCACCCCGTGCAGCGGCGACGGGCTGGCCGCCGGGTCCCAGGAGAGTTGGGCGTCGTAGTGGGTGTGGAGGTCGACGAAGCCCGGTGCCACCAACCGGCCATCGGCCTCGATCTCGCGGGTGGCCGGCTCGTCGATGTCGCCGATGGCCACGATCCTCCCGGCCCGTACGCCGACGTCGGCCCGCCGGGACGGGCCGCCGGTGCCGTCGACCAGCGTGCCCGATCGGATCACCAGGTCCAGCACTTCAGCATCTCCTCATGTCCGAGGGCCATTGTCGACGCGGATGGGGCGGAGGGTCCCGGCGGCTGAGAACCTCATTTTCGGAAATGATAGCTTCGTTGTCCGATGGCGACCTCGGTCGGGAAGCGCACGGGCTCGGCGAACGCGGAGGTGCCGGCCGGGTCGGAGGCGCCACCGGGGGGTTCGGCCGGGGCCGCCCTGCTGTCGGACCCCGCACCGCGGCCCATCCTGGTCCCGATCATCTCGGTCGACGACCACCTCATCGAGCCGCCGGACCTCTTCGAGGGCCGGATGCCGGCCGCCCTCGCCGACCGGGCGCCGCAGCTGGTGGACACGGCGGAGGGCGGGCAGGTCTGGGTCTACGAGGACCGGACCTACCCGAACATCGGCTTGAACGCGGTGGTCGGCCGTCCGCGGGAGACCTGGAGCATGGATCCGGCCCGCTTCGACGAGATGCGCCCCGGCTGCTACGACATCGAGGCCCGGGTGGCCGACATGGACATCAACGGCGTGTGGGCCTCCCTGTGCTTCCCGTCGCTGGTGGCCGGGTTCTGCGGGGCGGTGTTCTCCGGGTCGGCCGATCCCGACCTCGGGCTCTCGTGCGTCCGGGCCTGGAACGACTGGCACGCCGAGGTCTGGGCCGGAACCCACCCCGAACGGATCATCCCGCTCCAACTCCCATGGTTGCCCGACGTCCAGATCGCGGCCGACGAGGTCCGACGGAACGCAGGGCGTGGGTTCAAGGCGGTCAGCTTTCCCGAGTTCCCCGCCCAGCTCCACTACCCCTCGATCTTCACCACAGCCTGGGATCCCTTCTTCGCCGCCTGTGAGGAGACCGGGACGGTGGTCTGCCTGCACACCGGCGCATCGTCTTGGGCCCCGCTGCCTTCGCCCGACCCCCCCTTCGAGTTGCTGCCCACCCTGTTCCCGGTCAACGCGCTGGTGGCGGCGGCCGAGTGGCTGTGGTCCGGAGTCCCCCTCCGGTTCCCGCGGCTGGCGGTGGCCCTCTCGGAGGGAGGCATCGGGTGGGTGCCGATGCTTCTCGACCGGGTGGATTACGTGGTGCACCATTCGGGCTCGGGATCGTCGCCGACCGGGTGGTCCTCGGACCTGATGCCGAGCGAGGTGCTGCGGCGGAACTTCTGGTTCTGCACGATCGACGATCCCTCGGTGCTCGAGTTGCGCGACCGAATCGGTGTGGACCACATCATGGTGGAGAGCGACTACCCCCACGCCGACTCGACGTGGCCCGACACCCAGGCGGTCCTGGCCGCGTCCATGGGTCATGTTTCCGAGAGCGACCTGCGGTCCATGGCCGCGGGCAACGCCTCCCGCCTCTTCCGGCACCCGATGCCCGAGTCCGACGACTGGCGGCCACCCAGACGCCGTCCGGCGAACCGGACGTGACAACCGCCCCCGCAGCCGCCGAGTTCGACCCGTTCTCGGACGAGTACTTCGACGACCCCTACGACCTGTACCGCCGGATGCGGGACGAGGCCCCTGTGTCGTTCAACGAGCGGTACGGATTCTGGGCCCTGTTCCGCTATGAGGACGTGTGCGCCGCGCACAAAGAATGGCAGACCTTCTCTTCCAGCCACGGCGTCGATCTGTCCTCCCTGCGCACGCCGCCCGAGCTGATCCGCCAACTGCAGAGCATGATCATGCTGGACCCGCCGGAGCACGACCGTCTGCGGGCGCTGGTCAGCCGGGCGTTCACCCCCCGGGCCGTTTTGGCGCTCGAGCCGATGATCCGGGAGGTCATCAGCGGCACCCTCCACGGGTGCGACGAGGACGGGTTCGACGCGGTGTCGGAGTTCTCGGGGCCATTCCCGGTCGAGATCATCTCGCGGATGCTCGGTGTCCCCGAGCCCGACCGACAGCGCATCCGCCACTGGCTGGACGCCATGCTCCACCGCGAACCGGGCCAGGTCGACCCCACCCCGCAAGGCGCCCGGGCGGGAATGGAGACGGTCGTCTACTTCCTCGACCTCGTCGCCGACGAGCGCCGGCACCCGGGCGACGACATGATCAGCCGATTGATCGAGGTCGAGGTCGATCGCGGCGACGGCGACAGCACCCGCCTGGACAACGACGAGATCGCCGGGTTCGCCACGCTGCTGGGCGGGGCCGGCGCCGAGACCGTGACCAAGCTGGTGGCCAACGCGGTGGTGCTCTTCTCCCGGAATCCGGAGCAATGGCAGAAGGTGCTGGACGAGCCGGGACGGATCCCCGGCGCGGTGGAAGAGGCCCTGCGCTTCTGGCCTCCGTCCCAGTACCAGGGCCGCTACTCGCTGCGCGAGTCGCGCTACTCCGGGGTCACCGTTCCGGCCGGGCACCCCACCATCCTGGTCACCGGGGCGGCCACCCGGGACGAGCGCTTCTACGACCGGGCCGACACCTTCGACATCGACCGCCCGCCCAGCCTGGCCCTCGGCTTCGGCTACGGGATCCACAGCTGCCTCGGGGCCGCCCTCGCCCGTATGGAGAGCCGGATCGCCATCGAGGAACTGGCCCGGCGGTGGCCGAGGTACGAGGTCGACGAGGACGGGTGCCGGAGGGTCCACATGTCCAACGTGGCCGGCTACGCCCGGGTGCCCCTCGTGCGGACGGGCTGACCGCTCGCACCGCTCTGGACCTGAAGGCGGGCCTGAGGCGTCAGACGGCGAGCTCCGGGTCCTGCTGGAGCTCGATGGTGTTGCCGGCCGGGTCGGTCACCCACACCTGCACCACGTCGCCCTGGGTGCCCCGGACGTAGGCAACCGCGTCGCGCTCGAGCTCGGCGATGGCGGCGTCCAGGTCCTCGACGCCGAAGCAGACGTGGGGGCCGGTGGGTCGGATGGTCGCCTCCCCGGCGGGTGCGTCCACCAGGTGCACCTGGGCCTCCCCGGCACCGAACCAGTGACCCTCGACGCCCGGTATGTGGGGACGGGGGAGGTCGGGGAGCCCGAAGCGCCGGTAGAAGGCGACGCAGTCGTCGAGCCCGCCCACGACGTTGACGCTGTGGTGGAGGATGCGGGTCACCCTCATGGCGGCCCCGGGCCGGGCCGGCCGGGGGCGGTGAGCCCGGGCGGGTCACCGACCTGCTCCATGAACTCGAGGCGTGTCGCGCCGGGAGCTTCGACGAAGGCGATCCGCCGCCGCCCGAAGACACCCTCCACTTCGGCCGGACCCCAGATGACCTGGTGGCCGCCCACCTCGGCGTCGACGTCGTCGGTGAACAGGGCGACATGCAGGAAGCAGTCATCGGGAAGGGACACCGCATCCTCGTACAGCGCCCGGGTGAACAGGGTGATCAGGACCGGCCCGAGACGCGCGTCCGCCCGCTCGCCCCCGTCCCAAGGGCCCCGGTCCGACACGATGGCACCGGCTTCCTCGTAGAACCGAACGGCGGCGTCGAGGTCGCTGACCTTCACCGCCAGGTTGCCGAAACCGGTCACGGTCACCGCCGGACCCCGTCGGGCCCGGTCATGGCGGCCAACCGTCGGGCACGACCTGGTCGGCGATGGTCCGGGGATCGACCGCGCCGCCGGTGTTGCCCGCCTGGTAGACGGCGAAGCAGAGCTGCATGGCCTTGATCGCCTCCTCGGCGCTCATCTCGGCGGTGACGCCGTCGACGAGGGCGTCGATGAAGTGTGACGCCGACCGGTCGAAGCCGAGGTCCCAGGCGGACGGCACCTCGCTGAACGTGGTGGTGGTCTGGCCGTGCTCGCGGCCCTGGTAGAGGACCACGGGGGACAGGTCGAGCATCTCGCCCGTGCACCGGGTCACCCACAAGAACCCCTCGTCGCCCTGGATCTCGAAGAATTCGTCGGCGCCGTAGAACGAGCTCCGCAGCCACATGGCCGGGGCATAGGAGACCTCCATCGTCCCGAGAAGGCCCGGGTCCTCGTACTCGAAGAGGGCGGCACACGGCTCGAAGAAGTGGTCCCGGCGCCGTACGACCGCCTGCACCGAGACGATGTCCGGTTCGACCAGCCACAGCGCCACAGCGTACTTGTGGATCATGTCGTCGAAGAGGTGCCCGCCGGGGCTGTTGGCATCCAGGCGCCACGTGTACCCGTCGGCCCGGAGACCGGCCTGGAAGGCGGAGTGGGTCTGGCCCACCACGGTGCGCAGGCGGATATGGGTGGGCCTCCCGATCGCCCCGTCCCGGATCAGCTCCCTCGCCCGTTCGAGCGGGGGGTAGTGCCGGTAGCACTCGCTGACCCGGAGGATGACGCCGGCGGAGTCGGCCGCCGCCGCCATCTCCCGAGCATCCACGACGGAGTTGGCCAGCGGCTTCTGGCACGAGACGTGCTTCCCGGCGGCCACGGCGGCCAGCACATGGCGACGGTGGAGATGCGTGGGTGTGAGGACCTCGACCGCGTCGATGCCGGGGTCGGCCAGC
>DATKRZ010000102.1:0-9774 GCA_035531955.1 Acidimicrobiales bacterium | reverse complement strand
TGTGGGGAGCGCTGGAGCTCGGGCTCACCGATGCCTGCAAAGCCGGGGCCACCGAACTGGTCGGCATGTGGGGCCATCCCGACCAGGAAGAAGGGCCGCTGGCCTTCACCGAGAAGCGCGAGGCCCGGTGGGTGGAGCCGGCCGGAGGAAGATGAACACGATCCCTTCCCTGGTCCGGACGGCGGCCGAGCGGTTCGCCACCCTGGAGGCGGTGGTGGAGGGGTCGTCGCGGCCCACCTTCGCCGACATCGCTGGGACCGTCGGCGTCATCGAGCGGGCGCTCATCGCCAGCCGCGTCCAGCCCGGCGACCGGGTGGGCCTCTGGGCGCCGAACGGGCTCGACTGGATCGTGGCCTCCTTCGCCGTCTACGGGGTCGGGGGCATCCTGGTGCCGATCAACACCCGGTACAAAGGCGCGGAGGCCGCAGATCTCTTGCGCGCCGCCGAAGTGACCATGCTGTTCACGGTTACCGACTTCCTCGGCACCAACTACGTCGAGTTGCTCGAGGGGCTCGAGGGTCTCGACGGCGTGCGCGAGACGGTGGTGATGAGCGGGCCGGTCCCGGCGGGATCGACGTCATGGTCATCGTTCCTCGACCGGGCCGGACAGGTCACCCCGGAGGAGGCCGCCGCCCGGGAGACCGCCATCAACCCTGACGACCCCAGCGACATCATCTTCACCTCCGGGACCACCGGTCTCCCCAAGGGCGCCGTGCTCCGCCACGGTGCCAGCGTGGAGACCTACCTCCAGTGGTCGAAGGGGGTCGGCCTCCTGCAGGGCGACCGCATGCTGGTGGTCTATCCCTTCTTCCACACCGCCGGCCTCAAGTCGGGGGTACTGGCCGCCTTCATCCGTGGGGTCACCCTGGTGCCCCACGCGATGTTCGAGGTCCAATCCGTCGTCGACCGCGTCGCCGAGGAGCGGATCACCGTCCTCCCCGGTCCGCCGTCGATCTTCCAGTCGATCCTCAACCACCCGGACTTCGCCTCGTTCCCGCTCGACTCCCTCCGCCTGTCGGTGACCGGGGCGGCCGTCGTCCCCACCGAGCTCATCGCCCGCATGAAGTCGGACCTCGGGCTCGACTCGGTGATCACCGCCTACGGTCTGACCGAGACCCACGGCACCGTGACCATCTGCGAGCGGTCCGACACCATCGAGACGATCGCCACCACCGTCGGCCACCCTCTCGACGGTCTGGCCCTCCGGATCGTGGACGACGACGGGAATGACCAGCCGACCGGCCAACCCGGTGAGGTGCTGGTGCGGGGGTTCAACGTGATGAACGGGTACTTCGGTGCCCCGGAGGCCACGGCCGCGGCCATTGACGCCGGGGGTTGGCTCCACACCGGGGACGTGGGCTACCTGGGTGAGGACGGCTACCTGCGCATCGTGGACCGTAAGAAGGACATCCTCATCGTGGGCGGGTTCAACGTCTCGGCCGCCGAGGTGGAGTCCATCATCCTGCGCCGGGACGACGTCGCCCAGGTGGCGGTGGTCGCGGCGCCGGACGAGCGGATGGGCGAGGTCGGAGCCGCCTTCGTCGTCCCCCGGTCCGGCCAGCGGCCCGATCCGGCCGAGGTCGTCGCCTGGTGCCGCGAGCACATGGCCAACTTCAAGGCCCCCCGCTACGTCCATCTGGTCGAGGCCCTGCCCACCACCTCGACCGGCAAGGTCCAGAAGCCCGAGCTCCGAAGCCGCGCCGAGGAGTTGGTCCGCGCCGGCACCCAGAGCCAACCGGCGCCGAGCAGCCCGACAAACAAGGGGACAGGACCATGACGACCATCCGGTTCGACGATGTCGACACACTCAACGCCGCGGCGACCGAGGAGTTCGGCGACTGGGGACCCGAGTTGACGGTGACCCAGGAGATGATCGACCAATTCGCTGAGCTGACCGGCGACCGGCAGTGGATCCATGTGGACGTCGAGCGGTCGCTCAAGGAGAGCACGTTCGGCGGACCGGTTGCCCATGGCTTCCTGACCCTCAGCCTCATCCCCCACCTTCTGCCTGACGACGACATCGAGATAACCGGTCATACCAATGCCGCCAACTACGGCGCCGACAAACTCCGGTTCGTGGCCCCGGTGCCGGCCGGATCCCCGGTGCACAGCCGCAGCCGGCTGGTCGAGGCCACCGCTCGACCCAAGGGCACCCTGGTCACCACCGATATCGAGATCGCGGTGGTCGGCGCCGAGCGGCCGGCCCTGCTCTACTCCATGCAGACCCTTTATATGTAATATCCCATCGGCCCACGGGCCGACGGCGAGGGTTGGCCGGGCTCAGACCCGCCCGCCTCGTCGAGGCCTGGGATCCCAACGACGCACAAAGGAAGTTCGATGCAGCAGTTCCTGGCAGGAAAGGTGGCCATCGTGACCGGCGCCGGTCACGGGATCGGCCGGGGCCACGCCCTCGAGTTGGGCCGTCGTGGGGCCACTGTGATCGTCAACGACGTCGGCGCCGCGGTCGACGGGACGGGACGCGGAAATGACGCCGACCTCACCGTGGATCTCATCGAGAAGGAAGGCGGTACCGCAGTCGCCAACTACGGCGATGTCGGCGATGAGGCGGCCACCAAAGCACTGGTCGACCAGGCCGTCGACACCTTCGGTCGGCTCGACGTGCTGGTCAACAACGCCGGCATCGGCCGCGACCGGGCCATCTGGAACATGTCGCCCGAGGACTTCGACGTCGTCATGCGGGTACACGTCCGCGGCACCTGGCTGCTGTCCCACTTCGCCGCCATCCACTGGCGGGAGCGGGCCAAGGCCGGAGAGGCGGTCCGCGGCCGCATCATCAACACCACCTCCGGTGCCGGTCTGCAGGGGAATTTCGGTCAGAGCAACTACGCCACCGCCAAGGCGGGCATCGTGGGCCTGACCCAGACCACCAGCCTCGAGCTGGCCAGCATCGGGGTCACCGTCAACGCCATCGGCCCCGCCGGGTTGACCCGGCTGACGGCCACCATCGGCGGCAAGGGCGACCCCTTCGAGCCCGACGAGCTGACCGAGGACCAGTACCATCCCATGGATCCGGCCGGCAGCTCGCCCCTGGTGGCCTGGCTGGCCAGCGACGAGGCCCAGTACGTCACCGGTCAGGTGTTCCGGGTCATCCACGACAAGATCTTCCATATGAAGGGCTGGCACGAAGCCGCCACCATCTCCAGTGGCGAGAAGCGCTGGGACGCCGAGAAGCTGGGGGCGTTGATGGCCATCGACATCTTCGGGAGCCGGGCCCCGGGCATCCGGACGTGAGGCCGTGAACGAAAAGGTGTACATCCACGAGTTCATCGACATCATCGGCCACCACCGCGCCGACTACATGCACCACATGACGGCCAACTTCAGCCCCTCGGCCCAGGAGGAACGCAACCAGCTCTGCTACGGGGTATGGGGAGTGGTCGGGAGCACCCGGAAGTGGCCGGAGGTGGTCAACCTCTGGGAGGAGGACGGTCTCGACGGGCTGGCAACCTCGTTCCGGTACGAGTTCAACCACACCACGCTGCAGGACCCGAAATTGGCCAAGTGGTGGGCCACCGCCGCCACCTTCCGGTCCGGGGGAATGGATCGCCTGTTGGCCCCCGCCCCCTGGACCCGGACCAGCACCGAGCTGTGCGCCGATGGCGTGACCGGCGAGACCTACGCCCACGAGTGGATCCGGGTCCCCCCCGGTACCTCGGCCGAGTACCTGGAGGTCGTCCGCCAGGAGGCCATCCCCGTGTACCAGGAGTTCGGCTGGGAGCTGGCCGGCGCCTGGGAGACCCTGATGATCGACGACTCCGAGTGCTTCTTGTTGTGGGCCATCCCGACCTGGGAACAGTGGGCCGAGTTCGAGAAGGCCCGGCGGACCCACCCCCCACTGGTCACGTGGCGGGATCGGAATCTCGAGCAGACCACCTCGACCCAGCGGTTCCTCCTGGTGGACGCGCCCCTCTGCCCGTTCCGGACCCATCGCCAGCCGGCCCGCTCCGACCGGGTCGACTGGGAGGAATGACCTCGCCACAACGACCAGGAGGAACCATGGAGATCACCGCGGCGGTTCTGCGGGCACCTGACCGCCCCTACGAACTCGAGGACGTCGAGCTCGCTTCGCCCGGACCCGACCAGGTGCTGGTGCGGATCGCCGGTACCGGCATGTGCCACACCGACGTGTTGCCCCGGACACCCGGGTACTTCGCCCCACTGCCGATCATCACCGGCCACGAAGGGAGTGGCGTCGTCGAGGCCATCGGGTCGGACGTCGATGGGATCGCGGTCGGCGATCACGTCGTCCTTTCCTTCGACTCGTGTGGCACCTGTGAGAACTGTGCGTCAGGTGCCTCTGCGTACTGCGACACGTTCTTCTTGAGGAACCTCTTCGGCCGCGAGGTCGATGGTTCCACCGCGGTCCGGGATGGGTCCGGTGCGGAGGTGTCGTCCCGCTGGTTCGCCCAGTCGTCGCTGGCCTCCCACTGCCTGGCCACCGCTCGCAATACGGTGGTCGTGGACGCCGACCTTCCCCTCGAGCTGCTCGGCCCGCTCGGCTGCGGGATCCTCACCGGCGCCGGATCGATCCTGGTGGCTCTGGATGTCCAGCCGGAGACGAGCCTGGTCGTCTTCGGAACCGGCGCGGTCGGGCTCGCCGCGGTCATGGCCGGCCGGGTGGCCGGTGCGTCCACCATCGTGGCCGTCGACATCCACCGCCACCGGCTCGACCTCGCGTTGGAGCTCGGCGCCACCCATGCCGTCGACGGAACCGATCCCGATGTCGTCGCCCAGGTGCAGGCCATCGCCGGAGGGGGCGCCCACTTCAGTTTCGACACCACCGGGAACCCCGCGGTCATGGCGAACGCCATTGCCGCGCTGCGAATGGCCGGGGTGTGCGGCCTGGTCGGCATTCAGACCGGCGACCTCGTCCTCGACGGCGTCGCCCTGGTCGGTAAGACCGTGAAGGGCATCCTCGAGGGCGGGGCCGAGCCGGGCCATCTCATCCCGCGCTTGCTCGATCTCTGGCGAGAGGGGCGCTTCCCGTTCGACCGGCTGATCGAGACCTTCCCGCTCGATCAGATCAACGAAGCCGAGCAGGCTTCGCTCAGCGGCCGGGTCATCAAACCGGTGCTGGTCCCCGCCGGCTGAGTCCCCGGACGCGACAGAGCGCCCCGAAGGGCGCCCGGTCGCTTGCAATATTTGCTGAGTAAGGCACTGAGTTCCCTACTGCGCCGGGTGGGATAGGGGCCCGGCTAAGTCGCCCAGTGGGTGCTGGCTGGATTTCGCCAGGTGGTACAGCGGGCCGCCTTAGCGGCCAGTCACCTCCAGGATCCCAAAACGTTGATTGCTCAGTTGGACCACCTCCTCTCTCTGGTGGCCACATCGTATCCAGCCGATCGGCCCATGTGGTGCACTCCGGAGGAATTTTCTTGCCGATCTTTTGCGGATCTTCTGTCGGTCACGATGAGGTCACACCAAGGTCATCAGAAGGCCGCCAAAAACTCCGGCGGGTGTTCCTTCACGGCCAGGAAGACCCGGTGGGCATCCTCGTTGGCGGCCGCGAAGAACTCGCCGGAGCACTCCCGCCATCGACGGACTACTGTACGAACATATGTTCGTATCATCGGCCAACCCGTCGGTTGGCACCGCTCTGACCAGGGAGAAGACCAAGGAATCCCTGGCCATCCTGGCCGAGCGGACCCGGCCGACCTCGTCGAGCCAGACCCACCTGTTGCCGGTGGCCGCGCCTCTCGACCGCCTGTTCCCCGACCGGAGTCTCCGGCGGGGCGGCACCGTCGTCGTCACCGGCGGCGGCACCGTCGGCCGCACCGATGGGACCCGCGGTGGTGAGGCGGTCGGCGGCGGGGTCACCCTGGCGCTGGCCCTGCTGGCCCGAGCGTCTCACGCCGGGTCGTGGTGCGCGGCCGTCGGGATCCCGGGGGTGGGCGCGGTGGCCGCCCGCGACCTCGGGATCGACCTGGTCCGGTTCGTCCTGGTGCCCCGGCCGGGTCCGGCGTGGGCCGAAGCCACCGCGGCCATGATCGACGGGGCGGACCTGGTGGTGCTCTGCCCGCCGTTCCCGCCGCGGCCGGCCATGGCCCGGCGGCTGATCGCCCGGGCCAAAGAACGCCGGGCGATCCTCGTCGTGCTGCCGGGGCGCGCCGGGTGGCCCGAGTGTCCCGACATGCGTCTGACCATCGATGCCGTCCACTGGGACGGCATCGGAAGCGGTGAGGGCTACCTCCGTCGTCGGCGGATGACGGTGACCGCCACCGGTCGTCGTTCGGCGACGCGCCCGGTCGTCCAGCAGCTGTGGCTGCCGTCCCCCACCGGGTCGATCGAGACCGTCGAGGATGCTGCTCCCGCCCCGACACCGGCCACGGACTGAGCCGAGCATGGACCGCCTGCTCGTCGTCCGCTGCCCCGAGCTCCTCGAGGAGGACGAGGGGGGAGCCACCCTCCGGCAGTTCATCCAGGTGATCAGTGCCCTGGAGGCCTACTGCCCGTGGGTCACCGTCGTCCGACCCGGCATCTGTTCGCTCCCGGCCCGCGGGCCGGCCCGCTATTTCGGAGGCGAGGAGGCGCTGGTGGTGTTGTTCGCCGCGGTGGCCGCCGAGGTCACCCCGGTCGAGGTGGGCATCGCCGACGGGCTGTTCGCCGCGGTCCTGGCCGCCCGGGTCGGCCGGGTCGTCCCGGCCGGGAAGACCCGGGAGTTCCTCGCCCCGTTCCCGGTGGAGGCACTGGGAAATCCCGAGCTGGCCAAGTTGTTGGCGCGGTTGGGCCTCCGTACCATCGGGGACTTCGCCTCCCTCCCCGAGCCCCATGTCCTCGGCCGCTTCGGGGCCGACGGCGTTGTCTGCCACCTGGTGGCCACCGGGCAGAGCGGCGAGCTCCGCGAGCCGGGCGAGCTGCGCCTCTCGGCCACCGGTCGGCGGGTCGACCGGCTACGCAACGGGGGGCCGGTGGCGGCCGGCCAGTCCGGGTTCTGGGGAGGGGTGAGCGACACCGATGCCCGCGCCGCCCGCGCCCTGGCGGCAGTGCAGCATCTTCTCGGTCCCGACAGCGTGGTCACCGTCCGGCTCCAGGGAGGGCGCAGCCCGTCCGAACAGGCCCGGTTCGTCACCTGGAATGCCCATGAGGCACCCGACACCTCCACCGTCCACGCTCCCTGGCCGGGTCGGATCCCGCCTCCGGCCCCGGTCACCGTCCATGCCGATCCCCTCCCGGCCGAGCTGGTCGACGGGGACGGGACCCCGGTGGCCGTCTCCGGCCGGGGCCTCCTCACCGCCATCCCCGACCGCCTGTCGGTGGAACGGCATCCCTGGACAGCGGTGACGGCCTGGGCCGGGCCGTGGCCGTCCGACGAACGGTGGTGGTCCCGCTCCCGCCGGCGGAGTGCCCGCATGCAGGTGGTGACCGGCGCCCATGCCCGCCTCCTTCTCGCCGAACGGGGCCGGTGGTGGGTGGAGGCCACCTACGACTGACCCGACGCCGCCCCTCGGAGACCATGACCTACGCCGAACTGCACACCCACTCCAACTTCTCGTTCCTCGACGGTGCCAGCCACCCCGAGGAGCTGGCCGCGGAAGCCGTCCGGCTGGGGCTCTCCGCGGTCGCCCTCACCGACCACGACGGTCTCTACGGCGCCGTCCGGTTCGCCGAGGCGGCCCGCGCCTTCGGTCTCCCCACCGTGTTCGGGGCCGAGCTCACCGTCACCGACACCGCTTCACCGGCCCCGTCCCGCACCGGGGTCCCCGATCCGGACGGCGCCCATCTGGTGGTGCTGGCCCGGGACCCCGGAGGCTATGCCCGTCTCAGTCGCGGCATCGCCGAGGCCCACCTGGCCGGGGGCGAGAAGGGGAAGCCCATCATCACCCTCGACGACCTGGCCGACCGCCACCACGGCCACTGGCAGATCCTCACCGGCTGCCGGAAGGGAGCGCTGGCCACCGCGGTCACCACCGGCGGGCCGGCAGCGGCGGCCCGGGTTCTCGACCAGCTGATCGACCGGTTCGGACGCGACCGCATCGCGGTGGAGCTGTGGGACCACGGCGATCCCATCGACACCACCCGCAACGACACCCTGGCCCTGCTGGCCATCGAACGGGGGGTCACCCCGGTGGCCACCAACAATGTCCACTACGCCGTCCCCGCCCGCTTCCCCCTGGCCACCGCCCTGGCCGCGGTGCGGGCCCGGGAATCCCTCGAGCACCTCGAGGGCTGGCTGCCTCCCTCCCCCAGCGCCTGCCTCCGCGGCGACGCCGAGCAGCGGCGGCGGTTCGCCCGCTGGCCCGGGGCGGTGGAGCGGGCGGCGGAGATCGCCGCCGAGTGCGCCTTCGACCTGCGCCTGGTGGCCCCCCGGCTGCCCGACTTCCCGGTGCCGCCCGGACACACCGAACAGACCTGGTTGGTGGAGCTGGTCCGCCGGGGCGCCACCGAGCGGTACGGCCCGCGGGACGCCGAGCGGGTGGCGGGAGCATGGAAGCAGCTCGACCATGAGCTCGAGGTCATCGATGCCCTCGGGTTCCCGGGCTACTTCCTCACCGTGTGGGACATCGTGACCTTCTGCCGCCAGAACGACATCTTCTACCAGGGCCGGGGCTCGGCGGCCACCTCCGCGGTCTGTTACGCGCTGGGCATCACCAACGTCGACGCCGTCTCCCTCGGGTTGCTGTTCGAGCGCTTCCTCTCCCCCGCCCGCGACGGGCCGCCGGACATCGACGTGGACATCGAGTCGGGCCGACGGGAAGAGGCCATCCAGTACGTCTACGAGCGGTACGGCCGGCTGCACGCCGCCCAGGTCGCCAACGTCATCACCTACCGGTCGAAGTCGGCCATCCGAGACATCGGCAAGGCCCTCGGGCATTCCGTGGAAGAGGTGGACGGGTGGTCGAAGTCGGTGCAGCGGGGCGAGCCGATCGGCGACCGTGACGACCTCCCCCGGCTGGTGCGGGACCTGGCCGGCGAGGTGGTCGACTTCCCCCGGCATCTGGGCATCCACTCGGGGGGCATGGTGATCTGCGATCGCCCGGTGGTGGAGATCTGCCCGGTGGAGTGGGGCCGGATGCCGGGCCGCAGCGTGCTCCAGTGGGACAAGGACGACTGTGCCGCCGCCGGGCTGGTCAAGTTCGACCTCCTGGGACTGGGCATGCTCACCGCCCTCCACCACATGGTCGACCTGGTGCGCGAGTACCACGGGGTCGAGATCGACCTGGCCCGCCTCGGCCAGGAGGACGAGGTCTACGACCTGTTGTGCCGGGCCGACACCGTCGGGGTGTTCCAGGTGGAGTCCCGGGCCCAGATGGGCACCCTTCCCCGGGTGCAGCCCCGGTGCTTCTACGACCTGGCCATCGAGGTCGCCCTCATCCGACCCGGGCCGATCCAGGGGAATGCCGTGCACCCCTACATCCGGCGACGGAACGGGACCGAGCCCATCACCTATCTGCATCCGTTGCTGGAGCCGTCGCTGAAGCGGACCCTCGGCGTCCCCCTGTTTCAGGAGCAGTTGATGCAGATCTCCATCGACGTGGCCGGTTTCTCCCCCGCCGAGTCCGACGAGCTGCGCCAAGCCATGAGCGCCAAACGGTCGGGGGAGCGGATGGAGCGGCTCCGCGGCCGCCTCTTCGCCGGCATGGCTGCCCGGGACGTCGGGGTGGACGTGGCCGAGCAGGTCTTTGCCGCGCTGGCCGCCTTCGCCAACTTCGGCTTCCCCGAGAGCCACTCGGTGGCGTTCGCCTATCTGGTGTACTCCAGCGCCTGGTGCAAGGTGCACTACCCGGCCGCGTTCACCGCCGGGTTGTTGAACGCCCA
>DATKRZ010000101.1:0-5793 GCA_035531955.1 Acidimicrobiales bacterium | reverse complement strand
TCGCCCTCTCGGCGCTGCTCCGCCTCCTGGCCCCGATCACCCCCTTCGTGACCGAGGAGGTGTGGTCGTGGTGGCGGGACGGCTCGATCCACACCGCCCCCTGGCCCACCGTCTCGGAGCTCGGGCCGTCGATCGCCGAGGACCCGGGCGGGGCGTCGACGCTCGTGGTGGCCGCCGACGTCCTCGGGTCGATCCGGCGGGCCAAGACGACGGCCAAGCGGTCGATGCGGTCGCAGGTGGCCTCGCTGCGGGTGACCGATTCGGCGGAGCGGGTGGCGGCGCTGTTGTCGGCCGAGGGCGACCTCCGGGACGCGGGCGGGGTCCTCTCATTGGTGACCAGGGTGGTCGACGTGGCCGACCAGGCGTCGGTGGAGGTGGTGCTGGCCGACGAGGGGTGACGGCGGCGGCGGTCAGGCCAGGTAGACGCTGAGGGCGGCGTCAGCCATCTCCTGGGGGGTGCCCTCCTGCTCGATGCGGCCGTGCACCATGATCGCCGCCCGCGTCGCCACCGCCAGCGCGGTGGTCACGAACTGCTCGACCAGGAGGATGGTCATCCCCTGGCGGGCCAGGTCGCCCACCAGTTCGTAGAGCTCGGCCACGATCAGCGGGGCGAGTCCCATGGACAGCTCGTCGAGGAGGATGACCAACGGGTCGGTCACCAGGGCCCGCGAGATGGCCAGCATCTGCTGCTCCCCGCCGGACAGGGTCCCGGCCATCTGCCGACGGCGCTCCTTCAGGCGGGGGAAGGCGGCGAACGTCTTCTCCTCCACGTCCTTGGCATGGAGGCCGCCACGGTAGGTCCAGATCGAGAGGTTCTCCCGGACGGTGAGGTTAGGGAAGATTCCCCGTCCCTCGGGGACCGCACACAGCCCGCCTCGGGCCAGCTTCTCGGTCGGGCGCCTGCCCACCGCCCGGTCGCCGATGCGGACCTCGCCGGTCGAGGGCCGTATGCGCCCGCTGATGACCTTGAGCAGGGTCGACTTTCCGGCCCCGTTGGGCCCGAGCAGGGCGAACACGCTACCGGGCGGCACGACCAGGTCGACGCCGTGGAGGACCTCGATCCGCCCGTACGCCGCCCGGACCCCGTCGACCACGATGCCGGGCGGCAGCTCACGCCGAACTCCAGTGTCCCCGCGGGCCGGAGCGGCGGTCCCGCTCACCGGGCAGAACCGCCGATACCGGTCGGTGATGCCCCTGCTCCGGCTTCGCTGGTCGGGGCTGCCTCCCCGAGATAGGCCGCCTGGACCAACGGGTCGCCCCGGACCTGGTCCGGCGTGCCCGAGGCGATGATGTCGCCGAAGTCGAGGACGTAGACGGTGTCGCAGATGCGCATGACCAGCTCCATGTCGTGCTCGACCAGCAGCACCGCCATCCCCCCGGCGGCCAGCCTGGTCAACAGGTCACCCAGGGCAGAGGACTCCGCCTCGTCCAACCCCGAGCCCGGCTCGTCGAGGAGGAGCAGCTTGGGCCCGATGGCCAGGGCCCGGGCCAGCTCGACCATACGGGCGAGCCCGGTGGGCATGGCCGAGGACTGCCGCGTGCCCAGTCCCCCGAGGCCGACCCCCTCGAGCAGGCGGTCACAGGTGGCCGTGGCCAGCGAGCCGGTGACCGGCGGCGCCAACGCATCGGGGACGCCTGCCCCGGCCGCCGCCGGTCCCCGCCGCCACGGGATGGCCCGGCGCAGCTGGCGCCATTCCCACCACTTCACCGTCGACTCGAGCCCGACCTGCACGTTCTCAGCGGCGCTGAGCGAGCCGAACACTTCCAGCCGCTGGAACGTCCGGGCCAGCCCCAGTTTGGCCCGCCGGTGCGGCTTCATCCCGGTGATGTCGGTGTCGAAGAGCTCGACGGTGCCACGGTCGGGGGTCTCTAGTCCGCTGATCACATTGAAAAGGGTGGTCTTGCCGGCGCCGTTGGGCCCGATCAGGCCGGTCACCGTGCCCGGCTGCACCGTGAGGCTGCAGGCGTCGAGGGCGGCGACCCCGCCGAAGCGGACCGACACCTCGGAGACGGTGAGGGCGGCCGTCCCTGCCCCGGAGGCGTCAGCCGGCGGCACGGGTCTCACCCCCGACCACGGCCGGCCCGCCGATCAGGGCGCCGGGCGCGCCCAGGGACCCGGCGGACTGCCGCTTGACCCAGGGCAGACGGAAATGGAGGGCCTCGATGCCCAGGATGCCCCCGGCCGCGCGGCCGATGAGGATGATCCCGAGCCCGGCGAACAGCCCGAGTCCATTGAGCCAGACCTGGCCGAGGACCACGTAGGTCAGCGCGGCGAGGAACGCTCCGGTCACGGTGCGGATGCTCCACACGGTGACGAAGAGGACGAAGATGATCCCGGGGAAGATGTCGAAGTCCGAGGTGCCGACCGTCTGCTGCACCGTCCCGTAGAGGGCGCCGGCAAGTCCGGCCATGCCGGCGGCGATGGCGAACACCGCCACCTTGGTGAAGCCGATGTTGAGGCCGACCGTGGCATAGGCGGCCGGCGAGTCGTTGAGGGCCACCAGCCGCCGGCCGAACAGGCTGCGCCGGATGGCCAGCACCATCAGGGCGGCCAGCACGAAGAACGCGGTGACCATCAAGAACTCGGCCCGGTCGCCACCGAAGGACAGCCCGGGGAGCACGATCCGGCCCACGCTGACCCCGCCGCTGCCATAGATGTGGGTGTCATTGAAGAACCCGTAGAAGATGGCGTCGGCGAAGGCGAAGGTGGCCAGGGCCAGGTAGAGGTCGCGGAGGCGGATGGTCGGGAGGGCGATGAGCGCCCCCACCGCGGCGCAGATCAAGGTGGCCGCCAACAGCCCGAACAGGGAGCCCCCGCCGGCCACCTTCCCCATCACGAAGGCACCGATGCCCATGAAGGAGAACTGGCACAGCGAGATCTGCCCCGAGTAGCCGGTGACCAGGACCAGGGACAGCCCGACGATGCCCAGGCACATGACCACGCCGCCCAGGTCGAGGATGGTGGTGCCCTTGAACGCGGTGTTGTCGAAGGCCACCGCCGCCACGACAGCCAGGACGAGGAACGAGGCCCCAGCCACCAGCGACTCCCTGCCGCCGGCCACCCGTGGCGCCCGCATGGTGGTGAGCCGGCCCACCGCCCGGAGCCGGACCGAGGGCACGGTGACCAGGGCGATGAACAGGAACACCATGGGCAGGGCCAAGGTCACGTCCGGCACCAGGCTCTGGGGGAGATGGGGCAGCAGGTAGCTGATCACGTAGTTCTCGGCCAGTCCGATGCCGATTGCGGCGGCGAAGGTCACCGGGATGTTCCTGAGGCGGCCGACGATGGCCGCCGCGTACCCGTTGACCACCAGGAGGGTCATGGCCGCGATGCTCAGTCCCGCGGTCTGGGTCGGAGCCAGGAGCACCCCGGCCAGGGCGGCCATGACGAATCCGAGGATCCATCCGTACTGGCTCATCCGGTTGGGCGAGGCGCCGGACATGGCCAACAGCTCGGGGTCGTCGACCACCGCCCGCAGGGCCACACCGGTTCGGGTCGAGTAGAAGAGCAGCCGGAGGGCGATGGCCACTGCGGCGGCCACCCCGATGATCAGCACCTCCTGGTACTGGATGTTGATCCCGACCAGCCGGAACTGCCCGTTGACCATGTCGCCGACCAGGTGCTGGGTGGTCGGGCTCCAGGTGAGGGTGGCGAATCCGGTGAGGATGACCAACAGGCCCAGCGTCACCATCACCGGCCGCTCCGCCGACGCCCCGTGGAGCCGGCGCATCAGGACCCGCTCCACCAGCGCCCCGGAAATCGAGGCGCCGACGACCAGGATGAGGAGCAGGGCCACCAGGATCGGCACGTGGTGCTCTGACACCAGCTGCCAGTAGGTGAAGGCGGCCACCATCCCGACCGCACCCTGGGCGAAGTTGAAAACCCCCGAGGTGGTGTAGGTGACCACCAGGCCGGTGGCGGCGATGGCGTAGCCGGCCCCGAACATCACCCCGAACACGGTGTACTGCAGGAAGTTGCTCACCCGTCCAGCTCCGTCACCCGGTCGACCCCATCAGCTGCCTCCGTCCAGTGTCCGCGTCCCCGGTCACCTCACTTCGGAGGCGTGACGTACTGGTAGTCGCAACGATAACCATTGGTGCTGCTGGTCACCGGCGGATCGTCCAGCCGCTGCCACTGGCCGTTGGCCACCTGGCCGATGAGATAGCAGTTCGACGTGGTCCGGGCCGCCGGATTGCTGGTGGTGACGATGTTGCCGCCGTTGTACGAGGTGATCTTGGACAGCGCCTGGAGGATCGACCCCCGGCTCGGGTCGGTCCCCGCATTCTTCAGTGCCTGGGAGAAGAGACTGGTGGAGTTCCATGCGTACAGGGTGAACAGGTCGGGCTTGAAGCCGGGCGAGGCCACCTGCACCCAGTGGAGGAAGGTGGCCACCGACGGGATGGCCGCCTGGTCCTCGCCGAGGTAGAGGGAGGCGTTCTGGTCGAGATAGGAGCCGTTGACCGCAGCCGGACCGCCGGCGGCCGGGATCAGGGCGCTGGAGTAGGTGGCCGCCCCCAGCACGACGATGGGATGGAAATCCTGCTGGACGAGGTTCTTCAGCAGAGCCGAGGCGTAGACCTCGGCCAACTGGTCGACGAAGAGCACCTTGACTCCGAGGTTCTTCATCTGGATCACGTTCTGGGTGAAGTCGAACTGGGTCACCGGGTAGGTCGGTTCATAGACCACCTTGTAGCCGACCTTCTCCATCACGTACTTCTCACCCGCCCAGTCGGCCTCCGGCGACGGCAGGTCACCGACCAGGGTGCCCACGTGCTGCACCGCCGAAGTCCCGAACCTGTTCTTGAAGTACTGGAGGGCGCCCTCTTGCCACCCGCCCTCGAGCGGCACGGCGCTGTAGAGGTTGGGGAGCTTGTTGGTCGCAGGGTCCAGGACCTCGGTCACGTCGGGGACCCCGGGGTGTTGGGCCAGCACCGCCCCGCCGTAGCTGTCGAAGGTGGAGAACCCGCCGACCAGGGCGGCGTCATTGGTGACGGCGGCCTGGGTGGCCTGCTTGTTGCCGGTGCCCGAGTAGGCATCGTCGGCGCTGTCGACCACGATGTGCCGCCCGTTCACCCCACCCTGCGAGTTCACATAGTCGGCGTAGGCCTGAGTGCCGACCAGCGCCCCCTTGAACAGGCCGCCGATGGCCAGGGTGGACACGTTGCCCACGTGGATCGCGTTCGAGGTGATCCCGGTGTGGTCGCTGAAGGCGCTCTGCGGAATGGCCCGGCCCGAGCTGCCACCGCTGCTCCCGCCGCCCGCCGTGGTCGCCGTCGAGGACGAGTTGGTGGAGCTGCACGCCACGGCCGTGGTGGCCACGAGGGCGACCATCCCCAATGCGGCGATGCGCGTCTTCCACGGTGCTGAATCCAAGGTTCCCCCTATGATCTCGGTGAATTGGCTGATCTCGGTGAAGCGGCGCCTGCGGGCCCGGTACGCGACCGGACCGGGCGGGGCGAATGTGTGACTCTACGTCAGAAACTCGCCTGGCTGTCCAGCGCGACCGGCCGAATCGGCCACAATTCCGCCCCCCGGGGACCGGCCGGTGCCCCGGGGCGACGGCCCCAGGATCAGCGCTTGACCCGGACCCGGATGCCCTCGAGGAAGCGGACCGCCCCCATGGTGGTGTGGCGGGACCGGATCGACGCCATGACGTCGAAGGCGTGCTGGGCCCGGGGGAGCTCCGCGTACGCCACCGGGGCCTCCGAGACCTCGGCCAGCCGCGCCACGAAGTGCCGGCCGACGGCCACGGGGACCAGGGTGTCGTTGGTCCCGTGGAACACGAACATCGG
>DATKRZ010000100.1:0-10725 GCA_035531955.1 Acidimicrobiales bacterium | reverse complement strand
TTTTCGAGGTATTCGTCCACGTCGTCCCGGTGATACCCCTTGAGGGTCTCACGGAACTCGACGGTGCGAAGCGAGTCGAGGGCAGATTGCGATGCGTCCATGCGCCCATGCTAGCGGCGGATCTCCCGGGTTCCAGGGATTGGGCCCGGTAATTTCGGCGATTCCGCTCCCACCTCCCCCGGCCCGGGATCCGCCCGTCCCCGGGGACGATCAGGGTGGGGGGACCCTCACGATTGGAAGAGGGGAATGAGGACGGCTGAGATGACCAGGAAAACGATCAGCACCGAGAGGTCCAGCCCGACCCCGCCCACCTGCACCGGGGGGATGATCCTCCGGACCGGCCGGAGGACGGGTTCGCATATGGCGGAGAGGACGTTCTGCAGCCTGCGGACCGGGGAGTCGTAGGCGAGCCGGCCCGACGCCGTGAACCAGCTCAGGATCGAGTAGGCGAACAGGACGACCAGGAACAGATAGAGGAGTACGATAATGAGCGAACCGATGGTGCCGATGGTCCCGAGCATGTCGGCTCACTCTCCTCCTGGTCGGGTACGGGCGAGCCGGTGCCCGCTCAGGGATTGACCAATCCGCGGTCAGCCAGGCGCTGCCGCTCTTCGTCGGACACCTTCACGTTCGACGGCGTCAAAAGGAACACCTCGTCGGCCACCCGCTCCATCCCCCCTGACAGGGCATAGGTCACTCCGCTGCAGAAGTCGATCATCCGGCGTTGCAGATCACGATCTGCGGTCTGCAGGTTGACGATGACGGGCTGGCTGTTCATCAGCCGGTTGGCGATCTCCTGGGCGTCGGCGAACCGACCGGGGGCGACGATGTGCACCCTGGCGCCCGCCGTCTCCGGCGAGATCGGCCGGACCGAGGAGGAAACGACCGGGGACCGGCCTCCGACCGGTGCCGGGGCGGCCGCCACCGCAGTCCCGGCGGTCTCGTCGCGGGTCAGGGTGCGGATCCGGGGGTTGGAGACCGCCGCTGGAGGCTCGTCGACCTCGTCGAGAGGGCCCGCCGACCGCTGACCCACCCGTCCCACCGGTGCCGGTGACCGCGCCTCGTAGTCCTCGTAGTCCTCGTAGTCGTCGTCGACGAGGCCCAGATAGGCCATGGTCTTCTTCATGAACGAAGCGGGCATCATCTCCTCCTTTTCACAGCGTAGTGCCTGTCTTCCCAGGCTGGTGGATGGCCCGAACGGGGGCTCGGTCCCCGAACAGCGCCCGACCCAGGCGCACCATGGTCGAGCCCTCGGACAGCGCCACCTCCAGGTCGTCGGACATGCCCATGGAGCGCACGGGCAAATCCAGGGCGTCGGCGAGCGAGGACACCAGCGCAAATCCCGGGCGGGCGTCCTCAGGCGGTCCGGGCGGGCCCACCGCCATCAGGCCGGCCACATCGAGGCCCTCGCCGAGCAGGCCGGCCACCAGCTCCCGCACCCGTTCTGGAGGGCAGCCCCTCCGCCCCGGGCGGCCGACCACGTCCACTTGGACCAGCACCTTCGCCCCGGGACGCCGTGCGGCGATCGCCCGGCCCTCCTCGATCCGGCTCACGGCCTGCCACCAGGCCACCACCGGCACGAGGCGGGGCACCTTGTTCCGCTGCACGGCCCCGAGGAAGTGCCACACCGCTCCCTGGCCGGCGATGCCGGGCCCGGCGGTGACCTCCCGGGCCTTGGCCACCAGCTCGTCGGCATAGTTCTCCCCGATCTCGGTCAGGCCTGCACCCAGAGCGGCTCGCACCGCGTCGGCGCCGAAGCCCTTGGTCACGGCCACGATCCGGACGGCAGCGGGATCGCCGGCGGCGGCGATCCGACGGTGGACCTCCTCGAGGCGACGGCCGAAGCCGCTCCGGTCGAAGGGCCCGGTCACTCCGGGACGCTCCCGCCCGCCGACCACACGATCAGGGCCTGTCTCCCCCGTTCCGACCGCGCCCGGTGGGAGAAGTACCCGCCGGCACAGGCCGTGCAGGCATTGATCCCCGGTGCTTCGGCCGCCCCGCCGGCCGCCAGCGCCGCCGACACGGCGGCCGGGACGTCGAGCGCCGGCCGGCCCGCCCTCGTGCGGCCGCGCACCCGCCCGCCGTAGAGGCCGGCCACGGTGGCGAGGTCGTCCTCGGAGAACTCGTAGCAGCCGGGGTGGATGCACGGACCGAGTGCCCCGACCACATCGGTGGCACCCAGGCCCCGCATGGCGCCGACCGCGGCCTCCACCACTCCTCCCACCAGTCCCCGCCAGCCCGCATGCACCGCAGCGAACACCCCCTCACGGCTGCCGAGGGCGATTGCGGCACAGTCGGCGGTCAGCACGGCCACCGCCACCACCGGTCCGGTCGACACCAGGGCGTCGCCCGACCCCGCCCAGAGCGAACCGACGCCGCGCCGGGGCTTGCCCGGCAACGGCGGGGAGGCCGTGCCAGCGGCGGTGACGACCACGGTCGATCCGTGGACCTGGTCCAGCCAGTGGACCTCGCGCACCGGGCTCTGCCCGACCGCCCGGCCGGTGGCGAGGCGCGCCCATCCTTCGAGCCTGGCGGCGCGCTGTCCCGGTCTCCCGGTTGGACGAAGGTCGCCACAGGAGGCGTCGCTCCAGGCGGCATGCACTGACCCGACAATCAGGACAGGGGCGGTGTTCCGGCTCAGCGCAGGAAGGAGGGCACGTCGAAGTCGTCGTCCCCCAGATCGAGTTCGTCGTCCACCGGGGCCGCGAAGATGTCCTCGTGCACGCCCTCCGCGCCGAGGACGCGGCTGCGGGCCTCCTCCCGGCCGGTGGACTCCGGATGGCCGGTGCGGCCCGGGGTCTGGGCCTCCCAACGCTCGAATCCCGCGGCGATCACCGTGACCCTGACCTCTTCGCCCATGCTCTCGTCGATGACACTGCCGAAGATGATGTTGGCATCCGGATGGGCGACGCCGTGGATGATCTCGGCGGCCTCGTTCACCTCGAACAGCCCGAGGTCGGGCCCGCCGGCGATGTTGAGCAGAATGCCCCTCGCCCCTTCGATCGACGCCTCGAGCAGCGGGCTGGTGATGGCGGCCCTGGCCGCATTGACCGATCGGCCCTCGCCGGTGGCCGACCCGATCCCCATGATGGCGGTCCCGGCGTTGCTCATGATCATCTTCACGTCGGCGAAGTCGGTGTTGATCAGGCCGGGCACGGTGATCAGGCTGGTGATCCCCTGGACGCCCTGCATCAGCACCTCGTCGGCCATCTTGAAGGCGTTGACCATCGACGTCTTCTCGTTGGAGACGGTGAGCAGCCGGTCGTTGGGGATGATGATCAGCGTGTCCACCTCCTCCTTCAGGGCCTGGATGCCCTGCTCGGCCTGGACCGACCGCCGCCGGCCCTCGAAGGTGAAGGGACGGGTGACCACCCCGATGGTGAGCGCCCCGAGGCCCTTGGCGATCTCCGCCACGACCGGGGCGGCGCCGGTGCCCGTGCCACCGCCCTTTCCGGCGGTGATGAAGACCATGTCCGCGCCCTTCAGCGCCTCCTCGATCTCCGATCGGTGCTCCTCGGCCGCCAGCCGCCCGACCTCGGGATCACTCCCCGCGCCCAGGCCCCTGGTCAGTTGGCGCCCGATGTCCAGCTTGAGGTCGGCGTCGCTCATGAGCAGCGCCTGTGCGTCGGTGTTGGTGGCGATGAACTCGACGCCGCGCAGACCCGCCTCGATCATGCGGTTGACGGCGTTTACCCCGCCCCCGCCCACCCCGAGCACTTTGATGACGGCGAAATAGTTGTTCTGCGCCGGAACGGTCATGTAATCCCTTACCCTCGACCAAAGGTTGAAACCGTTCCAACCGGCGAGTTGCCGCCCACGATACGGTCAGCGGAGTACCTGGTCAAGCACAGTCGACGCCCGGAGGACAGGGCAGCGGCCCCTACTCGGCACCGGTCCGGTTCCCTCAACCGCCCACCGTCGGGGACTGGGGCACCGTCACGTCGATGGTGGACGTGGGGTGCAAGGAGGCGTGGGCGAGGATGGCGGCCACATCCTCGTACTTGGTGGGCAGATCGGTTCCGGTCCCGAGCAGGACGGTGATCCCCGAGTCGAGGGCCAGGCGGATGGTGGCATCGGGCGCCATCGACACCGAGCGAACCTGGGAGGCGAAGGCCGGTGGCAGGGTGCGGCTCACGGCCAGTGCCGGCCCCGCCTCCGGGGGCACGGAGCCCCCCAGCGGAGCCGGGGCGACCACCCCCCGGGCGGTGTGCACCACGAGCACGGTGAGGCCCGCTAGGGGGGCGGGTCCCACCTGGAGGGTCCGCCCGTGGCCGTCGAGCGTGGACCACGAGGCGCCAGGACCGGCCATCTGGACCACCGGCACCCGCTCGGTCACCGCGATCTGGACGCCGTCGGGCCAGTGGCGGTGCACCTCGGCCCCGGCGATGAACGGAAGCGCCTCGACCCTCCTGGCGGTGGCGCCGGGGTCCGTGCTGATCAACGGCGGTTGGTGGTCGAGGCCGGCCGCGGCCACGATGGCTGCCGAGCTGGTGTGGGGGTGGGCCCCGGTGACCGTGACCACCCTGGCACTGAACATCGGGGTGTGTAGCAGACCTACGATGCCGGCCACCAGGGACAATGCCGCCACAACGGCCACGATCCACCGCAATCGGCGGCGGTCCTGGCTGCGCCGGATGTCGGCGAGGCGCTGCCCGAATCGGGGGTCGATGGACGAGAGCTCGTCGACCGGAGGCGGAATCTGAGGGGTGGACGGGCTCATCCCCCACCGGTCCGGGACTCTGAGAATCCGACCAGGCGCACCTCGGGCCGGAGGTCCACCCCGGTGGCGGCGGCCACCTCTGCCTTCACATGGGCGAGGAGCCGCTCCACGTCGTCGGCCGAGCCGCCGGGGTCGGCCTGGATGAAGTTGGCGTGCTTGATCGAGACCTCGGCCGTCCCGATTCGGAACCCCTTCAGCCCGCACTCCTCGATCAGGCGCCCGGCCGAGTCGCCGGGGGGGTTGGTGAACACCGATCCGGCATTGGAGCCCCCGGGCTGGTTGGCCCGCCGCCACCGCACGATCTCGTCGATGGTGGCCCTGGACTCCTCGGGGCGGCCGGGTTCGAGGCGGTACACGCCGGCCACGACGACATCGGTGGGGGCCAGGTCGGTGTGGCGGTAGCCGAAGCCCAGCCGCTCGGCCGGCGCCTCGTGGACCAGTCCCGAGACCAGGTCGACCCAGCGGTAGGCGACCAGGGTGGCCGCCGTGTCGGAGCCGTGGCCGCCCGCGTTCATCCGGATGGCGCCGCCGACCGAGCCCGGCACCCCCACCGCCCACTCGAGGCCTTGCAGCCCGGCCGCCGCCGTCCGCCGGGCCAGCACCGGGAGGCTGACAGCGGCCCCCGCCTCCACCCGGTCGCCGTCGATCGAGAGCCGGTCGAACCCGGCCCCGAGGGACACGACCAGGCCCTCGAAACCACGGTCGGCCACCAGCAGGTTCGAGCCCCTGCCGAGCGGGAGCACCGGTACATCCAGGCCGGTGAGCCCGCGGGCCAGCGCCACCAGCTGGGCTTCGTCGCCCGGCTCGGCGAACAGCGCCGCCGCCCCGCCCACCCGGTAGGTGGTGAGGGGACCGATGGGATGGTCGGCACGGGCCCGGATCCCGAGCGCGCCGCGGAGCGCGGCCAGGTCGGTGGGAGGGGCGGGCATCGACCGCCTCACCAGCCCGGGTCGGACATCAGCTCGTCCGGGAGCGAGGTGAGGTCGCCGGCACCGAGGGTGCAGCACAGGTCGCCGGCCTCGAGGAGGTCCCCCACCGTACGGCGGAGGTCGGCCCGGCCGGACACGTAGGTGACCGGGATCTCGGGGGACGACCGGCGGACGGCATCGGCGACCAGTTGGCCGGACACACCGGGCACCGGTGGCTCGCCCGCCCCGTAGACGTCGGTGACCACGACCACGTCGGCGTCGTTGAAGGCCTGGCCGAATTCGATCCACAGAGCCGCCGTGCGGCTGTAGCGGTGGGGCTGGAAGACGGCGACCACCCGGCGCCAGTCGCCGTTGCGCGCCGCCGCCAGGGCGGCCCGGACCTCGGAGGGCAGGTGGGCATAGTCGTCCACGAAGGTGACCCCGTTGGCAGTGCCCCGGAACTCGAACCGCCGGGCGACCCCGGCGAAGCGGGCCAGCGCCCGGGCGGCGGCCGCGAACGGGACCCCGGCAGCCAGGGCGGCCACCGTGGCCAGGGCGGCGTTCTTGGCGTTGTGGAGGCCCGGGACGGGAACGGCCAACCGGCCCAGCTCATCGCCGGTAGGGCCCGTCAATCCGAATGAGACCGAGCTACGGGCCAGATCCAGATCGACCATGCGGTAGGTGCACTCCGGCGTCGTCCCGACCAGGTCGGCCCCAGCGGCCCGGCCGATGCGTGCGGCCTCCGGGTCGTCGCCACCGACCACCCGTCGATGGCGTGCACCCCGGGCGAATTCGTCGAACGCCGATCTGACCGCGGCGAAGGAGCCGTAGTGGTCGAGGTGGTCCGGCTCGACATTGGTGATGACGGCGATGTCCGGCACCAGGGCCAAGAAGGTGCCGTCGCTCTCGTCGGCCTCGACCACCAACCACTCCCCTCCGTCCCACACCGCGTTGGTGCCGATCTCGTTCACCTCACCGCCGATCAGGAAGGACGGGTGGATCCCGGCTTCTACCAGGAGCAGGGCCAACATCGACGCGGTGGTGGTCTTCCCGTGGGTTCCGGCCACGGCGATGCAGCGTCGGAGCGAGGCGATGGCGGCCAGGGCCTCGGACCGGGCCACAACGGCGATGCCGCGGCGTTTGGCCTCGGCGACCTCGATGTTGCCGGGTCCGACCGCCGACGAGATGGCCACGAGGTCGGCGGCCCCCACATTGGCCCCCGAGTGGCCGATGGCCACCACGATCCCGTTCCGACGTAGGCGGTCGGTCACTCCCGAGGCTTTGAGGTCGCTGCCGGTGACCCGGTGGCCCATGGCCGCCAGTGCGGTGGCGATGGCGCTCATCCCGGCCCCCCCGATCCCCACCACGTGCACGGTGATCGGCCGGGTGGGGTCGATCAGTGCGGCGGTGCCGGGCGCACCCGTCATCGCCGGGACCTCCGCCCCTCGGTTCTGGCGTTGGCCTCGACGACCCGGGCCCCGGCGGCGGCGGCGTCGGGCCGGCCCAACGCGGAGGCGGCCCTCCCCATGGCGTCGAGCCCGGAAGGGTCGACGAGCATCCGGTCGAGCGTAACGGCGAGCCCGGAGGCATCGCAGTCGGCATCCGGCAGGAGGATTGCCGCCCCGGCCCGCTCGAGCACCCGGGCGTTGGCCGTCTGATGGTCATCGGGGGCTCCCGGCAGCGGGACCAGGACCGACGGCACCCCGGCGGCGGCCAGCTCGGCCACCGTCATCGCCCCGGCCCGGCACACCACCATGTCGGCCGCGGTGTACACGGCGCCCATCCGGTCCTCCCAGGGCACCCTCGACACGAACAGATCCGCCGACGGTGAGCGCCCGGCTCCCCCCGCGGGGCCCCCGTCCGGCACCGAGGGCGCATACTCCGACCAGTCACGACGGCCGACGATGTGGAGGATCGACCGGTCGCCCCGGCCCTGCCAGCGGTCGACCAGCTCCACGGCCGCACGGTTGAGCCGCCGCGCCCCGAGGGATCCGCCGAACACGGCCACCGTGTGGCGGTCCTCCGGCAGCCCGAGCAGCGCCCGTGCCGCCCGCCGGTCCTCGAGGCTGCGACGGACCGACGCGATCTCCCGCCTCACCGGGGTTCCGGTCACCACCGCCCGGGGGAGCGGGGTCCCCTCCCACCCCACCGCGCTGGCCCGGGCGAACCTCCCGAGGAACCGGTTGGCCGCCCCGGGCACCGCGTCGATGCTCACCAGCACCAGGGGGACGCGGAGCAACACGGCGGCCAGGGATGCCGCCAGGGATGCATAGCCGCCCACCGAGACCACCACCCGGGGCCGGGCGCGGGCCACCACCCCCAACCCCCGGGCGGCGGCCACCCCCAGACCGGCCAGGGCGACGGCGTTCCCCCCGAGCGCCCGGGGGCGCAGGCTCCGGACGATGCCCCGGCCCGGAAGCAGGGTGAAGGGGAAGCCCCGACCTTCCAGGGTGGCCCGGTCCTGGCCGCGCCCGGACCCGACGAACTCGATGCTGGCCCGCTCGTGCCCGGCGTCGACCAGCGCCTCGGCGATGGCCAGTGCCGGCTGGAGATGCCCGGCGGTGCCTCCGCCGGCCATCAGGGCGAACCGCACCCGGGTCACCGGTTCGAGGAGGGAGGGCGATGCCGGTACGGGGCGGGCGGCGTGGTGGGCGGGGCGGCGCGCTCCTGGGCGGCGATGTTCAACAGGATGCCGACGGCGGCCATGGTCACGATCAGGGAGGAGCCCCCGAACGAGATGAATGGCAGCGGGATGCCGGTGACCGGAAGCACCCCGATCACCGCGCCGATGTTGATGATGGCCTGGCTGCTGATCCAGGTGGTGATGCCCACCGCCAACAGGCTGCCGAACCGGTCCGGTGCCCGGGTGGCGGCGCGGAGCCCGAACCAGGCCAGACCGAAGAACAGGGCCACCAGGGCGAAGGCGCCGATGAGGCCGAGCTCCTCCCCCACCACCGAGAAGATGAAGTCCGTGTAGGCGTTGGGAAGGGTGCCCCACTTCTCACGGCCGCCTCCCAGTCCCAGGCCGAACAGATGTCCCGACCCCAGTCCGATCAGCGACTGCCAGACCTGGTAACCCGAGCCCGACTGGTGGGCCCCGGGGTTGAGGAAGGAGAGGATGCGGTCGCGTCGGTAGGGGTCGGCCAGGCCGACCACGACGGCCAGCACCGAGAACCCACCCAGGATCTTCATGATCGGGCCCATGCCCACCCCGCCCATGAACAGGATTCCAAAGGCGATGCAGCTGAGCACGAGCGCGGTGCCCATGTCCGGCTGCTTCAAGATGAGAAGGCCGGAGATTCCCAGCACGGCCAGGACCGGCACGACGACCATCTTCGGGTCGGCCGACCGGTCGGACCGTCGGGTCAGCAGGTCAGCGGCGAACACGGCCAGGGCCAGCTTCATCAGCTCGGACGGTTGGAGCTGCAGCATGCCGATCCCGATCCACCGGGACGAGCCTCCTGCGGTGACCCCGAAGTGGGGCACGAGAACCAGGACGAGCAGCGCCACGGCCACCACGACCAGTGGGGCCCGGAGGGTCCGCCACCTCCGGTAGTCGACCCTCGACGTGATGAGCAGCGCCCCGGTCCCCACCCCCGTCCACATCAGCTGGCGGATGAAGATCGCCCACGGCGACCCGTAGAGCCGCAGCGAGACGACGGGCGACGCCGACCCCACCATGACCAGACCGAAGACACACAGGACCCCCACCAGGGCGGCGATGACGCCGGCCGTCCCCGGCCGGCCCAGCCGACCCGTGCGCCTCGGCTCGGGACCGGATGTCGGACGGGTGCCGGCAACCGGTCCCGGTCCGAGACCGGTTGCCGGACGGGACCTCGCCGAGGCGGCGGAATTGGACGGGTGCCGCCCGCGGGTCACCATCCGGCCGGTGGTCCGGTCAGCCACGACCCCCTCCTTGCCGCTTGGCCCCGGCGGTGAGGGCCCATCGGGTCACCGCCCCTTCCGCTCCCCCGACGGCCCCGTGCATCCGTCCAGCCTCGCCCACCGGGGCCGCCGGGTGGTGGAGCCTCGGCGCGCCCGACCACCGGGACGCCACCGATGGCCCCGAGGCCGTCATCAGACCCTGCCCACCGAGAGGAAGTCCCCGTAGAAGATGCCGAGGCCGAGGGCGGCGAAGAGCCCGGCCAGGATCCAGAACCGCACGATCACCGTCGTCTCCGGCCACCCCAGCAGCTCGAAGTGGTGGTGGATTGGGGCCATGAGGAACACACGGCGGCGAAAGACCCGGAAGCTCACCACCTGGATCAGCACCGACAGGGTGACGATGACGAACAGCCCCCCGATGACCACCAGCAGCAGGTCCAGGTTCATGAGCAGACAAAGGGCCGCCAGCCCCGAGCCGATGGACAGCGATCCGGTGTCGCCCATGAAGATCTTGGCCGGGGCCGCGTTCCACCACAGGAACCCGAGACAGGCGCCGGCCAGGGACACCGCCGCCAGGGCGAGGTCGAGGGCGTCCCCCACCCGGTAGATTGCGAAGTGGCGGTACTGCCAGTACCCGATGATGGCGAGACAGGCGAAGCAGAAGGTCGAGGACCCCGCGGCCAGGCCGTCCAGACCGTCGGTGAGGTTTACGGCGTTGGCCGCGGCGGCGATGACCAGGGTCGACCACACCACCCACAGCGCCGTACCCATGTGCAGGCCAATGGAGTCGTAGCGGGTGAACGACAGGGTGGTCGCCACGTGGGCCCAGTACACGGCGAGGAGGGAGAACGTCACCCCGAGCCCGATCTGCGCCGCCAATTTGGCCCGCTTGTTCAGGCCGAGGCTCCGGCGGTGGCGGACCTTGATCCAGTCGTCGCCGAACCCGATCAGGGCCGCCCCGACGATGGCCAGCATGATCAGGGCTCCCGAACGCGAAAAGGTGACCGTGGGGATGGCGTGGGCGGTGAGATAGCCGACGACCACCGCGCCCACGATGCCGATGCCACCCATCGTGGGCGTCCCCGCCTTGGCGATGTGCACCTGGGGTCCGTCCTCGCGGATCTGCTGGCCGATGTTGTTCTTCACCAGCCACCGGATCAGCACCGGCGTCGACAGGACCGCCACCCACAGGGCCACCCCACCGGAGGTCAT
>DATKRZ010000099.1:0-27092 GCA_035531955.1 Acidimicrobiales bacterium | reverse complement strand
CAGCGTGCGGGCGGCAGACGCGGTCTGGTCGGTGCTGCCGTCGTCGACCACGATGACCTCGGTCCGTTCGAGGTCCACGGCGCCCTCGGCGACGGCGGTGTCGAAGCGCCCCATGCCCTCGGCGAGGCGGCCGGCCTCGTTGAAGGCGGGGACCACGATGGTGAGCTCCAGTGTCATGACGCCTCTGGTGACCCTAGACGGGGATGCCTACGGGCGGGCAGCACCGACCAGGCCGGCCGGCCAGTACGGAGCGAACTTGACCACCGTGCCGGTGTGCGCGGCCTCGATGACGGTGTCGCTGCCATAGGGGGTGGGCAGGCCTCCCACGGTCGGGCCGACGTACATGACCACGTGGTCGATTCCGGTGCCGTTGAAGTCGTAGAAGAGGAGGTCCCCCGGGATCAGCTCGGACATGCTGACGTGGTGCGACACGGCGTACTGGTCGGCGGCGGAATGGGGCAGCGGGACACCGGCCGCAGCCCAGGCCAACGCGGTGAGCCCGGAGCAGTCCACGCCCTGTGGGCCCATGCCCCCCCAGACGTAGGGGACGCCCAGGTAGGCCATGGCCGCATGCACGGCAGCCGTGCCGGCGGGCTGCGGGAGGCCCCCACCGGTGATGGTCACCGGGCCGGCCCAGGATCCACCGATCGTGGCGGCCAGGCCGGCCGCCTGGTCGGCGGCGGCGGCGGCGCTGGCGGCGGCCGGACTCCCGTTGCCCACGGCGCCGGCAACCTGGGAGTCCTGGGAGGCCTGGATGGCGGCGGTGTCCGCCACCGACGCGGACTTCGCCGTTGCCGCGACCCCGACCGCGGACATGGCCTGGTTGGCGGCCTGCTGGGCGACCTCCTCGGCCAGGATCCCCTTGACCTGGCCCAGCGTGGTCACCGACTGCGCACTGATGTCGGCCGCCTTCTGTCGGGCCAGGCTCTCATGGGCGAGCTGGGCCGTCTCCGACTGCTGCTCCACGAGCAGCCGGGACTGGGTGGCGTTGAGGGCACGCTGTCCGGCATTGATCCGGGCGACGTCCGCGGCCAGGTTGGCCGCGCTGATCGTCGAATAGAGGTTCCGGATCTGCGCCGTGCTGGTGGGGGAGGAGAACAGCGCGGCCACGGCACCGGACGAACTGTCGCCGATGTAGGCCTGCACCGCTTCGTCGCGCAGCCGGGCCCGCTCCACGTCGAGCTGGGATCTGTCGGCGGCGATCGATGCGGCGGTGGTCTGGAGCGAGGCCTGGGTGGCCTTCGCGCTGACGACCGACCGGTTGTAGGCCTCGTCGGCCTGGTCGAGCACGGCCTGCTGGTAGGAGATCTGGGACACGAGCGCGGCCACCTGGGATTCGGTCGAGTCGATCTGGGCTTGTGAGGGGCTGCCCGGCCGGGTGGTGGTGGTCGAGCTGGTGGCGGAGGTCGAGCTGGTGGCACCGGTCGGGGTGGTGGGGCTGCCTGCTGCGCCGGCCTGGCCGGACGCCAGGACGGGGACCGCCATGACGAGGAGGCAGGCCAGTGCCATGACGGCCGCCGCGCCTGTTCTCCCGCCGGTGACCGGTCGCCCCTTCACCACCTCAACCGCTCCTTTCACGCCTGATCTGTCCTCCGAGGTCGGTGAGAAGGGCCGCGGTTTGCGGTGCGCGGTCAAAGGTAGCCGGAGAGCACTCCCGGGTCCATGGGCGGGCTGTTCGGCCCGGCGCCGCGGTTGCCCCTTGCCCCTCTCGGACGACTGCGCCGACGGCCGCGTCATCTCATTCGGTAGGTTGCGTGTTGTTATCGGCAGCTCGACGGGTGAACTGGAGGTCTCAATCGTGGACGGAGTGGTCGAGATCCGAAGTGGCCGGGTCCGAGGGGTTCGAAGACACGGGCTGTGGTCGTTTTCGGGCATCCCCTATGCCGCACCTCCCGAAGGGACCCGCCGCTGGCGGCCGCCGGCGGCCCCCGAGCCGTGGGCGGGCATCCGGGAGTGCGACTCGTTCGGGCCCGCAGCCCCCCAGTCGCCGGGCCTGGTCGAGATGTCCCTCGGCGGGGAGCCCGATGAGCACTCGGAGGACTGTCTGAGCCTCAATGTCTGGACTCCCGGACTCGACAGCGTCCGACGGCCTGTCATGGTGTGGGTCCACGGGGGGTCCTTCGTGTCCGGCTCCGGGGCAGGGGCCCTCTACCGCGGCGGGATGTTGGCCCGCGAGGGTGACGTGGTCGTGGTCACCATCAACTATCGCCTCGGCCTGCTCGGGTTCCTGGCCCACCCCGCACTGGAGGAGCCGGGCCAGACCTGGCTGCACGGGGAACCCTGGTCCGGCTTCGGCAACTGGGGTCTGGCCGACCAGGTGGCCGCCCTGCGATGGGTCGGCGACCACATCGAGGCGTTCGGAGGCGATCCGGGCAATGTGACCATCTTCGGCGAGTCCGCCGGGGGGATGAGCGTCACCGCGCTGATGGCCACGCCGGCGGCGAGCGGGCTGTTCCACCGGGCCATCGTGGAGAGCGGCCCGCCGAAGGTCTACTCCGCCGACCAGGCGGCGCAGACCGCGGAGGGATTGGCCGCCCACCTGGGCGTGCCGATGACCCGCCAGGCGCTGGAGCGGGTGCCGGCGGACGAGCTGGTCCGGGCCGCGGCCGAGCTCGGTCAGGCCGGGCGGAGCGACCTGTCGGGGCTGCTCATGATGCCGGTGGTCGACGGCGGGCTGCTGCCGTCTCCGCCCGATGCTGCGGTCGGGTCCGGCACGGCCTCCCGGGTTCCCCTGGTCATCGGAACCACGAGGGACGAGACGACCTTCTTCGCGGTGGCGAATCCCAAGCTCGACTCGCTGAGCGAGGACCGGCTGCGTGGATGGGTGGAGCGTCTCGTCCCGGACCCGGAGGCCGCCGACCGGTTGATCTCCACAGTCAGAGAGGCGCGCCTCTCGAGAGGCGAGGCGGTGGCTCCGAAGGACCTCTGGGTGGCCATGTCGACCGAGTTCGTGTTCCGGCTCCCGAGCATCCGGTTCGCCGAAGCCCACGCCGCGGCCGCAGCCCCCGGCGTGGGGACCTACAACTATCTGTTCACGTGGAGGTCCCCGGCTTTCGGGGGAGTCCTGGGCTCGTGCCACGCCTTGGAGATCCCGTTCGTGTTCGGAACGGTCCACAATCCCGGCGTGCAGGGCTTCTCCGGTGGAGGGGAATCCGCCTTCGCGCTGTCCGCCGCCATGCGGCGTGACTGGATCGCCTTCGCCCGGTCCGGTGGGGTCGAACGGTGGCCGATATGGGAGGCCGTCAGCCGGCCGACCCGGGTCTTCGGGCCCTGGCCGGGGGACGACGGGCTCGAGCGGGAGGTCGACCGCCCTCGGGACGAGGAGCTCGAGGCGGTGGCGGGAGCGGTTGCCCTCCGGAGCCCGGGCTAGGGGCCGGGGGAGCCCTATCAGCGGCGCCGGACTGCCAGGGCGGTCCCGGAAAGGAGTGGGTCGAGGCGGGTCAGGCGCTCCAACCCCCGCTGTAGCTGAAGAACTGGCCGGTCTGGAAGCGCGTTCGGCCCCTGAGGAGCACGGTGGCGAACTCGGCCAGCTCGCCCATGCCCCCGAGGCGCCGGGCCGGTACCTGGGCTTCGATCCGGCTGCGGCGCCCGGGATCGGCGTCGGCCCCGCTGGCCCGTAGGAATCCGGGGAAGTCCATGAAGTTGGTGCCGATGGCGTTGATGCACAGCCCGTGGCGGGCGTGCTCCTGGCCCACGGCCCGGACCAGGGCGTTGGCCCCGGCCCGAGTGGCCGCGTAGGTGGAGACGCCCGGCTCTGGCCGTGCCCCGGTGGCACTGGTGAACACCACGATGTCGCCCGAGCCCCGCTCGAGCATCGGGGGGATCAGCGCCTGAAGGCCGTGGAAGACCATGTCGAGGTTGCCGGCCTTGGTGCGCTCCCAGTCCTCGGGGGAGATCTGCAGGAACCGACCGGTGATGATGCCCGACCCTGTGACGAAGGCGGCAGCGTCGATCCGTCCGAAGCGGGCCATGGCCCGCTCGACCAGCGCCCGGTTCCCCTCGGCGGTCCGCAGGTCGACCTCGGCGGCCGTGACCACCTCGACCTGGCCGCCGAGGGCACCCAACTCGTCGACCAGCGGTTCCTGCGGTGCATGGAGAACCAGGTGGTGGTCGTCGATGAGCCTGCGGGCCAACTCCGGCCCGACGTAGTCACCGGTCTGGGTGAGCACCGCCACTCGCTTGTCCATGGCGGCCAACGTATCGTCCCGGCCCGGAGGCCCGCAGTCCGTCGCCGCCCAGGTCCCTACGGGAACGCGGCATCCGTGCCGCGGTTCGCTGCTCCGCCGCTACCGGGGCGGACTAGCGGGCTCCCGCTGCCACCGCCGCCGCCCAGGTGTAGGCGAGGGGAGGGGTCGGGCCGGCGGCCAGCACCATCAGCTCGGTGTCCGAAGCCCAGCCGTTGGCAAAAGTCCCGTAGGCCTCGCCCGCCCCCATGTAGAGGCTGCCTCCGTAGCGTTGCTGGTAGTCGGCCAGCGAGAGGACGTTCTTCCGATGGCCCCAGCAGCCGGCCTGCCCCACCGAGGTGCACTCGACGTTTCCGCTGCCGACCCCATCGTCGTACATGTAGAAGTAGTTGGATCCGAAGGTATTGCCGTTCTCCGCCCAGTTGCTCGCCCAGGCGATGATCTGCAGCCCCGGAGGAACCTGGGTCGGGCCCGGGTCGGTGTTCCCCTGTGCCCCCGCCTGGGCATCGGCGTCGAAGGCGTCCACCAGCCCGACGAAGGGCGGGAGCCCCCGATCGACCCGCTCGATGTTCGTGACCACGAATGCCTGCTCGGCCGGGTCGAGCGCGCCGAAGTTCGAGGGCAGGACCATCGGCCCCAGCCCCTCGAACGACCGGGCATTGGTGGTGGCCTGCTCGATCATCGACAGGCACGGCGCGCTGTCGTTGTGGGGGTAGCAGTCGCTCAAGAAGTTCGGCGACGGCGGGATGTTGGCCGGGAGGGTGGTGGACGCCGGACTGCTCGAGGGCGTCGAACCGGCCAGTGAGCCGGCGAACGGGGCCCCTCCGAAGCTCGACACCAATCCTCCACTGGTCACCGTCCAATAACCGGTTCCGGGGTGATGAGCGGCGACGCCGACCGTGGCTGCGGCAACGGGTGCCCCGCCGGTCGACCCGTAGAACAAGGCGTCGCCGAAGGTGAAGATGCCGCCGTCACTGGCCACCAGCCAGTACCCGCGTCCGTCCGGGGTGGCGGCCATGCCCACGATCGGCTGGTTGAGGTGGATGGCCCCGGTCGACCCGTAGAACGGGGCGTCGCCGAAGGTGAAGATGCCGCCGTCACTGGCCACCAGCCAATATCCCTTCCCGTCGGCGGTCTCGACCATTCCCATGACCGGCATGGTCAGCCCAGTGCCGCTGCTCTGCAGGAGGTGTACGCCGACGCCGGTGTCCGCCACGGCCCGGGCTACCCCAGTGGACTGCGTGAACTGCAGCCCGACGACTACGGCAGCAGCCACCACTGCAGCGGCACCCACCCGCACCGACTTCGACCAGACTCTGGGCCGCGTGACCACCTAGCGCACTCCTCCTGATCCCACGGCCATAGCTCGGGCCGACATCCCCGCTCCCACTCGAGTTGCCATGCGGACGCTGCCGTCTCCTCTTGAGGAAGGGCGACCAGCAAAGTCAGCGGCCCCTCGTTGTGGGAGGTACATCGACCGATGTCCGCCTGTCCTTTAGCCTCGGGGATCAGAGCGGATGGGCGCAACGACCTGCTCGTCGGCGGAGGTGACGTGGGCGTGCTGGCCGTGCCTGTGGGCGTGGGTGATCGGCTTGTGGTGAGATGGCCCTTCGGCCGCGGGGACGTAGCCCAATTGGCAGAGGCAAGGCGCTTAAACCGCCTCCAGTGAGGGTTCGACCCCCTCCGTCCCCACGAAATTCGACAAACTAGTTGGTGACAGGTTGATGTCCGCTTCCTTGATGCGGCCGAAGGTGCCGCTTCAGGACCGGACCTCGGAGAGACGCCTGTCGTAGTCGTCGGCGAGCGCCAGGAGCGCCCCTGACCCGTCGCCGGAGAAGCAGGAGCCGTGCATGACGGCAAGCATCGTCGGGCTGAGGTCGGCCAGTCGCCGGATAGTGGGGCCGGTGTTCGGTGTGAGGCAGCTGGCCCCGAAGACATCCTCTGCCTGCGCGGCGGCCCCGACAATGTCATCGGTCGTGACCGCAGGGCCGTTGCCGAGTTGGGTGAAGAGGTCTCCGCACAACAGTGTGTTGGTGGTCTCCTCGTAGAGGATCCGGGCCTCCCAGCCATGGGGAACGTGCGGGGTGTCGATGTGCCGGACCCGGTGTGCGCCGAGCTCGATGACCTGGCCGTCGGCCAGTGGGCGGGGCATCCGATCAGCTAAGTCGTTCAGCGACACCATGCAGCCGAGCGCCCCGTGTGCCACCTCGGCCTGGGGTGCTGCGGCGAGCCATTTGTTCATGGCGCCGCACTCGTCGGCTTCGACGTGGCCGAAAGTGATCCAGCGGAGCCGGTCCAGCGGGGTGATCGTGGCGATGGCCTCGGCGAGGAGCGGGAAGGTGGCTCTCTGCCCGGTGTGGAAGAGCAGGGGCTCCTCGTCGTCGATGAGGTACTGGTTGAAGGTGAAGCCAGTCGGACCGACGTCGGGGACGAAGGTCGAGAACCGGTAGATGTTCTCGGCGATCTCGGTGATTTGCGTTTCCATGCCTGCTCCTTTGCGTCTTGGGGTGGGGGCTGGGGGCCGGGCTAGAGAGGAAGGCTGTGGCGGAGGATCCCGGTGCCGTGACCTCGCTCGGCCAGAATCCGGCAGAATTCGATGGCGCCCATGTCGACCTCTTCGCCGCCGGTTCCGGCTCGGAACTGCCCTCCGGCTGGGCCGCCGAGCGTGAGGGTGAATGGCTCACGGTGGGTGCTCGCCCATTCGGCGACGAGGTCAGCCACGATCCGTCCGTCGTGATCGGAATCGACGTCCAGCGTCTTGGCCGTTGCCCGAGCCAGGTCGATGCGGTGCATCCACACGTCGCGGGTGAAACCGACGTCGAAGAGGTAGGAGAGCGGCTGTCGGCCGACCGGTGCGGGGAGTTTCAGCAGGGGAAGTCTGGCGATCGGGCGCGGGAGCCGGGTGCGGGCGCGCAAAGCCCTGGCGGAGGTGGCACCCCACTCGGCGACAAGTTCTTGGGTACTGAGGTGTGTTCGCTCACGCACTTGGAGCTCGTTCATCCCGTCCCACCAGAACTTGCCACCGATCTCAGCGACCAGCGGACGCCCCTTCCGCACTTGGCGGACGAACTCGCGGGGCGACGCCTGACCGGCGGCGGACCCCACGACGTGAGCGGCGAGGGCTCTCACGTCCCAGAGCACGCAGTCGGTGGGCTTGGTCCAGTCGCCGGGCTCGAAGCTGGCGACCAAGCCCGCGAACTTGGTGTTCTCCACTGCGGCGATCCGCATCGCCTCGTCGTGGGCGATCCTCGGGACCGTGGTCACGTCGCGGATGGTTGCCTGGTTCATTGCCGTGCTCCTTTCCGAGCGCTGCCCTGCCGACGTCGATCGACGTCGGCCAGAAACATGTCCACAGTCCGTGCGGCGAGGCGTACCCAGCGATCGCCACCGGCGTCGTTTGCCACCTGCTGATGGGCGAGTCCGTTTACCAGTGCGCTGAAGACGTCGACGTCTCCGGGATCGGACGCGCCGGCCGCGGCGAGCCTTTGGCGGGCGATCTCGTAGAACTCGAGGGCGACCTCGTAAGACGCCGAGGAAGGTTCGAAGCCGGGGATCGTTCGCTGGAACAACAGCTGGTGGCGCACGACATCCTCGCTCGAGAAGCGCACCAGCGCCTCGACGAACCCAACCAGCGCCTCGCGTGGCTCGTCGCTCAGGGAGAGGGACCTCGTCAGGTCGAGGAGCTGCCGATTGCCGTCGGCGAACATCAAGTCGTACAAGCCGAGCTTCGAGTCGAAGTAGGCGTAGAGGGACGGTTGACGCAGGTCGACGCGCTCCCCGAGGTCTCGCAGCGAGATGGCGGCCAGGCCGTCACGACGAGCCAGCGTCCACGCCTCGGCCAGGATCGTCGCCCGCTTGGCTTCCCGACGGCGCCCTCGTCGATCAACCTGGTTGTTCGTCTCAGTTGTCGCCACCTGCAGCTCCGCAACTATGGGTGATAGGTAATCTATCACCCATAGTTATCTGTCGAGAGAGCCTTGTCAAGGCCCAGCCGGCCACGAACCGACCAGGAGGCGGGCAGCCGTGTACTTACCGCAGAAGTGACGCAAGATTGCTGCAGGCGCGTCGGGCTCCGTTCGAACCCACGAAGGAGTCCATCTGGCCCATCGGGCGCCCTCTCCTGTCCGCAGGACGGCGTTCGTCGCTGCGTGACGGATCGCTTGGCCGTCGATGACGGCCGTGACTAGGGCTTTTGCCGCCGGAGGAGTGTTCGTACAATGACACCCCAAGACCACGAGGTGGGCTTGACATCGTTCAGGGGACCACTTGTCACGGTGCGAAACCCGCGTCGGTCCAAAGAGTGACCGCCGTCAGCGATCGCCGAGTCGAAGCACGATCGGTGTCACCTGCGATAGGCGTCGCCTCGATGGCGGACAGCCGTGACGTTCACCATTCGAGCAGCGTCGTCAATCAGGTACAGCACTCGGTAGTCGCCGCGTCTGGCAGACCAGGCTGGATCGAGAGGTGGGTTCAACGGCTTGCCGACTCGATGCGGATCGTCGAACAGAGGTCCGGTGATGAACGCTTCGGCAGCCGCGGCCACCTTCGCCGGCAGCACCTCGGCGAGCGACCGTGCCGCAGGACCAGAGATCCGGAGCTGGTACGGCTCGCTGGTCACTTTGTGGCTGGAAGGCGTCCCACTCCCCGCATCCTCGCAGCAAGCCCCTCTTGGTCCAAGTGGTCACCTTGTTGGAGTGCACTGATGCCCTCGAGGTGGTCATGGAGAAACGGTGAGTCTCCGAGCACAGCGATCGTCTCTTTTAAGGCGTCGTAGTCGTCAGCACCGAGCAGAACGGCGGCTCGTTGGCCGTTGCGCGTGATCTCGAAGCGTTCGTGAGTGGAGGCAGCCCTGTCGATGAGCTTGGAGAGCTGTGCACGGGCTTCAGCAACGGGGAGTGTCGTCATGTACAGAATTATAGCGTCTTTCCTGTTTGGGCCAGCTCTCAGATAGCGGTCGTCTGCTCCCACCGGATCGCCGGGTGCGGGCGCGCAGACGAGCAGCTCCGCCGCCAACTGGGCAAATGGTTTCGCCTCCCGGCCACCCCCGACATCACCAAGCCGCTGGCGTGCCGCTCCATCGGAGGTGTCATGGCGCGAACGCCGATGGGTCGCAGCGCCCGATCCGTCGAGCCACCAGGGCGCCAGCGTTAGCCACGGCGGCGGCGGCTACATAGGCTGACCGGGTCTGCTCGATGCGCGCACGGGAGGAAGATGCCGGCACTCCAACCGAACTGGGCGGAGCAGGTGACTGCTGTCGCCACTGCAGTGGGTGCGTTGGGCCTTCTCGGCGCCATCGGCGCAGCCATACTGGCCGGCCGACAGGTCAAAGAAGCCAGAAAGCTCCGCGAGTCCCAGATAGCGGGAGACTTCCTGCGCCGCTGGGACGAGGAGCCTCTCGTCGAGGCGAGGCAGCTGGTGGGCCGGTTCAAGACGAAAGAGGAACTCAGCATCGCATTCCAGGGGTTCGTCGCCGCGAACTCGAACGAGGCCTACATCCTCTACCGGGAGCTCGACTACTTCGAGCAGCTGGCCGCGCTCGAACGCCTCGGCCATTTCGACTTCGATCTGATCAAGCTCCTGCTCGGGCGCACGCTGGTCGATCGTTGGGAGATGTGGAGGCCCTCCATCGACGCAATGAGCTGGGCCCGAGGGTATCCCCTGTTCGAGGCGCTGGCGGCCAAGGTGAAAAAGGCGGTGGACTCACCAGACGGCGAAGCCTGAGCTCGCTGGCGTCGACCCCGCCCTGAGCCGGTCGGGGCGGTGTCAACTCGACAAAGATACCTGTTGTCCACTACGGGAAGGACATGAGGAGTCCTCGGGCCCGGTCCCGGCACTCGGCCGGAACGGGGTCCCACCAGGAGGAATCTGCTGCAGGCCGACAAGAGGAATAGAGTCGGGGTTGTGCCGCACGTGAGCGGGAGTGAAGCAGTCGTCCTGGTCGCACTGGCCTTTCTCTGGGCAGCGGTGGGCTACCGACTGTCGGAGAACGACCGGAGGACGCTCGGCCGCACGCCCTGGGGGCTGCCCTCGATGGTCTGGGCCCTGTTCTGGTTCCTGTCGCTGCTGCTTGGCCTGATCCTCTACCTGTTCGCCCACTCCTCCGAGGTCCGCCGGGCACAGCACAACGGCTCCGCGGTCGGCACCCCGGGGGCTGCGGGGCCGTCCTCGGCGGTGACGAGGCCGTACGCCTCCCGGGCCCCGAGCGTGGCCGAGCAGTTCCCCGCCTACCCCCAGCCGGCCAACCGGCGGCCGCCCGAGGCCGGCGAGGCGTCGCAACAACCGGCGGCGACTCCGGATCAGGGCTCGCACCGGCCGGAGCGGTCCGAGTCGAACGCGGGCCGGCCCCCCTCACCGCCGGCGTGGCATCCCGATCCGGGCGGGCGCTTCGACTTCCGCTGGTGGGACGGCCACCAGTGGACGAGCCACGTGTCGACCGACGGTCGTCATCTGGTCGACACCAACCCCGATCAGCGCATCGGGCCCTACTGACCGCGCGTCGGGGTCCCCGCCCGTGCCCGCACCGGCCCCATGACCGACTCCCTCCCCACCGACCCGACCGCGCCGCTCCTCGACCCGGGTTTCTACGCCGGAGACCCGTTCCCCCTGTATGCCCGACTCCGCCGCGAGGCGCCGCTGGCCCGCAACGAGACGGTCGGATTCTGGGTGGCGAGCCGCCACGCCGAAGTGGTGGCCATCTCGCGTGACCCCGAGACCTACTGCTCGGCCAAGGGGATCATGGTCTTCGAGATCGGCAGCGAGTACCCCACACCGCCCACCATGATGCACACCGACCCTCCGGACCACACCCGCTACCGCAACCTGGTGCAGCCCGGCTTTCGGCCCTCGTTCATGCGGGCTCTCGAGGATGGGGTTCGGGCCCGCACGGTGGCCCTGGTGGAACGAATCGACCCGGGCCGCGCCGTGGACTTCGTGTCCGAGGTGGCCGTCCCGCTGCCACTGCAGGTGATCAGCGATCTGCTTGGCGTGCCCGAGGCGGAGTGGCCGCGGTTCTTCCGGTGGTCCGAGGCGGTCATCCCCGGTGCCACCGACTGGCCCGAGGAGGAGCGCGCCGCACTGAGCGGCGAGATGGTGGCCTACCTGTTGGCAGCGGCGGCCGACCGGCGGGCGGCCCCCGGTGACGACATCATCTCCGAGCTCGGGGCCGCCGAGGTGGGCGGCGACCGCCTGACCGACGCCGAGCTGGCGATGTTCCTGGTGCAGCTGTTGGTGGCCGGCAACGAGACCACCCGCAACATGATGTCCGGCGGCCTGCTCGGATTCGCCGAGGCCCCGGGGGAGTGGGAGTCGCTACGGTCGCGGGTGGCCGCCTCCACGGCCCGGGCCGTGCCGGTGGCCGTGGAGGAGATGCTCCGGTGGACCACGCCGGTGGTGGCGTTCATGCGCACGACCACCAGGCCGACCGAACTGGCCGGCAGGCAGCTCGGCGCCGATGAGCCGGTACTCATGCTCTACGCCTCGGCCAACCGGGACGAGTCGGTGTTCGGGCCCGACGCCGAGCGCTTCGACCCGGCCCGGGACCCCAACCCGCACGTCGCCTTCGGGTTCGGTCCCCACTTCTGCATCGGGGCGGTCCTCGCCCGGCTCGAGGGCCGGATCCTGCTCGAGCAGCTGCTGGCCCGTTTCGGCTCGGTCGAGGTGGCCGGACCGGTGGAGCGGACCGCATCCCCGGTGATCGCCGGGGTCCGCTCGGCGCCGGTGGTGTTCGGGCCGCCCTGAGCAATCGGGTGAACGGGCCTGGAGCTGCTGGCCCGTCCGCGGCCGCGAAATTTGTGTCGTCCCGGACGAGCCGCTCGGCGGCAAGACCCTGGCGGTGAGTCCGTTCGTTCGAAACCGGGAAGCCACAGCCACCGGCGGGAACTTCGCAATCCTGCCGGGGATCTCTGAAGGCTACGAATCGACCGCAGTGTCTGCCACAGGATCAATCAGACATGTCTGGGGACAGTCCCAACCGAGTGGTCCATGTGGTGGCGTGGCCTATGTGGTGGCATTCCGCAGCATCGGGATCCGGCGCTTGGCGTCCCGCTCCGTCTCGAGTACCGACCTCATTCTCGACAAGGCTGCAGGATCGTCGAAGGCCCGGTTGTGGCGCTCCTCGGGGTCGGCAGTCAGATTGTGCAGCTCCCATTCGGGTTCGGCGGCCGGAGCCAAGAATGGGTTCGGTCTCATGCCCTGAGCCGCGTACCAGTCGTCGAGGCGCTCGAAGTAGTGGTTCAGCTTCCACAGCTCCCCAGCGCCTCTCTCTCCGGTCGGCAACGTTGCGAGGACTGACTCGATGTTGATCGGCGGGGAGACGGCCTCGAACGGCGCACCGCTGATGATGTTCACCTGGGTGACGCCCCGAGTGACGTCGTCCTCCGTCATGAAGTAGATCGGTGACTCCATCGACGCAGAATCGGTCGTGCCGCGGACGATTCCGCTCAGGTCCCGGCCCGGCAGGGGCTGGGCCTCGTCGTGGTGTGCGGCCACTCCCTCCGTCGCCTGCTCGATATCGATATCGGCCAGGCCGAGAAGGGTGGGGATCAGGTCGACGTGGCTGGTGGGGATGGTGACCCCCTCGTCACCCGTGGCGATGCCGGGACCGGCGATCAGCAGTGGTACCCGGGTCGCCTCGTCGAAGGCGTTGCACCACTTCTGGATCAGCCCGCCGTGTGCTCCCAGCACGTCGCCGTGGTCCGAGGTGAACACGACGATGGTATCGTCTGCCATGCCGCTCAGCTCCAGCGACTCGAGGATCCGCCCGATCGCCTGATCGACCAGCTTGTGCAGGTAGTAGTAGAGCCGACGGTAGCCGAGGTCAGTGGCCGTCTCGAAGATCATCTGAGGCCAGACCGCCTTGAACGCCTCCTGGCAGGCCGGCCGACCGGTGAACGGGTCGGACTGAGAGGGCGGCTCGGGGACCTCGGGCACAGAGTCGTCGGGCGGGCCGAACTGGAGCATCTGCTCCCACCCGAACCCCGAGAAGGCGATGTCGTGGGGGTTCACGAAAGAAGCCACCGTCAGCCATGGGCCGTCGGTGCGGACCGCAGCCAGGTCGTCGAACAACTCCACCACCTGCTTCGCGAAGACGCCATCCCGGACCGTCCCGCAGTCGGATTTGGCGGCGCCGTGCGGCTCACGGCCGATCCACCCGGAGAACCCAAATGGGTCGAGTCGGTCGGCCTTCCTGTAGGCGTCGACCGCTTCGGGCAGCAGGTTGCCGTCGTCGTCGGAGGCCATGAGACCTTCATGGGTACCCGGAATGGTCAGGTCGGCGAGGGAGACGTGCCACTTGCCCCGGTAGTGGGTGCGGTAGCCACCGGCCCGGAACCAGTCGCCCAGTGTGGGCACGGAGTCGGGGTCGAGCCAGTGCATGCCCGGATCGGAGTTCTGCTTGGCAGTGCCGTCGGTGGATGTGACCCCGTGAAGAGAGGGGTACTGACCGGTGAAGAGTGTCGCCCGGCTGGGGGTGCAGGCCGTGGAGCCGGCGTAGTGCCGGTGGAACTCGAGCCCACGCGATCTGATCGACTCTCGGGCGGTCAGCTGGGAATTGCGGAAAGCGAGCACACTCTCGACCTCGTACGGAGGCGGGTAGCGCTCCTCATCGGTCATGATGAGCAGGATGTTCGGCTGTTGGTCCATGCAAGAAACCTAACCGCCTGTTCATGGGAGGCGGAGGACTGTCACTCCGAGTCAGCCGCACGGGCAGTCTCATGACTGCACTGCAGTGCTGGCGTCGTCACCCACTGATCCCGGAGTGCATACGAATGACCGGGAGAGCGCATTCTCACCCAGTAGACAGACATGGGGCCGCCAGACGATCCGATCCTCAAGGGCACGGCCGCCACTCGTCCGCCCCGGAACAACCCACGCGTGCGCAACGCCGCAAGGATCATCGCGGTCCTGCTTCGGGTGCCCTGCCCTCGGCTGCCGGGGCATGTCGCTAGGAGCAACGCCGAGCCGCTGCTAGCGGATGAGTCTGACTACGTGACCCGTGACTGGGCTGAGAATGACGATCGTGGGAGAGCCTGGAGTGCCAGGTTCAACTACGTTCCCGGTCGAGGGGTCAAGCACCACCGTGCGGTGATGCGGCAAAGCCCCGGCCGAGGAATCGACAGAGGGGCCGCTCGACGATCGAATGGCTGTTCCGGCTGACGAGCAGGCGGCCAGGCAAAGGACTGGCGCTGAGACCGATATGAGAATCCGACGAGTCGCCATCGACAAAATCCTAGGCCCTTCCACCTGGGGACGCTCTGCTCGGCGCCATTGTCGGATCGAGACATACGTGCAACCATTCGAGAGTGCCCTCCCCTCGCCCGGCCACCGTCGTTGGTGCAGGCGTCGCCGCAGTTGGCCTCTTCGGCGTTGCTCTCTCGGAATGCCTCCAGTGGCGTGCATCAAGATCTTCCAGATCGAGATGGCCGACCGAGACGTACGGGTTGGTGGTCCTCGGCTACCACTCCAAGCGGAACGGGGGAGGCGTCCATCCGATCCAACGGTGGCGAGTGCAGATAGCAATGCGATCGTGCGTTGAGGATCGGGACACAAGGATCGTGTTCTCTGGCGGATCTTCGGGCGTCGGGCCGTCGGAGGCCAACGTGATGGCTGCGCTGGCAGTGTCGCTCGGCATCGCACCTGAGGTTGTGGTTTTGGACGAGAGCGCAATGACGACTGGTGAGAATGTGGAGCTTTCTCTACCGCTGGTCGAGGATTGCGACGTGATCGCGTTCTGCTCTGACCCGATGCATGCTGCCCGGGCACGGCGCCATGCACTGAGACGACGACCCGATCTTGCTGGGCGACTCGTCAGCGCCGACGACTACCGGCTCCTCGAGCGGTGGTGGCTCAAGTTCCCGGCCACTGCGTACGAGCTGACCATCGGAGCCCGTAACCGATTTCGGGCAAAGGAGGAGATGCTCTCCGCGTGACCGGTCATCGCTGCGGGGTGGCGCTGGGTGTCTCCTGTCGCGGTCTCATATCGCGGAGAGGCACTCGCCACCCGACCTCCTTCTGCGAAACACCTCACGGGCAGGACCATCGCCTTGTCGGTAGGGTGAGTCGGGGTCGACCACCGGAAGCAAGGAGTTCGTCATGAAGTCCGAAGAGACCTGGGGGTTCATCCATTCGGAGCGAGCCGACATGGCCGATACTTGGTCCACCCTGACTCCTGCTCAGTGGGGCGAGGCCTCGTGGTGCGAGGGGTGGACCGTTCAAGACACCGCTGGCCATGTCCTGGCCGCCGCCGAGCAGACACCCTTGAACTTCTACAAGGAGATGATCTTGGCTGGCTTCCGGTTCAATGTCTTCGCCGATCGAGCAGCCAGGAGGCTTGCGGCAATCGGTCCAGATCATCTGGTTGCTCGGCTCCGTGATCGGACGACGACGACCAACCGTCCACCCGCCCCGGTCATGGCAATGCTCGGCGAGATCATCGTCCACGGAGAGGACATCCGTCGACCGCTGGGCCTGAAGCATGCCTCACCCGAGGCAGCGCTGACTGCCGTGGCCGACAGTTGGAAGAACTCGAACCTCCTGATCGGTGCGAAGAGGCGGATCGCGGGCCTGAGTCTGCGGTCCACGGACAGCGATTGGTCACACGGCGATGGTCCTGAAGTCTCTGGACCACTGGTCTCCCTGGTCCTGGCCATGACTGGTCGCAAAGGTGCACACGCGGACCTCGACGGAGAGGGCCTCACGATCCTTGCCGGTCGGCCGTAAGTGCAGCCGTCGTCGGGCCCTTCCGATCCATGGATGGAGCGCCCCTCGAGGAGCGTGCCCCGGATCGCCAGCTGACGGCCGCCGATCGACCTTGATCGATGGCATGGATTTGAATCTCACTCCGGGAAGGCTTGGGCGATCCGGACTCTGATGAGCTTCTCGACGAGAGGCTTCGGCAGCAGCGAGTCGACAGGGAACTGAAGTGCGCCAGTCGAAGTCCGGTAGGGAGCAACTTCCTTCTGTAGTGCTGGAAACACGGAGCCGCTGTGGGGCAGATAGCTGAGGTGGTTTTTGAACGCCGCAAATCCGGCAACGACCTTCCCTCGTATCCGGAAGGCAGGGGATCCGTACGAGATGCCCTGCGCGGCTTCAGGCACGATGTCAACGATCGTCTGTCGCAGCTGCTGCAACGTGGACCGTTTGGGCTCTTCAAGATCCGCCAGGTAGTCGTCAATCTCTGCACTCGACATGGAACGATTCTCGGTCCGCCGTCGATTGAGGTCAAATGGGCCACCGGGGTTGGCGGCCCTTTCAGACGGTCGGGCTGGATGAGAAGGTTGTCGTCATCGGCGGTGCCGAGTGCTCACGGTGGCGAGCGACGTACCCCGTTCAGTTCCGAAAGGCCGGATTGCCTCGAGGCCGGGGAGTCTCCCTGGGCGGATCGATCCCCCGCGGCTACGAGCCGTCGCTCGCCGCCGAGAGTGCGGCAACCTGACCGCTGCTCAGCGCCAGAGTGGCGGCGCCGCAGTTCTCCTCGAGGTGGCCCACCGACTTGGTGCCGGGGATGGGGAGCATCACCGGCGAACGGTGCAGGAGCCAGGCCAGGGCCACCTGGGACGGCGTGGCGCCGGTTTCCTCCACGACGGCATCGACCGGCCCGCCCGGCCCGGCCAGCCCGCCCGAGGCGATCGGGTACCACGGGATGAACCCCAGCCCCTCGGCCGAGCAGAAGTCCAGCACGTCCTCGGACGAGCGGTCGGTGAGGTTGTACAGGTTCTGCACGCTGGCGATGGGGACGACCGCTCGGGCCGCCTCGATCTCGGCGACACCGACCTGGGAGAGGCCCACCTGTCCCACCTTGCCCTCGGCGACCAGTTCGGCCAGCACCCCGAATTGCTCGCCGTCCGGGACCCCGGGGTCGATGCGGTGGAGCTGGAAGAGCTCGATCCGCTCCAGGCCCAGGCGCCGCAGGCTCATCTCGCACTGCTGTCTCAGGTACTCGGGCCGCCCCACCGGCGCCCACCGCCCCGGTCCGGACCGGGTCAGTCCCGCCTTGGTGGCGATGACCAATCCGTCAGGGTAGGGGTGGAGAGCCTCGAAGATGATGTCCTCGCTGACCTCGGGACCGTAGGAGTCGGCAGTGTCGATGAAATCGACCCCGAGGTCGATGGCCCGTCGGAGGACACGTACGCACTCGGGCCGGTCGGCCGGCTCGCCCCAGACCCCCGGTCCGGTGAGCTGCATGGCCCCGTAGCCGAGCCGGTGGACGGCCAGCCCCCCCAAGGAGAATGTCCCGCTGGCCGGCACGGGGTGGGTCGACCTTCCGTCGGTTGTGGACCTCTCGGTCATGAATCCTCCTCCGCGAGGTTCGGCGTGCTGTGGCGGCTTCGGATGACGCCATGCGGATGACGCCCTGCGGATGAGGTTATGCGGATCAGCGCTTCCGGTAGACCGGGGTGCGGTCTTCTGCCTGTGCGGCCTTCATCTCGGCGTAGTCCCCCGAGACGAAGACCAGGGACTGGGCCACCGCCTCCTCGGCGATGGACCGTTGGACCTCGGCCGCGCCGAGGTTGAAGAGCGTCCTCCTGGCCATCTTCACGGTGAAGGCGGGCGCGGCGGCGATCTTCTCGGCGATCTCCATGACCACGGAGTCCAACTCGGTCTCGTCGGCGACCAGGCGGCTGACCACGCCGTGGCCCAGTGCCTCCTCGGCGGTCAGGACCCGGCCGGTGAGAGCCAGGTCGGCGGCCAGGCCGTGCCCGGCCATCTGGAACAGCCGGGCCATGCCGCCGGAGTCAGGGATGACGCCGTGGGCCACCTCCGGCAGCACCATCCGGGTACCGACCGCCGCCACCCGGATGTCGCACAGCAGTGCCCGCTCGAAGGCGCCGCCGATCACCCAGCCCTTGAGGGCGCAGACGATCGGGCACGGCATGGTCAGGAACATCTGGGTCGGCCCATGGCCCCGCTCGATGAACTCGAGGTCGGAGATGTCCTCGGCCCTCAGGCCGAGCTGGGTGGTGTCCCGGCCCGACGAGAACGACCGGCCCTCGCCGCGCCAGACGATGGCCCGCAGCCCGTTCATCCCGTGCACCTGGGCCAGGACCTCCCACAGCCGCCGGTCCATCTCGTCGCTCATCGCATTGTGCTTCTCGGGACGGTTGTTGGTGATGACCGCCACCGGGCCGCGAACGTCGAGACGGACCAGGCCGCGCTCCTCCTCGGTCAGGTCGCTCATGACGTGGCTCCTTTCGCCGGTGCGGGGTGCTCCCCGAACGGTGGGCGGCCGAGCTGTTCCCGGATCGGGGTGAACGGGGGCTGTACGGTGTGGCGCCGCTGCCAGTTGGCCCCGTCCACGACCAGGGAATGGCCGCTGATGTAGGCGGCGTACGGCGAGCACAGGTAGGTGGCGGCCCAGGCCAGTTCCCGGGGGAACCCGACCCGTCCGGCCGGGACCCGCGAGTCCTGGCCGACGTACTTGCCCGGCACGGCGGCGATGTCCGCCGTCTCGTCCTCGTGAGGCATCAGGCCGGGCACCAGGCCGTTCACCCGGATGCCGTAGGGCGCCCACTCGACCGCCAGCGTCTCGGTCAGGTTCTTCACACCGGCCTTGGCCGCCGCCGAATGGGCGAAGCCGGGGCCGCCCGTCCAGGCGTAGGACGCCCCCACGTTCACGATGGCCCCCTCCCGACCGGCCGGGATCAGCCGGCGGGCGAGGTCGCGGCAGCACAGGTAGGTGCCGTTGAGCACGATGTCCACCACCGTCCGCCAGGCGTTCGGGCTCATGTCCTCGGCCGGCACCGGGAAGTTGCCGGCGGCGTTGTTGATCAGCACGTCGACCGGGCCCAGCCCCGACTCGACCGCGTCGAAGGCGGCGGCGATCGACTCCGGTTGGCGGATGTCGCACTCGACGGCCAGTGCGGTGCCACCCGCCGCTCCGACCGCGGCCACCCCCGCGGTGCGGTGCTCCTCGTTGCGGCTGAGGATGCCGACCGATGCCCCGAGCCGGCCGAACTCGGTGGCGATGGCCTTCCCGAGCCCGGTGCCGCCGCCGGTGACGATGACCACGCCGCCCTCGTAGGTCCCCGCGGGCAGCGCGGACGCACCGGTCGCCGGGGGTCTGGCCAATCCCGGGGGAGCCATGGCCGGAGAGCCTACTGACGGGGAGTCAGCTGCTCCTGCACGTAGGCGCGGAGCACGACCTCGTCGCACCCGGCCGTCCCCCGTTCCCCCTGGTGGAGCGCAAGCGGCACTGCGACCGAGACCGACAATGTGCTACAGTGAGTACACAATGAGCATCACAGTAGGCATCCGAGAGCTTCGCCAACAGGCCAGCGTGCTGCTCAAGCGGGTCGTCAAAGGGGAGGTCGTCAACGTGACCGATCACGGCCATCCGATCGCCCGGATCGTGCCCCTGCGAGCGGGAGCTGTCGAGCAACTCGTGCTGGAGGGCCGAGCCACCGAGGGCGAGGGTGACCTCATCGAACTGGCTGATGAGCTCGGGCTCCCTGTGCTCGCAAGCGGTTCACCGTCGTCCGCCCTGGCCGAGCTGCGCGCCGATGAGCGCTAGGGGCGCCTACCTCGACACATCGGCCTTCGTGAAGCTGATCGTCGTCGAACCCGAGTCGGCATCGCTACGCCAAGCCCTGATCGGGTGGCCGGATCGAGCCTCGTCGACACTGCTGCGCACCGAGACTGTGCGCGCTCTGCGGTGCTCGGGTAACGACCAGCTCATCGGGCGGGCCCGCCGACTCTTCGCCGGCGTCCATCTGATCAGACTGGACGAGCCCCTCCTCGATCGGTCCGGCGATCTCCCTCCGGCCGGTCTCCCGGCCCTCGACGCCGTCCACCTGGCCGCCGCCCTCTCGATGGGTCCCGACCTCGGCGCGGTCTTTACCTACGATGAGCGGTTGAGCGAGGCGGCCCTGGCCCAGGGCCTGAGAGTGGCGTCACCGAGCTGAGGCACGAGGCGGACGGGGTAGCCTCGTCGACCGTGGACTTCGACCTCTCTCCCGAGCTTGCCGCCCTCCAGCAGAGCGTCCGCCGCCTGGCCCAGGACAAGGTCAGGCCCCGGGCCCGCGAGATCGACACCACGGGCGACTACCCGGCCGACCTGTTCGAGGAGTTTCGCCACGCGGACCTCCTCGGGCTGTGCCTTCCCACCGAGCTCGGGGGATCGGGTGCCGGCATCCTCGGCCTGACCATCGCCATCGAGGAGGTGGCCAAGTACTCGAACTCGGCGGCGCTGATGCTACTGCTCACCCGCCTCCCGGCCGGCCCCGTCCTGATCGCCGGCAACCAGGACCAGAAGAAGCGGTACCTGCCCGGCATCGCCACCGGTGAGTTGCGCGCCGGGTTCGGCCTGTCCGAGGCCCAGGCCGGGAGCGATGTGGCCGGCATGCGGACCCGGGCGGTGCCCGACACCGCCGCCGGCCACGAGGGCGGATGGATCCTGAGCGGCACCAAGTGCTGGATGTCCGGTGTGCGCGAGGCCGATTGGTACACGGTGTTCGCCAAGACCGGCGACCCGGCCTCCCGGGCCCATGACTCGATCACCGCCTTCATCGTCGAGAGGGAGTGGGAGGGGGTCTCAGTGGGCCGCACCGACCGCAAGATGGGCGTCCACGGTGTCGACACCGGGGAGCTGGTGCTCGACCGGGTCCGGGTGCCGGCCGAGAACGTCATCGGCGAAGTGGGCGGGTTCCGGCTGGCCATGCTCGGCCTCAACGCCATGCGGCCGATCGTGGCCGCCCGTGGCATCGGCCTGGCCGAGGGCGCACTCATGTACGCCACCGAGTACGTGAGCCGACGCGAGGCCTTCGGCGGGACCATCGCCGACTTCCAGGGCATCCAGTGGGAGATCGCCAAGGTGGCCGTCGACATCGAGGCGGCCCGGCTGCTCACCTACCGCGCTGCCTGGCTGGCCGACCAGGGGAAGTTCACCAAGGAGTACGTGCCCTTCCTGTCCATGGCCAAGTACTTCGCCACCGAGTTGGCGGTGCGGGCCTCAGGGCTGGCCGTCCAGCTCCTCGGTGCAGCCGGCTACATGGACGAGCACCCGACCGAGCTCTGGTACCGCGACGCACGCCAGCTGACCATCGTCGAAGGCACCTCCCAGGTCCAGTTGGGCCTCATCGCCCGCGGGGTGCTCGGCCACGACCTGTGGTGGGACTGAGGGTGGGAGAGCGGCCGGCACGAGGTCCGGGCCCCTCGGGCCCACCGGCAGCGGGACGGCCCACCTTCGAGTCGCTCGGCGGTTGGCCGGGCATCCTCACCGGCCTCCTGGCCGGCGGATCGCTGACCGCCGATCAGGGCGAGGTGGTGCTCGGCCAGGTCCTCTCCGGCGACGCCTCCCCGGCACAGATCGCCGCCCTCGCCGTCGCCCTGCGGGCCAAGGGGGAGTCGGTCGAGGAGATGACCGGGTTCGTCCGGGCCATGGTCGCCCATGCCGTGCCCCTGGCTCTGCCCGCCGGCATCGAGGTCATCGACACCTGCGGCACCGGGGGCGACCGGCTCCGCAGTATCAACGTCTCGACCATCGCCGCCCTGGTGGTGGCGGCCACCGGGGCCAAGGTGTGCAAGCACGGCGGCCGTGCCTCCTCGTCGGCGGTCGGGGCCGCGGACGTGCTCGAGGCACTCGGGGTGGTGGCCGACCTGGGTCCGGCGGGTGTGGCCCGGTGCATCGACGAGGTGGGCATGGGCTTTTGCTTCGCTCCCCGTTTCCACCCGGCCATGCGCTTTGCCGGCCCGGTGCGCAAGGAGCTCGGGATCCCCACCGTCTTCAACTATCTGGGTCCCCTGGCCAACCCTGGCGGGGCCAGGTTCCAGGTGGTCGGGGTGAACGACCCCGCCATGGCCGACACGATGCTGGGGGTCCTGGCAGCCAACGGGGCCCGACGGGCCATGGTCGTCTATGGCGATGACGGGCTCGACGAATTGAGCACCACCGGGCCGTCCACCGTCCACGAGCTGGCGGCCGGGACGGAAGGCCGCGTGGAGACGTCCCGCTACCGGGTGGACCCAGCCGAGCTCGGCTTCGCGCCGGCGGCGATCGAGGATCTCCGCGGCGGGGACGCCGCCTTCAACGCGCGGGCCATCCGCGACGTCATCGCCGGCCAGCCTTCGCCGCACCGCGACATCGCCGTACTGAACGCGGCCGCGGCCCTGGTGGTGATCGGCCGGGTCCACGATCTGCCGGCGGGAGTGGCGCTGGCCTGCGAGGTGGTCGACGACGGCCGGGCCGAAGGTGTGTTGGATGCGTTGATCCGGGTGTCCCGCGAGGCATCGGCCGACGAACCGGCCGGGTGACGTCGGGAGGCGGGGTGAGCGGCGGGGTGGCGTCGAACCGGCGGGGTGACGTCAGGCGGCGGAGTCGACGCGGTCCACGTCGCGGATTGGACACAGCTCGGCCAATCGGGGGATCCGAGCGGCCGGCATGGCCAGGCCCAGGCGCGATTCGACCTCGAGGATGCGGACCCGGTCGGCATTGGCAAAGAGCCACTGCGCCACGATGAGGCGTTCGTTGTCGCAGTGGTCGCCCGCCAGTACGGGCAACGACCCCCAGTCGGACACCGAGTCGGCATGGACCAGCAGTCCGTCGTCGAGGGTGACCGTGCCCTCCCCTGCGACGGACAGCACGGTCAGGCCGGCGTGCCGTAGCGACTCGGTCTGACGGTGCCCGACCACCAGCTTCCGGAGTCGCTCGGCCTCGTCCCGGACCGATGCCGCGTCCTCGTAGCGGTGCCGGCGCGACAGCTCGACCACCTCGTCGCCCAACGGCCGGAGCAACACGGTCGGATCCCCCTCGAGCTCCTCGGCTCCCCAGGTCCGGCGCCGGCCTTGCCGCCGTGGGCCCGTCGGACGGTCGAAGGGCGGCGACCACCCCCTGACGAGCCGCCCCTCGAGGACCGCCGCGGTCAGCGGTCCCGGGCACACCCGGTGGTGGACGGCGTGGAGCTGGCGGAGCAGCCGCCCGGTCCGCCGGCGGTCCTGCGCCGCGAAGTAGGACCGGACCTGCTCGCGGATGTCGGTGGCCTTGCCGACATGGAGCACGTGGCCGGCGGCATCGGTGAACCAGTACACGCCGGGCCGATGGGGGAGACGGGTCGTGAGGAGGAGCTTGCCCGACTGCGGGTGGCCGACCAGCCGCGGCAGGTCCAGCAGCTCATCGAGCGCCAGGATCCCGAACGAACCGGCCCGCTCGAGCATGGCATGGAGGAGGTCGGCGGTGGCAAGGACGTCGGTCAGGGCCCGGTGGGAAGGCCGGTGGGGGAGCCGGAGGTGCGACGCCAGAGTGCCGAGCTTGCAGTCGGGCACCGTGTCGCGCACCAGGCGTCGGGCCAGTGCCAGGGTGTCCACGGTGGCATTGGCCAGTCCGTCCCGTCCGGTCGAGGCCAGGGCGTGGTCGATGAACGAGAGGTCGAAGCGGAGGTTGTGTCCGACGAGCACGGCCCCGCCGACGAACTCGAGGAGCGAGGGGAGCATCTCCCCGACGCGTGGGGCGTCGGCCACCATTGCATCGCTGATGCCGGTGAGCGCGGTGATGAACGGTGGTATGCGCTCGTCGGGACGGACCAGGGTCTGGTAGGTGCCGATCCGCTCGCCGCCCCGGTACCGGGCGGCGGCGACCTCGGTGAGGGACGACGAGGCCGGCGAGCCGCCGGTGGTCTCGACGTCGACGACCACGAAGGTCACCTGGCTGAGCGGGGTACACGGATCGTCGAATGATCCTCCGCGGGCCCTCACCGTTCCGGGGTCGGCCACCATGGCGACACAGTAGCGAACACCTGTTCGATCGAGGTGGATCAGGGGTACGGGCAGGGCCGACTACCGTGTGGGCGGTGACCGCTGAATCACCTTCTGGGGCTCCCGCCCCGGCCGCCACGGCCCGCCCCGACGCCGGATCCGGGGCCCTGGGGAGCGTGGCACCCGGCGTCGCCGGCACCCGCTACCGGTGCGCATCGTGTGGGAACCTCACCCGCTTCGACGTGGTGACCACCCGGCGCACCCGCGCCTTCCACCATTTCTCGGTGGGCGGCGAGCTGTCGGTCGAGGACGCCGAGTTGCTCGACGAGTCGGTGGAGGAGGTGTCGTGCCGGTGGTGTGGCCATGGCCGCGGAATCGAGGTCATCGACGGGGGAGCGCCCCCCGGGTAGCACCGGCATCGCCGGACGGGCCTCTGGCCGATCCGGCCTTCGTGGCCGGCCTGCGGCCGATCCCGTCGGCCCTCCCGGGCGCGGGGTCCCCATGGCCCGCCGCCGACATCGTCGGCGTCAGCCCGGCAGGTGTCTCCGTCGAGGCGCGCATGGACGGGTCCGACGGCTTGGTGCTGGTCGCGTTCCTGGCCACCCGCTGCGACGGGTGCGAGGAATTCTGGCGGGGGCTCGGCGCCGGGTCCGACGTCGGCCTTCCGGGGTCGGTGGCGGTGGTGGCGGTGACCCGAGGGCCCGGGACCATCTCATCCGCCGACGTCGACGAGGTGGCCACCGGCATCAACGGGGCGCCGGTGATCATGAGCGACACGGCCTGGACCGACTACCGGGTGTCGGGGTACCCGTTCTTCGTCCTGGTCGATGCTCCGAACCGCCGGGTCGTCGGCGAGACGGTCGGCTTCGGATGGCCCGACGTCGTGTCCATGGTGCGGGCGGCGACAGATGCCGACGAGAACTGATTCCCGCCGCCGTCTGAAGAGACGGTCGGCAGGCCGTCGGTGCCGGCTCGCGGACGTCGGCCGGCCCGGCCAACCTTGAGTCATGCTGCACGCCTGCACGCTCACGCTCGACCTCCGCATCCGAGACAGCGGGTCGTTGAAGGCCAAACGGATGATCGTCAAGCACATGGTCGAGACCAGCAAGGCCCGCTTCGGGGTGGCCGCTGCCGAGGTGGGGTACCACGACCGCCGGCAGCGGGCCGAGCTCGGCTTCGCCGCCGTGGCCGGCACCCCGGGCCACGTCGAGGAGGTGCTCGACGCCGTGGAGCGCTTCGTGTGGTCCCATCCCGAGGTGGAGGTGCTGGCCTGCAGCCGGGCCTGGCTGGAGACCGACCGCTGACCGGACTCTGACCGACCGCTGGCCCACCGGTCGACGGCCCTGTACCTGCCGTGCCGTAGTCTCGGGCCGATGACCACGCTGCCCGAGCTGCTGGCCGATCTGGAGGACGAGTTCGCCGACCTCCGCCGGATGGTGACGCCGCTGTCGGCCCGCGCCCCCGAGTGGGACCGGGCCACGCCGGCCGAGGGGTGGGCGGTGAGGGACCAGATCAGCCACCTGGCCTTCTTCGACGACGCAGGTCGCATGGCCATGGTGGCGCCCGACGAGTTCGCCCAGGGAGCGGCCCTGGCCATGGAACAGACGGGGGACCCCATGGAGGCCCACCTGGTGATGGGTCGGGCGATGGACGGCGTTGAGCTCCTGGCCTGGTGGGACACCGCCCACCGGGGGATGGCCGAGGCGTTCGCCGGCGCCGATCCCGCCGCCCGGGTCCCCTGGTACGGCCCGCCGATGGGGGTGTTGTCGTTCGTCTCGGCCCGCCTGATGGAGACCTGGGCGCACGGCCAGGATGTGGCCGACGCCCTCGGTGTCGAACGCCGACCGACCGACCGGCTCCGCCACGTGGCCCATCTGGGCGTCCGGGCCAGACCCTTCTCGTATCTGGTCCGCAGCCGGGAGGCGCCCCCCGGGCGCATCGATGTGGTCCTGGCCGCTCCCACCGGTGAGCCCTGGCGGTGGCAGGTCGGCGAAGTTGCCGACGACGGGGCGGCCGGCCACACGCCGGCCTCGGTCGTCCGTGGCCCCGCCCTCGACTTCTGCCTGGTGGTGACCCAGCGCCGCAACCTGGCCGACACCGCCCTCGTGGTGGAGGGCGACGCCGCCGCCGAATGGATGTCGTTGGCCCAGGCCTTCGCCGGTCCGCCCGGTCCCGGCCGGCCGCCGCTGGCGTCGACCGGCTGACCCGGGCCGGGCCCGCTACCGCCGGGGGCCCATCACCGCTGGAGGCCCATCACCGCCGGAGGCCCATCACCGCCGGGGGCCCAGCAGGGACGCCACCCGGGCCACGAAGTCGTCGACGTCATCTTCGGTGGTGTCGAACGACGCCATCCACCGCACGACGTGGGTCGCCTCGTCCCAGACGTAGAACGGATATTGGTGCTGCAGCGCCCGGGCCACGTCGGGGGGGATGGCGGCGAACACGGCATTGGCCTCGACCGGATGGACCACCCGCACCCCCTCCACGCGGGCGACCCCGTCGGCCAGTCTCCGGGCCATGCGGTTGGCCTGCTCGGCGTTCGTCCTCCACAGGTCCCCGGACAGCAGTGCGGTGAATTGGGCGGACACGAACCGCATCTTGGAGGCCAACTGCATGGACTGCTTGCGGATGTAACGCAGGGACGACTCCCCGGCGGGGCGGAACGAGACCACCGCCTCGGCCCCCATGGCCCCGTTCTTGGTGGCGCCGAAGGACAGCACGTCCACCCCGGCCTCCGAGCCGAACGCGCCCAGCCCGACGCCCAGCGATGCCGCCGCGTTGGACAGGCGGGCCCCGTCGAGGTGGAGCCACATCCCCCGTTCATGGGCCCAGCGTCCGAGCTCGCGGATCTCGTCCACCCGGTAGCAGGTGCCGGCCTCGGTGGACTGGGCGATCGACACCACCTTCGGTTGGACATGGTGCTCGTCGCCCGTACCGATCGCCGCCCTCTCGGCCAATTCCGGGGTGAGCTTGCCGCCCGGGGTCGGTACGGCGATCAGCTTGCTGCCCAGGTGGCGCTCCGGAGCGCCGCACTCGTCGACATTGATGTGGGCGCTCTCGGCGCAGATGACCGCTTCGAACGGCCGCAGCAGCGACTGGAGCCCGACCACGTTGGCACCCGTCCCGTTGAAGCAGAAGAGCACCTCGGCGTCCTCGCCGAAATGCCGGCGGAGGAGCCGGACGGCCTCGGCGGTCACCGGATCGGCACCGTACGAGGGGGTGTGGGTG
>DATKRZ010000098.1:0-7140 GCA_035531955.1 Acidimicrobiales bacterium | reverse complement strand
GGCTGGGCCACGCCGGGGGGCAGGGCTCGAGCGCCAACTCCCAGTCGGCGCTGTGGGCGCCGTCACCGGTGGCCGACGCCATCAACCGGGAGATGCCAATGGAGATGGACCGGGAGGACGTCGCGGCCCTGATCGGCGGCTTCGCCGGAGCGGCCGGCCTGGCAGTTCGCTCGGGACTCGACGGGGTGGAGATCGACGCCGGGTACCTCTCCCTCCTCCGCCAGTTCCACTCCGGCCTCACCAACCAGCGGCCGGATGGATACGGATCGGACCGTCTCCGGCTCACCACCGAGGTGCTCGAAGCGGTGAGGGCTGTCGTCGGCCCTGAGCGCATCGTGGCCCTCCGCCTCTGTTGCGACGAGCTGGCCCCATGGGCCGGTGTGACGCCCGAGCAGGCCGCCGTCCAGGTCGCCGCCTTCGCCGGCTTGGTGGATCTGGTCGTGGTCGTCCGCGGCGGCCCCTTCTCGGCATCGGCCTACCGACCCGATGCCCACACCCCGACCAACTTCAACCTCGACCTGTGCCGCCAGATGCGCGGGGCCGCCGACGGCCGGACGATGGTGGTGCTGCAGGGCAGCGTGGTCGACCCGGCCACGGCCCAGGATGCGCTCGACGACGGGGCCTGCGACCTGGTGGAGATGACCAGGGCCCAGATCGCAGAACCCCGGCTGGTCCGCCTGGTCCGTGGCGGCGACGGGTCCCGGGCCCGGCCGTGCATCCTCTGCAACCAGGCCTGTCGGGTGCGCGACAACCGCAACCCCATCGTGAGCTGCGTGGGCCAGCCGGCCAGCGGCCACGAGACGGTGGAGGCGAGCACCGAGGGGACCGATGAAACCGGTCGGGACGTCCTGGTCGTCGGCGCCGGTGTGGCCGGCCTGGAGTGCGCGCGGGTCCTGGCGGCGCGCGGCCACCGGGTGCGGGTGGTCGAACGGTCCGACCGGCCGGGCGGGGTGCTCCGGGCCGCGGCGGTGGGTCCCGGCCGCGGGCGCATGGCCCTCCTCGTCGAGTGGTTAACGTCCGAATGCCGGGCGGAGGGAGCGACCATCGAGACCGGGGTCGAGGCCACCGCGTCCGACCTCGATGTGGCCCGCGCCGCGGGTGTGGAGGTGGTGTTGGCCACCGGGTCGCACCGGTCACCGTTCGCCTTCCCGGTGGACGGCTCGTGTCCGGTGGTGGACGCCCTGGCCCTGCTGACCGACGGTCCCGGGGTCCTCGGGGACGGCCCGGTCGTCGTCCACGACCCCGTCGGGGGCCCGGTCGGCATCGGCGTGGCCGAATGGCTCGCCGCCTCCGGCCATACGGTGGCCATCGTCACCCAGGACCAGGTGGCCGGGTCCCTGCTGTCGCTCACCGGGGACCTGGCCGACGCCAACACCCGCCTGCAGCGGGCCGGCATCCGGCGCGAGCTGCGGACACGGGTGCGCGGCATCGAAGGCGGACGGGTCCGGCTCGAGGACGTCTGGACCGGTGAACAGCGGACCGTGGAGTGCGGCACGGTCGTGGACTGCGGACACCGTCTCCCCGAAGAGGATCTCTACCTGGCCCGACCCGGCACCCGGCGCGCCGGCGACTGCGTGGCGCCCCGCAGCGCGCTGGAGGCGGTGCTCGAGGGTCGGAGGCAGGCCATGGACGTCGCCGGGGGCCGGACCCCCCGGGTGCCCGCCGGCGCCGGGGCGGCCCGGTGAGCGAAGGGACGCCACCAGCCTCCGGACGGCCCGGTCGGGTGGCCGGCTGCGTGGCCCTGATCACCGGCGCGGCACGGGGCCAGGGTCGGAGCCATGCCGTGCGCCTGGCCCGAGAGGGAGCGGACATCATCGGCGTCGATCTCTGCGCCGACATCGAGGGTGTCCCCTATCCGCTGGCCACCCCGGCCGACCTCGACGAGACCGCCCGGTTGGTGGAGGAGGCCGGCGCCCGGGTGGTGACCGGGCGGGCGGACGTGCGGGATCCGTCGGCCCTGGATGCGGTGGTCGCCGACGGCGTGGCGCGGCTGGGCCGGCTGGACGTGGTGGTGGCCAACGCCGGCGTCTGCACCATCCAGCGGTGGGACGAGGTCACCCCGCCGGTGTGGGACGCGGTCATCGGCACCAATCTGACCGGTGCCTGGAACACCTGCGTCGCCTCCATCCCCCACCTGCTGGAGGCCGGTGCCGGTTCGATCATCCTGATCAGCTCCACCGCCGGCCTGAAGGGCCAACCCTTCCTGGCGCCCTACGTGGCGTCCAAGCACGGGATGGTGGGAGTGATGCGGGTGCTGGCCAACGAACTGGCCGCCCACAGCATCCGGGTCAACTCCATCCACCCCACCGGTGTCGACACCCCGATGCTCGTCGGGCTGGGGGGGTTGACCGAGCGCATCGAGGCCAGCCCGGACACCGGGTCCATCTTCCTCAACTCACTGCCGGTGGACGTGGTGTCCTCCGAGGACGTGAGCGACGCGCTGGTCTACCTGGCCTCGGCCGAGTCCCGGTATGTGACGGGGCTGCCGCTCACCGTCGACGCCGGCGCGTCGGCGCGCTGAGGACGGGACGATGAGCTCGGGCGCCCGCTACCGCCACCTGTTCTCGCCGCTCCGGCTCGGACCGGTGACCGTGCGGAACCGCATCGTCTTCTCGGCTCACCTGACCAACTACGCCGCCGACGGCATGCCGACCGAGCAGCACGCCGCCTACTACGCGGCCCGGGCGGCGGGTGGGGCCGGACTGATCATCACCGAGGAGCACTCGACCCATCCGACCGACTGGCCCTACGAGAAGCTCATCCACGGCTTCAACCCCGAGGTGGTCCCCGGCTACCGACGGATCACCGACGCCGTGCACGCCCACGACGTCCCGGTCTTCGCCCAGATCAACCACAACGGCGGCCAGGCCTCGAGCATGTACTCGCGTCTGCCGGTGTGGGCACCGAGCCCCGTGCCCGATCCCCTGTTCCGGGAGGTGCCGAAGGCCGTCGAGCCCCACGAGATCATCGAGATCGTGGAGGGGTACGCCACCGTGGCCAGCCACTGCGTCGACGGGGGGTTCGACGGGATCGAGCTGCAGTGCTCGCATTCCTCGATCGTCCGGGGGTTCCTCTCACCCGCCACCAACAAGCGTGACGACCGCTACGGGGGCACCCTGGCCAACCGGGCCCGCCTGCTGCTCGAGATCGCCGGGGCGGTGCGCCGGACGATCGGGCCCGACCTCGCCCTCGGGGTGCGGATCTGCGGCGACGAGTTGATCGAGGGCGGCACCGACATCGAGGATGCGGTCGAGGTGGCCCGGCTGGTGGAGGCCACCGGGCTGGTCGACTACATCAACACCTCCATCGGCGTCGCCACCGCCACCCTCTACATGATCGAGGCGAGCATGCAGGTCCCGCCCGGGTACGCCATGTTCATCCCGAGCGCCATCCGCGAGGCGGTCGGCGTCCCGGTGGTGGGAGTGGGGAGGTTCAAGGACCCCCTCCAGGCCGATCGCGCCCTCCGAGAGGGGCTCTGCGACCTGGTCGGGGTGGTTCGCGGGCAGATCGCCGATCCGGACTTCGCCGCCAAGGCCCGGTCGGGTCACGCCGCCGACATCCGCACCTGCCTGTCGTGCAACCAGGAGTGCGTCGGCCGCATGGGTCTCAACCGTTGGCTCGGTTGCATCGAGAACCCCCGGACCGGGCGGGAGTCGGCGGCCGTTCGCCTCCCCACCCGGCGCCGGAGGGTGGTGGTGGCCGGGGGTGGCCCGGGCGGGCTCCAGGCCGCGGTCACCGCGGCCGAGAACGGGCACCGGGTGACGCTGTTCGAACGCCTCGACCGGCTGGGGGGGCAGGTGCAGGTGGCCGCCACCGTCCCCAGCCGGGCCGAGTTCCTCGACATCACCCGCAACCTCATCGTGGCCGCCCGTCGCCAGGGGGTGGAGCTGCGGACCGGCACCGAGGCCACCCCCGAGGCGGTACGGGCGGAGCACCCCGACGCGGTGATCGTGGCCACCGGTGCCCGACCCGCCCGTCCGTGGTGGGCCGGGGACCATCGCCGGGTGGTCGACGTCCGTGACGTGCTGGAGGGGAGGGCCCGCCCCGAGGGACGGGTGGTGGTGGTCGACGAGCTCGGGTTCCACCAGGCCACCTCGACGGCGGAACTGCTGGCCGACCGCGGCTGTGCGGTCGAGATCGTGACCAACGCCATGGTGGTCGGACAGGACCTGGGCGTCACCCTGGACATGGAGACCTGGAATGTCAAGGCCCACGCCAAGTCGATCCGACAGAGCGTCGACCTGGTCCCGATGGGGGTGCGGGCCAACGGCCCCGAGGACGGATCCGAGGACGGAGGCGGTCTCGTCCTCACCCTCCAGCACCATCCGACCGCCACCGATGAGGAGCGGACCTGTGACTGGGTCGTGTGCGCCGTGCACCAGCAGCCCGACGACCAGCTGTGGCGGGCGCTCCGGGACGAGGACTTCGCCGTGCACCGGGTCGGCGACTGCCTGGCGCCCCGCCGCGCCCACGCCGCCGTGGTCGAGGGCCACCGGGTGGCGGTGTCGCTGTGAGGCCGCCCCGACCCGGGTCCGTCGGGCCCGTCGCCGTGGTGGTGGCCCGGGACGGGCGGCTGCCGATCGGAGCCCACCAGGCGGTGGACGAAGCCCGCGGCCGGGCCATCGTCGTCGGCTCGGGCGCCGAGGTGGGTGCCGGCGAGCTGGTGGGGGCCGGCGAGGTGTGGTGGTCCGAGACCGGCCCGGGCCTGCGACCCGGCACGCTGGCCGCATGGCTGGCCCCCCGGGTGGGGCACTTTGCCTTGGTGGTCATGCCGGCGTCGCCCGACGGCAGGGACCTGGCGCCGCGCCTGGCGGCCGTGTTGGGCCGGCCCCTGGTGGCCGGGGCGGCCTGCGCCGCCTGCGGCGCAGGCGGCGGGAGCCCGGGCGGGGAGCCGCCGTCCTCGCCCTCGGTGCGGGCCCTGGTCTCGCGGATCGACGACCGGGTGCTGGTGCCGGTCGAGATCGACGGCCCTGCAGTGGTCACCCTGTCGCCCGGTCTCCCCGTCCCGGGGCGGCCCCGGACCCTCCCCTCCGTCCGGCCCCTGCCGGAGCCGGGAGAGGTCGGTTCGACAGGTCCCCCCGCCCGTCCCGACCCCGAGCTCATCGCCCTCGTCGAGCCCGACCTGCACACCATGGACCTGTCCGACGCCTCCCGGGTGGTCTCCGGCGGCGCCGGCCTGGCCGCCGGCCTCGACGACCACCGGGCCGCGGGGACGTTCGCGCTGTTGGGAGCGGTGGCTGCCGCCCTGGGCGGATCGGCCGGGGCCACCCGGGTGGCCACCGACGCCGGCTGGACCGGCTACGAGCGCCAGATCGGGACCACCGGGGTAACCATCGACCCGGATCTGTACCTCGCCTTCGGGGTGTCGGGGGCCGCACAGCACGTCGGCGGGGTGGGGAGTCCCCGCCACATCGTGAGCGTGAACACCGACGGCTCGTGCCCGATGACCGCGATGGCCGACCTCGGGCTGGTGGCCGACGCCCGGGCCCTGCTCGTCGAGCTGGCCCGCCGACTCGGCGTGGATGTTCCCGACGGACCGGCGCCCGACGCGGGAGCCGAGGTCGCCGATGTCTGAGCCCGACATGGTGACCCCGGTGGGCCCGGTGGGCCCGGTGGGCCCGGGCCCGGTCGAGCCGGACGCGTTCGACGCGGTGGTGGTGGGGGCCGGGCCCGCCGGGTCGGCCGCCGCCCTGGCCCTGGCCCGCGCCGGCCGGAGCGTGGTCATGGTCGAGCGGGGCCCGTTCCCCGGCTCCAAGAACGTCTACGGCGGGGTCGTCTACGGGCGGGTCCTCGACGGGATCGTCCCCGACTGGTGGGAGGAGGTGCCGGTCGAGCGGTGGGTGGTCCGCCGGTCGACCATGATGATGACCGGGTCCCAGGCGCTGTCGATCGACTACCGGTCGGACGCCTGGGGGGCGCCGCCCTTCAACGGGATGACCACGAAGCGGTCGCGGTTCGACACCTGGATGGCGGCCAAGGCGACGGCCGCTGGCGCCCGCCTCCTCACCTCCACCGTCGCCACCGGCCTGGTGCGGGACGGCGCCGGACGGGTGATCGGCGTGCGGACCGACCGGGAGGGCGCGGCGCTCCGGGCCAAGGTGGTCATCGCCTGCGACGGGGTGAACTCGTTCCTCGCCAAGGAGGCCGGGCTGCTCCCGCCGGCCGAGGCCTCCCACCACACCCTGGGCGTCAAGGAGGTCCTGGACCTCCCCCGGGAGATCATCGACGACCGGTTCGGTCTGCGACCCCACGAAGGCGTGGACATCGAGATGATCGGGTGCACCCGGGGCATCCCCGGTGGTGGGTTCCTCTACACCAACGCCGACACGGTGAGCGTGGGGGTGGTGGCCTCCCTCCCCCATCTGGCCGAGTCCAAGGTGCGGCCCGAGGAGCTGATCGCCGACGTGAAGGACCACCCGGCCATCGCCCCCTATCTGCGGGGGTCATCGCTGCGCGAGTACTCCGCCCATCTCATTCCCGAAGGCGGGTACGACACCATGCCCCCCCTGGCCGTCGACGGGATGGTGGTGGCCGGGGACGCGGCGGCGATGACCCTGGCCGCCGGCCTCTGGCTCGAGGGGGTCAACTTCGCCATCGGCTCGGGGTTCGCCGCCGGCCGGGCCGTCGACCGGGCCATCACCGGTGGCGACTGCTCGGCGCGGGGCCTCGGTTCCTACCGGGCCGACCTCGAGGGACAGTTCGTCCTGGCCGACCACAAGCGACTGCGCAAGGCTCCCGGGTTGCTGCTCTCCGACCGGGTCCAGCAGCGCTACCCGGGGCTCATCTGCGATCTGGCCGAGGGGATGTTCACCGTCACCAACCCCACTCCCAAGCCGGGGGGCCTGCGGGTCACCCGATCGGCGGCGGCCAGGCACGGCGTGACCCTGCGCCAGCTGGCCACCGACACCATCCGCGGCCTGAGGATCTTCGGATGAGCCGGTCGGATTGGCCCGGGGGCACCGCTCCCACGCCCTGGCGAGGCGTCTCCTTCGAGGAGCGGATGGCCACCGTCGACTTCCGGACCGGGGACCGCGCCCACATCACGGTGGACTCCGAGGTGTGCCGCTCGTGCACCACCCAGGTCTGCGTCACCGCCTGCCCGGCCGATCTGTTCGCCCGGACCTCGGACGGCGGCATCCT
>DATKRZ010000097.1:0-50285 GCA_035531955.1 Acidimicrobiales bacterium | reverse complement strand
CGGGGTGCGGCTGCCCCAGCGGCGGAAGCCCCGCAGGTCGTCGAGGGTCAGCCCGTAGCCGGTGAGGTAGAGCATGGAGTAGAGCAGGATCGAGGCGTGCCCGTTGGACAGGACGAAGCGGTCGCGGTCGGGCCAGTGCGGCTCCGAGGGGTCGTGGCGCATGACCCTGGTGAAGAGCACGTGGGCCAGGGGGGCGAGGGCCATGGCCGTGCCCGAGTGGCCGGAGTTGGCCCCGCGGGGGGCGTCCATGGCCAAGCCGCGGATGACGTTGATCCCGAGCTGTTCGAGATCGCCGCCGACGGCCGGGTCCGGAGTCTGTCGGAGGCGGTCGGTCATTTGGAGGTCACCCTACCCATTCGGTGGCCACCCTACCGGCCGATGTGGTGGCCCGGCGCCCGGCGCCCATGTCCGCCGGACGCCTCCCCACCGACAACGCCGCCAACGCCGCCGGGGTCGACGGGGTCGACGGGGTCGACTGGGTCGACGGGGGTCGACGGGGACCGACGGGGTGGCTACCGGTCGTGGAAGAGCGCGGCGGACGCGGTGAAGGCGTGCACGAAGTTGCGCCCGCCGATGGGTCCGAACTCGCCGGCGGCGAAGAACCCGCCCACGGGCGCCGGCCCGACCGAATGGGCAAGCGCCCGGGCGTCGTGGTCGGCGTCGTCGAACAGCCGGGTCCCCCGTCCGTTGCAGGTGAACATCAGGCCTCCGCCCGCCTGCCGGCCGCGTAGGAGCAGGCCCAGCTCGGTGTCGGCCGTCTCCGCGTCCCGCAGGTGGAAGCAGACCGTGCTGCCGAGCGGCACCCGGTCGTCCACGGCCACCGCGCCTGTCGAGCGGTCGACGCCCACCACGCTGCGGATCAGGTAGTCGCCGGGCCCCGGATCCTCGGTGTGCTCGTCGATCAGCCGTCCCATGAAGAGCCCGTTGGACTCGATGCCGGCCACATCCACGGGGCCGAGATTGTCCTTGATCTGGTCGACCAGGCACTCCATGGCCGGGACGCCCGCCACCTCGTAGACCACGTTGCGGTCCGAGCGGGTGACGGTGAGGGGATTCCCGTAGGGCCGGCAGCCCTGGGAGACGAGGGTCTCGATGCCGACACCGGCTCCGAGCAGGACCCCGGTGGCCCCCGAGGCGACGACGGTGTCGCCGATGGCCAGCCGGCTGCCACCCGGCCCGCGCCCGCCCGAGGCGTTGCCGCCGATGACCGGCAGCCCGGGACGGACTTCGTCGAGCCAGGCCAGGAAGTGCTCGGCGGGGAACGTGAACGGGTCGGCCAGGAGCACCAGTGCGCTCGGCTCGAACCCGAGGCGGCCGGGCCACCCGTCGAACTCCCACGAGTCGTCGCCGAGGCGGGATGCGGTGAGGGCCACGGGGGCCAGGGGACCGACCCGGCCGGCCCACAGGCTGACCGCCGGGGTCTCTTCGACCTCCCGTCCGGTACCCACCACCGACTCCGCCGCGCAGCCGATCAGGGCCAACGGGTGGAGCACGGCGGACACCGTGCCCACGATGTCCTCGAGCGCCCCGGCGTGTGGTCGGGTTGCGAACACCGCCACCAGGTCCGGGCGCTCCCCGATGGCCTCGAGCACGGCCCCGGAGACCTCCCCGGTGGCCAGGGCGGCGATCGGGTGCTCGGACAGGGCGCTGGCGAACGGCACGGCGCTCAGTCGTCCGCCGGCACGAAGCGGATGTCGAGGGATCGGAGATAGGTGTGGAGGCCGGCGTCCTGGACGGGGACCAGGTAGGCCGCCCGCCCGGACTCGTTGTGGTGGCTGTGCCAGAGGCCGGGCGGAGTCACGAAGGCGCCGGCCGGCTCCCATTCGACCCGCACCGGATCGAGGATGGCGCCGTCGGCACCGACGTGGGCGCCGATCAGCGAGTAGCACCCGGGGGAGCACTCGCAGATGAGGTCGAGGGCGACGCTCTGATGGCGATGGGGCCGCTGGACCCGCCCGGCCGGAAGCACCCCGAGCATGGCCCAAAGCGTGTGGGTGACGGTCAGGGTCTGGGGGGTGGCCCTGTTTCCGAGGAGCACGCTCACCCGGTTGCGGGCCGAGGCGGCGGGATCCCGCTCGACCTCGGCCAACCGCTCCTTTGCCTCTGCCCCGTCGAAGCGGGTGGGCTCGAACCGGCCCCGTTCGGGGACGGCGCCGAGGTAGTGGAGTAGCGGCGCATCGGTGACCCGGTACAGCAGGGCGCGCGATCCGTGGGCCGCATGGCCGGTGGTGCAACCGGCGGGCAGGGTGAGGAAGTCGCCAGGGCCCCATTCGATGCGGCCTCGGGTGCCCGGACGCAGGAAGTCGCTGTGGCCCTCGCCGCGCAGGCAGTAGTAGAGCTCGCTGGTGGCCTCGGGCCGGGTGGTCACCTGCTCGCCGGGATCGATCACCACGAACGAGGCCAGGAGTCCGGGGCTGGTGGCCGGATAGGCGACGCCGAGGTCGGCAGAGAGGTCGAGGGGGATGATCCCGGAGGGTCCGACGTCGTGGAGACCGGGCGGGAAGCTGCGGACCGGGACCCGGCTGATCGCACCGGACCCGATGGGATCCACCGCCACCGAGTACTCGTAGAAGACCGCATCCCCTGTCCAGTCCTCGACGGCCTCGCCCACCAGCACGGTCGGGCCATCGGGTGCCGAGGGGCGATTGGGCATCCCCTCCAGTATCGACGAGCGGCGGGGAGGTAGCGTCACATGGTGCCTGATCTGCGGATCCAAGTCCCCTCCAATTGCGAATTGACCCTGGGAATGACCTGCGCGGACAAATCCACCCCGGGTCGGACGGTGTGGCGGATGCGGGCCGACGAGCGCTTTGCCAATCCCGCCGGCATCGTCCAGGGCGGGTTCATCGGCGCCATGGCCGACTCGGCCATGGGGTCGGCCACCGTCACCTTCGCCCGGGACGCGGGGCGAGCGGTGTTCTCGTCCAATGTCGAGATGAAGACCAGTTTCCTGGCCCCGGTGCGTGTGGGCGCGCTGCTCGAGTGCACCGCCTCGGTCGTCTCGGGCGGCGCCCGGGTCGCCTTCGCCGAGGCCGAGGTGGTCGACGACCGGGGGACGATCGTGGCCAGGGCCAGTTCGACCTATCTGTTCACTCCCAGGGAGTGAACAGCCGGCCGGGCGGACGCTGGGTCGGCGAGCGGGTGGGCGCCCGTGGACCGGGCGCCGGGTGAACAGGCGTCCGGCGGGTGTGAAGGGCGTCCGGGCCGGAGGGCGGCATGCCCTGCGTATAGTTGTGGCCAGCAACGAGCCGGTTGCGGGGGAGAGGCAGGCTGGTGCCGCGGCCTCCAAGGAGAGCGAGGAGGACCGTGGCCCGAGGTCGAGGTGACAGAGGCAAGGGGTTGGGCGCGCTCCGGTCGGAAGGGCGCGAGGCGCTCCAGCTGGTCGTCGACTACGTCAAGCAGGAGACCCTCGAGCCACTGAAGGGGCTGGGCCGGTTCATGCTCTTCGGTGTGGCCGGTTCGGTGGCAATGGCCATCGGCCTGGTCATCTTGTCGGTGGCCTTCCTCCGCCTGCTCCAGGGCGAGACCGGAAGCACCTTCGACGGCAATTGGTCCTGGGCCCCCTATCTGATCTGCACGGTGGCCGTGGTGGCGGTGGCCGCCACCGCTGTCCGGGCGGTGAGCCGGGGCCAGCGAAGGAGTGCCGCCAACCCGAAGGAGGAGACCACATGAGCCCGGCAACCGAACGGATCACCCGTGACCAGATCGAGGCGAAGTTCCGCGAGCTGACCGGGGACGTGTCCGACGAGGTGGAGTCGACCCGCTCGCAGGTGGTCACGGCCGGGCTGGCCGCGGTGGTGCTCCTGGTGGCTGCGGTGTTCCTGATCGGCCGGCGGAGCGGACGACGCAAGTCGGCCGTCGTCGAGGTGCGGCGGATCTAGGGCCATGGACACCCTGTTGCGGTACATCCAGGTGAAGGCGTTCGGCCGGGGACTGCGGGGATATCACACCGCCTGGCTGGTGGTCGGTGCCGCGGTGTGGATGATCAACCGGGCCCGCAATCAGAACGACGTGGTCTACCGCACCCGGCTGAAGCCGGGCGAGCGTCTGATCGTCGAGACCTCGAAGCCCGCCCCCACCAGCAGCTGAGCGCCGTGGGCCCCTCCGAGGATCGGAGCATCCTGAGGGACGGCGACCGGGTACTGCTCATCGACCCGAAGGAGCGGCGCTACCTGATCACCCTGCGTCGCGGCAGCTCGTTCCACACCCATGTCGGCATCGTCGGCCACGACGACCTGATCGGGGCCCCGGAGGGCTCGGCCGTCATCGGGAGCACCGGGCGGCGCTTCCTGGTGGTGCGGCCGACGCTGGCGGACACCGTGTTGAAGATGCCGAGGGGCGCCCAGGTCATCTACCCGAAGGATCTCGGTGCGATCCTCATCGAGGCTGACATCGCCCCCGGGGTGAAGGTTCTCGAGGCGGGGGTGGGATCAGGGGCCCTCTCGATGGCCCTCCTGCGCGCCGGCGCCGAGGTGGTGGGCTACGAGCTCCGTGAGGACTTCGCCGACCGGGCCGTCGGCAACGTGGAGGCCCTGCTCGGCGGGGACGTCCCGTACCGGGTCGAGCTGCGGGACGTCTACCAGGGCATCGAGGCCCGTGGCCTCGACCGGGTCGTGCTCGACCTGCCCGAGCCGTGGCAGGTGCTGCCCCACGCCGAAGAGGCGATGCGGCCGGGCGGCATCCTGTGCGCCTACCTTCCCTCGATCAATCAGACGGCACAGCTGCGCAGCGCCATGGAGCGCAGCCGGTTCGGCATGGCCTCGACCCTCGAAGTGCTGCACCGGACCTGGCACATCGAGGCCCGCTCGGTCCGCCCGGACCACCGGATGGTCGGCCACACCGGCTTCCTCACCACGGCCAGGCTCCTCGGGCCCGGGGAGGAGGGCGCGGGCCCGCCGGTCACCGACGGGGACGGGACCCGGGCCTGATCAGCTCTGTTCGATGAAGATGCACTCGCCGGGGCACTCTTCGGAGGCTTCGACCACGGCGTCCTCGAGGTCGGCGGGTACGGCGGCCATGCCGGCCGAGCCCCCAGGCTCGTTCTTGACGTCGGCCCCGTCCTTGACATAGGCCAGTCCGTCGTCGAGAAGGGTGAACACGGCGGGCGCGATCTCCTCGCACAGGCCGTCCCCCGTACAGAGATCCTGGTCAATCCAGACCTTCATCAGCTCCGTGTCTCCTACGCTTCTGCGGCGGACCGGGCCGTCTCGCCCCGGGCCGACCGCCTCGGTCCATCCGTCAGGTCGCCCTACAGCTGGGGCCACCGTCGGTCAAGAGGACCACGCCCTGGCATCGATCCTACCTCCAACTGTACCGACTGGGACTGACGATCCGTCAGATCGTGCTTCGAACCGGCGCCGACGGTGACTTGTCGCGAAGGGTGCCGGTGTAGGGTCGCCGACAGGGCACAGACGCGAACGGGGTGATTCCGACGGCTGAATTCGAAGACGTGGGCGACGACCGCCGGACCGGCCCGGCGGATGACGGTGAGCTCGCCGCGCTCCGGCTCCGGGCCCAGGAGGCGGAGGAGGAGGTCACCCTGCTCCGCCGTCGCCTGCAGGAGAGCCCCCGCCGCGTGCAGACGCTCGAGGAGAAGCTGCTGGAGACCAAGGGCCAGCTGGCCCAGGCCATCTCACAGAACGAAAAGCTGACCTTCACGCTGCAGACGGCCAAGGAGCACGTGGCCAACCTGCGCGACGAGGTCGAGAAGCTGACCCAGCCGCCGGCGGCGTACGGGACATTCCTCGGCACCAACGAGGACGGGACGGTCGACGTCTTCTCGGGGGGTCGCAAGATGCGGGTGTCCCTCCATCCCGACATCGAGGTCGACGAGTTGAAGCGGGGCAACGAGGTGGTGCTCAACGAATCGCTCAACGTGATCCTCGCCCGTGAGGGCGAGGGCTCCGGCGAGGTGGTGGTGCTGAAGGAGATCCTCGACGACGGCAGGCGGGCCATGGTCTTCGGTCGGGCGGACGAGGAGCGGGTGGCGGAGCTCTCCGACGCGCTGATCGGGGTCAAGCTCCGCGCCGGCGACACCGTGCTCATGGAGACCCGGACCGGCCTGCTGATAGAGAAGTTGGCCCGTCCCGAGGTGGAGGAGCTGGTGCTCGAAGAGGTCCCTGATGTGACCTACGCCGATGTGGGCGGGCTCGATGACCAGATCGAGGCGATCACCGACGCGGTGGAGCTTCCCTATCTCTATCGGGAGCTCTACTCCGAGCACAAGCTTCCCGCTCCGAAGGGCATCCTCCTTTACGGCCCGCCCGGGTGCGGGAAGACGCTGATCGCCAAGGCGGTGGCCAACTCGTTGGCCAAGAAGGTGGCGGAGGTGACCGGGAACACCAATGCCCGGAGCTACTTCCTCAACATCAAGGGCCCCGAGCTCCTCAACAAGTACGTGGGTGAGACCGAGCGGCAGATCCGCCTGGTCTTCCAGAGGGCCAGGGAGAAGTCGGAAGAGGGCGTCCCGGTGATCGTGTTCTTCGACGAGATGGACTCGTTGTTCCGCACCCGGGGAACGGGCATCAGCTCGGACATGGAGTCGACCATCGTGCCGCAGCTGTTGGCGGAGATCGACGGAGTGGAGACCCTGAAGGACGTGATCGTGATCGGCGCATCCAACCGGGAGGACCTGATCGATCCGGCCATCCTCCGTCCCGGCCGGCTCGACGTGAAGATCCGGATCGAACGTCCGAACGAGGAGGCGGCGGCCCAGATCTTCTCCCGCTACCTCACCGCCGACCTTCCCCTCGACGCCGACGAGGTGGCGACGCTCGGAGGTGGCGATCCGGCCAAGGCGACCCAGGCCATGATCGAGTCGACGGTGGGCGAGATGTACCGCAACGACGAGGAGAACCGCTTCCTCGAGGTGACCTATCAGAACGGCGACAAGGAGGTCCTCTACTACCGGGACTTCTCCTCGGGCGCGATGATCGAGAACATCGTCCGCCGGGCCAAGAAGCTCGCCATCAAGCGGACCATCGCCGACAAGACACGGGGGATCCGCACCGCCGACCTGCTCGAGTCGATCCGCCAGGAGTACAAGGAGAACGAGGACCTGCCCAACACCACCAACCCGGACGACTGGGCCAAGATCTCCGGCAAGAAGGGCGAACGGATCGTCTACATCCGGACCCTTATCAGCGACCAGGACGAGACGAAGGGCGGGCGGTCCATCGAGCGGGTGGGGACCGGCCAGTATCTCTGAGCCACCGGAATCGATCTCGTGGGGGCACCGGCCAGGATAGGGTCGACGCGTGGCCATCCCCAAGGTCTGCGGCATCGAGACCGAGTACGGCATCCAGGTCCTGCATGGCGATCCGAACCCGATCGCGGCGTCATCGGTCCTGATCAACGCGTACGCCCGCGATGTGGCGCGCCAGCAGACCGGCTGGGACTTCGAGGACGAGGCCCCGGGGAACGACGCCCGTGGTTTCGCCCGCGAGGGCTCCATGCCGCCACAGGTCGAGACCCATCTGGTGAACACCGTGCTCACCAACGGGGCCCGCTTCTACGTCGATCACGCCCACCCCGAATTCTCCACCCCGGAGTGCCGCGACGCACTCGAATGCGTCCGCTACGACCGAGCCGGCGAGCTGATCCTCACCCGGTCGATGGAGGCAGCCGACCTGGCCGCCGGCGACGGGTCGCGGCTGGTCGTCTACAAGAACAATTCGGACGGCAAGGGCAACTCCTACGGGGCCCACGAGAACTACCTGATGGACCGGACGGCGCCGTTCACCCGGATCGTGGCCGGGGTGACCCCCCACTTCGTGACCCGCCAGATCTTCGCCGGTGCGGGGAAGGTGGGAGCGGAGACCGCCGTCCACGACGGGACCAGGGTCGACTTCCAACTGTCCCAGCGGGCCGAGTTCTTCGAGGAGCAGGTGGGCCTGGAGACCACGCTGAAGCGCCCCATCGTGAACACCCGCGACGAGCCCCACGCCGATCCCCACCGGTATCGGAGACTGCACGTCATCGTCGGTGACGCCAACCTCTGCGAGGTGGCCACCTTCCTGAAGGTCGGGACCACCTCGCTGGTACTGGCCATGATCGAGGACGACGTCTCGGGGAGCCGGAGCCTGGCCCTGGCCGATCCGGTCGGCGCCATGCACGACGTGGCCCTGGACCGGACGTTCACCCGACCCCTGCTGATGGAGGACGGCTCGACCGCCACCGCCCTCGCCATCCAGTGGGAGCTGTTCTCGCTGGCTCGCAAGTACGCGGACGACCAAGGTCTCGACTGCATGGGTGACCAGGCGGTGGGCGAGGAGGTACTGAAGCGCTGGGAGACGGTCCTCCACGGGCTCGAGGGCGATCCGATGTCCCTGGCCCGCCAGCTCGACTGGGTGGCGAAGCTCCAACTGATCGAGGCCTACCGCGACCGGCACGGATTGGATTGGGACGATCACCGTCTGGCCGCCCTCGATCTCCAGTACCACGACCTGCGGCCGTCCCGGTCCCTGTTCGCCAGGATGGACAGCGAGCGACTGATCAGCGAGGAATCGGTGGCCGCGGCCGTCACCGAACCGCCTCGGGGGACCCGGGCCTGGTTCCGGGGCCAGTGCCTCAAGAAATGGCCCTCGTCGGTCGTCACCGCCAATTGGGATTCGCTGGTGTTCGACCTCGGCACCGACCCGTTGCGCCGCGTCCCTATGATGGACCCCCTGAAGGGCACCGCCGATCACGTCGAGAAGCTGTTGCAGGCGTGCGCAGGTCCGTCCGAGCTTTTGGATCGACTGAGCAGCTAGAAGAGTAGGGATGGTTGAACGAGATGGCTGAACGCGAACAGAAGAAGAAGGCCACGACCGAGCGGGCCGACGAGGTGGTGGAGGAGGTGCCGGCCACTTCGGCGACCGGCGACAAGCTGAAGGCCGAGCTCGACGATCTGCTCGACGAGATCGACGAGGTGCTCGAGGACAATGCCGAGGAGTTCGTCCGGAACTACGTGCAGAAGGGCGGCGAGTAGGCCCGGTGACGCTACCGCTCTTCTCGACGACCGAAGACCCGGGACCGAACTTTGCGGGGCTGATCCGACGGCTCCAGCTCCCGGTCCACCCGATGGTGGCCACTGCCACCGGCGCCTCTCCCACCGGGGGTGGCCCAGGCGACTTCCGGCACGGGACCACGGTGGTGGCGCTGCGGTTCGCCGAGGGGATCGTGATGGCCGGCGACCGCCGGGCCACCGAGGGCCACTCCATCGCCCACCGGGCCATGGAGAAGGTCTTCCCCGCAGACCGCTATTCGGCGGTGGCCATCGCCGGCGCCGCGGGCCCGGCCATCGAGATGGTCCGGCTCTTCCAGACCCAGCTGGAGCACTACGAGAAGGTCGAAGGCGTGGTCCTGAGCCTCGAGGGCAAGGCCAACCAATTGGGGCAGATGGTGCGCGAACACCTGCCCATGGCCATGCAGGGACTGGCGGTCGTCCCGTTGTTCGCCGGCTACGACCTGGCGCGACAGACGGGTCGCATCTTCACCTATGACGTGACCGGTGGCCACTACGAGGAGACCGAGCACAACGCCACCGGATCCGGCGGTCGAGACGCCCGTACCACCATCAAGCTCGGGTACCGGGTCGGCATGGCGCGCGACGATGCGGTGGAGCTGGCCATCGAGGCCCTCTACGAGGCGGCCGACGAGGACTCGGCCACCGGTGGGCCCGACCTGATCCGAGGCATCTATCCGTTGGTGGCCACCGTCACCGGGGCCGGCTTCGAACCGGTGCCCGACGACGAGGTGGCGGAACGCTTCGCCGCCCTCATCGAACGCCGGCGGGCCGAGGGGCGCCAGCCATGACCATGCCCTACTATGTCGCCCCGGAACAGGTGATGAAGGATCGGGCCGAATACGCCCAGAAGGGCATCGCCCGGGGCCGTTCCCTGATCGCCACCACCTACGACATGGGCATCGCCATCGTCGCCGACAACCCGTCGCGGTCGCTTCACAAGATCAGCGAGATCTATGACCGGATCGCCTTCGCCGGCGTGGGCAAGTACAACGAATTCGACCAGCTGCGCGTCTCGGGCATCCGCCATGCCGACACTAAGGGGTACGCCTACAGCCGCGAGGACGTCGACGCCCGGTCCCTGGCCAACCTCTACGCCCAGTACCTCGGCCAGGTCTTCACCCATGAGATGAAGCCGCTCGAGGTGGAGATCCTGGTGGCCGAGCTGGGCAGCGGGGCCCATCCGGCCCAGCTGTACCACATCGCCTACGAGGGCACCATCACCGACGAGGACCGCTACGCGGTGCTGGGCGGTGAGACCGAGGCGATCGCCGAGCGCCTCGAGGGGCAGTGGACGGCCGGATGGGCCCTCGGTGCGGCGCTCAACGCCGCGGTGAGCGCGCTGGCCGGCCCCGAGCGGGCCCTGTCCGGATCGGATCTCGAGGTGGCCGTCCTGGCCCAGGGCAACGGCCGGAGGGCGTTCCGCCGGCTGGTCGACTCCGAATTGGAGTCCCTGCTGGGCTGAGCGATCCATGCCCGCCGGGCCGCCGCCGAAGCGCCGGTTCGTCGCCCTCGGCCTTCCTCACGGTACCGTGAGGAAGATGGACAAGCGCATCTACGGCTTGGAGAACGAATACGGGGTGACCTGCACGCTGCGCGGGCAGAGGCGGCTGAGTCCCGACGAGGTGGCCCGGTACCTCTTCCGGAGGGTGGTGAGCTGGGGGCGTTCCTCCAATGTGTTCCTCGAGAACGGGGCACGGCTCTACCTCGACGTGGGGAGCCATCCCGAGTACGCCACCCCCGAATGCGACGACATCGCCGGGCTGGTCGTCCACGACAAGGCCGGAGAGTGGATCCTCTCCTCGTTGGTGGAGGGAGCGGAGGCCCGTCTCCGCGAGGAGGGCATCCGAGGGGACATCTACCTGTTCAAGAACAACACCGACTCGGCCGGCAATTCTTACGGCTGCCACGAGAACTATCTGACCAGCCGGCGCGACGACTTCGCCCACTACACCGAGGTGCTGATCCCGTTCCTGGTCAGCCGCCAGGTCTACGCCGGAGCGGGGAAGGTGCTCCAGACGGCACGGGGTGCGGTGTTCTGCCTCAGCCAGCGGGCGGAGCACATCTGGGAGGGGGTGTCGTCGGCGACCACCCGCAGCCGGCCGATCATCAATACCCGCGACGAGCCCCACGCCGACGCCGAGAAGTACCGGCGCCTGCACGTCATCGTGGGCGACTCCAACATGAGCGAGTACGCGACGTTCCTCAAGGTGGGCGCCACCAGCATCGTGTTGCGGATGCTCGAGGACCCCTCGACGGTCATGCGCGACCTGACCCTTGAGAACCCCATTCGGGCCATCCGCGAGATCAGCCACGACATCACCTGCCGTCGGCCGGTCCGCCTGGCCAACGGCCGCGAGATGAGCGCGCTGGACATCCAGGGGGAGTACCTGCAGCGGGCCGTCCGCTACCGCGACAGGCAAGGTCTGTCGCCCCAAGAGGATCGGGCCCTCGACATGTGGGAGCACTGCCTGAAGGGCCTGGAGTCCGACCCGCTGTCGCTCCACCGGGAGTGCGACTGGGTGGCCAAGTACCGGCTCATCGACAGCTACCGCCAGCGGCACCAGCTCTCCCTGCACAGTCCCAACGTGTCGCTGCTCGACCTCCAGTACCACGACGTCGACCGATCGCGCGGGCTCTACTACCGGCTGCAGCGCCACGACCAGCTCGATCGGATGTGCGACGACGCGGACATCGCGGCGGCCATGTCCACTCCTCCGCAGACCACCCGGGCCCGCCTGCGAGGGGAGTTCGTGAAGCGGGCGAAGGAGCGGAGGCGCGACTTCACCGTCGACTGGGTCCACCTCAAGCTCAACGACCAGGCACAGCGCACGGTGCTCCTCAAGGACCCCTTCAAAGCCAAGGACGAGCGGGTGGAGAAGCTCATCGCCGGGCTGTGACCCGGCCGGGACTGCAGCGCATCCGCCGCCCCCGTCACCCGTACCCACATCTCGATCGGCGCATCCCTGCACCCGGGACGGCGGTCCCGGTGCGGTAGCGTCCCCTGGTTGTGGCCACTCAACTCCCCGGGGGATCCCGGCCGACGACAGGGTCGGACCTCCTGGCGAAGGAGGGTGATGACGAGACGACGGCCGGCCCGATGAGGAGCCGGAGCCATCGGGCGGTGATCGAATGGGCGATCATCCTGATGGCGGTGGTGCTGTCCACCGTGGTGCTGCGCACCTATGTGGTGCAGTCCTTCTACATCCCCTCGGGGTCGATGCTCCCGACGCTCCAGATCGGTGATCGGATCATCGTCAACAAGCTGAGTTACCGCTTCCACGATCCCCACCGCGGCGACGTGGTTGTCTTCGCCCGCCCGCCCCTCGAGGACCAGGCCTACGCCGATCTGGTGAAGCGGGTGGTCGGGCTGCCCGGGGAAACCATCTCCTCGAGCAACGGCAACATCTACATCGACGGGAAGCGGCTGTCCGAGCCGTGGCTGCCCCCGGGATCGAACAGTTACAGCGGTGCCCTGTCCGGCGGGGACCCCCACCAGCAGTTCGACCTCCCCGGCCCGGTCAAGATTCCCGCCGGCGAGTACTACGTGATGGGGGACAACCGCCGCTACTCCGAGGACAGCCGGTTCTTCGGACCGATTCCCAGGTCCCTGATCGTCGGACGGGCGGTGGCGGTGGTGTGGCCCATCAGCCATGCCAAGGGCCTGTAGCAAACCGCCTTTAGGGGTCGAGTAGCCTCGCACCCTGGTGGACCCCGACCTTCACAGTGCAGCCGTGGACGTGGCCACCCCCGGGGCGGCGGCGGTCCGCGGCCACGCCGGCCTCGACGGTACGGCCGGGGCGGACGACGGGGCAGAGCGCGCCGGGTCCCGTCGCCAGGCCCGCTGGCTGATCGAGTGGCTGGTCGTGCTGTTGGTCGCCTTGTTACTCGCCGTGTGCGTACGGGTCTACGTGGCCCAGATGTTCTACATCCCGTCGGGGTCGATGCTGCCCACGCTCCAGATCGGCGACCGCATCGTGGTCGACAAGCTGAGCTACCGCCTCCATGGCGTCGGCCGGGGAGACATCGTGGTCTTCCGACGCCCTCCGCTCGAGCAGGCGGACTACTCCGACCTCGTGAAGCGGGTCATCGGCCTGCCGGGCGACACCGTGGCGTCGGTCGACGGGAAGGTCTATATCAACGGCCAGCCCTTGGCCGAGCCCTGGCTGGCGGACCCCCCGGTCACCTCCCCGAGCCCGCTTCCGGACGGGTTCAGCCTCGCCCATCCCTTTACCGTCCCCGCAGGCGAGTACTTCGTCATGGGCGACAATCGCACCGACTCGGAGGACAGCCGCTACTTCGGACCCATCGCCAAGGACCTGATCGTCGGCAAGATGGCCTTCAAAGCCTGGCCGCTCGGCCAGGAGTTCTGGTTGGCCGCCCTGTCGGCGGTGGCGTTGGTGGTCCTGATCCTCCTGGTACTGGCCCTCCAGGCTCCGCGTCGGCGCCGTCCGCACCCAGGGACGTCCCGTCGCGGGCCGCCCGCCGGCCCGGACGGCGCTTAGGCCGGTCCCGGTTCCAGTCGTCCCCCGGGGCGCCGAATCGCCCCTGACGCCGGTACACTGGCCTCGTGCCGTTCCTGAGCCCGGCGAAGGTGATGGTCATCCTGGTGGTGGCCCTGGTGGTCCTCGGCCCCGACAAGCTGCCGAAGATGGCCAAGCAGATCGGTGGGCTGTGGGGCGACTTCCGGAAGTTCCGCGAACGGCTCGAATCCGACGTACGGGGGTCGTTCCCCGACCTCCCCTCCACCGAGAAGATCTCCCAGGCGGTGCGCTCGCCCCTGTCTTTCCTCGACACGCTGGCCGACGCTCACACCGGCGAGCAGCCCGGGCCATCCGCATCCGCCAACGGCTCCGAACATTCCGGGATGCACGCTGACCCGCCCGGGTTCTCCACCGACCCCACCGGGGGGGTCCGAACGGACGCCGCCGGGAGACCGTCCCTGGTGCCAGGAGGTCTGATCCCCGACGCGGGGGGGATCGTCCACCAGGTCCGATCCACCGGCGGGGTCGTCCCCGACGACCCAGGGTTGAACTGACCCCAGCGGATCCCCGGCCGGCGACGTCACCGACTGGAGCCCGAGACCCATGGCCATCTCCCTGAAGCGCCGCAGCGAGGCCCGGCCCAAGCCCGACGCCATGACCCTGGTGGAGCACCTGACCGAGCTCCGGAGCCGGGTGCTGATCTGCGCGGTGGCCTTCGTGGTGGCCGCCACCGCGGCCTTCCTCGTCTACCCCTGGATCCTCTCCTTTCTCAAGCACCCCTACTGCCAGGTGGCGCCCCACCACTGCGGGTTCTACATCACCGGGCCGCTCGACGGGCTCGCCCTGCGGGTGAAGATCGCGGCCTACGGTGGGCTCTTCCTCGCCTCCCCGGTCCTGCTGTGGGAGCTCTGGAGGTTCATCACCCCGGGGCTCAACCCCAAGGAGAAGAAGTACGCCATCCCGTTCATCGTGGCCTCGATCGCGCTGTTCGCGTTGGGGTGCGTGGTGGCCTACCTTACCTTCCCCCATGCGCTGAGCTTCCTCGACAACATCGGTGGCCCGAGCCTCCACCAGATCCTCGACCCGACCAAGTACCTGAGCCTGATCGTGCTGCTCATGACGGTGTTCGGGCTGACCTTCGAGTTCCCCGTCCTCCTGGTGTCGCTGCAGGTGGCCGGCGTCCTGAGCCCGCAGAAGCTGTCCTCGTGGCGGCGGTGGGCCATCGTGCTCATCGTGGTGGTGGCCGGGGTCGTCACGCCGAGTTCGGACCCGTTCTCGATGATGGCGATGGCCATCCCCCTCTACCTCTTCTACGAGATCTCCATCGTCATCGGGAAGGTCATCCGACGATGACCGCCGGGCGTGTCCGGGGGACGGCCCGGGACGCCGGCGATGGGACAGGTGAGGGATTGCGGCGACGCTTCGAGCAGGGTCTCGGGTTCGTCCTGGACGCCTTCCAGCACCAGGCAATGGACGCCGTCGACCGGGGCGAGTCGGTGCTGGTGTCGGCGCCCACCGGGTCGGGCAAGACGGTGATCGCCGACTATGCCGCGGCGAGGGCCCTCGAGCTGGGAGGCAAGACGTTCTACACCACGCCGATCAAGGCCCTCTCCAACCAGAAGTTCGCCGAACTGTCCGAACGCTACGGAGCGGACCGGGTGGGACTGCTGACCGGCGACGTCTCCCACCAGGCCCGGGCGCCGATCGTGGTGATGACCACCGAGGTCCTCCGCAACATGCTCTTCAGCCGCTCGTCGATCCTCGACGGGCTCCAGGTGGTGGTGCTCGACGAGGTGCACTACCTCCAGGATCCCTACCGGGGATCGGTATGGGAGGAGGTCCTCGTCCTCACGCCTCCGGCCGTGGCCTTCGTGAGTCTGTCGGCCACCGTCAGCAACGCCCGGGACTTCGGAGCCTGGCTCAACTCGGTGCGCGGGACGACCCGGGTGGTGGTGGCCACTCACCGACCGGTCACACTGCACCTCCACTACGCCGTCGCCGAACGGGGCCGTGACGGGATCACCCTGGTGCCCCTGCTCCGGGAGGGAGCGCCCAACCCCGACGGTGTCGCCCTCGAGGCCCGCCAGCGCCGGAATCCCCGGCACCGGTACCGGACGCCGCGGCGGGGCGAGGTGGTCGAGTACCTGGCCGAGGCCGACCTCCTCCCCGCCATCACCTTCATCTTCTCGAGGGCCGCCTGTGACGACGCCACCCGTCAATGCCTCCAGGACGGGATCCGGCTGACCTCGGGAGCCGAGAGGGCGCGGATCCGCCAGCTCACCGAGGCCGCGGTCGAACGGCTGACCGATGACGACCTGTCCACCCTGGGCTACGGACCATGGTCGGCGGCCCTGGAGGCGGGCATCGCGCCGCACCACGCCGGGCTGGTCCCGGCATTCCGCCAGGCCGTCGAGCACTGCTTCTCCGAGGGACTGCTCAAGGTGGTGTTCGCCACCGAGACGCTGGCGCTGGGCATCAACATGCCGGCACGGACCGTGGTGGTGGAGCGATTCGCCAAATTCCGGGGATCGGACAGCTCGGCGCTCACCTCCGGCGAGTTCCTGCAGCTGACCGGCCGGGCCGGCCGCCGGGGGATCGACACGGTCGGGCACGCTGTCGTCCTGTGGTCGGCGGCCACCCCCTTCACCCTGGTGGCCCGCACCGCCGCCGCCCCCGCGCCGGATCTGGTCTCCTCCTTCCATCCCACCTACAACCTGGCGGTCAACCTGGTGCGGCGGTGGTCGAGGGAGGAGGCCCGCGGGCTGCTGGCCGCGTCGTACGGGCAGTGGCAGGCTCCCCCCGGCTCGGTCTCGCTCTCCGCCCAGCTCGACCGGCGACTGGCCATCCTCGAGGAGCGGGGGTTCATCGACGGCTGGCGTCTGACCGGGCCGGGCCGGATCCTCGCCGCCATCTACCACGAGTCGGATCTGTTGGTGGCCGAGGCCCTGAGGGTCGGGCTGTTCGACGGGCTCGACCCGGAATCGCTGGCCGGGGTGGCATCGGCCCTCAGCTTCGAGGCGCGGCGGGTGGAGGTCTCCGAGCGACCACCCCGGAAGCGACAAGTGGTCGAGCGCCTGGCCGGCCTCGACGCCCTGGGCGCCGGCCTTCGCGCCGACGAGCGCCGGGTCGGCCTGCGTCGCACACGGCGGCCCGACGCCGGGCTCGCCCGGGCGGCCATCGGATGGGCGGGAGGAGACACGCTCGATTCGGTGCTCGAGGAGACCGAGGTGGCCCCCGGCGACTTCGTGCGCAACGTCCGCCAGCTGATCGACCTGGTTCGCCAGCTGGGCCAGGCGGCCCCGGACCCGACGACCCGGGAGGCGGCCCAGGCGGCGGGGGCGCTCCTCAAGCGGGGCGTGGTGGCGGCGGACGATCCGATTGCCGGTGGGGTCCGCGCCTGAGCCGTCGGTGCCGTCCTAGTGTGATCCGGGCATGTTCCCCTACGCCACGGAGACGTTCAGCGCAGACGAGGAGGACATCCTCCGCCGTTACGTCACCAATCTCGACCAGCCGGTGTTTGCCCTGGTCAACCTGCCCGAAGTCGTCAAGGGTGCACTCTTTGCCCGCTACTCGCGCTCGCCCAAGAGTCTCCGCCGGCTGTTCCTCGACGAGTTCGTGGGGGAGCTCGACATCTCCGGTGACGCCACCGTCGACGCCACCGTCGGGCTGAAGCGGGCCGAGCAGCTCTACGAGAAGGTCTTCTTCGAGTACGGCGACGATTCGGTGGCCCAGCTGGGAGGGGTGCACCTGGCCTGCGAACAGGCCTCCAACGTGCTGACCAAGGTTCTCGAATGGGGACGGCTGATGGCCTACCTCGAGCAGTCGACCCGGTACATCGCCTACAACCACCGACTGACCACCGGCCACTACCGCTACTACCGCCATCCGGGCCTGCTCGATTCACCGCTCGGCGCCCGCTACGTCGGCGATCTGGACCGGATGTTCGACACCTACGGAGAGCTGCTCGAGGAGGCCCAGGCCTGGCTGTCGGCGCGTCACCCGCGCCACCCCGGCGACTCCGACTTCGTCCACCGCCAGGCCATCCGGGCCAAGGCCCTCGACGCCGTCCGCGGTCTGCTGCCGGCCGCCTCCCTTTCCAACGTGGGCATCTACGCCACCGGGCAGTCGTACGAGATGCTGCTGCTCCGGATGCGGTCACATCCGCTGGACGAGGCCCGCCAGTATGCCGACCTGATGCTGACCGAACTCCGCAAGGTGATCCCGTCCTTTCTCCAGCGGGTGGACCTGTCCGACCGGGGCGGCGCGTGGTCGGCCTACCTGGAGCGGACCCGGCGGGAGACCGGGGATCTGGTCGAAGAGCTCTTCCCCGACCTGGTCTCCCCGGCCGATCAGCCACCGGTCGGTCCTTCGGGGGAGCCCTCGGTGACGCTGGTGGACTTCGATCCCGAGGGTGAGGAGAAGGTCATCGCCGCCATCTGCGCCCCCCACACCGATCGACCGCAGGAGGAGGTGCTGTCCCGGGTCCGCCTGCTCGGGTCGGAGGAGAAGCGCTCGATCCTCCGGGCCTATGTGGGGGACCGGGCAAACCGGCGCCACCGACCGGGCCGGGCCTTCGAGCGTACCGACTACCGGTTCGACGTGGTCACCGACTACGGCGCCTTCAGGGATCTGCAGCGGCACCGGATGCTGACCATCGAGTGGCAGCCGCTCGGCACCACCCTGGGATACGACGTACCGGAGGTGGTCGAGGGGGCGGGGCTGACCGAACGCTACGTGGGGTCCATGGAGCGCTCGCGCCAGCTGTGCGAGGCCCTGCTCCCGGCGTTCCCGGTGGAGTCGGCCTACGCGGTGGCCCTCGCCTTCCGCATCCGGTACTCGATGCAGATGAACGCCCGCGAGGCGATGCACCTGACCGAGCTCCGATCGGGCCCGCAGGGCCACCCCGGCTATCGCTGGGTGGCCCAGGAGATGCACCGCCTGATCGCGGGACGGGCCGGCCACCACCTGTTGGCCGAGGCCATGTCGCACGTCGACTTCGGTGCCGAGGATCTCGAACGGCTCGAGGCGGAACGCCGCGCCGAGGAACGACGGAATTCGATGGCGGCGTCAGGAAATCGCGCAAACCCCTGACCTGGGAGGTTTTGTAAATGCCCAGGTGGAGAGGGGTTACTGCCATTTGACGACCGGCAGTGCCAGTGGCCTAACGTGCGCCCAGTCCCAGTCGCCCCGAAGAGCGTTCCGGTCGGTCTCGATCGAACGGTCCGGCTTGAGGGGGGGATGCTGTGAGAGGCGGAGGGAGACCCAGGGGATCGAGTAGAAAACATTCCCCCGAGGCGGGCGGTGTCGACCGCAGGCAACGGGGGAATGGTGCCAAAGACCCCTGGGTCCGACCGCCTGGGCCCGAGCGAACGGAAGCACCGGATCCTCCTCGGCCCGGCCCACCGTCTGCGACCGGGGACCGGGAATGACCGGCGCAAACCTCCTGTTGAAGGCGGCAGTGGAGTTCCGGTTGGGGCATCGGCGCCATGAAGAGGCGGTCACCCCCAGTCATGGGGCGCCGTTGAACGAGGTCGCCACTGAAGCGTCTATGCTCCCGCCAACTCACCACTGAAAGATCAAGATGGCACAAGAACTCGACGAAGTCGAAGGACCTGAGGAGCTCATCGAGGGTGACCTCGACGAGTTGGCGGACGACGACGACCTCATCGTCGAGGACGGCTTGGTCATCGAGGACGAGGACGAAGCCGATCTGGCCGCGGTCGAAGAAGAGATCGAGGCCGTGCCCGACGCCTCGGCCACGGCCAAGACGGCCAAGCCGGCCAAGGCGGCAGAGGAGTCCGAAGAGGACGAAGAGGAGGAGCCCGACGACGAGGACGTCGAGGCCAGCCTCGACACCATCCTGAAGGAGCGCCTGGTCGTCGAAGAGGTGGTCGAGGACGACGAGGAGGCGCCCGAGCCCGAGGATCGCACCGGGGACGGTGTCGAGCGGGTATTGCCGAAGCAGCCGGGCGAGTTCGTCTGCCGCTCCTGCTTCTTGGTCAAGCATCCGAACCAGTTGGCGGACCGGAAGAAGATGCTCTGCCGCGACTGTGTCTGACCGGGAGCCGGCCATGCCAGAAACGAATGACGACCACCACGGGGACGTTCCCCTGAACGAGCGGCTGTTGGACGTGTTCGTCTTCGTCCCGGCCGGTATCGCCGTGTCGGTGGTCGAGGAGTTGCCCAAGCTGGCCGCCCGGGGACGGGAGCGTCTGGGCATCCGGGTCTCCTCGGCCCGGGCCATGGGAGAGTTCGCGGTCCGGGCCGGACGGCGCGAATTCCACCGGCGCTCAAAGGGCCTGGTGCACCGCGCCGGGCCGGTGCCCGGCGGTTCCGTCCCGTCCGAGGCCGGTGCGGGGACGGGGGACCGGGGCGGCTCGGGGGCGCCGGCGTCCGGGGCGGGAACCCGCCGACCGGAGCCGGCCAGGCCCGTGGACCCGGCGACTCCATCCCGGCCCTCACCGGGAAGCGGCCACGTCCCCTCGGTGTCGGCCCTGTCCATCCCCGGATTCGATGCGTTGTCCGCGTCCCAGGTGGTCCAACGGCTCGACGGGCTGAATCGGTCCGAGCTGGTGTCGGTCCGGACCTACGAGTCGTCGACCCGTGGGCGCCGGACGATTCTCAGCCGGGTCGACCAACTCCTCGACGAGCGGTCCTGAGCCCGCAGATCGGGGAACGGCTCGGGGCGGGAGGATCGTATGGAAGCGGTACGAGCGGCAACGGTCAACGACGCCGAGCGCCTGGGGCAGCTGTCGGCGGAATTCCTGGCCGGGGTGGTCTCCAGGCGAGGGGGATTGCTGCTGGTCGGCGGGGCCGCGGGCCCGCCAGGTGGTGCCGCGCTGGCCGAGCGGCTCCCCGAACTGATCGGGGACGCCGAGCGGCTCGTGTTGGTGGGCACCATCGACGATGCCGTCATCGGTTTCGCGCTCTGCCACCTGGAGGGAGGCGGCCGAGCAAGGAGCGGCGTCCTCGACGCCTGCTACGTGGAGCCGGGAGCGAGAGGAGTGGGGGTCGGACGGCTGCTGTTGGACACTGCGGTCGCCTGGATGGAGGAGCAGGGCTGCACGGGGGTGGACGGTACCGCTCTGCCCGGAGACCGGGAGGCGAAGAATTTCTTCGAGTCAGCCGGGTTCAAGGCCCGGGTGCTCACCATGTACCGCCCCTTGGACTGATCGGCCGGGTGGCCGCGTCACGACCCGCGTCGACCCTGGCCCGAGCGCGCCGGGACCGGACGACGGGGGCCGGGTGGAGGCGGGATGGGTATTCCCATGAGCCGAGCCAACTCCGGTACATGGCCGGATGCCTGGCGGGCCGCGGCCAGAAGGGACTCGTCGGCTCCGGTTGGAACGCCCCGGGGCTTGACCGTGCGGCGCACCGGGGACTCGACCACCACCTCGAGGAGGGCGAGCCACTCGTCGGGAGGGGTCTCGCTGGTCATGGCCCCACCGGCGGCATCAGCCAGCCGGACGGCCAGCTCGGACGATAGCCGGGCTGCCGGTTCGGGAGGGCGGATCGAGGCCCGCACCGCGTCGGCGACCCGTCCCTCGCCCAGGGCTGCCGTGATCCGCTCGACCCAACGGTCGCGCAGCGCAGTGACCCGCTGATCGAGGGCGGTGCGGAGGGCGGAGAGCATCTCGGCGCCCTCCTCGTCGAGGGTGACGGTCGAGGCGGAGGCGACGATCGATCGCAGCTCGCGCAGCGGCACATCCTTGCCGTCGGCCCGGGCCACCGAGGCACGGTCCTTCCAGGCCGCCAGGTTGACCACCGGACGGAGCGTCTCGGCCATGGCCAGGAGCGGGCCGGGGTTGACCTCGGGCCTCCCCTCGCCCCGGGCCCGGGTGTTCTGCTCCTCTATGGCCTGGCGAACCCCGGGAATCCCGCCGCGGAGCAGTTGTTCCGCCACGGGGAGCTCTTCGGGCTTGAGGTCGGCCAAGGCCGCGTTGCGGTAGGTGTTGGAGACAGCCGGCCGCCGAGGATTGTCCCGTCCGCCTGGATCCCGCCTCCCCGAGCGGGGGGGACCCGCCGACCTCCGGGTGGGCGCACCCTCCCTGGCCGGCGCGCCGGGCCCGCCTCCCGAGCCACGCTCGTTCCGGGAACGGCGGTCGGCGCTCTCCGGGCGCGGCCGGTGACCGGTCGTCCGGCGGGCACCGTCCCCGACGCGGTCCGGTCGATCGTCACGACGGGGCCGCTTGGCCTTGGCGGCCAGTACGACGTTGACGTCGGGACCGCGACGGGGGGTTCCGAGCACCTCGATCCGCTCGGCGGAGCGCACCTCGCCCCTGGGCTTGGACGGGAGTAGGGCCGTCACGGTGGTGCCATCGAGCGTGGTCTCGACCTCGGCCCGGAGCACCGCCCCCACGCCGGCGCCCTCGGGCACCAGCTTGGCCTCGACCGTGCCGCGAGGCTGCTTGGCGCCGGCGGCGCGCCAGGTCCAGGTGTCGTCCCCGGTCTGGGAGGTGAGCTCGACTTCGATGCGATGGGCCATACCGGCCGAAAGGCTAGTGGCTGGTGCGGAGGACCCGGAAGGAAGTCGTCGGCCACGCCCTAAGAAGGCACTAAGAACCCGTCGAAATGCATGTTTGCCGAGGTGATCCCACCCTACGATGTCGTCGCGACGGCCGCCGTCAAGTGGTCGAGCAACCCGGGAGCAGCGCGGCCCGAGGAGGGCGAGTGATGGACCAGTCCGAGACCGACGGTGACCCACCGGAGGCGCACGAGCGCCCGCCAGGGACGCCGGCCCATGACCCTTCTCCACCGGCCGCGGCGGTGCCCCTCGGCCCGGCCGGCGCCGAACCGACCCAGGAGGTCCCGGGCGCGTCCCCGGTTCCCACCCAGCCGGTGCCGGTGGCCGCGACCGAGCCCGCCCAGCCCTTCCTCCCCGACGGGTGGCTGGAGCGTTCACCGGGCGCCGTCTCCGCATCGTCCGGGCCGGAGCCGATCGCTACCGGCGGCACGGGCGCCCCGGTGGTCCCCGTCTGGGGCCCGGTCTCTCCACCCGCGTCGGGCCCGGAGGCGTCACCTTCGAGCGGCCGTCGGGGACCCGGGTGGCTGTGGGTGGTGGTCTCCGGCGCCGCCGCGCTCATCGGCGCGCTGATCGGCGGGGGCATCGTGGCCGCCCTCAACAACAACTCAGCATCGACCACGGTGAAGGAGATCTCCGCCGGGCCCGCGCTCCTCAACGGCACCACCAATATCGAATCGGTCATCGCCAAGGTGTTGCCGGCGGTCGTGTCGATTGACGCCAAGTCGCCCGCACCGGTGTCCAACGCGATCTTCGGCGGCGGCTCGCCGGGCGGAGTGCAAGAGGACCAGGGCACAGGCATGATCATCACCCCCAACGGCGAGGTCGTTACCAACAACCACGTCATCTCGGGAGCCACCACCATCACGGTCACCCTGTTCGGCAAGACGACGTCGATGCCGGCCACCCTGGTCGACACCGATCCGACCAACGACGTCGCCCTGCTGCAGATCACCGGCGCATCGAACCTTCCGACCGTCAACTACGGCAACTCGGACAACGTCCAGGTCGGTGACGCCGTGGTCGCCATCGGCAACGCTCTGGGCCTCCAGGCCGGGTCTCCCACGGTCACCCAGGGGATCATCTCGGCCAAGGGACGCACCGTGCAAGCGACCAACTCATCGGGAGCCGGGACCGAGACGCTGACCAACATGTTCCAGACCGATGCCGCCATCAACCCGGGGAACTCGGGTGGCCCACTGGTTGACAGCTCTGGCAAGGTCATCGGCATGAACACCGCGGTGGCGGCCGACTCGACTGGAACCACGCAGGCCCAGAACATCGGGTTCGCCATTCCGTCCGGCAAGATCAACCAGCTCCTTCCGGCGCTGCGCAACAAGTCGATCAGCAACAACCAGTCTTCGGGCACCGCCTACCTCGGGGTGTCGCTCGAGACGCTGACCCCGCAGCTGCGCAGCCAGTACAACTTCGTGCCAACCCAGGGTGCAGTGGTGCTGCAGGTGCAGAGCGGATCTCCGGCCGATGTGGCCGGCCTGCAACAGGGAGACGTGATCACCTCATTCGATGGGAAGCCGGTGACCAGCGCCGACCAACTGGCGGCCGCAGTGCAGGCAGACAAGCCGGGGAAGAGTGTCAGGATCGGGCTCTACCGGGGTCAGGCCCAGATGGCCGTGACGGCCACCTTGAGCTCGAGCAGCCAGGCCCAGCAGCAGCCGACGGGCTGAACCGGCACGGGTCGGATGGCGCGACACCCACCCGGTTTCCTCTACCGTGGGTGGATCTCGACGCAGCACACCAGCCCATCATCGACGCGGCCGGCCGGTGAGGCCGCGCCCCGGCCCTGCCGCTGAGATGCCATGGATCGAGGAGTTGTCGGCCCCCCGGGCCGAGCCGGCCCGGGACGGTTCGGCGCCCGATGGCCGGGCCCTGGCCAAGATCCTCGAAACCGCCACCACCGTTCCCGATCACGGAGGGCTCCGGCCCTGGCGCTTTGCCGTGATCACCGGGGCCGGGCGGGACCGGTTCGGCGATGCCATGGTTGCCGGTCTGCATGCGGTGAGGGGTGCGAACCTCCCCGATGCGATGGTCGCCAAGATGCGCGGCAAGGCCCATGCCGCACCGTGCGCGGTGATGGTGATCGCCTCCCCCCGGCTCGAGTCGAATGTCCCGGAGTGGGAGCAGATGGCCTCGGCGTCCTGCACCGGGTACGCCATGGTGTTGGCGGGCACGGCCCTCGGCCTCGGAGCGGTGTGGAAGAGCGCAGCGGTGCTGGACACCGCCCCGGTGCGGGCCCTGTTCGCGCTGGACGAGCACGAACGGTTGCTCGGTTGGGTCAACCTCGGGGCGCCGGCGGAGCCCTCACGGGGGAAGGGTCAGGGGGGTGATGAGGCGAGCCTCGGGGAGCTGGTCACCGTGGTCGACGGCGACAACCGACCCTTCGGCCGGTAGCGGCCGACGGTCGAGCGTGGCCCGATGACCGACGAGCTGAGCCCGCCCGACGTCGGGGAGGCGGGGAAGTGGACCCGCCGGACGGTCGAGGCGATGACCGACGATGAGAAGCTGTGGTGCCTGGACGGGGATGCGCCGTTCTGGGCCGGCCTGGCCTACCTGGGAGAGGGGGGCTACCACAAGAGCCCCTTCCGGGCGGCACAGGTGGACCGGCTCGGGCTTCCGGGCTTTTCGTTCTCGGACGGTCCTCGCGGTGTCGTCATCGACCGGGCGACCTGCTTCCCGGTGAGCATGGCCCGGGGTGCCACCTGGGACGTCGAGCTCGAGGAGCGCATCGGCGAAGCCATCGGCCGGGAGTTGCGGGCCGTCGGCGCCGACCTCTTCGGCGGGGTGTGCGTGAACATCCTCCGCCACCCCGCCTGGGGCCGGGCCCAGGAGACCTATGGCGAGGACCCTCACCTCGTCGGCGAGATGGGTGCCGCGCTCGCCCGGGGCGTGCAGCGCCACGCCATGGCCTGTGTCAAGCACTTCGCGTGCAACTCGATGGAGAACTCCCGCTTCCGGGTGGACATCTCGGTCGACGAGGCGGCCCTGCACGAGGTCTACCTCCCGCACTTCAAACGGATCATCGATGAGGGCGTGGCCGTGGTGATGAGTGCCTACAACCGGGTCAACGGAGAGTGGTGCGGGGACAGCCGGCCGCTGCTGCACGATGTGCTGCGGGGGGAGTGGGGATTCGAAGGATTCGTGATCAGCGACTGGATCTTCGGCATCCGCGACGCGGCCCGTTCGCTGCACGCCGGGCTCGACGTGGAGATGCCCTACCGGATGATCCGGGCGGCGAATCTCCGCCGGGCCCTCGAGGACGATCCGGAGGCGTGGAGCGAGGTCGACCGGGCGGTGGAGCGGGTGGTCGCCACCCGGGAGCGTTTCGAGCGTGTGCTCGGCCGTCCCGCCTCGGGCCGAGAAGTTCTGGCGTGTGCGGCTCACCGGGACCTGGCTCGGGAGGCGGCGGCCAAGTCGGTCGTGCTCCTCAGGAACCAGGCGGTGGGGGACACGCCCGTCTTGCCGCTGGGCATCCGGGCGGGCACCTCGGTGGCCGTCCTCGGGAGGCTCGCCACCGCGGTGAACCTGGGGGACGGTGGATCGAGCGACGTGTGGGCCCCGGAGGTGGTCACCGTGGCCGACGGGCTCCGCTCGGCCCTTGCCGAAGTTGGGGGAACGCTGGTCGTCGATGACGGGACCGACCTGTCGCGGGCGTCGTCGGTGGCCGCGGCCGCGGCGTGTGCCCTGGTGGTGGTGGGCTACACCCGACAGGACGAAGGCGAGTTCATCGGGGAGGCTGGGTCCGCCGGTCTCGCCGACCTGTTCCCGGGCGAGGACGACCCGGCGCTGGTGGAGCGGTTCGGGGCCCAGATCGCCGCGGAGCGGTCGATCCGGGCCCCGGCTCACGTCACGGCCCGTCCGGAACCGGGTGGGTTCGCCGTCGGCGGCGACCGGGTCTCACTGCGGCTGCACGAGGACGACGTCGCTCTGATCCGGGCCGTGGCCGCCGCCAACCCGCGCACGGTGGTCGCCCTGGTGGCCGGCAGCGCGGTGGTCATCTCCGAGTGGGACCGTGCAGTACCGGCCGTCGTCCAGTCCTGGTACTCGGGAATGGAGGGCGGCAACGGGTTGGCCGACGTCCTGACGGGCAAGGTCGACGCCACCGGACGCCTCCCCTTCTCGGTGCCCGGGTCGGCCTCGGACCTTCCCGGATTCGAGCGCGAGGCAGACGCCTTCGTCTACGACGGTTGGCACGGATACTGGCATCTGGAGCGGGAGGGGATCGCGCCGGCGTATGCCTTCGGATTCGGCCTGAGCTATACCCGGTTCTCCCTGGAAGCAGCCGCCGCCGAGGTCAGCGGGGGGATGCTCCGGATCGAGGCCTCCGTCCACAACACCGGCGACCGCGCCGGGACCGACGTCCTGCAGGTGTATGTCAACCGGCGGCACTCGCCCCGTCCGGCCCGCCTGGCCGGGTTCGCCCGGTTCGAGGTCAGGGCCGCCCGCTCGGCCACCGTACGGCTCGCCATCGACCTCTCCTCAGTGGCTGAACGGGACGTGGTGTCCCATTCGATGGTCGTCCACCCCGGCCGCTACCAGGTGCGGGTCGCCCGCCATGCAGCGGACCGGGGAATCGGCCTCGAGGTGGACATCGGCGAGGAGCTGCTGTCCGGGAAGGGCCGCGCCGACGGATGACCCGGACCGGGCCGGCAGGCTCACGATCCACTGACGATCAGCCGGACGGCACCGTCGAAGCGGGCCTGGGTCCGCAGGTGCCCGTGGCGCTCGTCCCAGCGTCCCGAGGCCAGATCGGCGGCGAGTGCCTCGACCGCCCGTTCCTCGTCGGCGCGGTCGAGGAAGGACCATGCCGACTGGGCCCTGCGCACCTGCGGGTCCAAGAAGGCCTCGGGCCGGCCGTAGAACGCCTCGGTGAAGCCGTCGGGGCAGTCGAGGTGGATGGGCACCGCATGCACACCGGTGCCGGGGCCCAACGCCTCGGCCAGTGTGGCGACCGCCGGATAGCGGCGAGACTCGACCTCGATCAGTTCCGGCGCGCAGTCGGCGATCCACAGGCGGTCCAGCTCCACCGGATCGAAGGTGAGGACGACCACCCGCCCGGTGGTCACTCTGCGCATCTCGAGGACGCCGGCGACCGGGTCTGGCCACTGGTGGACGGTCACGGTGGCCATCGAGGCATCGACGGCGCCGTCGGCCAGGGGGAGCGCTCCGGCCACGGCCCGGACGGCGGGGGAGTGGCGGTCGGTACGCTGCGCGATCATCGACTCGGCGGGCTCGACGGCGACGACCGCACGGTCCTCCGGCTCGTAGGAGCCCGCACCGGCCCCGACGTTGAGGACGGTACGTGACGACCCGAGGGCGTGGTGGATGAGCGCGGCGATGCTCGGATCGGGGCGGCGCCGGCGGGCGTAGCCGTCGCCCAGCCGCCCGTAGTCGACGTCGCCTGACGACCGGATCAACGGCACCCCCGGCCCGGGGTCAATAGCCCCACCCGGCCAAGGGAGGGCCGAAGCCCGCCTCCTCGGCACAGAGGCCGCAAAGGTCGATCCGCCGGGCACCCGGCCGATCCGACGCCGCCACCCTCCGCCACCCGTAGCGGCGGGCCTCCTCGAGGCTGGCAGACTCCGACCACCGGGGGACCGTCCGGGCGCCGCACTTCCCGCAGGTACGGACATAGGCCTGGTCGGCGTAGAGGTCGTCGAAGTTCAGGTCTTCGGGGTCGTACTCCATGGGGTGGCTCCCTTCCGAGGATATCTCCGGCGGCAAATCACCGGAGCACACCGACTAAGAGGCGCCACCGGGGGGCCGGCCGGGATGGGCACCTTCTGGAGGAGACCCGGCTAGTATCGTCACCGTGACGAAATTGACGGATCCGCCGCCGCTGTGCGGCTGGTGCCACCGCCCCATCGAGCAATTGCCCCGGGCGGGCCGTCCCCGGGTCTTCTGCTGCCGCTCGCACCGGCAGCGGGCGTACGAGGCCCGCCGCCGGGCCGACGCGCTGGGGATCCCAGACGGGCAGACCGTCGTGAGCGAGGCGGATCTGCAGTCCCTGCACGATCGCCTGTACCGGCTCGAGTCGGCCATCGAGGATGTGTGCGCCGACCTTGGCGGCAATCCCGGGGCCCGCGCCTACCGGGAGGCGTTCGAGCACCTCTACGAGTCGGCGAAAGACCTGATCGGAGTGGTTGTGGAGCCGATGAGGAACTGACCGCCTGCGGGTGTATGTCCGGCACCTCCGGCCATCCGGTCGGAAGCGGGGGAGAGGGTCGGGCGCGGGCACAGCGCCACTTCGTCAGATGCAGGAAGCTCGTCAGGACTGGCGCGACGGGAACCCGAGTGCCCGGGCCAGCACCCCTTCGAGGTAGTTGGCATACGAGCTCGAGACGTGGTAGAGGTCGGTGTAGACGTCGTATCGCCCGATCACGGGAGGACAGACATCTCCGGAACAGAACCAGGGGATCGTATTGATGTAGTTGACAGGGATTCCGTTGACGGAGAGTGCGGCGGCTGCCGCCTTCTCCGCGGTGCGCCACGGAGTTTCGATGTCGGAGGCACTACCAGAGCAAACCCGGAGGTCATTCGAGTATTGCGCGAGACAGAACGGTCCGTCCTTCGGCGACAGTGGGATATTGCCGAGGACTGCAAATTTGACATTCGGTGCCGTGATGGCCCTGAAGACTGCTTCCAGGCCTCCCTGCCACTGAGCCTGCGTATTGGCGTTGTGGGGGCCTAGGCCCGGCAACTGGGTCACGATGAGTAGGTTGGGATCGATCTGGTTGATGCGGTGGAGGGCCCACCGATGCCATTGGTCGCAGGCTTGCCACTCACCACCCGGTGTGCCCCACCCCGGTGGATTCACGAGGTGAAGCATGTCGGCGGCGCACGATCCCTTGGACAAGATGATCAGTCTCCAGTGAGCCCTGGTGGCTATGTCGTCCAATGTCTGGAACCACATGGCCGCGTGTGAGTCTCCGTAGACGACCATCGTGTGATCTCCGTGCGGATCGCCGAACACACAGCTCGGAGCTCTCGTCTGGCCGGGGCTGAGTTGACATCCGCTCGGTTGCGGAGGGCCACCCCACGAGGGGGGGACGGTGCCGGCCGGAAGGGACCGCGTGCGCACGGCCGAGGCGACCAATTGGTCGACTTGGTCGCTCGACGCAGAGTTGACGGCACCCGCCGGGGCTGTCGCACCGACAACGCTGCCGGCATGGGCCTGGATCTGAACGGTCAGGACGGACAATGTGATCGCTACCAGCCCTATTCCCAATCCCACACTGGCCCATCGGTGGCGGAGGGCGAATTTCAGGTGCCGCACCGGATTCTCGACGAAGCGGTAGGTCAGAACTGACGCCAGCAATGCCACCAGCAGCCATCCCATGGCCACAGGCAGGGGCAACGTGGACTTACCCGCTGATTCGGCGGCCAGTATCAGAATCGGCCAGTGCCAGAGGTACAGCGAGTAGGAAAGCCGTCCCAACTGTCTGAAGGGAGCGAGACGGAGCAACGCTTCGGCCCCCCTGCCCGGAGCCGCGGTACCACCGGCGATCACGAGACCGGTCCCGACGACGGGAACCGCCACCCGCCATCCGGGATAGGCCGTATCAGCATTGAACCGGACCGCGGCTACTACGACGGCGCCCAGCCCGACCCATGTCATCGTCGCTGCCCATCGGTGGGAGACGCTCAGGAGCCACGGAGTCGCAACGGCGATCAGCGCGCCGAGCGCCAGCTCCCACGCCCGGGTGAACGGCGAGAAATAGGCGATGGTCGACTCCGTCGAAGTCTGAATGACCGACGTTGCGAATGACACAACGATGACCGCGGCCAACCCGACGGCCAAGCGGGAACGAAACGCAAAACGGACCGGCGCCCAGGCAACGAGCAGGAAGAGGGTGGGGTAGACGAGGTAGAACTGCTCTTCCACGGCGAGGGACCAGAAGTTCTGGAGTGGCGAAGGCGGTTGCGTCGCCGTCAGGTAGTTCGTCCCTATGGAGGCGAAATGAAAGTTCGCAAGAAAGACAGCCGCCCACCTACCGCCGACCGCGGTCTGATTGCCGCCCACCGCCCCGAGCACGGCATAGGCGGCGACGGTCGTGACGATGATGACGAGGGTCGCGGCGGGGATGATGCGCCGGCACCTACGACCGTAGAAGGCCAGGATGGACGTACGGTGGTCCGAGGAGCGTTCCCGCAAGAGCACTCCGGTGATCACGAAACCGGAGATGACGAAGAACACGTCGACGCCTACGAAATCCCCACTGAGTCCGGGCACACCGGCGTGGAAAAGGACGACCAAGAGCACTGCAACGGCACGCAGACCCTCGACATCGGGCCTGAAGCGCCGATCGCCGGGGGCAGTCCCCGCCTCGTCGCCCGATGCGAGGTACCGCCGGTCGACCACCGCTGTGCTCTGCAGCGCCATGCAACGCCCCTTCCTTGTGTACGGGCACACTAGCCAGCGGTCAGCTTCTCTGGCTGAGCACCCCTCGGCTGTGTCCCTGCAGATGGCATGTCGTCACCTTCATTGGCGCCCGGTATCCGCTCCGACCGAATACGCCCCTCCCGCCCACCCGGCCGATCCGGACACTCGGCACCACCGAGGAGGACGTTAGGCGTCGGGCCCCGGAACGGGGGCGCCATACAACGATTGAGGACACACCCAATGCACGAGCTGGTTGGCCCGCGCTCTCCACCGTTGGGGCGAAACCATCGGAGTGCGAATCGAGGTGAGTTTGCCCCCAATGGATCCCCGCCACGCCGCGACCACACGAAACGAGTGACTGGACCGGATGGCACCGATCAGGGCAGCGCCCGCCGGTAGCGAATCTCGTTGGTCGTCACACCCCACCGCGATTCGCTCCTGTGGGTGTCGTCCAGTACCCATCCGTCGATCTCGTAGAAGCGCCTGGCGCGCCCGTTGCCCTCGAGCACCCAGAGAAGCGCCTGGGTGCAACCCAGATGGCTGAGCCGCGAGCGGGTTGCTTCCATCAAGAGCCGTCCGACACCGAGCCCCCATGATCCGGGGTCCACATAGATGGCGTAGACCTCACCGGAACCGGGAAGGTCGGCATCACGGGTCGGTCCCATGGTGGCGAATCCGTCGATGATCCCGTCCACGGCGGATACGATGGTCGATCGGCGGAGCGGGTCATCGGATCCGAAGGTGTACCGGGCGGCGCGCTCGTCGGGATCCAAGCCGTCCAAATAGGCATCGGGCATCAGCCCCCGGTAGGCCTCCTGCCACGATCGAACGTGGACTTCGGCGACCGCTTGCTTGTCGGCCACTTCTGCGGGTCGGACGGTTCGCATCCGAGGATTCTCGCGCCGACGGGCAACGGGGATCACCGGCATGGGGGTCCGTCGACGGCACGGTCACCGGCGTATCCGCTTTCGGGGCCATCCATTGCAGGATGCCCTCGGTCCGCTGGTTGGCGATCCTCTCGCCACCGGTGAGGACGACCGCATCGACGAGCGGGAACCCCGACGATTGGCCGGGGCCCTTAGCTACTGCCTCTGCTGGTGGGATCCCCGGCCCCGGGCCGCTGGGTGCTGACGAGACGGGCTCGCCGCCCGGCAGCATACGAACCCGACCACTTCGGACTCGGGGCCCTTCCCTCGAGATACGTCACCGTGACGGAATAGCTTCCAAGTCGACCCGCCGCATGTTGCGACAATTTGCCGTCGCCGAGCGGCGTCGCACAGCGTCGGCAGACTCCGTCGAACGATTCGGGCCGGGACCAGCGGAGCAGCTCGCCGCGGGCGGCACGTCGGTGGACGTCAGATCCAGGAGCAGACAAGGTGGTGTGGCACGGCCTGTGCCTTGCAGGCCACCCGATGGGTTCATGGCCTGTGCACAGGGTGTATTCGACCATGGGACGCACTCCGGCTGTCCTCCAACGTCCCACCCAGCCCGCCGATAATGTACATTATGTCAACTAATGTGGATACGAAGGTAGTGGACCGAAGAGAGCCTCGATCCCCCTTTCCGCCCCTGTCCCTGGACCCTTTTCGGTCCCGCTCACCGGGGACCGTCAGTTCTGGCACCGGAACCGGATGGCGTGGCTCGAGGGTACCGATGTGCCTTCGAGCGGGTGTTCGACTCGGCCGGCGGTGCGGGGTGCGGCGGCGGCGAGTCCGGTCGATGCCGACTTTGTCCGTGACCACCCGCGGACCCCTCCGGCCCCTTGTTCGAGGTCGGGCCTGGAGAGGTCGTCAGGGAGCCATGACACGAAGCGGGCCCGTCGCTGAGGCAATGGGCGGGCTGCCCCGTAGCCGTGCCGGGCGTAGTATGGCTCAGGACCGCCCTCGGAGGTGGTGCGACGGCGCTGCCGCGAAGTCGAGGAGGAAACCGTGCCCGAGATCGTGCAACTCCCACCCAACAGGGTCTTCGACTCCCCTGAGGAGGAGCGGCTCCATCGGAAGCAGCGCCTGGCAGCTGCCTTCCGGCTGTTCTCCAAGTTCGGGTTCGACGAGGGGGTGGCCGGTCACATCACCGCCCGCGATCCCGAGCTCACTGATCATTTCTGGGTCAACCCGCTGGCCATGCACTTCGGCCACATCCGGGTATCCGACCTCCTGTTGGTGAACGATCGGGGCGAGGTGGTCGAGGGGGACAGGCCGGTCAACACGGCGGCCTTCGTGATCCACTCGCAGGTCCATGCGGCTCGTCCCGATGTCATCTCGGCCGCCCACGCCCACTCGATCTACGGTAAATCGTGGTCCAGCCTCGGACTCACCCTCGACCCGATCACCCAGGATGTGTGCGCCTTCTTTGAGGACCACAGCGTGTTCAACGACTACACCGGTGTCGTCCTCGACATCGACGAGGGAAAGCGGATCGCCCACGCGTTGGGAGACAACAAGGCGACCATCCTGCGGAACCACGGGTTGTTGACAGTGGGCCGGTCGGTCGACGAGGCCGCCTGGTGGTTCATCACGATGGAGCGTTCGTGTCAAGCCCAGTTGCTGGCCTCCTCCGCCGGCAAGCCGGTGCTGATCGACGCCGACATGGCTCGTCGGACCGAGGGCCAGGTCGGCACCCACCTAGCCGGCTGGTTCAGCTTCCAGCCCCTCTTCGACCGGATCGTGCGGGAGCAGCCCGATTTCCTCGACTGATCCGGCACGACCGGTGGCGCCGGTGTAGCAGGTGCGCTCAGACGACGCCCTGGAGTGGGTCGCGGTCGGGGGTGATGATGACCACCGGAATCTCCCGGGACGTGTGGCCCTGGTAGACGTCGTAGCGGCCGCTGACCCCCGGGTGGAAGAGGCGTGACATTCCCCGATTGGTCCGGTTGACCAGGGGCCAGAGCTGTGCCCGTTCCTCGCTACCGGCCACCCGTGCGCTGGCGGTCATCACCCGGCGGCCCACCCGGACGGTCACTGCGGGATTGGCCTGGAGGTTCAGCAGCCACGCCGGCGGCCGGTCACTCCCCCCGTTGGAGGCCACCACGATGAGGTCGCCCCGGTCGCGGCAGTAGGTGAGGCCGTTGCTTCGGGGTAGCCCGGACTTGCGCCCGGTCGTCGTGAGGAGCAGGGCCGGTACCCGATTGCTGTGCTTCCCGATACGACCGTCGGACTTCTCGTAGATGTACTTGTGGAACCGCAGGTAGGGATCCACGAAGCGGGTGGTGAAGATGCCGTCCACGGTCGGGGAAGGCCCGTCTCAGTCGCGGGCGTCGAATGTTGGGACCAGGGTCCGGGCGGCCCGGGCCTCGTCCACCCTGCGCACCGGTGTCCCGTGGGGGAATTCGGCCATCCAGCCGTCCGGTCGATCGTTCGCCTCGGAGGCGATCCGCTCGAGGGACTCGGCCAGGGCCTCGAGGGTCTGGGGGCTCTCGGTCTCGGTGGGCTCGATCATCAGCGCCTCCTCCACGATGAGGGGGAAGTACACGGTGGGCGCGTGGAATCCTTCTTCGAGCAGCCGCTTGGCCACGTCCAGGGCCCGGACCCCGTGAGCCTGCTTGATGGTGCGGACCGAGAGCACGACCTCGTGCATGCACGGCCGGTCGAAGGGGACGTCGTAGGTCCCGGCCAGGCGCCGCCGGATCCAGTTGGCATTGAGCACCGCTGTCTCCGCGATCTTGCGCAGGCCGTCTCCCCCGTTGGCCAGGATGTAGGCGAGTGCCCGGGCCAGGACGAGCGCGTTGCCGTGCCAGGTGTGCATCCTCCCGATCGACCGTGGCGGCACCGTCCACTCGTAGACCGGGGACTGGTCGTCGGAATCCACCCGCATGGCGCGTGGACCGGGGAGGAACGGGACCAGGCGCTCGGAGACGGCTACGGGTCCGGCCCCGGGCCCTCCCCCGCCGTGGGGGGTGGCGAAGGTCTTGTGGAGGTTCATGTGGACGATGTCGAATCCCATGTCGCCGGGGCGGACCACACCGAGGATGGCGTTGAGGTTGGCACCGTCGTAGTAGAGCAGTCCCCCCACCTGGTGGACGGCGGCGGCGATGGCGGCGATCTCCTCCTCGAACAGCCCCAGGGTGTTGGGGTTGGTGAGCATGATGCCGGCCACGTCCTCGTCGAGCACCGTGGCCAGTGCCGCCATGTCGACGCAGCCGCGGTCGTCGCTCGGCACGGTGACCACCTCGTATCCCCCCAAGGTGACCGAGGCCGGATTGGTACCGTGCGCCGAGTCGGGGATGATCACCTTGGTCCGCTTCGAGCCCCGAGCCTCGTGCCATGCCCGCATGAGCAGCAGCCCGGTGAGCTCGCCGGCAGCGCCGGCCGCCGGCTGCAGGGTGGCCGCGGCCATCCCGGTGATCTCGCAGAGGGTCTCCTCGAGCTCCACGAGCAGTGCCAGCCAACCTTGGGTCAGAGAAGCCGGTGCCGCCGGATGTACCCCGGCCAGACCGGGGAGACCGGCCACCGCGTCGCACACCTTCGGGTTGTACTTCATCGTGCACGAGCCGAGGGGATAGGCACCGAGGTCCACCGAAAACTGACGGTGGGACAACCGGGTGAAGTGGGCGACCAGATCGCGCTCGGAGACCTCGGGCAGGGGGAGCGGCTGGCGGCGGCGATGGGCGTCGGGAACCAACTCCTCGACGGGCAGTTCCGGGATACCGGACGTCCGGAACGACCAGGCCCGCCTCCCGGGGTGGGACAGCTCGAAGATCGTGGGCTCGGCCTCCCGGCCCAACAGAGGGGCGCTGGCGGCCTTGCCTCCGGGCGCTCCGACCGGGGTCACAGGGGCCCCGCTCATGACGCCACCGCCTTGGCCAGAGCGGTGACGTAGGAGTCGATCTCGTCGCGAGTCCGGCGTTCGGTCACCGAGACGAGGAGGGCGTGTTCCCCGTCGTCGAAGTCCCCGGTGAGGGGGATGCCAGCCAGGAAACCTGCATCGGCCATCCGTTCCACCGCCACCGCCGCGGGAATGGGGAGGCGGATGGCGAACTCCCGGAGGACGGGTGCCCCGGCGAACGCCTCGACGCCATCCAGGCTGAGGACAGCGTCACGGGTGTACCGGGTGGCCTGGGCGCATCGGCGGGCCAGTTCCACCAGGCCGGACGTTCCCAGCCATCCGAGCTGGATGGCTGCGGTGACGGCCATCAGGGTCTGGTTGGTGCACACGTTGGAAGTGGCTTTTTCGCGACGTATGTCCTGCTCCCGGGCGCGCAGGGTGGTCACGTAGGCACGGCGGCCCTCGACATCGAGGGTCTCGCCCACCAGGCGGCCGGGGAGGCGACGGACGTGGGCGCTGGCACAGGCGAAGAGACCCAGGTACGGGCCACCGAACCCCAGGCCGGTCCCGAACACCTGGCCCTCCCCCACCACGACGTCGGCCCCCCACGACCCCGCCGACCTGAGCAGCCCGGCGGCCACCGGATCGGCGCCGACGACGAGGAGGGCACCGGTGCGATCGCAGATGGCCCGGGCCTCAGCCAAATCTTCGATGCAGCCCAGGTAGTTGGGGTAGCCCACCACCAGCACCCCGGGAGGATCGTCGAGATGCACTCCCTCGTCGGGCCAGGCGGTCACGCCGTCGACCAGGGGAATCGTGGCAAGGCGGTGGCCGGTGCCCGCAGCGCAGGTGGCGAGCATCTGCCGCCAGTGGGGATGGATGCCCGCTGACAGCCAGACCGTCGCCCGGCCGGAGGCGGCGACACCCAGGTTGACGGCCTCGACCGCGGCGCTGCCCCCGTCGTAGAGGGACGCATTGGCCACCGGTAGCCCGGCCAGGCGGGCCACCATTGTCTGGTATTCGAAGACCGCCTGCAGCACCCCTTGGGCCACCTCGGGCTGATAGGGGGTGTACGAGGTGACGAACTCCGAGCGCCCGGCCAGTGATCGGGTCACCGGTGGGATCTCATGGTCGTAGGCGCCGCCGCCGGCGAAGCAGATCAGACGGTCCGATCGGGCCCGGTTCTGGTCGGCGAACGCCTCCATGCGGGCCATGACATCGGGCTCACCGACACCGTCGGCCAGCTCGAGGCCACGCTGGAGCTTGAGCGCTTCGGGGACCACTGCGAAGAGCTCCTCGAGGGAGGAGAGACCGAGGAAGGCGAGCATGCTCTCCACTTCGTCATCGGTATGCGGGATATAGGTGCCCACGGGGCCGCTCCTCGAACGCTGTTTTAAATGTGTCCAGTTGAACGTGTCTAGTTGACGGCGGGCCTGCAGGCCCAATGAGCGAGATGACCGCCGCTCACCGGGCGGATGCCCACTGGCCGGCGCGGACGAACGGGGTCTTCACGACGGTGGACGGCAGCACCCTCCCCCGCTGTTCGACCTCCACCGCCATGCCCGGGTCGGGCCCGAAGGAGGCATCGATCAGCGCCAGGGCGATCCCGTGGCCGAGCATGGGCGAGTAGTTGCCGCTGGTGACTCTTCCGGCGGTCTGACCACCCACCTTCACCGCCGAGCCTTCGCGGGGGGGTTGACGGCCGGCAGTGACGAGACCCACCAGCCGCCGCTCGACGCCGCGGTCGCGCTCGGCCCTCAATGCCGTCCGGCCGCGAAACCGGGACTTGTCCCAGCCGACCACCCAACCCAGTCCGGCTTGCAACGGGGTGATCCCCGGCCCGAGCTCATGACCGTGCAGGGGAAGGGCGGCTTCGAGCCGGAGCGTGTCACGCGCCCCGAGCCCGGCCGGCTGTATGCCGGTGGCCAACAGGGCCGTCCACATGGCGTCAGCGGCATCGACCGGCACCGCGCACTCGACGCCGTCCTCGCCGGTATAGCCGGTCCCGGCGACGACGCACGGCACGCCTTCCCAGATGAAGGGGACCACCCCGAACCGGGGAACGGTGGCAGCCTCCGGGGCGACGGTGGCCATGCGGGTCCGGGCATGGGGACCCTGCACGGCGATGATGCACCGGGCGTCGGTGGTGTCCTCGCCGCCGATGGCCTCCACGACCCGGTTGGTGTTCGAAGCGTTGGGCATGACGTCGAAGGTGTCCTCGGAGACCCACCAGACGATGATGTCGTCGACGACTGATCCGTCCCCGTCGTCGAGAAGTTGGGTGTACTGGGCGCGGCCCGGGGCGACCTTGGCGAGGTCGTTGGAGAGTGCCGCCTGCAGCCGCTCGAGGGCGTCGCTGCCCGCCACCCTGACGGTGCCCAGGTGGCTGACATCGAAGACCACCGAATCCTCGCGGCAGGCGCGGTGCTCGGCGATGGTCCCGGTCCCGTACGAGAGGGGCATCTCCCAACCGCCGAACCCGACCAGCTTGGCCCCCAGGCGGCGGTGGGCTTCGATCAATGCGGTGTGGCGGAGCGGTTCGCCGGGCCCGGTTGGAGATGCTCCGCCGGGTGCCGTCGAGGTGTCGCCCACGTCGAAAGGTTACCGGCGAGGGCGTTCAGGCGGTGCGGGCGATGGCCGGACAGCCGGTTCCCTCGCCGGCCAGGCCGTACTTGGCCAAGAGGGCCAGAGTGTCCCGCTGGTAGAGGAGTGTCACCCTGACGTCGGGGTACAGCTGCCCCATCCGCCGTACCTTGCCGTTCTTCTTGGTCACCAATCGCTGGTTGAGCGTGGTCAACTCGACGAAGAGTCCGGGGTCGGGGAGCCAGAAGTCGGGCCGGAACCCTGAGGTCGGCCGGCCGTCCCCATCCCAATCCAACGCAAACTCGACCGGCTCGTACTCCCAGAGCACACCGTAGAAGTCGAGGATGCGGGCGAACCGATGCTCCGACTCGTGTGCGAAGCGGTTCACCTGGGCCAGGGCCGTCGACTCGTTTCCGGCGGCCGGACTGCTCACTGATCGGCCGCCTTCTCCGCTGCCAGGTGGCGAGCGGCAGGATGGCTGGGTGCGGGCTCGGTCGGGGTGGCCTTGCGGATCTCCACGATCGCGGCCGCCAGCTCGGACACGACACCGGAGAGCGGCAGGATGTTGAACACGCCCTGTCCTCCGGCCAACAGGTCGACGACCTCACCGTCGGATTGGGCCAACACCGATCGGCTCCCGACCAGCACCAGCTGGGATGAGGCCAGATCCGCACCGAGGTCCCCCCGGAGGCACTCGACCGCCTGGCGCGCCTGTTGCAACTTCAGCCCGGCATCGAGGAGTCGCTTGATCACCTTGAGCTCGAGCACGTAACCGTACGAGTAGCGCCGCTGGCTGCCACTGCCGGTGGCATCGGTGATCGACGGCCGCAGCAGACCGGTGCGGGCCCAGTAGTCCAACTGGCGGTAGGTGATGCCGACCAGCGAGCAGACCTGGGAGCCCCGGAAGCCCTGACCGGGTTCCGCCTGGCGCTGATCGTGACCGCTGTCGATTCTCCCGTCGGGCACTGCCGATCCTCCACCTCGATCAGAGGTTGACCGTAAACCGAAACCTCACGGTCAGCCTGCGCAAATAAGGTATCACACAACCGTAATTACGTGGATGTGACCATCGGGAGGCGGGGGTAGGGCCTGATTTGGGTCCATCGGGCGCATCCGGCAATGATCGGACCATGACCGTCGTCAAGATCAACGCCATCACCGTCCAGAAGGACTCGGGTGACGAACTGGCACGCCGGTTCGCCACGCGGGCCGAAGCCGTCGACGACGCTGACGGCTTCGAGGGCTTCGAGCTGTTGCGACCGAGCGACGGGCGTGAGGTCTGGTTGGTGCTCACCCGGTGGAGGGACGAGGAGTCGTTCAACGCCTGGGTGTCCTCTCCGGCCTTCGCTCACGGCCACCGGGGGGAGATGGAACGCTCGCGCCGGACGACAGCCGGGTCCGGGGCGCCGGCCGACGGTGATCCGCCGCCGGTGGGTGCGCACAGCGAACTGTGGTCCTATGACATCGTCGACCTCCCCGCCCTCGGATGACCACCGATCACCAGCTGGCGGGCGAACCGCTCCCCCTCCACCGGCGGTCCATCGACTACGAGGCCTTCGACTTCGGGGACGCTCTGCTCGTGGTCGGGAAGCTGCAAGACACGCGACCCTGGGCCGAAGAGGGTCACGCGGTGGCCATGGTCCACGACATGGCGCTCCGGGTTACCGTGCGAATCACCGACATGACCATCACCGAGGCCACGGCGGAGATGCACACCTTCCCCCATTCGGAGTGCCCGGCCATCGTCCAGGCGTTCTCCGGGCTGACCGGCTTGAGCGTGGCCCGCGGCTATTCACGGGAAGTCCAGAGCCGATTCGGGGGCCCCCGGGGATGCACCCATCTCGAACAGCTGGCCCGCTCCCTGGGACCGGTGGTGATCCAAGCCGTGACCTCGAGGCGGGCGCTGGCCGTCAGCCGGGGGGAGTCGGACGACCTGCTGTCGGGCCCGGGCAGCCCGTGGGCGAGAGACTCCTGCCATGTCTGGGCCGAGGGTGGCGTGGCCGATCAGAAGCTGGCCGCGGGTTGGCGGCCGGGCACCGGACCGTACCCGTCGCTCCCGGTGGAGGACATCCGCCGAGCCGGCGCTGCGCCGTGACCCGTCGGGTACCAAAACCTCACCGGCGGGGAGGCATCATCCGGCGCACCCCGGTGGCGGTGGCCGCGGTGGTGTTGTTCCTCGTCCTGCCGGCCTCGGCGTGCACGAGCTCGGGGACGGCGGTGACGGCGCCATTCAGCACTTCACCACCGACGCTCGAGCACAACCCGGTCTACGAGGTCATGGCCCGGAGCGTCAGTGGGCTGGGGCCATTGTTGGTCGACGGGCAGGGGCTCACCCTGTATATGTTCACGACGGACCAGCGGGGCTCTCCATCCCGCTGCTACGACATCTGCGCCGTGCAGTGGCCGTCGCTCACCCTGGCCAAAGGGTCGGTATCCCCGCTCGCCGGCCCTGGCATCGAGACCCGGCTGCTCGGAACCGCCCCCCGGAGTGACGGGACCACCCAGATCACCTACAACGGTTGGCCGCTGTACCTGTGGCCACCCGACCGATCCCCGGGCAAGGCGACCGGTCAGGCACTGACCAATGCCGGAGGGCGCTGGTACGTGGTCGACCCGGCCGGAAACCCCGTCCAGCAGCACTGACCGCCCGGGCGCCCTTCGACCTGTTCTCCCGCCGGCCGCCGGCGGCGGCCATCTCAGGTGCGACGGTCCGCCCAGCCATCCGCGTTTGCGGAAGAGGTAGAGCAGACCGGCCGCGGACACCACCTCCAGGCCGACTCCGAACATGAAGAAGGCAAAGCGGCCGGTGATATGGGCGATCAGAAACGAGAAGTTCTGACCGAAGAATCCGGTCAGGAAGCTCAGCGGGAGGAACACCGTGGCAATGATGGTCAGTTGTTTGATGACCACGTTGAGCCGGTTGGACACGGTGGACAGATGGGTGTCATCACTCCACTCAACAGGTCGCGGTACCCGTCGATCAGATCGCCGATCCTGATCAGGTGGTCGTCGGCGCTGGCCGAAATGCTGGACGTCCTCCACCGCCAGGCGATGGACCTCGAAGTCGTCGAGGGGCAAGTCGCGAGCCTCGGCGTCGACGCCGTTGAGATCCAGCCAGAAGAACTCACCGGATGCGAGCAGTTGGATGACGGAGTCTCCCTGGTGGCCGCGGAGACCGCCCCACCCGAGGTCAGTATTCCTTGCATCGTGAGATTCTCCCGCTCCGGAGTCGTGGTGGTACGGATAGTCGGAGGGAGGATGAGCGGAGCGCCGTCAGGCAGGAGCTGCTCAGCCGATACGGCTGAGCAGCTCCTGGTACCGGCGGCTGTTCGAGACGTACTCGGCGGCCGAAAGCTGGATCATGGCCAGGCTCGACCGCCCGGGCCGGACGGCGGCCGGCACGCCGACGGCCAATGCCCCGGGCGGTACCTCCATCCCATTGGGGACGACGGCGTTGGCGCCGACGGTGGCACCGGTGCCGATGACGGCGTGGTGGAGCACGACCGATCCCGAGCCGACCAGGGTGTCGTCCTCGAGGGTGCAGCCCTCGAGGTGGGCGAGATGGCCGATGACACAACCATCGCCCACGATGGTCGGAAATCCGGGCCCGGCGTGGATGACCGTCCCGTCCTGTACGGACGTCCGGGCCCCGATGGTGATGGTTCCGAAGTCACCCCGCAGGACCGTGGTGGGCCAGACGCTCGACTCGGGCCCGACGGTGACATCGCCGATGACCACTGCATCGGGATGGATGTATGCCTCGGGGTGGATGGCCGGGACGAGGTCCCCGAGCCGGTAGATGGTCATGGACTGACCCTACGGCACGCGCCCGGATCGTTGCAGAACGACATGGCGCTCAGGGCGGTCCCGATCGCCCGCGGTTGACGGGCCGACACGGAGACGACCGGTGCGGACCCGCCTTAGTATGGGGCGGCCCGACAGACCCGGAGGCGAGGAGGCGGTGCATGAGCACGATCGAGGAGCTCGGTCACCCGGTATTCGATGCCGACAACCACTACTACGAGGCACTGGATGCCTTCACCCGCCACCTCGACCCTTCGATGGGGTCGCGGGTCATCCAGTGGAGTGAGATCGACGGACGGCGCTACCACGTGATCGGTGGACGGGTCAATCATGCGGTCACCAATCCGACCTTCGACCCCGTTGCCCTGCCGGGCGCCATGTACGACTACTTCAGAGGCAACCCCGACAAGCGCAATCCGGTGGAATTCCTGTCCGTTCGGGAGCCGATCCGGACGGCCTACCGCGAGCCCGGGGCTCGGCTCCGAGCCCTCGACGCACAGGGGCTGGCAGGGTGTCTCCTGTTCCCCACCCTGGGCATGATCTACGAGGAACCGCTGGCACACGACCCGCCGGCGGTGTGTCATCTGTTCCGGGCCTTCAACCGCTGGATGGTCGAAGACTGGTCCTTCAACTACCGGGATCGGATCTTTGCCGCGCCGTACCTGACATTGGCCGATCCACTCTGGGCCGCCGAGGAACTGGAGTGGGCCCTCGACCGGGGTGCCCGAACCGTTGTGATGCGGCCGGCTGCACCGACCACGGCGGTAGGCCGGCGCAATCCGTTCGATCCGATGTTCGATCCGTTCTGGGGTCTGGCCAATGAGGCCGGCATTGCCGTGGTGGTCCACGCCGCCGACAGTGGCGGCAGCTCGAACGGCTACGCCGTCGACGGGTTCGGTGCCACGTTCTCCGGTGGTTGGAAGCCGTCCATCAAAGCCTTCGCCATTGAGCAGGCGATCAGGGACTTTCTGCTCACTCTCATCTTCGAAAACCACCTCGAACGGTTCCCCAACCTGCGCTTGGCCTCGGTGGAGAATGGTGCCGAATATCTTCCCGACCTGATCAAGAAGATCCGGTCGATGGCGGACAAGATGCCCGGCTACTGGAAGGCCGACCCGGTCGAGACGTTCCGGCACCATGTGTGGATGAACCCGTTCTGGGAGGACGACGTCCACCGGGTGGCGGAGTGCATGGGCCCTGACCGGGTCATCTTCGGATCGGACTGGCCCCACATCGAGGCGTTGCCCGAACCGCGGGACTACCAGGTGGAGCTGAAGAATTTCAGCTCCGGTGACCGTCGGATGATCCTCCATGACAACGTTGCCGAGCTGATAACGCTGCGACCCACCTGACGGACGGGAGATTCCCCGGCTGCCGCAGTCACCGGGTTCCCCCTTGGTCGCGCTCCTCCATCTTGGCCAGGACGCCCGCGTGGATGTGGCCGAGCTCTTCTTCGCAGGCGGCAATATCCCGGGCCAGCTCCTCGAGCTCGGGAACACCACCCGGGAACAGATCAGCTCGAGCTCCACGCTTTGCCTTCTGGCTCATCACGTCCCATGCTGCTGGCCCCCCGCGCTCGGACGTCAGTGACCAGGCGCTGTGGATGGCTTCGTTGCGGCGCCTCCGGTACTTGTTGGCGCTCCTCCTCCACGCCCTGAAGGCCGCCAACTCCTCGGCGGTCGCGTCGCCGTAGGCGGAGAGCAGGGACTCGATCGTCTCCCAGACGTTCTCGACCCGCTGGCCGGCCACCACCGCCCGGGCCAGGGTCTCGTCGGGGGTGCCGACCAATCCCATGAGAACGAGCCCGGAGGCGATCTCGGTGAGCGACCAGTTGGCGGCGATGCGACCGAGCGAACGGTGAAGCTCATCCTCGTCCTCTGTGCCGTGTATCCCCGAGCTGCCCGCGGGACTCGGCGACCTCTTCTTGCCCGAGAAGCGCAAGACCCGGTCGCCTGCGGTGAAGGGCAGGATGTTCCTGACCCGTCGCCTCACGGTCGCGAGCCTGCACTGTCAACCGGACAGCGCAGTTCCTCTGCTCTCCGCCCCGCGTCGACAGGGGTCGTCGGGTGCCGCCGAGAAGGGACCTGTGGGAGCTGGGCTCGGGCGATGGTCGAATGTAGCTGACGGGGCCGACGGGATCCCGTGTTGACCTCAGCGCTCACGGACCCAGGGGGACGCTGGACGAGGCCGTAGATGAGAGGGGGGCCGAAGGAGTTGCGGCCGTGGCCGAACCCATGGCGACGATCAAGCACCGGCAACGGAAATCTGGACGCTTCGTGCACCGGGTCCGGGGGCCCGAAGGTCCCCGGACCCGAATGCCTCGGCTATCCGAGGGCCATCCCGACCACGGGCTGGTTGAGGCGGATGGCCCCGGTTGAGCCCTGGAAGTGGGCCCCGGTTCCGAAGGTGAAGATCCCGCCGTCGGCGGCCACCAGGTAGTAACCGTCGCCAGTCGGCGCGGCTGCCATTCCGACCACCGGCTGGTTGAGCTTGAGGCTGCCGGTCGAGCCGAAGAACGGGGCATTGAAGCTGAACACCCCGCCGTCGGACGCCACCAGCCAGTACCCGCCGGTCGCCGGATCGACGGCCATGCCGACAACCGGCTTGTTGAGGGTCACGCCGCCCATCGAGCCGTAGAACTTGGCCCCGGGCCCGTAGGTGAAGACCCCCCCGTCGGAGGCCGCCAGGTAGTACCCGTCCCCGTTCGGGGTCGAGGCGATCCCGACCACGGGCTGGTTGAGGTGGATGGCCCCGGCCGAGCCGTAGAACGCCGCGTTCGACCCGAAGGTGAACACACCTCCGTCAGAGGCAGCCGTCCAGCAGCCGTTGCCACCGGGCACAGGCGCAATGCCCACGATGGGCTTGTTGAGGGTGGCGTTCAACCCGGCGCAGTCAGCCGCCAGGGGGCCGTGGCCGTAGACCGCTCCGTTGGCATCGGCGAGGTTGTAGTTGCTCCCCCCGGGAACGGTCCCCATGCCGACGATCGGCTGGCTGAGGCTCTGGCCGCCCTGCGAGCCGAGGAACGGGACATTGAAGGAGAAAACCCCACCGTCCTTGGCTGCGAGCCAGTAACCCGGAGGAGTCCCCGGCTTCGAGATGGGGGTGAGCGGTCCGGCCGGTACCGGCGGAGGCCCCGGGCTCGGAGCCGGGTTCGGCACCATGACGCCGAACGCACACTCTCCGGTGGCGAAGCCGCCGACCGTGTTGGGCGTCCCCTGCGCGTCCCCGTACTGGGCCGCCGGCGAGTTCCCGCTGCACAGGAGGTTCCCGGCGATCTGGTTGGTCAGGAATTCGCTGCCGTCAGGGTCGCCCAGCTTGTTCCCACTGAAGGTGGCGCTGCCGCCGATGTGGTTGCGGAAGCTCCCCAGCCAGCACGAGTTGAGACCGGTGATACGCAGGTTGCCGCCGATCGTGTTGTCCTCGTAGTCGCTGTAGACCGGAGATCCGCCCCCAGGGAAGGTGTTGAAGACCCCAGGGTAGGGCGGCGCGAAGCAACCAGGCCCTTCACCGGCGACACCCCCGCCCCCGCCCGCCTGGGTGGCGTCTCCGCCGATGGTGCTGTTCGTGACCACCACTCCCAGCGGACTGGTGGCGTTGATGCTGCCCTGGATGGTGGAAGAGGAATTGAGCGTCGGCGTAGTCGGCGCGGGATCGTCGAAACAGGCGCCGTCGGCCGCCTTGCACCCGAGGATCAGGGTCCCTCCGCTGGCGATGTTCACATTCCCGTCGACGGTCAACCCCGAGGTGGTCGAGGCAACGCCGCCGTTCAGGGCGTAGGCCGCCAACACGGAATTTGAGCCAGCCGGGATGGTCACGTCGCCGGTGACGACGACCTGTCCGGCACTGATTTGGCACGTTCCGGAAACCGTTACCGAGCTGTAGGTCCCGGCCGCCAGGGGGCCGGTGCAGGTGACCGGCCCGGGGGTGGCCGCCGAGGCGGCACCGGTTGCCGCCACCAGTCCGAGCGGCACAATCATGAACGCCGCGGCAATCAGTGAGATTGGCAGCATCCGGATGCGGGTGCCCTCCGCCCGTACGGGCCCCGTCCGGTCACCCCGGGTCCTTCCACCGATCGTCGCCACGCCTTGCCTCCAATGTTCATGGGCGGGTCTCCAGCCGCGCCGACGCCGACGGAGCGATCCTCCGGCCTTGGGTCCACCCCGAGGTTCCGACGGAGACACTCGCACCCACGTAGCCGACTTTCGAAATCCACCGTCCAGTCGCCCCCTCCGGCAGTTTGTCGGGTCGGGACGCGCCGGTCAAGCGCGCACGGCCAAGTGGACCGCCGTAGGCACCACCGATCCTCTCCGGAGCCGGTCTGATGGTATGGACACCGGCGGGCTCGCATCCGAGAACCGGTGGATCAGTGCCCGCGGCCACGTCCACGTGATCGGCGGGCTCCCCCGCCGTGGTGCGTTGTCGGGTGACTGGAATTTCGTGTGACTTGTTCGCGTTGTCGACTCCGCCGGCTTCGTCCGACGAAGCCGGCGGCGACAATCACCACCAACCCGATGGCCATCAAGATCCAGATCAGCATCGGCGTTCCATTCGTGAATCGAGCCCCCGGTCCTTGGTGGTCGCCTCAAACTACCATCGGCAACCTGGCGGTCCCCCCTGTTGCGAACGGGCCGAGTGCAAGGGCCCGAGGTCTCGGCCGAATTGTCTCGCCCGGTGCCAGTTCGGCGGCCCGACTCGATTCCGCGCACCGCTCTCCCTGCCGGCGATGGCATACTTGATCGGTGGCTCGACGCAGACCAAGCCCGGCGGCCATCGGGGTCCTCGTGGTCGCGCACCTTGTCGTCACGTCAGTCACATGGCGGGATATTCGCCACCGTCCCGCAGAGCAGATCCGAGGAAGCAAACGGCTCTGGCGCGCGTTGAGCGCCACGAACATGAGTTGGTCGCTGGCCTACCTTCTGTTCGGTCGGAAGCGGAAAGCGCCTCAGGGAGGCGGCTGAGTCAGACGGTGGGCGACGTCACCGCCGCACCGACGGGACCCACCTCGGCCCGATCGGTTCCATTCCCTGGGTCGTGGTCCACCATCCCGCTAGTCTCTGGTGGTGGACAGCCGTCCGTTTTGGCGGGTCGGTGTTCGAGGGAGTCGACATGGTTCAGCAGAGTCCTGGAGGAAACAGCTCCCGGGCACGACTCAGCGGCGGCGCCATCGCCTCGCTGACCGGAGTCGGACTGCTCGTCATCTTCATGGTCCAGAACACCGAGAAGGTGACACTTCACTTTCTGGTCTGGAACTTCACCTGGCCATTGTGGCTGCTTACTCTCTTCACCGCCATCTTCGGAGCGCTGGTTTGGTTCGGACTGGGTGTGCTTCGCCGCCATCGGCGTCGCGTGGCCCGCCGGGAAGAGCGACGGGACTGACCTGAGTGAGTCAGAAGGTGTCCGACCTGGTCCCCGATCGAAGCGGGCATGGAACTCCGCGATGGTGCTCGACCGTGGTGCTCTCCGGAGGGCTTGGCGCGGTGCCCCGTGCGCTGACCGTGTGGAGGCGCGTTGTCGAGGCGGTCCGCGTTCAACCGGCGGTGAGCGCTATAGGCGGTCGGCGGAGGACCTCACCCCAGGAACGAGTAGCCCAGTTCGTTGAGGCCCTGGACCTTCCATACCAGGGTCAGCTGGCCTGAGACGACGGTGAACGCCGGGCCGCTGTCCGCCAGGGCCTGAGGATGGAACGACTGGGGTGACCACGTGGATGTGGAGGGATCGTACGAGGAGTACCCGACCGGGCCGGTGTGGGTGGTCCAGGCGGCGTAGACAAGTCCCGACGCCGCGGTGAGAGTCGGGCCCGCGCGGATGCTGGCCGCCTGGGGTTGGACCGTCTGGCTCGACCAGACCGAGGTGGTCGGGTCGAAGGACGAGAAGCCAAGCTGGTGGGTCGGCGTCTGCCAGTCGAGGTACAGATTCGTGCCGGTGGCCGCCAGTGCCGGCCGATGCAGGGTCGTCGCCTGGGGTTGCAGGGCCGGGGTGGACCAGACGCCTGTGGTCGGATCGTACGACGCGTAGCCGATCTGGTCGGTCGCGGTCGCCCACGCCACCCACAACTGGCCGTTCAGCACCGCCAGCGCCGGATCGTGCGTGGACACTACCTGAGCGTTGTAGGTAGCCGCCGTCCAGGCCGAGGTGGTGGGGTCGTAGGAGGAGATGGCGAGCTCGGAGTTGTTGGCGGTCCACGCCATGTAGAGCTTCCCGTTCAGTGCGGCGATACCGGGAGCGTTGCGGGTGACCGCCTGGGGCTGGAGCGCTTGAGGGGACCAGGTGGCGGTGCCCGGGTCGTAGGCGGAGTAGCCCACCTGGTTACTGAGGGTATGCCAGGCCACCCACAGCTCACCGTTCAGCGAGGTGGCCGCGGCACCGGCGCCGGTTACCGCCTGAGGCTGGATCGCCTGGGGGCTCCACGTCGGCCCCGGATTGACGGTGAGTGTCGCGATTCCGTGGGCCGGGCCGTCGGTGCCGGTCACGGTCTGATTGCCCACTGTCGAGGACGTGCAGGAATTACCCGTACACGTTCCGTTGGTGATGCCGAAGGTGGTGGCGGCCGTGACGTCGCCGAGACTCTTGCCCGAAGCGTCGTAACCCGTCGCGGTGTAGGTCTGGGCGCCCCCGGCGGCGATGCTGCTCGCGGCCGGCGACAAGGTCAGCGACGCCACCGGCGCTGACGGCACCATGACGGCCAGGATCTGTTCGCCGTCCGGGCCGGCACTGACCGCGTCCCCATGCAGGCCCGTCGGCAAGGGGGTGGGTGCCGGGACGAGCTGCTGATGGTGGCCGCCGGCGTCGGCTCCCCAATAGTAGATGCCGCCGTCGGTGGTGAGTGCGTGACCGTAGTTGGGGCCGGCCCCGATCGCGCTGGCCGTGACCCCGACGGGCAGATGGGTGAGGACGGGGACGTCACTGCCCGAGGTACCGCCGTTGCCGAGTTGACCGTTTCCGTTTCCACCCCAGCCGTAGACGGTGCCCGTCGATGTCAGGGCCAGGCTGTAGTCGCCACCCGGCACTTTGGCGGTCGGCGACACTCCCCCGGCCACCACCGCGGTGGCCGCGATCCCCGCCGGAAGGGCGACGAGGACCGGCACGTTGCTCTCGTTGGTGCCACCGTCACCCAACTGTCCGAACGTGTTCTTGCCCCATGCGTAGACGGCGCCCGTCGACGTCACCACCAAGCTGTGGCTGTCGCCGGCGCCGACCGCCGTGGCCTTCACTCCTGTCGGCAACGTCACGAGGACCGGGACGGTGCTGTTGGTCGTGCTGTTGTCCCCCAACTGGCCGGTGGCATTGTCTCCCCATGCGTACACGGCACCGGTAGAGGTCACGGCCAGGCTGTGGTACTGGCCAGCCGCCACCGCGGTCACGCTGACACCGGCCGGCAGGTGCACGAGCACGGGCACGTCCCGCTTCTTCGTGGTCCCGTCACCCAGTTCGCCGTACTTGTTCATACCCCACGCGTAGAGCGCGCCCGTGGAGGTGACTGCCAGCGTCTGGTCCCATCCGGATGCGATGGCTGTGATGGTGACTCCCGCCGGTAGATCGACCTGGACCGGAACGGTCGTGTTGACCGTGCTGTTGTTCCCGAGCTGACCCTCACCATTCCGTCCCCAGGCGTAGACGGTGCCGGTCGAGGTGAGCGCCACGCTATGGCTCTGGCCGGCCGCCACTGCCGTCGAGGTAACTCCCGGCGGCATCTGACTTGGCACCGGAACCTGGCTGTTCGTGTAGCTACCGATGCCAAGCTGCCCGGCGTCATTGTCGAACCACGCGTACACCGCCCCGGGCGTTGGCGAGGCCGCATGCGACACGGCGACGATCGACGTGGAAAACGCGAGGGCGACGACAAGAGCCGACAGGACCCGTCCGACGACCCGGAACGAGCCGAGACGTGAGCCCGCCACCGCTACCACACGCTCCATGGCTCTCCTCTTACTATGCCGGGTCACGCTCAGGTGCCCACTCCGAGCCGCCCAGTGCCTTTCGACATCCTCACACAGCCGTCTTCTTCAAGCATCGTCAATAGCGACGAAATTCCCGGAACTGCTGGCCGGAATTGCTACAAACAGTGGTGCCCATATCACCCAAAGCTGGAAAAGTACCGCCCCTGTTGCTCAGCCGGGCTCGATCGATAGGGCCGAGCAATGGCAGAGAGCAGGTCCACCTTCACTGCATCATCGCTAGGGCTATGCACTACCGCGTCACTCTCATGAATGACCTCTCCGATCGCAGGAACGGGGATCGTGCCCGATGCCACGGACAAACCGTCAGGCATTATTCACCGACATGGTGCGGGGCGCAGCCCGGCGGCCACGACTGGCAGGCGTCGGTGTCGATCTGCATTCGAAAGAGTATGAAGGAGGCGAATGTTGTGCACTTTCTCATTCGGACCAGCATCATCCGGCGGCTGCATCTCTTTGAGAGTGCGATCGCTTGAGGAGTGCGATCGCGCCGTTCACGTGCCAGTGGTATGGGCCCAGCGTGATGGGTCGTGGCCCTCGTTAGCTTGCTCTCCCCGAGGATCGCTGATTCCTGCACGCCTCACCAGATCCCCGGAGAAATCGAGCGACGGTCCGCATGCGGCAGATCGTTGAGCGGCGCCTGTCAACCTTTGAGAGACAGAAAGTTTGGGCAATCACTGTGCCGTCGTGGTCACCTCCTCGGGTCGGTTGATCCACGCCACGGTCGGTAGCTCCGGGGGCGTGGGGACCTTGCGGACGAAGCGCTCGGGATGAG
>DATKRZ010000096.1:0-5552 GCA_035531955.1 Acidimicrobiales bacterium | reverse complement strand
CGTGGGCGTCCCCGCCTTGGCGATGTGCACCTGGGGTCCGTCCTCGCGGATCTGCTGGCCGATGTTGTTCTTCACCAGCCACCGGATCAGCACCGGCGTCGACAGGACCGCCACCCACAGGGCCACCCCACCGGAGGTCATGAGCGAGATCACCCGTCGACGTCCCCTCGTCCTGCGCCCGGGAACCGCTCGGCCAGGGCACGCCCGGCCTCGAGGCGGTCGTCGAACGGCACCGCCAGGTCCCCCGTCACCTGGGTGGTCTCATGCCCCTTGCCGGCCAGGAGTACCACGTCGCCGGATCGGGCCCGGCCGACCGCGGCCCGGATGGCCTGGGCCCGATCCGGCTCGACCACCGGGTCCACGGTGTCACCAATTCCGGAGCGGATCTCGCCGATGATAGCGACGGGGTCCTCCGATCTCGGATTGTCCGAGGTCAGGACGATGATGTCGGCCCACCGGGCGGCGGCCGCTCCCATCTCCGGTCGTTTCCCCCGATCGCGGTCGCCCCCGCAGCCGAACATGCAGATCACCCGGGCCGGGCCGGCCAGTTCCCGGGCCGCCGCCAGCGCCCTGTCGAGGCCGGCCGGCGTGTGGGCATAGTCGACCACCACCGCGAAGGGCAGGCCGGCCGACACCAGCTCCATCCGCCCTGGCACCGGGGGCACGGAGTCCAGCCCACCGGCGATCCGGTCCTCGTCGACGCCGAGCGACGAAGCCACCGTTGCCGCCAGCAGGGCATTGTCGACATTGAACGCCCCCGAGAGCGGAAGGGTCACTCGCCGCCCGCGCCACGAGAAGGCCGACGTGCCGACCGAGAGCCTGACATCGGTGGCGTCGGAGCGCCGCACCCGCACCACCCGGTGGGAGGCCAGCCCGTCGGCCAGGCGTCGCCCCCAGGGGTCGTCCACGTTGATGACGCACAGGCGCGCCCGGTGCTCCTCGAACAGCCGGGCCTTGGCCGCGAAGTACCCCTCCATGGTCCGGTGGTGGTCGAGATGGTCACGGCTGAGATTGGTGAACGCGGCCACGTCGAAGACGATGCCGTCCACCCGGTGCTGGGTCAGCGCGTGGGAGGAGACCTCCATGGCCACAGCCTGAAGGCCGTCTTCGCGGAACCCCGCCAACAGACGCTGGAGGACCGGCGCCTCGGGCGTGGTCCTCACCCCCTCCAGGGTCCCGATCGCGCCCGTCGACCGCCCCGAGCCCTCCAGGATCGACCGGAGCAGCTGGGTCACCGTCGTCTTGCCGTTGGTCCCGGTGACACCCACCATGGTGAGGGCCGAGGTCGGATGGCCGTAGAACGCGGCGGACACCGCAGCCATGGCCGGCCGGATCTGCCCTGGGGCCACCCGGACCTGGGTCACGTCGAGATCCAGGAAATGGTCGCACAGCAGCGAGGTGGATCCCCGGTCGACCGCCTCGGCCGCGTACAGGTGGCCGTCGGTGAGCTCACCGGGAACGCAACAGAACAGGGACCCCGGGCCGACGTTGCGGCTGTCGAACTCGACGGACGCCACGTCGGTCGACGTCGGGTCGCCGCGCACCCCGGCCACGCCGATGCCGGGGATCAACGTGCTCATCTGCACAGCTGAGTGTTCCAGGGGCTCCGAGTAGGGGAAGGGGCCGGGCGACGCGGGTCCAGGCCCATCTACGGCCCTTCCGTGGTTGCTCCGGATGGCACCGAGACGGTACCGGACGCGCCGATGGCGGCACTCGAGGCGGAGGCGGTCGCCGCCGCGGTGGTGGGGATGCCGTAGTGGTGCAGGGCGTAGGCCATGATCGTCGAGAAGACCGGTGCTGCCACCGCTCCACCGTAGATGGGCGTCGGATGGTCGAGGACCACGACCGCCGAGAGGACCGGATGCTCGGCCGGGGCGAACCCGGCGAACGTCCCCACGTAGGCCCCCGAGATGTAACCCAGATGATTGGGATCGGGGATCTGGGCGGTCCCGGTCTTGCCGGCCACGGTGTAGCCGTCGATGGCGGCGCTTGTCCCGGTGCCCGAGGACACCACGCCCTCGAGCATGGAGACCAGCTGGGCGTCGGTGGCCGGATCGATCACCCGGCGGGCTACGGAGGCCGGCGTCGCGGTGACCGCCCCCGATGAGTTCACGGTGGCCCGGACCAGACGGGGCTGGACCAGGACTCCCCCGTTGGCCACCGAGTTGTAGGCGTCGAGGAGCTGCTGGGCGGTCACCGCGTCATCCTGGCCGATCGGCGTCGATCCGATCGACGTGCCGGTCCACGCCGCGGCTCCCGGCACCAGACCCCGGGACTCACCGGGAAAGTCCAGGCCGGTCGCCTTGCCGAACCCGAGATTGCCGATCTGGGCGAGGAGCCGGTCCTTGCCGAGGGCCTGGGCCACCTCGATCGTCCCGATGTTCGACGACTGGGCCAGCACGGTGCTGGCCGACAGGCGCTCTGAAGGGTGTTGCTCGGCGTCGTGGAAGGTGTAGGTGCCCATCGGCAGGGCCGCCGGCACCTGCAGTTGCTGGCTGGGCGTGATCACACCTGCAGCCAGGGCAGCAGAGAAGGTGACCAGCTTGAATACCGATCCCGGTTCGTAGACCTGGGTCACGGCCGTGTTGGACGGTGCCTCCTCGATGCCGCTCGGGAGGGAGACGACCGGGGAGACGCGAGTCGGGCCGGACGTCGACGCCGAAGGCGACGCAGTGGTTGCCGCCGCCGCCCCGGTGGTGGCTGCGGGCCCGGAGGTGGCGGCAACGGTGGAAGCGGCTGCCCCCGCGGCCGGAGCGCCGGTGGTGGCCGAGCCCGCGGTGGCCTGCAGGTCGGCCATCGCCAGGATGTCCCCCGTTTTCACGTCCATGACCACCGCCGTGCCGCTGAACGCGTGGGAGGCGGCGATCTCAGCGGCAAGGGCCTGCTCGGCCACGTACTGGACGGACTCGTCCATCGTGAGCTCGATCCCCGTTCCCGGCCGGGCGGCCACCGAGGAGCTGTTGCCGGGGAGGGCGACTCCGTCGGGGGTCTGCATCAGGCTCTTGGATCCCGCCCTCCCGGCCAGGAGCGACTCGTACTGGTACTCGAGGCCCGAGGCCCCGCTCCCGTCCCACTTGACGGTGCCGACGACCGGCGAGGCCAACTGCCCGTCCGGCACCACCCGTTGTGGCTCGGGCACCAGATTGATGCCGGCGAGGTTGAGGGAGGTCACCTTGGTCGCCACCGCGTCCGGCACCCGGTGGGCCAGTGGGACGTAGCCCGAGTGCTCGGTCAGCTGGGCCCGGAGTCTGTCCGCCGGGACACCGAGCACCGGCGCCAGGGCGTCGGCGATGGCCGCAGGACGGGTGATCAGGAACGGATCGGCCACTACGGTCTGCCTGGTCACCGATTCCGCCAGCACTTCGCCGTTGCGGTCGTAGATACCTCCCCGGACGGCGGGGACCGACAGGGTCTGGGTCAGCTGGGATGCCGAGAGCGACGCGTAGCGCCGGTGGGAGACCTCCTGCACGTTGATCAGCTGGACGACCAGGGCGAGAAAGACGATGACCAGCACCAGACGCATGGCGCGTGAGCGCCGGCCCAAAAGGACCGAAGGGCTCACCGTCGCGCCGGGACGGTGGCCGCCGTGGCCGTGGACTTCGCCGCCGCGCCCGGGCCAGGGGTGGTCTGCGGAACCGGAAGCGGGACGCCGAGATTCACCCGGGGCAGATAGACGACCTGGCCCGGCGCCACCAGGCCCCCGCTCGCGGCCTGCTTGACCACAACCGGCGGGGCCGCCTTCTCGGCCACGGCCACCTGGAGGGACTTCTGGGAGGCGACCGCCGCCGCGATCTGGCGTTGCGTCGTCGAGAGCCGGATCTGACCCTCGGTGACCAGGGCATCGCCGGCCACGACGGCGAGGAGGCTGCCCACGATGAGGAGCCCGGACGCCCACATGGTGGCGCGGCGCACCACCCGGGGCGCCGACCGGCGGCGCGGGGCCGGCTCGAAGACCCGCAGCGGCGGGCGCCGGGGACCCGCCGGGAGAGTGGGGGCCGATCGCGCCGGACTGCGACGGGCGGCAGCGACCGTGGGGGCCATCAGGCCACTTCGCCGGTCTTCGAGGCAGGGTCGACGGCCAGGGGGAGGCGCTCTATGGCCCGGAGCCGGGCCGCCTCAGCCCGGTGATTCCGCTCGATCTCTCCGCCCGTGGGACGCCGGGCGCCGCGCATCACCAGGCGGAACTGAGGATCGGCGCCACACACGCAGGGCAGCCCCGGGGGGCAGTGGCAGTCGCCGGTGGCGGCGCGGGCGAACGTCGACTTCACCAGGCGGTCCTCACCCGAGTGGTAGGCGATGACCACACACCGACCTCCGGGTCGCAGCAGGCCGAGGGCGGCGTCGAGCGCCTTCTCCAACTGGTCGAGCTCCTCGTTCACGGCGATCCGCACGGCCTGGAAGACCCGGCGGGCCGGATGCCCGCCTGAGCGCCGGGTGGCGGCCGGGATCGCCGCCCGCACAACGTCGGCCAGCTGGCCGGTGGTGGTAAGCGGTCGGGCCGCGATGATGGCCCGGGCGATCCGACGGGCGAAGCGCCCCTCGCCGTTGTCTGCAAAGAGCCCGACCAGGGCATCTTCGTCGTACTCGTTGACCACATCGGCCGCGGTCCTCCCCGAGCCGGGGTCCATCCGCATGTCGAGGGCGGCGTCCCGCCGGTATGAGAAGCCACGATCGGCGGTGTCGAGTTGGGGCGAGCTGATGCCGAGATCGAACAGCACGCCGCTGAGGCCCTCCTCGGAGGTGGCCCCGGCTCCGACCCGCTCGGCGCGGACCACCTCGGCCAGCGCATCGAAGCGTGACCGGCGGACGACCGCCCGCGGCCCGAAGGGAGCCAATGCATCGGTGGCGGCGGCCACCGCCACCGGGTCCCGGTCGATCCCGAGGAGGCTGATCCCGGGGTGGGCGGAGAGGAGGGCGGCCGCGTGACCTCCACCGCCCACCGTGGTGTCGAGGATCAGGCCCGGTGCCACCGGCCGGAACAGTTCGACGACTTCTTCGGCCATCACCGGCTCGTGGGGAAAGGACTGGCTCATGCGCAGTCCCCCGACCGGCAGGATGTCTGCGGGTGGAGTGCCGCGACGTTCGCGCTGGAAGTAGGAGGAGGAGGATTCTTCCAGCCGTCCGGTCGGGGGACTGCGCATGGGCCAGACACGTTCGATGTGCACCTCATGGCGGGCCACCGCCACCCGGGCCGCCTCGTATGGGGTCGCCCGCCGGTACCCGATCGAGTCCCCCGATGCCGGCACCGCCCGGATGGTGGACCCGGCGAGTCTGTCGAAGCACGGGTGGTCGCGGCCGATGTCGTCGGCGGCCCCGGAGGCTTCCTCGGACCCTCGGCGCACCACATGGAGGACCACCCCCCCACTCAGCCGTCGTCGCCCTGGGTCAGTCGCTCCTCCTCGGGCAGCACCTTCTGGTCCCACGCCTCCCGGTTCCACAGTTCGACCCGATCGATCGCCCCGAGCACCAGGACGTCCCCGACCAGGCCGGCGTACTCCCGGAGACGCACCGGGATGGCCATCCTCCCCTGTTTGTCGATCTCCAACTCGTGC
>DATKRZ010000095.1:0-18121 GCA_035531955.1 Acidimicrobiales bacterium | reverse complement strand
CCTGGTCGGCCCCGCTGGTGAAGACCTTGCTGCCGTTGATGGTCCACTCGTCGCCGTCCAGCACGGCCCGGGTGCGCAGGGAGGCCAGGTCGGTGCCGGCCTCCGGCTCGGTGTAGCCGATGGCGAAGTTGATCTCGCCGGCCAGGATGCCGGAGAGGAAGAAACTCTTCTGCTCGTCGGTTCCGTTCCGCATGATCATCGGTCCCACGGTGTTGAGGGTCACGAACGGGAAGGGCGCCCTGGCCCGCTGAACTTCGGTGAAGAAGATGAACTGGTCGGAGGCGGGTCGACCCTGGCCGCCGTACTCCTCGGGCCATCCGATCCCGAGCCAGCCGTCCTTGCCCATGCGCCGCACGAAGGCGCGGAACGCCTCGCCGCCCTCGCTCTGGGTGTCGAGTGCCCGTCGGACGTCATCGGTCAGCAGATCGGCGAAATAGGACCGGAGCTCGGCCCTGAGGGCCAACTGGCCGGGAGTCTCCTCGAGGTGCATGCCGTGTGATCCCTCCACTCGTCGACGTCCGGCTCCGATGACCTGCCCGGCCCCTCGCCTGCCGGCGGAGACCGGTGACGCACCGAGAGTACGGCCAACGGGGACCGGGAGGAACCCGGGCCGGTGGGCCGTGCCCGATCTGGAGGCCCTGGTGCTGCTGGCCTATGATAACTGATACACGTTCTAGTAACGTCATCGCCGGCGAGGTGGGCCGGGTTGGCAGGGTCGGCGCCACCGGGTGCCGGCCGGAGCGGAGTCGACCAATACCCGATCGGGGAGACGGCGATCCATCGGGGGAGCCACCGACCCATCGGGGAAGGCACCGATCCATCAGGGAGGCACCATGGACCTGGCAGACATCGACCTCGGAGACCCCCAGCGGTTCGTCGACGGCGTCCCGCACGAGTGGTTCGCCCTTCTCCGCCGTGAGGCACCCGTGCAGTGGCATCCGGATCCTCAGGGGTTCGCCGAGGGCTTCTGGTCGGTGACCCGCTACGACGACTGCGTGGCGGTCAACCGGGACCACGAGCACTTCTCGTCCTACCGGTCGGCCGCCCTCTTCCATGACATGGGCGAGGAGGACCTCGCCCAGCAGCGGCAGATGATGCTGAACATGGACCCGCCCATGCACACCCGCTACCGCCGCCTGGTCAACAAGGGGTTCACCCCGAGGATGATCCGGGACCTCGAGGCCAAGGTGGTCGCCTCGACGGACTCCATCCTGGACGCGGTGTGCGAGACGGGATCGGCCGACTTCGTGGAGCAGATCTCCGCCGAGCTCCCGCTGCAGGTGATCGCCGACCTGATGGGAGTCCCCCAGGACGACCGCCACCTGGTGTTCGACTGGTCCAACAAGATGGTCGGCTCGGACGACCCCGAGTACCAGCTCGGCCCCGACGCCGGGGCCCAGGCCGCCATGGAGCTCTTCGCCTATGCCGACGAGCTGTGCGCCGAGAAGCGTCTCGACCCCCATGAGGACCTGTTCAGCGTCCTCACCCAGGCCGAGATCGAGGGCGACCGGCTCTCGCAGCTCGAGCTCGACCTGTTCTTTCTGCTGCTGTCGGTGGCCGGCAACGAGACCACCCGGAACCTGATCTCCGGCGCCATGGTGGCCTTCTTCGACCATCCCGATCAGTGGGACCGCCTGCGGGCCGACCGCTCGCTCCTCCCGACGGCCGTCGAGGAGATGCTGCGCTACGTGTCCCCGGTCATGCACTTCCGCCGGCAGGCCACCGCGGACGTGGCCATCGGTGACCAGCCGGTGGCCGAGGGCGACAAGGTAGTGTTCTGGCACATCTCGGCCAACCGGGACGAGGCGGTGTTCGCCGACCCCGACACGTTCGACATCGGCCGCACCCCCAACAACCACATGGCCTTCGGCGGCGGTGGTCCCCACTTCTGCCTGGGGGCCAACCTGGCCCGCATGGAGATCCGGGTCATGTTCGACCGCCTGCTCGACCGGGTCCCCGACATCCGCCCGGACGGCGAGGTCCGACGGCTGCGCTCCAACTTCATCAACGGGGTCAAGCACATCCCGGTGGCCTTCACCCCGTCGGCTCCGATCGGTCGCTGACCGGACCTGCAAGCAGAAACCGCCAGGCCGCACCGCGCCGGGCAGAAAGCGATCGCCTCCCCATGCGCTTCCACCAAGCAGTCACCTTCCTGCCCCTCGACGAGGCCCTGAGCCTGGCCGTCGCCTCCGAGGGCATGGGCTACTCGGGGATCTACCTGTCGGACCACCTCTTCAATCCGCGTGATCTCAAGTCCCGCTACACGTACTCGAAGGCACCCGACGGGTCCCCGTTCTGGGAGAAGGAGACGTCGTGGCCCGACCCGATGTGCCTCATCTCCGCCCTGTCGTCGGTGACCACCGACTTGACCTTCACCACCGGCATCTACATCGCGCCGGTCCGCGACCTGATCACCGTGGCCAAGACGGTGGGCACCGCCGCCGTGCTCTCGGGCAACCGGGTCCGCCTGGGCGTGGGGGTGGGCTGGTGCGAGGAGGAGTACGTCCAGACCGGGCAGGACTTCTCCAACCGCGGCAGGCGGCTGAACGACATGATCCCGGCGCTGCGGTCCCTGTGGAAGGGCGGCTGGGTCGAGTACCACGGCACCCACTACGACGTGCCGGCCTGCCAGATGAACCCGTCGCCGTCGGAGCCGGTGCCCTTCATCGGCGGAGGCGACTCCGAGCCGGCACTGCTGCGCGCCGCCACCCTGTGCGATGGCTGGGTCAACACCGGCGCGGCCACGCCCGACGAAGCGTTCCTCCAGGTGGGCAAGATCAAGGACGCCCTCAAGCGGGCCGGGCGGGAGCACGAGCCGTTCTCCCTCTACCTGGCGGTGCGGGCCTTCCCCGACCCCGACCTCTACCGCCGTCTGGAAGACGCAGGCGTCACCGACCTGCTGTGCGCACCGTGGATGTCCGTCCGGGCCAGGGAGGGCGACACCCCCGAGTCGGTCCACGACGCCCGCATGGCCGCCTGCGAGCAGTTCGCCGAGCACTTTATCCGCGCGCCGGGCTGATTCCGGGCAGCGGTGCCGGGCCGGGTGGGCCTGGGTCGGACGGTGCCGGATCGGATGGGGCCGGGTCGGACGGTGCCGGGTCGGATGGGGCCGGGTCGGATGTGGTCGCAGGCTGGTCCGGGTGGGCCGCCTGTCTCCGCAGCGGGTAGTACACCAGCCCGGCAACGGCGAAGCCTACGAGAAACGAGATGTCGGCACCGTCCAGCTTCGTGGCGACCGGGCCCACCACCAACCCGGTGTTCATGAACGGCACCATGGCGCCGAAGCCCACGGCCAGGGAGAGGAGGGCGGGCCATCCCGAGCGCAGGTTCTGCCACGGGAGCATGTGGACCAGGGTCCGGCGGTTGAGGCTGTCGTCCCGGTCGGTGCGGTCGGTGCGGTTCCTGCGGTCGGTGCGGTTCCTGCGGTCGGTGCGGTCGGTGCGGTTCCTGCGGTTGGTGCGGTCCCGCCAGTCGATGAGCACGACCGCCAGGAACGGCGCGATCCAGTAGGCGGTGAACAGGAGCACGTTCTGGAACTTGGCCGACACGTTGCCGGTGTGGAGCCAGAGGATGAGGAAGAAGGCGATCACCGTGCCGATGGCGGCCGAGAGGTGCCGTCTGATCCGTACCCCGCCGGCCTGCACGGCCAGTGAGCCGGAGTAGTCGTTCATGGCATTGGAGGTGATGGCGCCGAAGATGACCGCCACCAGGGCCAGCCCGCCCAGGAACCCACCGCCCATCAGACTCTGTACGCCGGCAGCGGTCTGGCTGGTGAGCGCCTTGGCGCCGAGGAGGCCGATGGTGTACACCCAGAGGAACGAGCCGGCCAGCCCGACGAACGTGTACCAGAACAGCGGCCGGCGCGGCGTGTCCGTCGGCATGTACCGGCTGTAGTCGGCGGCATAGGTTGCCCAGCTGAAGCCGCCGCTGAAGGCGATGGTCGCCATGAGGACGAACATCCCGACGGCCGCTCCGCCGTGGACGGAGTCGTGGCTCGGGAAGTCACCCCGCTGGAGGATCTTGTACGACAGGAGCACGAAGATCACCGTGAGGACGCCCGCACCCCAGGACTCCAGCCGGTGGATGTACTCGTAGCCGAGCACGCCGATCAGCCCCTCCAGGGCGAGGACGACGGCCACGCCGGCCGCGAACGGCACGTGGAACAGGATCTGGGCGGCCTCGCCGCCGAACAGCCCGACCAGGCCGTCCCAGGCCACCGAGGACAGCCACTGCACCAGGGCGGGGATGGCGATGGTCCTCCCGAAGGGCAGACGGGCCAGCGGGAGCTGGGCCATCCCGGTCCTCGGCCCCCACAGCGAGAGCCCCGCCACCGGCACGGCCCCGAGGAGCACGCCGATGGTGATGGCGGCCAGCCCGGTCCACAGGCCCAGGCCCAGGGTGGCCGCCAGGGTGCCGGTGAACACCCCGGACAGCTCCATGTTCGGGGCGAACCACACGGTGAAATTTCGCCGCATGGCGCCGTAGCGGGCGTCCGCTGGGATCGGGACGATGCCGGCCGTCTCCACCCTGAGATCGCCCTGGCGGGTGGGCCTGGTCCCGTCGAAGACACTGATGGATGACACTGGCGCTGCCCTCCAGGCGGACGGGGTGGGTTGCTCCGGGTCGGCCGGTCAGCCGGTCGGCCGGTCAGACCGGTCGGCCGGTCGGCCGGTCGGCTGGTCGGCTGGTCAGCCGGTCGGCCGGTCGGCTGGTCGAAGATCCCCGGTCCCAGCAGTGAAGACCGGGAGGCCGGCTTTGTCAACCCCGGTCGAATGAGCCGATCCCCGGTAGGGTCGGGGCGCGACGCCCCCGGGCGTACGGGGGTGCGCCCCGGGAAGAAGCCATGGAGGAAGCCATGAAGGACATGAAGCTCGGACTGCAGCTCGGCTACTGGGGTGCCGGTCCGCCGGCCGATGCACCCGAGATGGTCGCCGCCGCCGAACGGCTCGGCTACGACTCGATCTGGACGGCGGAGGCCTACGGGTCCGATGCCCTCACCCCGCTCAGCTGGTGGGGCTCACAGACCAAGCGGGTGCGACTCGGCACCGCGCTCTGCCAGCTCTCGGCCCGCACCCCCACGGCGATGGGAATGGCCGCCATCACCCTCGACCACCTCTCGGGCGGGCGGTTCGTGCTCGGCCTCGGCGTGTCCGGTCCCCAGGTGGTCGAAGGTTGGTACGGCGCCTCGTTCGAGAAGCCCCTGGCCCGCACCGTCGAATACATCGACATCGTCCGACAGGTCATCGCCCGGGAGGCCCCGGTCACCAATGACCGGCCCAACTACCCTCTCCCCTTCCCCGGCGGCACCGGGTTGGGGAAGCCCCTCAAGCCCATCGTGCACCCGCTGCGCAAGGAGATCCCGATCATCATGGGTGCCGAAGGCCCCAAGAACGTGGCCCTGGCCGCGGAGGTGGCCGACGGATGGTTCCCCATCTTCTTCTCGCCCAACGCGGTCAAGGCCTTCGAGCCGGCGCTGGCCGAGGGGTTCAGCCGGCCCGGGGCCCGGCACGCGGCCGATGACTTCGAGGTGATCGCCTTCGCCCCGACCCTGATCGACGACGACATCGAACGGGCCGCCGACAGCTTCCGACCGTTCATCGCCCTCTACATCGGCGGCATGGGCGCCAAGTCGATGAACTTCCACTTCGACGTCTTCGCCCGCATGGGATACGAGGCCGAGGCCCGCAAGATCCAAGAGCTCTACCTCGAAGGCCGAAAGGACGAGGCCGCGGCGGCGGTGCCCACCTCCCTCATCGAGGACACCTCCCTCATCGGGCCCAAGGAGAAGATCCGCGACGACCTCGAGGGTTGGAGGGAGTCGATCGCCACCACACTGCTGGTATCCGGCTCACCCGGGACGCTGGAGATGATGGCCGAGTTGGTGCTTTAGGGGCCGACGCTGCTTCGTCGACGATGCTTGAGATTCAGGCGAAGTGCCGATCCACCATCGACTGGGCGGGGTGGACTACCGGGAACGTCTGGTTCCAATGGCTGGGGCTCGGGGTCGATCGGAGGAGGATCGGCAGGTCCGGGAACGGTCATGTAACCCAACTACCCCTCTTTAGCTGACTGAACCGTGAGTTTGAAGGGATCTCGCACACCTCAGGGTGTCCGTCCCAGCAGCAGTGCCACAAGCGTTTCTTGCCACCAGGGTCCGGCCCATCCACCCTCACCGGCTCCTGGCAGTCCATGAGCATGCTCCGCTCCGCCATCCATGCCGGCTCACCATCCGCCAGCAGGCTGCCCCGCTCAACTCTGACGAGTTGGCGGGGGATCCCGAGCGCTAGTGGGGCCTTTGCTTGGCGCGGTCTCGACGGAGCGTGCGGTTCCAAAAGGCTGCTTCTCGTGCTGCCGATTCCACCGTCTCCGTTGCCCCCCCCTTGAGAGGGCGGTCCTGGCGGATGGAACCGAGCAGAACCGGTGCCACCGCAATTGCTACCCCTATGACCATCAACGGTATGAGTATGTACCAAATCATGGGCGACTCCTCCTCATGGCACTTTGGGTACCCCGCCATTCCCTTGTTAAACGTGCACGACCTCCTTGTTGAACGTGCACGACCTCACCCGAAAGGCTGAATGAGAAGGGCACCCCGATGCAGTGTGAGCTGATGCCTTTCGGTCAGGTCTCACTCCACTCGGCGGCTCACCAGGTCGTTGGATCGAGGTCAGAGACGCAGCCGATCTAGGCCCTGATGACGGCCCCAGCCCGCCTCCGGGTCAGGGAACGGTAGAGGTCCATCGTGCTCGGGTGGACCGAGTCGAGCGGCTCGACGTCGTCGGCCACCAGCTTGATCAGCTCAGCCATCACCGACTCGACACCGGCGGGGTTCCCGGCGGCATCGGCAGCACGGAGGAGCATCCGATAGAGGCGCTCGTCATAGGGACTCGCCAGCAGTCCCTTCCGCGCCGCCCACTCGGCGCCCCGGGGGTCCCCGGCCTGGAGGCATGCCCCCGCCAGGCGTCCGGCGAGATCGACCACGGCGGCCTCGATGGCCGGCCCGATCCCCTCGAGGATCGGCCAGTCGGATGAGCGCAGGCCTTCGAACGGCCGGCCCCTGACCAACTCGAGCGCCGATCGCCAACTGTCCGTGTGACCCGAGTCGGTAAGGCAGACGAACCTGTCCCAGTCGGTTCCCACCGTCTTCGACAGCGCCAGCCGGCCGTGCGACCGGGGAAGGTGGTCGCGTCCGTCTGGCGACTGGCCCAGTGAGCGTCTCGCCACCGACGCCGTCGAGTGGAGGCTCGACGGGGCCATGAGCCGATCCGGCCACAGCGCGGTGGCCCAGGCCTCGTTCGATGCGCCGTTGGGATGCAAAGCCAGGTAGACGACCAGCTCGCTCGCCCAGGCCCTGGTGAACTCGCGGGCGGCACCGCGGATCTCGACGGGCCCGAGCACTGCCACCTCGACCTGGTGGACTGCGCCGCCGAGGACGGGTGGAGTGTCTTCATCGGGCTCCGAGCCGAACACCGGCACTGCTACCGGCCTGGAGGTCGGCACGGCGGCCGGCATGGGTACCGGCAGATTCAGGTAGGGCTCGTCGGACGAGAGGACGGACTGACGGTTCGATGCCGTGTCGAACAGCAGGTTCACCGCGTCGAGCTCGTCGGCCTCGATCCGCTGTGGGAGCAGGACCGACCCCAGCAGATCGAACGACGAGGGCCGTTCGGCTCCGGACAGGGTCACGACATGGGAGGAGTCGGTCCGATGCCCGACCGAGACGATGGCCGAGCCCAGTCGGGGGTCCGAGGCCACCTCGAGGAGTTCGGCGAGGCCGGGCTCGCGGGTCATCGGGCCGCAGATGACCACCAGCGGGTCCCACGAGTCGGCGCTCTCCACGAAACGGGCATGAGCGAAGGATCGGTATCCCGTGGCCTCCAGCAGCGCGCGGCCACAGATGCGTCGATGATCGAGCCTTCGGATCAGCGAGGGCACGTCGGTGGCGCACGTCACCCTCTCGAAGCGTTCGAGCTCGGCGCCGAATCCGACCAGGACCAGATCGAACTCTTCGGCCCAGCGGGAAGTGGCCAACTCCAGTGCAAGGCAGCGGACGACCCCTTCGCACACCGCCGGGTCGCCGCCCACGACCAACGATCCCAAGGACTCCAGGTTGACCATGACCATGCCGTTCGTGCCCTGTCCCATCGTCGCCAGCAGGGGGAGCGGTGCCTTCCCCATCTCCAGCTCCCGGCCGGCCGACCCGGGATCGGAGAGGGCGTCCCGACCGATGAGGAACGACCCACCACCGGCCGTCGGCACGAACGGATCGGGCGGGTCTCCGATGCCCCCGCCACCCATCACCAGTTCGATGGCATCGGAATGGACTCTTACGCCGCTGATGGCGGGTGCATCCTCTCCCGTCGTGGTCCACGCGCGCGCCAGTAGGTGGACGGCGCGGTCCACGTCATGGACGGTGGCCGAACCGTCCCCGAGGCGAAGTCTCTGCTCGACCTCCCGACCCGACTTATCCGGCAGCTTGATGAAGCCGCCCACCTGGCGGTGACGTTGTTGCACTCGTCTCATCCGCTCGAGGAGGTTGACGACACCGGCGCCGACGACGCCGCCGCCCACCGGAGTGATCGGAAGCTGTCGTTCGGCCGGGTCGACGGGCGACTCGACCGGGGGTCCGTCAAACCCGTCGGTATACCGGGGCAGTCCGTCGCCGAAGGACGGTGGGGGATCGGTGATCGGGGCTTGGGTGGCCCGCGGGAGGTTGAGTCTCCAGCCGGGCGTGATCCAGTGCTCCGGAGTGAGCGTGCCCCCGTCGGCCTGACCGACCCCGTAGTTGAGCTCGGCGATCTCCTTCCAGCGGCGGGCCGATCCGAGCCGGTCGGCGGCGATGGACCAGAGCGTCTCCCTCGGCCGGACCACGTGCGTGGGGTGGGGGGAAACCTCCGCCCGGCGCTGGCCCCCGTCGACCAACCGGTCGGAGGGGGCACCCGTGATCGGACCGGACGTGATCGGACCGGACGTGATCGGACCGGACGCGATCGGCCCACTGGCGTCGACCGGGCCGACCGGCAGGCCTTCCGCGTACCGGTCGAACGTCGTCAGGGCCCCGAGACCTTCGGATCGGAGCGACGCCCCGTCGAATCCCACTCCGGCCCGGACCGGCTCGAGGATTTCGATCACCCGGACCACTCCGGCGCCCGACCTGATGACCGGCACCGACGTCCCGGCCACTTTCGGCTCCGACTCGACCCGTGAGGCCGCCGACATGGCCAGGGCGGTGCTCACCAGGCATGCCGCCACCGACTGCATGGTCCGACTGGCCGGGAGACGACTCGACAACCGGCCCGTGGCCCGGGAGCGGAGCTCGAGCACGACGCAGATCGTCATCCAGGCCCAGGTCACCCAGGCCAGGAGCAGACCGCCGCCGACCAACCACTTGTCCACCAGTCGCGGCTCATACGACCGGTGTAGGAGCTCCGCCCGGGTGGTGTGGGCCATCCACAGGTGGGAGAACGGGGATCCCCCCACCAGGGACAGCACCGCCGGGACGGCGAGGACCACAGCCACCAGGGCGGCGCCCGAGAGCGCCGCCCTGAACAGGCGCAGGCCGCGGCCCGGTCCGGGGAGGACTCCTCTGTTCGGGGCAGGGACTCCGTTCACGGGTCGGCCTCGGTGACGCCGTGCACGTCGACGGCGGACGCAGACGCCGACACCGGCAGGGCGCCGATGCCTACGATGCCCAAGATCTGGGTGGGTATCCGATAGGTGACCTGCACGTGCACGACCCCGCCGGCCACCGACGCGATCCCCTGGTGGCCGGCGGCCGCGGTGAACGCCTCGGCGGTGGCCACCGCCTGGCTCGGATCGAGTTGGACCGAGCCGGACCGGAGGGCCCCGACCGACAGCGCTCCGGCTCCGGCCCGGGCGGCCTGCTCGGCCTCGTCGTACGCCGCCTGCTGGGCGGTGATGGCGGCACCACCGTCGACGACCAGGCCCAACAGCACGAATACGGCCACCAGGAGCAGCACCACGAACGCGCTCACCGATCCCTCCTCGGAGCCGCCGGGGCGTCCCGATGAAGGCGAAGGACGGCGATCGTCGACGGCCACGGCGCTCATCCGACCGACCGGTAGGGGTCGATGGGCGCGGTGGCCGACGCCTGGACGGTCGTGGAGCCAGGCATGCCCGGGAAGGCGAAGTCCGAGAGCTCGACATGGCAGACGACGGTGACCGTCACGTACCCGCCCGGGTGGAAGTGGCTCACATCCGCAGCGACCCGGGGGTGCGCGCAGCTACGGGACTGATCGGAGATCCCGACGGCGGCGTCGACGGCGGCCCCCCATTGCGCGCTGCCCGCGTTCGGCAGCACCGCCGCGGCCTGGGCCCCGGCTCGGGAGGCCTCGACGACCTCCTGCCTCGATTGTGACACCCGACCGAACACCACCATGGCCAGGGCCAGCACCACCAGGACCGGCGTGACGACCACCAGTTCGACGGTGAGGCTCCCCTCGTCCCCGCGGGCCATCGGCTTGCTCATTCCGAGGCCCGGAATTCCTGGACGGGGCCGACCACCGTGGCCGAAACGGGTAGGGAGAGCCCCGGGAGTATCGGGAGGGCCGTGCCGGTGACGCTGATTCGGACCCGATCCCCGGGCAGCGTGGAGGCGAACGCTCCCGCGGACTCGAGATCGGAGCCCGGACCCTCCATGACGTACCGGGCCCGGTTGACCCCGGCGGCCACCGCCGCGGCCGTCCCGACGGCTGTCCCGGCGCCCGGCGAAGTGCCCGGCGAACGGGCCACCCGGTCGCCCTCCGAGGCGGCCAGTTGGGCCACCTGGGCGGCGTGGGCCCACAGTGCGAACTGGACCACCGCCAGGAGGATCAGCATCATCACCGGCACGACCAGCAGAGCCTCGACGACCACCGAGCCCCGATCATCCTTCACGCGCCGTCGCCCACCGGCCGGTCCGGGGGCGGGCGCTAGTTGAGGTTGATCGTGTTGGCCTTGGCCGTCACCTTGGCCACGATGATGGCGCCCACGGCGATGGCCAGCGCCGCGAAGACCGCGGTCAAGATGACCTTCTCCACCACGGTGCCGGCCTCGTCCCAGCCACCGTTGGCCTGGGCTCGAGCCCGGAGATAGGTCCACAACACCATTGCTTGAGTCAACATCTGGACGGTTCCTTTCCATAGCGCTTTCCACAGGGATGGCAGATCAGTCGTCGAATGCGGGTTCGCAGGCCTGGGTCGGGCGCGGGATCGAGCTGAGTGTCGGGCCCGGTGTCGGGCCCGGGTCGGGGGTCGGGTCGGGGCACGGGTCAGGGGTCGGGTCGGGGGCCGGCGGTCGCAAATCAGAAGCCCCCGAGGATGCGGTTGAAGGCGGGGTAGCCCACGAACAACAAGAACCCGACCAACAGGAGTGCCCCGGGCAGAAAGAGACGCTCGGTCATGGCGTTGGCGGCGGACTCTGCGTCGGCTTGCTCGTGGCGGCGGATCGACGCCGCCCTGGCGTTGAGCGACTGGCGGATCCTGGTCCCTTCGGTGCCGGCCAGCTGGAGCGTCGTGGACAGCTCGACCAGTTCGGGTACGCCGAGCTCGTCGCCCAACTGGCCCAGGGCGACCCACGGTGGCATTCCGCCGTCCCGGGCCTTCAAGAGGGCCCTGGCCATTCTCCTGGCCGCCCAGTCGGTACTGACCTTGGAGGCGGAGAAGAGCGCCCCTTCGATGCCCACCCCCGCGGCCAGGCTGAGGACGACCAGGTCGACGAACGAGCCGATGACCACCCGGAAGTGGTGTCGGCGCCGGCGGGCGTCTGCGACCATCTGGAGGACGGGGAAGGCGAGCCCGCCCGCCACGCCCACCAGGGCCAGGAGGATCGGCGCCCCGAAGGGCGTGGTCACCCCGGCCAACTGGGACACGGCCCACAGGACGGGTGGAGCCAGGAGGCCCGCGCCGCTCAGGACCAGCATCTGGGCCACCAATCGCTCGGTTGTCTGTCCGGTGATGGCCAGGTAGGGGGCCATGAGCGCCCGGGTCGGGCCGGTCAGCATCCCGGCCCCTTCGATGCGGGCCGCCACCGCTCGCCCGGCTCGCACCGGGATCCCCTCGGTCCCACCCGGTTGGGAGCCGGGCCCGAGAGGCCGCTCCACCCTGGCCGCCACCACGTCGAGCGGCGTCGGCCGGAGCCTCAGTCCGCGGAGCAGGCCGACGCACCCGAGCCCGGTCACCGCTCCGAAGACGACGGCGAGGGTCATTGCGCCACGACCTGGTGGCCGAGCAGCCGGACCGGCGAGGGCGGCCGGGCCATCGCCACCATCAGGGTGAACCCGGCGGCGTAGAGGATGCCCACCACCAGGAGCACCAGCTGGCCGCCGGTCGAACCGAAGGGGGCGAGGTACGAGCGGGCCAGGAGCGCGAGCCCGGCCGCGAAGGCCAGGGAGAAGACCATGACGGTTCGGACCCCGCTCCGCACCGACGCCCGGCTCACCTCGACGCGGAGCCGGAGGGCGACTTCATCCCGGGTCGAGTCGGCCAGTACGGCCAGGAGGTCGCCCACCCGCTGGGCGCGGGAGGCGACCGCCAGCTGGAGCGCGCAGATCACCCGGTCGGCGCAGGGGTCCTCGAGCTCGTCGGCGAACTGGAGCAGAGCGTCAAGGGGATGCATCCCGGCACTCAGCCGGGCCGACAGGCGGGTGGTCGCACCGCGGATCGGAGGGGGGCTCAGCGGAGCCGTGGCCACGATCGCCTGACCCAGTCCCGCTGATGCCGCCAGGGTCCCCTGGAGCATCTCGGTCCAGGTGGCGATGGCCTCGATCTTGGCGATGGACGCCGATCCCGAGGTCTGACGGAACAACACGGGGAGCCCGAGTGCGGCCACGCCGGCGATGGGGACGGCCACGGGCCATCCGGTGGCCAGCCCGGCCCCCGCGCCACACGCCCCGGCCAGGGCCAGCTTCGGGGCCCGACGCCGGAGGGCCGACCTCGACCACGGCGACCGGGTCACCCGGTCGGACCCGGCCCCGCCCGCCGGCCCGGAGTGGGCCGCGCCCGGCCTCCACGAAGCCGCGATGCCGACCACCCCGAGGCCGAAGCACAACCCGGATACGATCACCAGCGCGCCACTCATACCAGCATCCCCAACGCGCCGGAGTCGGACGGTTCGTAGCCGACCTCGCGCAGCTCTCGCAGGGTGGTCGGACGGATCGGCGACTCGGCGACGGCCCGCCGGTCGGGGCCGGGGCGGAAGATCTCGTTGGAGATGACCTGCGTCCCTTCTGCGTCGACCACCTCCCGGATCGAGGACACGAACCGCTGCCGGGCCGATCCCGAGGGGAAGTGGCAGCCCTCCTCCGGAGGATCCGACAAGTCGGCGGCCAACCAGTCGGCTCGGTCGGGACCTCCCCCGGCAACCCGGCGTTCGTCACCGATCGCGCTGTCGAGATGGACGACGAAGTGGACCGACCCGGCGACCAGCAGGTTGCTGGCCTCGAGCGGCAGGTGCTCAGGCGCCTGGACGGCGTAGGAGGCGATGCGCCGGAAGACCCCGGCTGACGAATCGGAGTGGATGGTGCACATCGATCCCGAGCGGCCCTGGCTCATGGCGTTGAGCATGGGCAGCACCTCGTCACCCAGGACCTCCCCGACGATGACCCGGTCGGCGTTCATCCGCAGGGCCCTCCGGACGAGGTCGGCCACCGAGATCAGACCCTGGCCTTCGAGATTCGCCGGGCGGGCCTCGAGGGCGACCAGGTCGGGGTGGCGATCGGGGGTGCCATCGAGGGCCAGCTCGAGGGCCTGCTCGATGGTCACGATCCGCTCGCGGGGGCTGATCTCCGCGGCCAGGGCCCTCAACAGCGTCGTCTTCCCCGAATTCATGGCCCCCGAGACCACGATGTTCTTCCTGGCCCTCACCGCCGCGCCGAGCAGCGAGGCCACCTCCCGGTCGACGGTCCCGAGCTCGTGCAGGTCCCGGAGGGAGAGATCGGAGTACCGGTGGCGGCGGATGGAGATCGACGGCCTCGCGGTGACGGCCATCAGCGCGGAGAGACGGCTCCCGTCGGGCAGACGGAGGTCGAGCTCCGGCCGGGCCAGGTCGAACCTCCGCTCGGAGAGCCCGAAGCGGCTCGCCGCCGAGCGCACCAGATCGATCAGCTCCTCGTCCGAGTCGGCGACGGCCGGCATCAGCCGCTTCGACCCGTCGGCGAACGTGGCCCACACCCGGTCACATCCGTTGACGTCGATGTTCTCGATCTCCGGATCATCGACGAGGGCCTGGAGCCGGCCCAGCCCGAACAGGGCATCGAGAACGGAGCGAGCCAGGCGGAGCTCGTCCTCGGGGGCGTCCGACGACCACCGGTCACCCTCCTGGTCGGCCAGACGATCCAGATGGGCGAAGATCTGCCGACGGGCGAACTCGCGCCGGTCCTCGCCGACCAGCAGGGTCCCTTCGGGCGTCGCCAGGTCTTCGGCGACCAACTCGCGTAGGGCCGCGGCCAGGGTGCCGCTCATGGCGTCGCCCCCCGGCACGAGACCTCGAGATTTGGCTCGGGCCGCGGCTCGGGCAGCGGCCGATGGCCCCCGACGACCAGCGTCGTGGCCAACCCGAACGCGGAGGTCACCAGCAACGACCGCGACAGCCGGCGCCGGCCGCCGTGTCCGCCCGCGGCCACCGTCGCGGCGGCCGGATCGAACGGGAGCTCGCCGATGACGGGAAGGCCGGTGAACCGTTCGATCTCCTCACTCGGGTAGCGGTCGGCCGTGACCACGACCAGGCCCACCCGGTCCTCGCACCGGGCCCGCAGATCCGGAGCGCTGTCCCGGACGTGCAGCACCGAGGCGGCATCGGTCCGGAGCACGACGGCGACGGCGTCGCTGCGGTCGAGCCATGCTGCCGCTCCGGGGCTCGGATCGGCGGGGCGTACCCGGCCGAGGTCGATGAGCAGATCCCATGGATGCTCCGGATCCGAAGTCGCACTGGCCAACAGGACGGCGGCCGAGGTCGGACCGGCGTCCGCCCCGGGGGTCCTGGTGCCCGAACCCACCAGGACGTCGAGGCCGCCGGGCAGCTGCTGGAGATGCGGAGCCAGCTCGGGAGACGAATGGGAGCGGCGCGCCGCCGTCGCCAACGAAGACCACCCGCACCTGGACGACAGCTCGAAGCGGGCGGCGAGATCGCAGCCGCTCGAGTCGCACTCGGCCACCACCACCTTGCGAGGCGCCGGCCAGGTGGCACCCACCAGGCAGGCCCCGGTGGTCACACCCGGCGCACCCTTGAGCGATGCGAACGCCACGACGGTCACGAGCCAGCGCCGCTCTGGCCGCCGACATCGTCGGGAAGGAGCACCAGGCTCACCTGGTCGGCGGCGGCCGCGGTCGACACCGCGGCAGCAACGGTCGACGAGACCTCGACCGAGACCAATTGGGATACACCGGCGGATGAGTCGGCCGACGGTGCCTCGACGTCGAACACACCCGCCTGGGGGACGAGGACTCCGGTGGTCGTGGCGGCGGAGGAACCGCCGGACGACGGAACCGCGGTCAGCGGGGCCCCCGGGCTCGCGGTCTCCACGATCATCACCTGGTCGCCGGGCACGACCCCGGACGAGGGGAGCTGGCCGGCCTTGAGCGCCAGGCCGACGACCGCGTCGCCGGTCACAATCGGCTGGGCGGCGGTCACGTCGCCACTGGTCAGCAACGATCCGGCCGGGATGGTCACGGCCGCCCGTCGGCCCGACAGCTCCGGGGCGGACGACACGGAGATCGGGGTGACCCCTCCGGAGATCGACACACTGGACTGGCCCAGATCGCTGCCGGAGATCAGCTGACCCTTCTCGATCGTGGTGGTGACGATGAGGGCCGACGTCTGGTGACCGGCACCGGAGTAGACGCTGGCGAACACTGCGATGCTGGCGAACACCACGGCGGCAGAGGCCACCGCCATCAGCGGCCTGCGGGTGCGGGGGGGCCCGGGGAGTCGGAACCGCTCCCTCTCCCCCTCCCCGGCCGGGGTTGTCCTCTTCGTCCGCTCGAGGGTTGAAGTCACGTGGTCTTTCCTGTGGTCGTTGCTGTGGTCGTTGCTGTGGTCGTTGCTGTGGTCGTTCCTTGTTCCATTTCGTGGGCCGCTTCGTCGATGCTCTCCACCTGTTCCACCCGTACCGGGGTGGACGTCGAGGTGAACAGGGTCGGGAGCGTCCCCCCACCCGCTGCGCCCTGGGCGGTCCACGACACGGACCAGGTGACGGTCGCGGTGACATCGAATGCGCCATCGTTGGGATTGCCGTCGGACGAAGGCTCCCCGGCTGACGTGCGGGCAAAGGTGTAGGCGCACCCGGTGCTCTGCCCGGAAACGGGCTGGGCCGGTAGGAAAGGAGTCCCAGGGCCGTCGCAGTTCAACCCTCCGCCGTCGCCCATCGACCAAGAGACGGACACCGGGGTCGCCACCGCGGTGGCGCTCACCGGGCCGGCCGAGGCGGACACCGACTGGGAGTGCCAGATGGCAGCGTCGATCCAGAGCCAGGTGGGCAGGTTGACGATCGACGCGCCGGAGGGATTGAGGTGGACGACCGGTGCGGGGAGCTGCAGTGAGTTCTCGGCCTGGAGGGCCAGGGCCCGCGGATCGACCGGCGGCGGGCCTGCCGCGGACTGGTAGGCGATCCACTCGGTCTGGGTGGTGTTGGCACCGGTGATCCGGTTGGCACAGGTGACCGTGTACCAGCTGCCGGGAGTCGGACCACCGGGGGCGAAGCCACCTATGTCATTCAGGACCAGTTGGGTGTAGGTGCACAACCATGGGTTGGCGCCCGGTCCGCTTGTTCCACCGTTCGGCCCATTTCCCTGGTCTCCAGCCGCCGGGCCGGCAGAGGGGCCGGTCGACGTGCCCCCGTCCGAGGCGCCAACGGTGACGGTGGCACCGGGGCCGTCGCTCCCCGTGATGCTCCCGGAGGCGACCGTCGGGATCAACATCACCCATACGACGGCCGCTCCCGCGCCCGCGAACACCTTCACGAACCGTGGCACTGGCCCGTCCCCACACTCTGCGTCAACAATTTCCATCCGGAACCGGTCAGTTCCATCGTCGAGTCGATCAACTCGTAGTCCACCTGCCCGGGGAGACCGGGGACCGGCCGGCCCGAAGCCGCCCAGACGGCGACCTCCGTGTCGTAGTCGCACGACTGGACGATGGCTCGGTTCCCCTGGAGGGCCAGCACCTCAGGACTTCCAGACTTCACTCGGCCCCTGGCCACCTGACCGGCCGCGTGCATCTTGGCCAAGAGCGAACGAGTCCAACTCAGCTGGGGATCGATCGTCGTGGCCGCCAATGCCGGTTCGTTCGCGTCGGCCGTCAGGGCGGCGGTCTCGAAGGCGCTCTGCGACGCCAGCCATGCGGTGATGATCTGACCGGACACCGAGGCGCCGACTGAGGGGCTGGGTCCCGTCGTCGTCGAGCTCAGCGCTCCATGGTTCGGACCGCCTCGGGTCGTCCACTTGGTGCTGCTGCTGGTCCTGGTGGTCCGGGTGGTGGTCGTCGTGGCACTGCTCGGGGAACTGCACGCCCCTGCCATCGAGCAGGCGGCCATGACAAGAAGTACCCACGTTCGCGCCCTTCGGAGAGTCACTCTCATCCCGTTCAGCCAATTCACAGGAAGCGGACGATAAGAGGAGTCGGATTCGCGCGCAACGATCGTTGCACCCGTTGTGCAACTACTTGGACGGGACCTAGGGGTCCGGGTCAGCCTTTCTCGAGCCGAGCCCATCGACGCAGGGGCGGTCTTCGGCTGATCGGGCACCCCAGGAGCATTGAAGCCTCACCTTGCAGACGGACTTGTCCGGGACCTTGCAGAGCACGAAGACATCGTGGGGCATCGCCGCAGATTCGGTGGACGAAAGTCACCGTATGGAGGCGATCGTTCTTCTCGACAACGCCATGAAACCGCACGTACATGAACACACGCAACAGCCTCGGCCCGTAGTCCTTATCGCCGGGTCCTCCCCGGCCCCGCGTCACTCCCTGCTGGTGAACAGGTCGGGGTCGCCGGGGCCGGTGGTCCTGGTCGTCTTGGTCGTCTTGGTCGCCTTGGTGGGCCGCTTCGGTCGGGACCGGTTGCGGCGGCGGGAGGTGGCCTTCGGGTGGGCGGGGGGCTCCCAGCGCCACCGCCCCGGCCCGCCGTGGA
>DATKRZ010000094.1:0-23015 GCA_035531955.1 Acidimicrobiales bacterium | reverse complement strand
GATGGCCACCGTCGACTTCCGGACCGGGGACCGCGCCCACATCACGGTGGACTCCGAGGTGTGCCGCTCGTGCACCACCCAGGTCTGCGTCACCGCCTGCCCGGCCGATCTGTTCGCCCGGACCTCGGACGGCGGCATCCTTTTCAACTACGAGGAGTGCTTCGAGTGCGGCACCTGTTACATGGTGTGCAACAACGAGGGCGCCATCACCTGGACCTACCCCGACGGCGGCGACGGCGTCGTCTTCCACCACGGATGACCACCGCCCCGATCGCCACCGGTACCCCACCGGCCGACGGGCCACTGGTGGTGGCCTGCCTGCGGATCGCCGATCTGCATCCGGAGGTCCATCCGTTGACCGGCGTCGTCTCCCGGGACCCGTGGGGCGTCGGGCTGTCGGCCGCCGACGCCGCCGCCCTCGAATACGCCCTCCGCATGGCCGAGGCCTGGTCGGGCCGGGTGCTGGCCATTTCCGCCGGGCCCGCCGCTATCGAGCCGGTCCTGAGAGGGGTGATGGCGGTGGGCGCGTCGGTGGTGCGGATCGCCGACGAGGTGGCGGGAACCGAGCACGGCTACACCGCCGAACTGGCCGGAGATGAGGAGGGCCTGGCCCGGGACATCGCCGATGCCCTGGCCCGGCTCGGCCCACCGGACCTGGTCCTGTGCGGCGACCGGTCGGTCGACCGGGGCACCGGTGCCCTTCCGGCCTTCCTCGCCCACCAGCTCGGGGCGGCCCAGGCGCTGGGACTGGTGACCATCGAGGCCGAGGGCCCGTCCGACCACCGCCCCGCGACCGGTGGGCACCGCCGGTCGCTGATCGGCGAGCGCCGGCTCGACGGCGGATGGCGGGAACGGCTCCGGGTTCCCCTGCCCGCGGTCTGCTCGGTGGAGGCGGCGGGGACCAGGCTGCGACGGGCGTCGTTGGCCGGGGCCCTGGCCGCCGAGGCGACAGCCGTGCCCGTGGACCAGCCCACCGGGAGGGCCGCGCCCGGCCCGGAGGAGGGAGCGGGGTCGACCCGGATCGGCGCCACCCGGCCCTTCACCCCCCGGACCCGGGTGGTACCCGCACCGGACAGCGCCGATCCGCGGACCCGGCTGCTGGCCCTCACCGGCGCGCTGGTCGCCCACGACCCACCCGTGGTCGTCGGACCCGTCGGGCCCACCGAGGCTGCCGACGAGCTCATCGGGTTCCTGGTGCGCCACGGCTACCTCGAGCCGCCGGCCTCCCCCCCGCCGGTCGGAACGGCGGGCGGGGGATGACCACGCTGGCCGCGTCGAGCTGGCCCGAGGTCGCACGGCTGTCCGGTGACGGCATCCTCGTCATCCCCTTGGGATCGACGGAGCAGCACGGCCCCCACCTGCCGGTCACCACCGACACCGACATCGCCTCGGCCGTGGCCGACGGGGCCGCCGCGCATGACCGTCGCTTGGTGGTGGCCCCGCCCGTGGCCTACGGGTCCAGCGGGGAGCACCAGGGGTTCGCCGGGACGCTCTCCATCGGGCAGGAGGCCACCGAGCTGGTGGTGCTCGAGCTGGGCCGGTCGGCCAGCGCCGACTTCGCCCACGTCGTCGTGGTCTCGGCCCACGGGGGAAACTCGACCCCGCTGGCCCGGGCGGTGGCCCGGCTCCGCCACGAGGGCCGGCCGGTGACGGCCTGGTCGCCGACGTGGCCCGGCGACCTCCACGCCGGGCGGACCGAGACGTCGCTGATGCTGGCCATCGCCCCCGGGCGGGTCCATCTGGGATGGGCCGAGGCCGGCGACCCGCGGCCACTCGCCACCCTGCTCCCGCTCCTGGGCCACGGCGGGGTGCGCTCAGTCAGCGCCAACGGGGTGCTCGGCGACCCGGCCGGCGCCAGTGCCGACGAAGGGCGTCGTCTGCTGGCCGACGCCGTGGACGACCTGGTGGGCTCGGTGGCGCGCCTCCGACCTGCCCCGAACGAGGAGGTGGGCCGATGGTCCGGGTAGCAGTGGTGACCGGGGCGGCACGGGGCATCGGTGCGGCCACCGTGCGGGGCCTGGCCGACGCCGGCTGGTCGGTGGTGGCGGTGGATCGGGCCTCCGACGATCCCCGTCTCCCCTATCCGATGGGGACCGGGGACGAGCTCGAGGAGGTGGTGGCGTCGGCCCTGACCGCCGCCCCTGGGCACCGGGCACCGGGCACCGGTGCGAGCCGGGTCGTGGCCCACGTCGCCGACGCCACCGACCCCGGGGGGCTGGGCGCGGCGGTGGCGAGGGCCGAGGCGGAGTTCGGCGGGCTCGACGCCATGGTGGCCGTTGCCGGGGTCATCGCCGGTGGCGTTCCCCTCTGGGAGATGCCCGCGGCACAGGTGGCGGCCGTCTTGGGCGTGGACCTCGGCGGGCCGGTCAACGCGGCGCGTGTCGGCATCCCCGCCCTGCTCCGGCGGCCGGTGCCGCGTCAGGGACGGTTCCTCGCCGTGGCCTCGGCCGCAGCCACCCGGGGGCTGGCCGGACTGGCCGCGTACGGCGCGGCCAAGGCCGGGGTGGTCGGACTGGTTCGCGGCCTGGCGGTGGACCTGGCCGGCACCGGGATCACCGCCAACGCCGTCAGCCCCGGGTCGACGGCCACCGCCATCCTCGATCAGAGCGCACGACTGTACGGCCTCGGCGACACCCGGCCCTTCGCCGATCAGCAACCCGTCAGGCGCCTCCTCACCCCCGAGGAGGTGGCGGCCGCCCTGGTCTGGCTGGCCGGCGAGGGCAGCGGCGGGGTCACCGGGGTGGTGGTCCCGGTGGACGGCGGCCTCTCCCTGTGACCGGACTGCCGGATGGGTTCGGGCTGGTCCTCGACCGATCGGTCCGAACCTTCCGGGACGGGACCGTCCTGGTCGGGGGGCATCCGGGCCGGCTCATCACGCTGAGCCCCGACGGGGTGGGCGAGATGGAGAAGCTCCTGGCGGGGGGTCAGGTGTCGGCGGCCGGGAACGACCTGGGCCGGCGCCTGGTCGACGCCGGGATGGCCCATCCCCGGGCCGGGCACCCCGCCGACCGGGTGGCGGACGACTCGGTGACGCTGGTCGTGCCGGTCCGGGACCGGATCGAGGCGCTCGACCGATGCCTGGCGTCGGTGGGCGCCGAGGTCCCGGTGGTGGTGGTCGACGACGCCTCGGACCATCCGAGCGCGGTGGCCGAGGTGTGCCGCCGCCACGGCGCCCGCCTGATCGCCCGCACCGTCAACGGGGGCCCGGGGGCGGCCCGCAATGACGGCCTGGCCGTCGTCGGGACCGACCTGATCGCCTTCGTGGACAGCGACTGCACCGTCCCCGACGGGTGGCTGCGGGAACTGACCTGGATGTTCGACGACCCCTGCCTCGGGGCGGTGGCGCCCCGGGTACGACCCGACCCGGGCGACCCGTCGGCCGTCGGCACCGCGCTGTCACGCTTCAGCGGGTCCCGATCCGCCCTCGACATGGGACCGGACCGGAGCGAGGTGGGACCCGACCGCCCCGTGCGCCATGTGCCTGCCGCCGCCCTGGTGGTCCGCCGTGCCGCCCTGGCCGGCGGGTTCGAACCCGGACTCCGGGTGGGCGAGGACGTGGACCTGGTGTGGCGCCTCCTCGACGCGGGTTGGCGGGTCCGCTACGAGCCGTCGGCCGTCGTCTGGCACCGCGAGCCCTCGTCCTGGTCGGCATTGCTCGCCCGCCGCTACCGGTACGGGACGTCGGCGGGCCCGCTGGCCACGCGTCACCCGGGTCGACTGGCTCCGGTCCGGTTGCGCCCGTGGCCGACGGCGGTGGTGGCCGCCGGCCTGGCCGGTCGCCCGCTGGCCGCGCTGGCCCTGGTGCTGGGCCATGCCGCCATGCTGGCCCGCAACGTCGGTCGCCAAGGCGTTCCAGCCCGTCTGGCCCTCCGCTGGAGCGCGCAGAGCGCCGGGTGGACGCTGGTCGGCGTGGGCCATGCCGCCACCATGCTGGCCGGGCCGGCCCTGGCGGCCGGCGCCGTCCGGAGCAGGCGGGGGGCGGCGGTCGCCGCCCTGTTGGTCATCCTCCCCCCGACCGTCGACTGGTGGCGGCGGCGTCCCGGGCTCGACCCCCTGCGCTGGACGGTGGCCTCGATCGCCGACGACGTGGCCTACGGCGCCGGCGTGTGGGCGGGGTGCCTGCGGTCGCGCTCGTTCGGGCCCCTGCTCCCGGGCCGCTGAGGGCACCGGCGGTGTCGAGTGTCCTTCGATTGCGCGGCCTTCGAGACCTCGGTGCCAGCGAGATCTTTGGTGCACAGGTGAGCCCGACAGCAGGAGAAGACCGGCTCCAGGGCCTTCCGGCGCGGGGTCGGTCGGCACGGCCACACGCTCACGTCCACCGACCAGGTGCATGGGTGACGCTGAGGCTCGCTATGAACCGCTGCGTGGGTCGTCCGGCGGTGCTCCGAACCCCGGACCCGAGACGGCGGGACATTCCTCACTTTTGATGAGGCAAGACGCAGAATCGGCTGCTAGAAACCAGCGGCGGGAATGGAGCGCCGAGGCGGGAGGAACGATGAGATTTGCGGCAAGGGCGAAATGCGGGGTGCGTAGCGCGGCGATCTCGGCCGTCAGTGCGACCTGCCTGTGTCTCATCGTTGGATCAGCATGGATGGTTGCCACAGCCGGGAAGGCGTTTGCGGGCCCATCCTTCGTCGGAGTGTCGTCACCTGCCGCCGGTCATCCATACCGCTTCGGAGCGATGCCTATCCACATTCGTGGCAGGGCAGGGAGCGCCTTCGCAGATGCGGCGACGAGTTCGCCCGGACTCGCATTCGGCACGCCCATCAAGCACGACATGCTCTACAGCAGCGGGCCGGTCCAGGCAGGACAGCCGAGGGTGTATCTCGTGTTCTGGGGATCCCAATGGGGGACCCAGACCACGAGCGGCGGCTATCAGGTCTTCTCTGGTGATCCTGACGGCATGGCCCGGTATCTCGAGGCGTTCTACAGCGGGCTCGGCTCTGGCGGCGAGACCTGGAGCGCGACCGCCGGACAGTACTGCCAAGGCATAGTCGTCGGTTCGACGTCTTGTCCTTCTTCGTCGGCGCACGTGGCGTACCCGACCAGTGGAGTCCTGGCGGGTGTCTGGGAGGATACGTCCTACACACCACCTACAGGTCCACCGGCAAGCCCCTCGACGCCAGGCGCGACTGGCCTACAAATCCAACAGGAGGCGGCAAACGCCGCCATCCACTTCGGCGACTCGAGTATCGATGCACAGTATGTCGTCGTTTCCCCCACGGGTACCGACCCTGACGGATGGGCCGTCCCGAAGACCGGCTACTGCGCCTACCACAGCTACACGGGCGATACGTACTTCGGCACGGTGCTGGGGCCGAACGTCCCATACACCAACCTTCCGTACATTCCCGACGCCGCTCTGAGCACGAACTTCGGCTGCACCGAGGGCCTGATCGCTTATCCAAACCACCTGGACGGGACGACAGAAGCGGCGGGTCACGAGTACTACGAGACGCTAACGGATCCATTCCAGAGAAGCGGATGGGCCGACGCCAAGGGCTACGAGATAGGGGACAAGTGCGACTATCTCAATCCCGGTCTTCCCGGCGCCGAGACGAGTCTCACCCTCTCCACCGGAAGCTTTCCCGTGCAGGGCATGTGGTCCAATCAGGACAACCATGGCAAGGGCGGATGTGTCGATACCAGCTCACCGATCATCATCACCAACCCCGGCAAGAAGGTGTCGGCGGTGATGGGGACTGCGGTCGACTTCACGATCTCGGTGTACGACGTGCTGCCGGGCGCCACTGTTGCGTTCTCGGCCAACGGATTGCCCACCGGTGTCTCGATCAATTCTGCGACCGGCGAGGTCTCGGGTACCCCGCTCACGAAAGGATCCTCGCTCGTCACGGTCGTCGTCACCGATAGCTCCTCGAACGCTGCAAGTGTCAGCTTCAAGATGCACGTGGCGAAATAGTGAGCCTTTAGCGGCCCGGTGGTTGTGGCGATCACGACGACCGGAACGCCCCGGCAGTTTCCGCGCTGCCACCGGTCGGAGGGCTCGGAGTGCGATCGCGGATTGAGATAGGGCCCATCGCCATATGGTGTCACTCCATTTGGCAAGGGAGAATTCGCCACTAATTCGATAAATAGTCGGTAAGAACACGGCCGTTCTATTGTTAATTCTGACTAGGACGGATGAAAGATTTTTCGGCCCGTCCTCCCAGCTCAAAGGCCACATCAACGTGGGGCTGCTCGATAGGTTCGATGCGCGGCGTATACTGTTGCAAACGCCGTACAAGGTCGGTCGTCCACTGGACTGATCGAGGCAACCTGTCGGGAGTCGGAATCCACCGACGGCCGGCGGCGGCCCGCCGACACCGAGCATCCGGCTCGGCACGGCATCGTGGCGATGAGGCCACCGGCACATCGGACCATGATCCCCGACCATCGACGAAACGAGTGGTGTCCCACGACGCAATCCCGGGCGTAACCAAACCGGCCGCACACCCTACGGCGCCCACGCCAGGACGGACGATGCCTTCCCGCTCGCCGTCCGGGGAAATGAATGCAATGGCCGTTGCCCGCCAACACCGAACAGAGCAAGGCGCAGTCGCGCCCTACGAAGGGAGGTGCCGTGCGGACCCGCATTGCACTCGTGGCGACCATCCCGGTCGCCCTCATCACCGTCAGCAGCCTGACACCGACTGCCACCACGCGGTCGGCCCGAACAGCAGGAACTTCGTCCAGCACGACGAGGGAATCAACGGCCATCGCCGTGGCCATGCCCGCCCACCAGCTGGCCGCATACCACCGTCCCACCGCCGACCGGTCGGGGCCCGGGTCGACGGGTCGGTTGTTCAACCTCGACCCGGCGCTCGACGCGACGCTGGGGGCGCCCGCGGCGGCGACTCCGCCCGCCCCCACACCCGCTCCTCATCCGGCGGCCTCGGCGGGGCCGGTGGGGCCCGTCGACACGGTCACGCCGGTCCAGCGGGCGGCATGGGAGCGGGTGGCCATGTGCGAAGAGGGCGGCAACTGGGCCTACGCCGGCTCCCGCTTCAGCGGCGGGCTCGGCATCAGCCGTGAAAACTGGATCGCCTACGGCGGCCCGGAGTTCGCCCCGGTCGGTGCCATGGCCACCGAGGACCAGCAGATCATGGTGGCCCAGCGGATCCAGTTCAGCGCGCCGGATCAACACGGCTGCCGCGGCTGGTAGGGCGAGCGGTCCGACATCCCGCACGCGGGCCGGTGCCGAAGAATGGCCGTGGCGCACGGAGAGGCCTCCTCGGACCGGACAAGGGAGTTGGGTCGGCGTCGGCCCGGCTCACCTGGCGGAGCCTGATCACATCACCCGGCCCGGCGACCAGCCTCGGGTGCTGGGCCGGCAGCGCGCTCCTGGGCGTCTCCGCCGCCATCCACCTCCATCTGTGGTCGAACGGCTACGACCGGATCCCGACCATCGGCCCCCTGTTCCTGGTGCAGGGCATCGTCGGCATGGTCATGGCGGCGCTCCTCGCCATCTCACGCCATTTCCTGGTGGCACTGGCCGGGGCGCTCTTCGCCGTCGGCATCCGCATACATCGGGATGCGGGGCGCCGGTTGGGCCGCCCACCACCCGGTCTCCGGGCGGGACACACAGGACAGCATCCATTCCCCTTGTGGCTGTCCGTCCGGTCATAGCCCAAGGAGAGTCGGGACCGCCGACCGCGGCCGGCGATGAACAGGGGAAGGCGGCACACGGTGGCGGATCGACGTCGTGGGACGGAACCGGAACCGCGTTCAGAATCATACGGCGGGGCGGCCTGCCCCACACCCTCGGAGACACACACCCTCGGAGACACACACTCCGGAGACACACACTCCGGAGACACACACTCTGGAGACACACACCACCAGAGGATCGGACCCCGGGGCCCCTTGCTCTGCGGGATGCCGCCCCGACGACCGTGCCGGGATACCCGACAAGGGCGCCGGGTCGACACCCGACAGAGGCCGAATCAGATCTTGCGAACCTGGCTCGCCTGCAGGCCCTTTTGGCCCTGCTTCGTCTCGAACTCCACACGTTGGCCTTCTGCGAGGTCGCGGAAGCCTTCCATCTGGATCTCGGACTGGTGAACGAAGAGGTCATCCCCGCCGCCGTCAGGCGTAATGAAACCGAAGCCCTTCTCGGCGTTGAACCACTTGACTGCACCTACACCCATAACTGTGTCTCCTTGAATTCACGCACGGTAACGCGGGGATCCATTGTGAAGCCCTACATCCATCGGCCCGCGTGATTGGGTCGATGACCCCACAACCCTAGGCGCAACAGGAGTCGTGCCGCTCAAAACGCCCGATCTCCTCCCCGGTAACCGGACCGGGCCTCCACCGGGCGACCATGCCGGAGGCCGGAACACCTGCCCGCCGGCTCTCTTCTCTCAGCCCGAGGAGCCACCACCGGACGGTGTGTGGAGAGTCCCGTGCCCGTCTCCCGTGGCCTCACCGTCCCCGGCGCGGGCCATCACCCCTTCGGCCCAGGTGAGGGCGCCGCGGTCCCGCCACATCGGCTCGGCCACCTCGGTCAGGATCATGGCCGAGAAGGTCAGGAAGAAGATGGGCTCAACCAGTGTGCCCAGCCGGTCGGTCAGGTAGACCAGCCCGAGGAGCGGATATCCGACGGCCAGCACCTTCACCAGAGTGGAATAGATACGGGCCTCCCTGGTCCCCTCGCCGCGGGTCCGCCGCGTGGCGATCACCGCGGCCACGGTGAGGGTGGCGAACTCGGTGATACCCGAGAGCATGTGGACGTAGTGGTGGATGGGGAGCTGCAGCTGCCACTCGAGTCGCCGGCACGTGGCGTTCAGGCCCTCGGCGCAGGCATAGGGATAGCGGCCACCCACCGCGCCGCCGACGGCGAAGGCCACCAACCACTTCCACTCCTTGCGGACAACCCCGTGGGCGCGCGAACCGCGGAGCACCAGTGCCGCTCCCATCAGCACCCCTGCCAACAGATCGGCATCCGACATCAGCGCGGCATGCGGCATGCCGTTGGCTTCGAGGTCAGAGAAGAACCCGTTGACCGACGGCATGAGCCGGGGCACGAAGGGCACCACCACCCACCAGTTGTAGGCCAGCACCCCGGCGACGGCCAACGCCTTGGCCGCGGCCAGGCGCGCCGATCCGTCCTCCCTCGCCGGCGAGGGCCTCAGACCCAATGGCAAGGTCAGAAGCTGCACAGTTCCTCCAACGCGGCTCTGGGAGCAATCATTCCCAGGAGGTCCCCGACGTGCAGTCGGGCGAGCCCGGGCTTTTCACCAGGGAGTATGGAGGCGCACCGACGAGCGTCACGGGAGATCCGACGATCCGGGCGCCGATTCGTGCGCCGGCGCCATCCGTTTGGCTCGGGCCGCCTGGGCACGCGCTGCTATCTTCTCGGCCCATGCCCGCACCGGTGCTCTGCCGGCCGTCTCGCCGAGCACGCCGGACCCCGATGGTGGCCCTGGTGGTTGCCGCGCTGGTGGCCGCCGGCTGCGGGAGCGCCACCGGCTCTGCCACCGGCGCCGGCGGGAGCGCCGCCTCCCACCCGACGCTCGGCGTCGCCCAGGCGGCATTACCGGCCCTTCCCCCGCCGGACCCGATCGTCTGGTCCCCCTGCCCGACTGGGGCCGCGCTGCAGTGCGGCACGGTGTCGGTGCCGATCGACTACCGGCACCCCCTCGGTGGATCGATCCCGCTGGCGGTGACCCGGGCCCCTGCTCTGGACGCCCCTGCCGCGCAGGGGACCCTGGTGTTCAACCCGGGTGGACCGGGCGAGAGCGGCAATCAGATCCTCCCCGTCCTCCTCGGTAATCTGCCGGCGACCGTCCGTCAGCACTTCGACATCGTCAGCTTCGACCCCCGGGGAACCGGGGCGAGCGACCCCCTGCGGTGCGGCACGGATCCGGCGGCGGCGACCAGTGCGCTGCCGGTCCCGTCGGCCGCCGGCCAGCCCCTTCCCGGGACTGCGGTGTTCACCGCCATGGCGGAGGGGTGTCGGCGGCCGGCCGCATCCGACGCGCCGTTCATCGACACGGTCAACACCGCGCGCGATATGGACAGGATCAGACAGGGACTGGGCCTGGCCACAATCAGCTTCTACGGCCTGTCCTACGGCACCGAGCTCGGGGCGGTCTACGCCGACCTGTTCCCCCGGCGCGTGCAGTCGATGGTCCTCGACGGTGCGGTGGACGTCAATGCCTCATTGGTCCAACAGGCCACCGAGGAGGCGCCCGCCGCCGAACGGTCGCTCGACCATCTGCTGGCCACCTGCGCCTCGGAGCCGGGCTGTCCGCTGGGCCCGGACCCGCAGTCGTACTTCCGCTCACTCGTCTCGTCCCTCGGCCACCATCCCCTCCCGGCGCCGGCCGGCAGTCCCTATCTGGTCACGGTGGGCGATCTCGACACGGCCACGCTCCTGACCCTGAGCGTGCCCGGCTCCACCGAAGGGTTCTATGCCGCCCTGGTGGCCGCCCACCACGGTAACGGGGCGCCGCTGCGGGCCCTGGCCCTGTTCTTCGACACCGACATCGACGGTGCGCCGCTGGTCGACGCACTGTGGGCGATCACCTGCAACGATGCCGCCCAACACCCCGACCCGGCGACGGCGGGTGGCCTGGCCCGCTCGCTGGCCCGCCGCTATCCGTTGATCGGGGCCTACTCGGTGACGTACACGATGGGCGGATGTGTGTCGTGGCCGTCCCCCCGTCAGCCGGTGAGCGACCTGCATCCGGTGGGGACGCCCCCGATCCTGCTCATCGGCAACACCGGCGACCCCAACACGCCCCTCGTCAACACCGAGCACCTCGCCCTCATCTTCCCGAAGGCCAGCATGGTCACCTGGCGAGGCTGGGGCCACACCTGGCTCCTGAGCGGCGCGTCGGACACCTGCGTGCAACAGGTGGTCGCCACCTACCTGACCGTCGGCGGCCGTCCACACCCGGGCACCGTGTGCGGGTGAGGCGATCGCGCCCACCAGACCATGCCCGCGTTCGATCCCCGCATCCCGGCCACCGGTGTCGCCCGCCGCCCCATTCCGGTCCCCCCCACCGCCGGTCGGGCGGGCCGCAGCGAGAGCCGGCCCACGAGGGGCACCTTCGAGCCCGGGCGGCCGGTGCACCGGCTAGCGGTCCACCATCACCGTTTCGAGCAGGACCGCCCTGCGGGGGCATACGGCTGCGGCCCGGGTGGCCAAGCTCACGAGATGGGGGTCGACCGGGGTGCCGTCGACGATCGGGTAGCCCCACTCGTCGAGCGTGACCCGCTCGGGGAGGAGCTCGGCACAGTACCCGTAGGCGTCACAGGCAATCGGGTCCACCCGGACCCGGACACCAATCTGTCGTGAGGTGCTCACCGCACCCGCCGATCCGCGGTGGGACCCGGGAGGGTCAGCACCGTCGGTGCGACGTGGCCCCCACAGGGACGACCCTCGGCGTGGGCTGCGGCGTCGGCCGCGAAGACAGCCAGCGCGGTCCTCACCACCCTGGAGGCGCCGTCGGGATGACGGCACGCCCCCCGGCCGTCGACGGCCGCGGCCCGGGTGGTGATCCGCTCGAGCACGCCCCGGACGGCGCGACCCGCCCACAGCTCCTCGAGGTCGTCGGCGATGGCGGGCAGCCCGAAGACACACGGGCCGCACTGGCCGGCACTCTCCCCCGCCATGTACCGGACGATCCGGGCCGTCTCCGCCACGCCGCACGAGGTGGCCGGCAGCGCGATCACGACGCCGACCCCCTGGGTGCCGCCGGCCGCGGTCAACGGACCCGGGGCGTACGGAGTGGACAGGCGGGACGGGTCGAGCCAGGCGCCGCCGTAACCGCCGAGCAGCACGGCCGACAATTCGGTGTCGAGGCCGGCTCGGGCCAGGATGTCGACGAGCGGGGTGCCCAGCTCCACTTCGAGCACGCCCGGCTGGCGAACCGCTCCGGTCACCGTCACCAGGGTGGAGCCGGGCGCCTCTGCCGTGCCCATGGCTCGGAACCACTCCGGTCCGTGTCGGGCGATGAGGGCCAACTGGCTCAGCGTCTCGGCGTTGTGCACCAACGCGGGTCGACGACCGATGGTCACGGGCACCGACTTGTCCGTCCGCAGGGCGGGCAGTGCTCGACGGCTCTCGAGCCAGCCCGCCAGGGCGGATTCCTCGCCGGTCACGTACCGGCCCGGTGGCCGCTGCACCGAGGCGCGGACGACGGCCGTCCCCGCCCGCCTCCGTTCGGCGATGGCCGCTTCGATCGATGCCGCGGCCGGTTGGCTGTGGTCGGCGACGCAGACCACGATCTCCGAAGCCCCGACCGCCGTCGCCGCCACGTAGGCGCCGTCGAGCACCAGATGCGGCGAGCAGGCGAGGAGCACACGGTCCTTGGCGCTGGCCGGTTCGCCCTCCATGGCATTGACCACCACCACGGGCCGCCGGGATCGATGGGCGACCGAGTCCCACTTGGCCACGGCCGGAAAGCCGGCGCCCCCGCGCCCGACCAGGCCCGAGGCGGCGACGGCCCACAGGATCCCGGCCCTCCAGGCCGGATCCTTCCGGGTCGGGATGCGCAGGTCTCCGTGCCGGTCCAGGTGCGCGTCGAGGCCCGGGCCGGCATTGCCACCGGGTCCCGATGGCAGCAACCGCTCGGCGGGGGCCAACGCCAGATCGGTCATGAGTGCTCCCTCTCGAGGATCTCGATGGCGGTTTCCGTGCGCCGGGACGGGGTGGGTCGGGTCGAGGGCCAAGACGGTGGTGCGGACGGCCACCGACGGGTCGGCGCTCGGCGAAGGACCGGCGCCCTCTTGGGTGCCGCGTGGCGTGCCGGCACTGCCCGGGTTCGGGCGCCCGCCGCCAAGGCCCGCGCCCGGTTCTTCTGGTGGTCGATCATCCTCCAGGCCAAGGAGCCGACGACGGCCAGTGAGCAGGCCGCGGCCAGGCCGGCCATCCACATCCGGGAGGCGTCGGTGCCCATCCCGAGCGAGTGGGCCATGGCCACGGGCCAGCTCCCGTAGGCCAGCCAGTGGATGCCCCGCCAGGTGCTCGCACCGATCCGCTGGCGCAGGGCACTGGAGATGGCCACCGCCGCCAGGAGATCGACGCCGACGGTTCCGAGCCCCGTCCACACGGGTCGGTAGGGCGAGGAGAAGGGGACGAGGATGGCACCCCATCCCACGTTCACATAGGTGTCGAGGACGGCGGTGAGCACGTGAAGAGCGAGGAACACCATGGCCAACAGCGAGACCCGCTTGTGCAGGTCGGCCTGGGCGAACGCCGGCCACGACCGCGTCCTCGCCCGGCCCGCCGTCAGGATCCCGAGGACCATCGTGCCCGTGAGCAGCACGAGGGCCACGGTGCCGGTGGCACGCGTCGTGTACCACAGGGCGCTGGACGAGGTGGCGAGCATCACCGCGCCAGCCCCGACCTGTCGGGAGCACTCCGGCCGTCACCATTGTCATCGGCGCCCAGCGGCCATCCACCGATCTGGACGACGTCGCCGCGGGCACTGACCAGGCGGGCCGGGATCCCGATGGACGACAGGTTTCCGATGGCATCCCGACCCCAGACGACCGCCGCCGTGCTCCAGGCATTGGCCTCCACGCAACTCGGCGCCATGACCGACACCGACGACCAGACGGCCGGAGCCGGCTCGCCCGTCCACGGGTCGACGATGTGGTGGACGGTGCGACCGTTCCGGACCCACGAACGGGCCGTGGTCCCCGAGGTGGCCAGACCCCCGGCGGAGACGGTCACCACCTGGTCAACCGCCTCGTGGGGGGCGGTGCACTCCGGGGCGATCCCGATGGCCCATCCCCCGGAGGGGCACGGGCCGGACACGGCCACGTCACCGCCGAGGTTGACCAGCACGCCGCAGAGGAGGGCGGCGGCGATGCGCCGGGCCGACCGGTCGGCGACGAACGCCTTGGCCGTGGCCCCGAGGTCGAGGTGCACCCCCACGGGGATGGACACCGTGCGCTCGTTCGGGTCCAGCCCGACCTGCCACCAGCCCGGAGCCGGCCGGGGCCGAAAGGCGGAGAAGGAATCGGCCGGGATCTGTTCGAAGTCCCGGTCATAGCCCAGCTCGATGAGCGCGGCTCCAACCGTGGGGTCGACGATGCCGGCCGTCTGCATGGCCACTGTGCCCGCCACCTCCAGCGACTCGAACAGCAACGGGCTGACCGCGAGGGGTCTCCCGCCACTTCGCTGCTCGACTCGGCGGATCTCCGAGTCGGGACGGAACCGGCTGCAGGCGGCATCGATGGCCTGGAGGTCGTGGGACAGCAGGGTCAGCGCTTCGTCCACCCGCCCCGGAACGGTGACCGCGACCGTCGCACTCGTGCCGATGGCCCGCATCGAGCGCGTCGCCACCGACGGTTCGTCGCCACCGATCGGCGGCTCTCCGTCCAGCAGGGCGAGGTTCACGACTGACCCGAAACCGTGACCGGCGTCTTGGTCGTCGGCGCGGGGGTGGCCTGAGCGGTGGCCGACGAGCCCGGGTACGATGACCCGGAATTGCTCTTCGCCGAGGTCGTCGGCGTGGACGTGGCGCCAACGGCCCCTGATGCCGCCGAGCCCGCAGTCTGTCCGCTGACCGTTGTCGAATGGGCCGAGGTCTCCGAGGCGACGGCGGCGCCGAGGCCGGCGGCGCCGATCGCGGCGGCGATGCCCACCGCGACGGTGGTCCGGCGGACCCGCGCAAGGGCCCGGTCGCGCGCCCGAGCGCCCAGTTGGGCTGTGGGCTGGTCCGGACCGGGCTGTCGTTCCATGGCGTGGCCTTTCGGTGGGGATTCGGTCGGTGTCGACCTTGTTCGAGGTCGGACTGCGCCCCGGTGCCGACCATTGGACTGCGGCGTCTCAAGAGTCGGGTCAGTCCCGACTGTGGACAGCCTGTGAATCGACCGTCTGGACCGGGACCGCCGTCACAGCCGACTCACAGGCCGCTCACACCTCGGGTCCAAGGCGGGGTGCGATGCTGGTGGTGATCCACAGCCGGACCGCAGGTCATCGCCGTACCGCGCCCGGACAGAAGGGAGGAGTGGAGTGGAACCGACCCGCAGCCAGCGGATACTGGTGGTCGACGATGAGCCATCCATCGTCGACGCCGTCGCCACCTCGCTCCGCTATGAGGGGTTCGAGGTGGACGAAGCGGTGAGCGGGCGCCTGGCCCTGGCCTCCGCCCAGAAGAGCCCTCCCGACCTCATCGTCCTCGACGTCATGCTTCCCGATCTGGACGGCCTCGAAGTCACCCGTCGGTTGCGGGCCGACGGAATCCGGGTCCCGATCCTGTTCCTCACCGCCCGCGATGGCACCGAGGACAAGGTGGCCGGGCTGACCGTGGGGGCCGACGACTACGTGACCAAACCGTTCGCGCTGGCCGAGATCGTGGCCCGGGTGCACGCCATCCTCCGCCGCGCCGGGAGCGAGCCTGAGGACACAGGAATGCTCCGATTCGCCGATATCGAGATGGACGAGAACGCCCATGAGGTGACCCGGGCGGGGAAACCGATCTCCCTGACCGCCACCGAATTCAACCTGCTCCGATTCTTCCTTCTCAACCCCCGCCATGTGTTGTCCAAGGCCCAGATCCTCGACCACGTGTGGCACTACGACTTCGGCGGTGACGGCAACGTGGTCGAGACCTACATCAGCTACCTGCGCAAGAAGCTCGACGCGGTCGGCCCTCCGGTCATCCACACCGTCCGGCTGGTCGGCTACGCCCTCCGCGAGCCGTCGACGGAGTAGCCGGTGTCGCTGCGGACCCGCCTGTTGATCGCCATCGGTGTCATCGCCCTGGCGGCGCTGGCCATCGCCAACGTGGCCACCTACTCATCACTGCAGTCGTTCCTCTATCAGCGGGTCGACCAGCAACTCGACCAGCAGCATCTGTTCTTCGAACGCCTGGCCGACCGCGGCGAGCCGATCACCCAATTCTGCCACCAGCCGGCCCAGCCGGCCCAGTCGGCCCAGCCGGCGCCGGGCGGCGGGTCCGGGGCTCCCGGTTCGCCCATCGCCGGGCCGAGCTCCAATCTCCCCCCCAACCTCTTCCCGGTCCTGGCAATCGAGATCCAGACCCGATCGGGTGGGACGGTCAACGGGCAGGTGTGTCCGGCCTATGAGGACAACATCGCCTACACGCCGAAGATCCCCACTCCGATCCCCGGCCTCCCGACGCCGACCTCGGGAGGAAACGACGTTGCCGTGAACTTCGTGGCACCCTCGACACAGCCGGACGGACCGTCGTTCCGGGTACGGGCTTCCGCGCTGGTGGACGGGAACGTGCTCATCGTGGCCGAACCGTTGCAGAACACCGAAGAGACCCTCCACCGGCTGCTCCTCATCGAGCTGGCAGTCACCGGCGCAGCGGTGATCCTGGCCCTCATCGGCGGCTTCTGGCTGGTGCGGGTGGGGCTCCGCCCCCTGCGTGACATGGAGCGGTCGGCCGAGTCCATCGCCGCCGGCAATCTCACCGAGCGGGTCCCCGGTGAGAACGACTCGACGGAAGTGGGCCGGCTGGCCAAGACCCTCAACGTGATGCTGTCCCGTATCGAGGCCGCCTTCGGCGCCAGGCTGGCATCGGAACGCCGCCTGCGCGCGTCCGAGGAGCGGCTGCGGCGGTTCGTGGCCGACGCGTCGCACGAACTGCGCACCCCCATCGCCGCCGTCTCCGCCTACGCCGAGCTGTTCGGGCGAGGCGCCTCCGAGCAGAAAGAGGACCTCGGACGGTTGATGGCGGGCATCCGGACCGAGACGGACCGGATGGAACACCTGGTCGCCGATCTGTTGTTGTTGGCGCGGCTGGACGAGGGGCGACCCATGGACCGGCGATCCGTGGACCTGGTGGCGCTGTGCGCCGAGGCGGTCCAGACCGCTTCCACCGTGGGCCCCGCGTGGCCCCTGACCTTCGAGGCGTCCGAGCCGATCGAGATCATGGGCGACGCCACCAGCCTGCGACAGGTCATCGACAACCTGCTCGGAAACGTGCGGGCCCACACGCCGGCGGGGACGCCGGCTCGGGTCACCGTGGCCAAGGAGGAGGGCGGTGCGGTCATCACCGTGGCCGACGACGGGCCGGGCATGGAGCCGGACGAGGCGGCCCACATCTTCGAGCGGTTCTACCGGTCCGACCCGAGCCGGTCGCGGAGGCACGGTGGGGCCGGGCTCGGCCTGTCCATCGTCAGCGCCATCGTGGCCAATCACGGCGGCAGCGTGTCGGCCGAAGGCGGGGCGGGCACTACCTTCACCGTCCATCTCCCCGCCGTCCCGCCCCCGGCCGATCCAGGGCCCGACGAAGGAGCGTCGGAGGAGCCAGGCGGGGAGGCGTGACCCGGTGAGCCGGCGTCACCGTCCCCTCCGGCGGGCGGCACGCCCATCGGGCCCTGATTCCCATCCCGCTCACAGGTTCTTCCCACTTTGGGCCGATGCCCGTCGGCCACAGTCAGTGCCATGAGCGTCATCGAGTTCGCGCGCATCGACCACGAGTCGACTCCGACCGCACCGGAGCTGGAGATCGTGATTCCCGTCTACAACGAGGCCGAACAGCTGGCCGCCAGTGTCACCGTCCTGCGCTCGTACCTCGACTCGAGCTTCCCCCTCCTCACCACCGTGACCATCGCCGACAACGCCAGCACCGACGGCACCGGGCGGATCGCCGATGAGTTGGCGTCCACCCTTCCCGGTGTCCGGACCATCCACCTGGACCGCAAGGGTCGGGGACGGGCCCTCCGGGCGGCCTGGACCGGCGCCACCGCCCCGGTCGTGTCGTACATGGACGTCGACCTGGCCACCGGACTCGATGCCTTGTTTCCGCTCGTCGCCCCGCTGGTATCAGGCCACAGCGACCTGTCCATCGGAACCCGGCTGGCCCCGGGCGCCCACGTGGTGAGAGGAGCGAAGAGGGAGATCATCTCCCGCAGCTACAACCTTTTGGTCCGATCGGTCCTCGCCAGCGCCTGCACCGACGCCCAGTGCGGGTTCAAGGCGATGCGCCGCGAGGCGGCCGCCGAGCTGCTCCCGCTGGTCGAGGACGACGAATGGTTCTTCGACACCGAGCTCTTGGTCACCGCCCAGCGGCTCGGGCTCCGCATCCACGAGGTACCGGTCGACTGGGTGGACGACACCGATTCGAGGGTCGAGGTGCTCCGCACGGCGCTGATGGACCTGCGCGGCGTGGTGCGCATGCTCGGTCGGAGGGCGAGAGGGCGCGTGGTGCGCCGGACGAACCCGGTTCCCCCGGCGCCCCGTCCGCATACCCGAACCGGCCCCGCCGCCGGCGACAGCCGGGAGCACCGGGTCTTCGCCGATGACCTGGTGCGGTTCGCCGGTGTCGGCGCCACCAGCACGGTGGCCTATGTGGTGCTGTTCGCGGCCCTGGCGCCCGCCCTGGGCGTCTTCGTGGCCAACGCCGTGGCCATCGGCATCTGCAGCCTGGGCAACACCGCGACCCACCGCGGCATGGCCGGTACCGCCCGCCACGGTCTGGGTCGATGGCAACGATCGGGCACGGCCGCCGCCTTGCTCGCCGTCAGCCTGGCCTTCACCACTGCCGCCTTGGCGGCCACCCGGGCCACGGGCCTGACCTCGCTGGTCCCCCAGGTGTGCGCCGTGGCCCTCGCCAACGTGGCCGCGGCGGTGGTCAGGTTTGGAATTCTCCGCACCTGGGTCTTCCGTCCTGCGTTTGGGTCCCACCTGGCGACCACCGGAGCTGCGGCGACAACCGACGGCTACTACCAGCTCGACGAGATGAGGGAGTCATCATGACCGACGTCCGACTGACCGACGACTCCGACCCGGCCTTCCGGCCGGTGGCCGTGACCGTGGCCCCCGGCGCCGCCCTCCCGGACACCGCGGCTCCGATCGTCTCCGATCCGCTCTCCCCGGGCCCGGCGCCGCAGGGATGGGCCCCTGAGGCCATCGGGCGCGCCGGGGGCGCCGGCGAACCGTCCACCGACGGCCCTCCGGCACCCGCGGTCCCTGGCGGTCGACTGGTCCGGTTGGTCCGCGGACGGCCGCAGGATCCGTCCTGGGTCCGTCCGGCCCTGCTCGCGCTGTTGGTCGGCACCGGTTTCCTCTACATCTGGGGCCTCGGGCAGTCCGGATGGGCCAACAGCTTCTACTCCGCCGCCGTCCAGGCCGGAACCAAGAGCTGGAAGGCGTTCTTCTTCGGGTCCTCCGACGCCTCGAACTTCATCACGGTCGACAAGCCGCCCGCATCCCTGTGGGTGATGGAGCTCTCGGCCCGGCTGTTCGGGGTCAATTCGTGGAGCATCCTGGTGCCGCAGGCGCTGGAGGGCGTGGCCACCGTCGGAATCCTGTTTGCCACCGTTCGCCGGTGGTTCTCCCCCGGGGCGGCGCTGCTGGCCGGTACCGTCGTGGCGCTCACCCCGGTGGCCACCTTGATGTTCAGGTTCAACAACCCCGATGCCCTGTTGACCCTGCTGCTGACTGGCGCGGCCTACGCCACCGTCCGCGCCGTGGAGGGCGGGCGCACCCGGTGGATGGTGCTGGCCGGAACCCTGGTCGGCTTCGGATTCATCACCAAGATGCTCCAGGCTCTCATCCTCATGCCCGTGCTGGCCCTGGTCTATCTGCTGGCCGGGCCGCCCAAGCTGGGACGACGGATCGTGCAGCTCGTCTACACCGCCATCGCCCTCGTGGTCGCCGGGGGCTGGTGGGTGGCGGCGGTCCAGCTGACCCCGGCCGCGGACCGTCCCTACATCGGCGGCTCCACCGACAACAACCTGCTCAATCTCATCTTTGGCTACAACGGGTTCGGTCGCCTCACCGGCAACGAGACAGGCAGTGTCGGTGGGGTCAGAGCCGGTGGAGGAGCGGGCAACATTTGGGGTCCGACCGGATGGGACCGATTGTTCCTCTCCCAGATGGGCGGCCAGGTCTCGTGGTTGATACCCGGGGCGCTCATCGGGCTGGTGGCCGTGCTCTGGCTGACCCGACGGGCCCCCCGGACCGACCGCATCCGGGCCGGCATCCTCCTGTTCGGCGGGTGGCTCCTGATGACCGGCGCCACCCTGAGCTTCGCCCACGGCATCATCCACCCCTACTACACGATCGTCCTCGCCCCGGCCATCGGCGCGCTGGTGGGCATGACCGCCTCCACCCTGTGGCGACGACGCGACGAGTACTTCGCCAGGCTGGCTCTGGGCGCGGCCATCGTCGCCAGCATCGCCTGGGCATTCGTCGTCCTCGGATGGAGCCCCCAGTGGTACCCGGCCCTGCGATGGGTGATCCTGGCGGTGGGAGTGGTCGCCGTCCTCGGCATCGCCCTGATGCCCCGGGCCCGCGGGCTGCTGGCTGCCGGGCTGGCCGGCTTCGGCATCGCCGCGGTCGTCGCCGCACCGGCCGCGTACTCCCTCACCACCGCCGCCACTCCGCACAGCGGAGCCATCCCTTCGGCCGGTCCGGCCGTCCAGGGGGGTCAGGGCTTCGGCGGGCCCGGCGGGCCCGGCGGGCCCGGTGGTCTCGCCCGCAACGGCCTCACGCTTCCCCCGGGCTTCACGCTGCCCAACGGGGTCAAGCTGCCCAACGGGCTCCGTCTGCCGCCGGGCGCCTTCGCAGGGCGAGGAGGAGGGTTCCCCAGCGGCGGGATCGGCGGGATCAGTCGACCCGGCGGCGGGATCGGCCCGGGCGGAGGAGGATTCCCCGGCGGCGGTAGGACCGGCCGGGCCGGTGGCCCCGCGGCCGGTGGCCTCCTCAACGGCTCGACGCCCGGAAAGCAGCTGTCGGCGCTGCTCGGCGCCGACAGCTCCCGGTACGCCTGGGTGGCGGCGACCACCGGTTCGAACTCGGCCTCCGGTTACCAACTGGCCACCGGCGATCCGGTCATGGCCATCGGCGGCTTCAACGGGACCGATCCGGCGCCGACTCTGGCCCAGTTCGAGGCGTACGTCGCCGCCGGGAAGATCCACTACTACATCGGTGGTGGCGGCTTCGGCGGTGGTGGCGGCTTCGGCGGAGGGCCAGGTCGGTCGACCACCTCCCACTCGTCGGAGATCTCCACATGGGTGGCGACCCACTTCACCGCCAAGACGGTCGACGGCGTGACCGTCTACGACCTCACGGTCCGGGCCGGTTGAGCACACATCGGGCGTCCACCGGGCTTTCAGACCGCGGCCGGGCCGCCCCGGCGCACCGGGCCCGAGCCGCCGACGCAGTCCTGGGCCATGATTGAAGGGGCACCAGCCCCACCCCGACGCCCGAACAGGAGACCCGATGGCGATCAACGTGACGCCGATACCCGGCCTGGACCCTGACATCAATGCCCTGCGGCGCAAGACCGCGGACTTCATCAACGACGAGATACTCCCCAATGAGCAGGTGCTGTGGCGATCCCGCCGTGACGCCGGCGTGACGGGCGAGGAGCGGGATGCCGGTCGCCAGGAGAGTCGCGAGCTCCGTGACGAGATCAAGGCGCGGGTCAACAAGGCCGGGCTCTGGGCACCACACCTGCCCAAGGAGTACGGCGGCATGGGCCTCGATTTTCTGGCGTTGGCCTACATGTACGAGATCCTGGCCTACGCAGTGGGAGCCGCCACCCTGTTCGGCATCGCCGCGCCAAACTCGGGCAATTCGACCATCCTGGTCAAGTACGGGACCGAGGAGCAGAAGCGCAAGTGGCTGCTCCCCCTCATCGAGGGGACCATGCAGTCGGGCTTCTCCATGACCGAGCCCGACCACGCCGGATCCGATCCACGCTCGATCCAGACCGAAGCAGTCCGGGAAGGCGACGAGTGGGTGATCAACGGCCACAAGTGGTTCACCTCCAACGGCACCGACGCCGACTTCTTCATCGTCATGTGCCGGGCCAACGACCCGTCCGGTGAGCTCGGGTCACCCGGTCGGATGACCCAGATCATCGTCCCCACCGACACCCCGGGAGTGAACATCCTCCGGGGCATCGGCATCTTCGGGCACGCCACCTCGGACCACTGCGAGATCAAGTACGAGAACGTGCGGGTCCCTGTCGAGAACACCTTGGGCCTGGTGGGCCAGGGTCACCAGGCCGCCCAGGACCGCCTCGGTGCCGGGCGGGTCTACCACTGCATGAATTCAGTTGGCCAGATGTGGCGCGCCTTCGACCTGATGGTCGAGCGCTCCCTGACCCGCGAGGTGCACGGCGGTCTGCTCAAGGAGAAGCAGTTCATCCAGGGCTTCATCGCGGAGAGCTACATGGACGTGCAGTCGGCCCGGCTGATGACCATCAATGCCGCCGAGAAGGTGGCCAACGGCGACCCCGACGTCCGGACGGCCATCTCTGCCATCAAGGTGTTCGTCCCCGCTGCGTACCACCGGGTGGTCGACCGGGCCATCCAGGTGTGGGGAGGCGCCGGGGTGAGCAACGACCTCCCGCTGGGCCAGATGTACCTGACGGCGAGGGTGCTGCGGTTGGCCGACGGACCCGACGAGGTGCACAAGATCCTCATGGCCAAGAACATCCTCCATCGATACGAGAACGGGGACAGCTGGAATTTCGGCAACTGAGCCCGTCCCAGCCGGTCGCTGCGCCGTCCTGACCGATCCGGCGGGGAGCGATGTTCGCCGTGATCAAGCTGCCCGCCTCGTAGCAGGCCCACGTTCGGCCCACTACCCTCCGCACCGTGGAGCCGTCGTCGATCGAACAGCAGCGGAAGCTGGTCACCGAGCTGCCCGGGCCGAACTCCCGGGCCCTCCACCGGCGCCGTTCGGCGGCGGTGGCTCCCGGGGTCAGCTCCACCCTCCCCCTCTATATCCGGCAGGCGTCCGGGGCGATCCTGGTCGATGTCGACGACAACGCCCTCATCGATCTGGGGTCCGGGATCGCGGTGGTCGGCGTGGGCCACGCCACCCCGGCCGTCGTCGACGCGGTTGCCGGCCAGGTCGGCCGCTTCGCCCACACCTGCTTCATGGTCACCCCCTACGAGGGCTACGTCGCCGTGTGCGAAGCCCTCAACGAGCTCGCACCCGGGGACCTGCCCAAGCGGACCGCGCTGTTCAACTCGGGCGCCGAAGCGGTGGAGAACGCGGTCAAGGTCGCCCGGTACGCCACCGGCCGACAGGCGGTGGTCGTCTTCGACCACGCCTACCACGG
>DATKRZ010000093.1:0-42285 GCA_035531955.1 Acidimicrobiales bacterium | reverse complement strand
TCGGACCCGATTCTTGACGAGGACACAGGTCCGTTCCAGCGTGTCGCTTGGCTTACGGGCGGCACACTCGTCGGTCTAACTCAGTTCCCTGATTTGAGCAGCACTGAGCCGTTCAACGAGCGCCGGCCGGGGCTCGATCATATGGCTTTCGGCTGTGCCAGCCGCGATGAGTTGAGAGCATGGGAAATCCATCTAGGCGAACTCGGCATCCCCAACGGTGGCATCGTGGACGTGCCCCAGTACTCGGCATTGTCCTTTCGAGACCCTGACAACATCGCACTCGAGTTCTTCGCACCTCTGGGCTAGGACTGGCGGAGTATCTGCCTAATAGGCCGTCCCCTAACACCGGCTCGGTTAGATGCCGTCAGTAGGGCAGGTCCCCCGGCGAGCAGTCCCGGAAGTCAGGCTTGGGTTGCGTTTCGAATCTCACCGCACGGATCGTTGGCCTTCCTTCGAGCAGTGCTCTGGCAATCCGATGCATACCGTCCATTACCCGTCCATCGACTCCGAGGATGATTGGGAACATAGGGTCCACATCCCGAACCAGCCGCATGTGTTCCACCATCTTGCGGACCGTTGGGTCTCCGCAGTCACCTCCGAACCAGTAGTTCGAGTCAACTTCCCCGATGGAATCCACGGGCACCTCCACGACCGGGAGGTCCTGGGACAGTTCGAGGAGCCGGTCAACAGCCCATGCATCCAACCCGCTCGAACCCGGCCAGAAGTGATACTGCTTACGCACACTGGCGAGTCTTGCCGAACGCGCCCCCGAACGCCGGGAAGGAGGTGCGCTCCAGCATTTGGAGGGATGGTCCCGTTTCCGGATGACAAGGCGGATCGGATTCACGGCCGTCAGTTGTAGTCCTCGAGCTCGGTCCGGTCGCCACCTCCGCCATCCACATGCGTGAGCGCAATCTCGTACCCATCGACCTGGTCGATGCGCCGGACAGCGTCCACATGACCTCGCCCCGCCCCACTCCATTTCGACCGTGCTAGACGCTTCGCCTCGACTGGGTCGGAGGCGATGACGAAAACCACTTCGTGGTCCTCTCCCATCCGACCTTCCGCAATGGGCCCACCGAGAAACGCCGCGAAGAGGTGCACGTCATTGGAGGGTAGAAGCGAGGCGAAGTGTCAGCTGCGGGTGCCCCTCACCGCCGGGAGAGGGTCACTGTGATCGAACGGCGTGTCGGACCATTGTCCAGGACGATCCGTGCGTCCCGACAGGAATGAAGCCCATTGACTCATAGAGGCGGCGCGCTGGATTCGCCTCTCTCACGCTGAGACTCAGCCCTGCATAGCCCTGGCTATCACTGGCTTTGATGAGGTTGACCAGGAGCCGACGACCAATCCCTTCATGCCGACGCGACGCGATGACTGCGATCGACAGTTCGGGGATATCTTCGGCGACAAAGCCGTAGCCATGGCTCGCCTCGGTGTACGTCCGATACCAAGCCGCGCCCACCGGTGCGTCTTGTTCTGCAATCAGTCCATAATCGCCCGGCCTCGGCCACTCAGCGAGATACATCGAATAGCGCGGATCGGCAAGCACCTGGTCACCGGTCGGCGTCGGCTTGTCAGGGCGCCAGACTGCGGCCTCGCCAAGCATCGTCGCCAGAAAGGTGAAGTCCTCGGGCCCTGCCGAGCGATACTGAACGTCCTTCATGTTCAGCAGTTTGGCAGACGGTTTGCCCGTGGCAAGGCCCTGCCAGACCATCCGGGATGTGCTCACACTTACCAGGTCCAAGCTGCCCCACACCACCGGTTTGCGGCGTGGCCCAAGCCGCCCGACGGCCGGCGTGCTTGCCGCCCGCGAGCGCACCCGAGGTGCCGATCTGGGCTGGAGCCAGGATGGTGACGGCCGTCGTTCTGCCGCGTCGTTCGGCGCCCGAGCGGGTGCGGTTCCGAGCGCGCGGCTCGGCATGCGGGACAGTCGGGGAAGGCGGCTTCGTGTGGTCGATTGCCTCCGTTGGCCAATCGTCATGCATTATCTTCCCAGAACATGAGCTTTTTGGGCCCGGGGATCGCATGGAATAGCTCGTGAACGTCCTCGACGGGAAAGATCTCGTCTTGGGTCGTGTTGACCATGAGGACTTGAGACTGGCCGGGCTTGGATGCAGCGTTCAAGAGAAGTGGGCGAAGGGGAGGATCTTGTATTCCCCCTCCGGCTGGGATACCACCGACGACGAACACGGCAGCCTTGATGGATGCCAGCGCCCCCACTGTCGGCACTCCAAAGATTGCCCCCATCGAGAACCCAACATGGGCAACTGGAGGGCCGATCAATGAGAGCGCCATGGCGGTCTCGACCCAGTCACTGACCATGTGGCCGATAGCGCTGGAGTGCCACCCCGCGGGCAGGCCAGCACCAACAACCAGGGGCATTCGTTCGCCGTGTTCCACGGCGTCAATGCAGACAACCGCAAGCCCAGTGCCTCAGCGTAGAGGCGTGAGAGGTATACGAATCGTTCACTGCGTGTGCACCCGAAAAGGGCAGCTATAGGGCAGAGGCTTGGTACACCAGGTAGAGCACGCCGTTGTCGTAGGTCGTGCTGTGAGCCAACGACCATTTGGTCGGCAGGTTGTCGGGGAACAGGCGCGGCCCGGTACCTCGGGTGACGGGGTAGACGAACAGGTGCAGCTCATCGAGAAGTTGGTCTGCGATAAGGGCGCGTACGAGCGTGGAACTGCCGCTCACGTAGACGCCGTTATCGACTTCGTCCTTCAACTGGCGGATGGCCTCGGCGCTGTATGGGCCGATGACCTTTGAGTTCCGCCAGTTGCCTTCCTTCAGGGTGGACGAGACGACGTACTTGGTCGACTCATTCATGAACGGTGCCCCGGGATCTTCGTCTGCCGTGCGGGCAGACCACTCCGGCCCGAACATCTCGTAGGTATTGCGGCCCAATAGGATCGCATTGCAGGTGGACATGAGATTGCCGATGTCCTGTCCCATGGCCGGGTCGAAACCAAAATCGAGGGTCCAGGTGGGGGTGTCGATCACGCCGTCAAGGCTGGTGAACTCGTGTGCTCGGATCGTTCCCATGGTTGCAATTCCCTTCCGGTTCGGCGGCGATTCGTTCGCCACTCACCCTTGCTACGAACGGCGAACCCCAAAATCGACACTGAATCACCAAAAAGACTCTCCGGATTGGTTTGCCCGCTCAGAGGACGGCCCGCTGCCGGGCGAGGAAGCCGCGTTCGACCGTGTTCGTGGTGAGCTCGATGGCTCGGTCGTAGGCGGCTACTGCCTCGTCGAGGTGGCCGGCCCGAGCGAGTAGGTCGGCCCGGGCGGCGTGGTATGGCTGGTAGCTGTCGACAGAGGTCGAGTCGATCTCGGCGAGACCGGCGAGCCCCACGACGGGCCCGTGGAGTTCGGCCATGGCTACTGACCGGTTGAGGGCAACCACGGGGCTCGGAAGCAGAGCGTACAGCTGGTTGTAGAGGGCGATGATCTGCAACCAGTCCGTGGATTCCGCATTGGGCGCGTCGGCGTGGACGGCGGCTATAGCCGCTTGGATCTGGAATGGGCCGGGCTGGTTGCGGTGCAGGCACCCGACGACGAGCCCATGGCCTTCACCGATCAGCGTTCTGTCCCATCCGGTGCGGTCCTGGTCGGCGAGACGCACCATCGTTCCGTCGGAAGCCAAGCGGCTGGGGCGGCGTGCCTCGGTGAGCAGCATCAGGGCGAGCAGTCCGAGGGCTTCCGGCTCGTCGGGCATGAGCTCGACGAGGGTCCGCCCGAGCCGGATGGCCTCCGTGGAGAGGTCGGTTCTCGTAAGTGTCTGCCCTGAGCTGGCGGTGTGACCTTCCGTGTAGATGAGGTAGATGGCCGCAAGTACGGCGTGGAGCCGGTCCGGGAGCTCCGCAGCCCGAGGGATTCGGTAGGAGGCGTGGTTGTCGTGGAGTTTGCGTTTGGCCCGTACGATCCTTTGCGCCATCGTCGCCTCAGGTACCACGAAGGTTTTGGCGATCTCTCCAGTCTCAAGGCCGCCAAGAAGCCGGAGGATGAGGGCGACCTGGGCGTCTGCGGCCAGGGCGGGATGAGCGCAGATGAACATCAGCCGGAGCTGATCGTCGGCGACGACATCGACAAGGTCGTCGAGTCCGTCGAGTTCGGGATTGTGGTCTGGGTGCATGCTTTCGATGTGAAGTCGATGAGCTGCGCGATGCCTCTCGCTGCGGGTTGATTCGCGTCGCAGGCGGTCGATGGCGCGGTTGCGGGCGGTCGTGGTGATCCAGCCACCAGGGTTGGGTGGTATCCCCATCCGGGGCCACTGCTCGGCGGCGATTGCGAAGGCCTCGGCCACGGCGTCCTCGGCGAGGTCGATGTCGCCTAGGACGCGGACCATGGTGGCAGTGCAGCGGCCGGCCTCGCGCCGAAAGACCTCGGCGAGCTCGTCGGTCACCCTTGGGCGGGCCGGACCTCGACCGGTCCTTCACAGGCAGCAGATGCTCTGTTGGCCCATTCCAGGGCGGCATCGAGATCGGCGGCGTCGATCATCCAGAAGCCACCCATTTGCTCCTTGGTCTCGGCATAGGGACCGTCGGTCATCGAAACGACTCCTCCGGAGGATCGCACGACCGTGGCCGAAGACGCAGGGTGCAGCCCGGCCGCGAACACCCAGGCACCCGCCTTCTGCAGTTCCTCGTTGAAGGCTCCCACCTGGGTGCCAAGGCGCTGTGCCTCGGGGGTGGAGAAATCGACCTCGTAGGTGTCATCGTGACAGACAGAGATCATGTATTGCGGCATCTTGGCCACTCCTCTTCAATAGCGGATCGGGTTGGGTCAGTCTGCGTGTCGTGCGAGCACAGTAACAATGATCGCCGCGGCAACCAGGTGCAATGCAACAAGGACGACCTTGCTTGCAGTCGTGTCCGCGAAGGCCACAGGGGCGACACAGGAGAGAGCGGTGAGCCCGATGGCGATCCGGATGAATTGCTGACGTGGGGCGGGGCTGCGCCGGATCAGCAGGGCGAGAAGCACCCCGCCGAGGACCGCTCCGATGAGGGTGACCTGGGCGAAGCCGGCTAGTGGGATCTTGCCGTGCACCGCCAGCGGGACTCCGGCGGCGCGCAGGACAGTCGCCCCGGTAGTCGTGGCCGCGGCGGCCAAGACGCCGACCGAGGCCGTGGCCCGCGGCAGCGTGCTGGTCAGCCGGGAGGGAGCGTGCTCGACGGTGATGGCGGGGGAGGTGGTAACGCTGGACATGGGTTGGTTCCTTTCATGGCGGCGATGCCCTCTGCATCGCCGCCATGTCCACGAACGACCAGCCACAAATCGACACCAAACACAGGATTCTTCGGATCCACGCGAACTGTCGCGGAATCCAACGTTCGCCCACACGGACTTACGGCAGTGTCTGCACCTCTCGGGCCAAGAAAGTCGGACCACCCTGACCCGCCTCGGATAGTGACAGAAGAGAGTCAACGTACCGGGTAGTGCCCAGGCGAGTCTCCGCAGAGAATTCCTTCGCGAGCATCCTGGAGATCGTTTCCGCAGCCCGACCCCGACAAGCTCGGCGGATCCGGGAAGCTGCAGGGGTCCCATAACGTGCATCGGTCAATGGTGCTGAGAGTGTCCCCGATCGCCGGTTATACGGATGATCGACAGTTGCTGCGCGGTACATCGGGGGCACGGCTCCAGCCGGAACTGAGTCACCTTTGCTCCGAGTCAGAATCCCTCAGGCAGCAACTTCGGCGATCACGACAGACACGTTGTCACGGCCTCCACTGGCGATGGACCTATCGATCAGCTTGTCGACGATTGTGGCCACATCTTCGTCTCCCGCCAAAGCATTCCGGATCTCTTCGTCGGAAAGTTCGTTGAACAATCCGTCACTGCAAAGAACGATCCGATCCCCTTCGTCGACAGCGAGCGTCGTCCGGTCGATTTCGACATCGGCCCCAACGCCGAGTGCTCGGGTGAGAATCCCGTAGTAGGGATGCTGAGCTGCCTCCTCCTCTCGTAGTTCCCCGCGCTCGATGAGTTCAGCCGTCAGGCTGTGATCCTGGGTGAGGCGGCTCAGGGAGCCTTCGTGAACCAGATACGCCCGGCTATCCCCGACATTGACAAGCGCTACATGTCCGGTCGTGAGGAGTCCAGCGGCACAGACAGTGGTGCCCATGCCCTCTAAACCAGGTTGAGTGACCGCACGTTCCCGGATAGCCCAGTTCGCTGCCCGTACCGCCGTTTGCAGCTCGTCGACTGATTGGCCCGTGAAGGCGGCGGGAACCACGCCCGCCACGACCTCTGCTGCGATCTCGCCACCTGGGTGTCCCCCCATCCCGTCGGCGACGAGTGCGAGACGATCATTGGTGACGATGACATCTTCGTTGTTCTCGCGAAGCTTTCCGATGTCAGTCCGACCCGCCGTTCGCAATGTCCTCATGGGTCCCTCCTTGGATTTTGGATTGGCAGCTGGTGAGAATGGGTGGTCACCCCTTGCGAGGAGATGGCGGGCAAGGGTGATGGCTCCCTGGCGGCGGTTCGCCTCAGTTTCCAGTTGTCCTGCCCATGCATCGAGCTGCTCCTGCGTGGGCCGACGTTTGAATGCTCGGATGTCGGCAAGCGGCACGCCCGCCTGGCGAAGCGCATCTATCAACCGGGCATCAGCCAACTGGCCTGGGGAGTAGTAGCGATACCCCGATCCCGGGTCCACCGCTGCAGGTGCGAGCAGGCCCTCGGCGGCATACGTCCTCAGCCGTTTGGCTGAGAGGCCAGAGCGGTCTGAGAAGTCTCCTATTGGCATGAGGTCGTCCACAGCATGAAGCATGGACCCTGCCCTGTGGTGAGAGTCAAGTGGGATGGGCGGGACCGGCTTGGGTGCCCGAGCACCGGTTACTGGTCTTATATCGAGCATGATGGCTCACAGGTGGTTGAAGATCTCCACGTCGAGAAGACCGAGGAGACCTCAAAAGAAGGAAGAGAGAACAAGAGATCGATTAGCAGGGGTGCTTGAGAGGAGAGAGGAAATGATGCGTAGGAAACATTGGTTGGTGATCGGGTGGGCAGGGGCCCTTGTCGCGACGACTCTCGTGGGGGTGCGTGCCGGGGCTGCCGCGGGCATTCCGGCGCGATCGAAGGTCCGGTTGATCACGATCGAGGTCCCAGCTCCGGCTGACGAGATCCCCTCGAAATGGCTGAGCTATCCCGGTCCGCCTCGGGCGAATGTGCTCTTGCCGCCCGGGTACAACCCCCACAAGCACTATCCCCTGGTCGTCTTCCTTAACGGGCTCGACTTCAACTACGGCTCGTACGCCCAATATGGACTGACCAAGCCGTTCGACCGACTCAATGCGATCGTGGTTATGCCCGAAGGGGGCAACGGCTGGTACACGGACTGGTGGAACGACGGTGGGCGCGGCCACCCCTCGTGGGAGAGCTACGAGCTTGAGACTGTGATCCCAACCATCCTGGCCCGCTACCCGATCCTGCCGCAACGTCGCTATCACGCCCTCATTGGCATATCGATGGGCGGACTCGGCGCAATGTACCTGGGCGGGCGTCTGCCCGACTTCTTCGGGTCGGTGGCCTCGCTCTCGGGCTTCGTGGATCCCCAGTGGAACGCCACAGTCGTTCAACCCGCGATGGCAGTCTTCTCGAACGCTGCGTCGAACGGCGACAACGATCCTGATCCCATCTATGGCCCCCCAGACGGCTTCTATGCCACCGGTCACAACCCGACCACGCTTGCCGTGAACCTTGAGCACACGCGAGTGTTCGAGAGCACCGGTACGGGTATTCCGAGCAAGGCCGACCCTGATCCCGGCCAATTCGCCATCGAAGAGGAGAGGATCATCTACCCGATGAGCGAGACCTACTACGCAGCCCTGGCTGCCGCGGGGATCGACGTCACCTACCAAGTCCACCCGGGCGGACACGACATTCCCGACTTCCTAAACGAGATCAAGGCCATGCTCAAGTGGGGCCTCTTCAAGCCGGTGGTCACAACCCCCAAGTCCTGGGACAACCAGACGGTCGCCACGAGAGGGCAGCTGTGGGGCTTCAACTACCAGTTCACGAACCCACCGACGAAGATCGTGACGTTCCGTCAGTCCGAGACCAGGCTGTCGATCAGTGCCGCGGGATCGGCCATCACCATCACCACCGGCACGGGTTGCGCCCTTCACGCTTCGACGCCGGTGACCATTCACGTGTTCAGCCACAACTGCAGATAGGGGAACCCAATTGCGGGACAGTCGAAATAGCACCATGGTCCCCGCTATTGAGCTGAACCATCAAACGGGCGTCACACTCGCCGTCGCCGCTCAAATCCCAGCCCTCAAGATATTTGATGCCAGAAACAATCGTCGCGGCATTTCACTCGCTCTCGCTCGCGTGCTCCCAATAATTGCCACGCACTGGGGCCACTTGGCTGACGATCCCGCTACGGCACCGGAAGGCCCCGGGCTGTTCCACATCGCCGGCTCGAGGTCGATATCCGTCCGCCGGCGAACACGGCGTATCGGTATAGGCACCATCACGCGGATATTCCGGGTTGGGGGACGAATTCAGTCCGGCAAGCGTTAAGCGGAAACGAGTTCCGTCACGGCCTTTCGACCGAGCCCAGAGATCTCAGAGAGTTGCCGAATTGATGCTCCAGCAAGGTGTGCCACCCGAATCATGTCGTCGCGGATCCGCGCTTCCTTGTCGGCTCTGTCGGCACTGAGACCCACCACGACGAAAGCGGCACCAACTTCGCCGTTTTCGTTGCCTCTGTACCTATTTATGGCGGTCGCCGCTGCAACTTCAGCTTCGGAATAGCTCAATAGTTCCGCCCGGAGAGCGAGAACGAGCTTGCCGTCGGATCGCCATCAACGGCGGCACTCGGGACGACAAATCGACCCTAGCCTCGGCGTCGTTGAGATGGCCATAGTCATCCCGAGCAGTTCGAGCACCTCAAACCCTTTCAGGCTCGACCGTGATCATTCCTACTGTAGCCACCAGTGGTTCCGTTGGAACTGGTGTCCCCGACCGGCCCGGAGTCATGCCACCAACAACTCACACGTTGCCTGACACGGCCGATAGGGACCGACCTCGCCGGCCCCGGTGCCGGGCCACCGACATTCTCGGGCTCAGGTCGTGTAGTCCACCGGGCCGGTGCCCTTGACCCCGATGGCGAAGGCGAGCCCGTGCAGCGGCGCGTTCTGCGTGGCGGGCCAGATGCTGTGAGTGGTGTCCGGAGGGGTGTAGACCAGGTCGCCCTGACCGACCTCCCGCTCCTCGTCACCGATCTTCATGATCCCCCGGCCGGCGATGATGTAATAGAACTCGTGGGTCGGGTGCGAGTGCGGATCGACCATGCCGCCTCCCTCGACGATCCACTCGCTCACCAACTCCAGGAATCCGCCCTCGGTTGCCTCCTGCATCTCCCGCGGCGGGACCAGCCACCACACCGGGGTGGTGCCGTTGTGCTCGATGACCGGGCTCACACCCTCCATCGACCTGACGTCCATGGGCCCTCCTCCGTCGATCGGTCATTCGTTCCGCACAGCGCGGCGGTGCCGGCCCGGTCGCTAGGCCGGGGGCAGGCCGCCCGCGTAAGTCTTCGTCTCGGTGTACTGCTCGAAGCCCTCGGGCCCGTTCTGCCTTCCGATGCCGCTGGCCTTGTACCCGCCGAAGGGAGCGTCGGCGCCATACCAGACGCCGCCGTTGACCGAGACGGTCCCCGCCCTCACCCTGCGGGCCACGGCGAGGGCCCGCTCCTCGGAGCCGGAGGTCACCCCGACACCCAGTCCGTACTGGTTGTCGTTGGCCAGCCGCACCGCGTCGTCGTCGTCGTCGAAGGGCACGACGACCAGCACCGGGCCGAAGATCTCCTGTTGGGCGATGGTCATGGAGTTGTCCACGTCGGCGAAGAGGGTGGGCTCGACGTAGTACCCCTTGTCGAACTGGGGGGGACGGCCGCCGCCGACCACCAACCGGGCTCCTTCCTCGACGCCCTTGTCGATGTAGCCGAGGACCCGCTCGCGCTGGAGGGCGCTGATCTGAGGGCCCTGGAGGTTGCCCGGGTCGTTCGGGTCACCGTAGGGGACGGTCCGGAACCCGGCCTCGATGAGTGCCATCCCCTCGTCGTAGCGGGATCGGGGCAGCAGCATACGGGTGAGCATGACGCAGCCCTGGCCCCCGTGGACGCAGACCGTCCAGGCCGTGGACAGCTTGGCCTCGAAGTCGGCGTCCTCGAGCACGATGTCCGCCGACTTGCCGCCCAACTCGAGGAAGAGGCGCTTCAGGGTGGGCGCGCCCTTCTCCATGATCCGACGGCCGACGGCCGTCGAGCCGGTGAAGGAGACCAGGTCGACCCGGGGGTCGGTGACCAGGTCCTCGGCCACCGTGTTGTCCGACGTGGTCACCACCTGGAGCACGCCGGGCGGGAAGTCGGTCCGCTCGGCCACCAGCCGCCCGATCCGGGTGGCGTTCCACGGGGTGTTCGGGGCAGCCTTCAAGATGACGGTGTTCCCAGCGGAGAGCGAGGGTCCCAGCTTGTTGACGGTGACCTCGAAGGGGAAGTTCCAAGGGACGACGGCGGCCACCACCCCCACCGGCTCCTTGGCCACTTTGCGCCAGCTCCGGGTGCCGAAGGCGGTCCCCTCGGGGATGTCGCGCTCCCACTGGAACTGGTCGATGAAGGCCGCCGGCCACCGGAGGCCCTCGGCGAGCGGGGCGTCGAGTTGGGGGCCGTAGGTCAGCAGCACCGGAGACCCCACCTCGGCCACCAGTTCGGCCCGCAACAGCTCCTGTTCCTCCTCCAGGGCCGCCTGGAGCTGGAGGATGCACCGCTGGCGCAATTGCTTGTCCGTGGCCCAGTCCGACTCGTCGAACGCCCTCCGGGCCGCGCCGATGGCCTCGTCCACGTCCTCGTGCCCGGCGTCGGCCACCTGGCCGAGCGTCTCCTCCGTGGCCGGGTTGACGTTGTCGAACTGCTTCCCCGACCTGGCCTCCACCAGCTTGCCGTCGATGAGCATCCGGTGCTCGCCGGCCAGGGTGGCGGTGCCGTCCGTCGATGTCGTCATGTCTCGTCTCCCCGGTCGTGGGCGGCATGGACCGTGCCTGCAGCCGTCGAAACCCTGATTTTCAGCATGCTACCCCGGCACCTCCCAGGATGATCGACCCGGTCCGGCCACGACTTGGTGCTGGCCGTCGTGGTAGGCCGTCCAGGAGGACCCGCACTGCTCGACCCGGTGGTCGCCCGCACATGCAGAGTCCCCTACGGCGAAGGCGCAGGAGGCCTCCATCGAACAGTCGACCAGGTGGCCGCCACCGTGGGCCAACGATGCCAGGGCTCCGGTCGCCGCCGCCAGCCCGGTCACTGGATCGGCGATGGCGTCGGCGCAGAACACGGGCGGGCGCGCCGAGCTCCGGCCCACCAGACCGCCGGCGACCGCGGCGTCGTCGCCGAAGGCGACCCAATTCGACCGGGGCCCGCTGCGCCCGTAGCCGGTGATCGACACCCAGGTGCGGCCGGGGCGGGCCCCGAGGAACTCCCCGGGGTCGAAGCCGAGGCCGGCCAGCGCCCGGGGTCGGGAGCTCTCGATGACAACGTCGGCCGAGGCCACCAGCGATCGAAGGGCCCGGCGGTCGGCGGGGCTCCCGAAGTCGAGCGCCACCTGGTCATGGTGGCGGTGCAGCCGATCGAACAGCCACGGGTCCCCCCGACGGGCGCCGTCGGGGCGACGGACGTCCTCCACCTTCACGACCTGGAGGCCGCACCGCCCGAGGAGATGGGCGCAGAGGGGCCCGGCCCACATCGCCGAGAAGTCCACGACCACCGGATTCCGGCCCGTCGCCGGGGCCGGGTCCCCGAGGGACCGGATCGACCAAGGCAGTCGGGGTGTGGTCGGAGCTGGCCCGAGGGGTGCGGCGGGAAGGCCGAGGAGCTGCGCTGCGGCCGTCAGCTCGGCACCCCTCCGGCGCCGGGTGTACTCCCCGAGCTCGGCCCACAGACCGGCGGGGACATCGGGGGCGGACCGGCCGGACACCGCCCCTCCGGTCAGTGCGGGGAGAAGCTCGAGGTCGCTGTCCCGGGCCAGATTGAGGGCCAGCCAGGAGTCCCCGGTGCGCAGCAGGCCGCACCGGCCGCCCATGGAGCGGTCGCCCCGGCGGGTCCCCCCTCTGGCCGCGGCCCGCTCGGTCAACAGGGCGCCGACGTCCACCGGCAGATCCGTCCCGAGCCCCCGGGCGATGCCCGCCAGCAGGCGCGCGGTGCCCGTGAGCCGGCCGATGACATCACCGCCGGGCCACTGCGGCGCCTCACCGGGCCACCCGGTCAACGACATGGCTCCCGACGCCGCCCACCCGAGCACCGGACAGGACGGGGTCTCCGTCACGACCACGGCGTCGAGGGCGCCGGGGTCAACCGCCACACCGTAACGGTCGAGCCCGGCCACCAGCTCGCTCACGGCGCGCTCGACCTGGGGCTGGCCGTGTTGGAGGTCTCGGCCGACCGGCACGGTGAGAGACTACCGGGAGGCCGTCGGTGAGCCGGGTCGTGACACAGGTGCGCGCCGCCGCAGAATCAAGGTACGGTGGCGTCCGCTTGCCTCCGATCGGACCGGACGTGAGACGTGCTCGGAGGAAGGGACCGCTCCATGGAATTGAAGGCCGGGGCTCGACTGCGGAGTGCGGTGGGCGACGCGGAGTTCGTGGTCATCCGGGCCGCCGGCGGTGACGTCGCCCTCACCTGTGGCGGCCTTCCCGTCCTTGACAGCAACGAAGTCCCTGCGAAGGCGGCGGTCCAGTCGGGACACGAGGGCTCGGTCCTCCTCGGTAAGCGGTACGTGGACGAATCGGACACGCTCGAGCTGCTGTGCACCAAGCCCGGCGAAGGGGACCTGGCCGTCGACGGCCACAAGCTCCAGCTGAAGAGCGCGAAGCCCCTTCCGTCCTCGGACTGATCCACGCCGGTGCACCTCGGTCTCATCCTCGACATGGTCCACTCCGGCTACGCCGGCCGGACCGCCCTCACCGCAGGCGGAACCAGCATCGGCTACACCGACCTGGCGGAACGCTCGTGGGGGGCCTCCGCCCGCTTCACCGAGCTGGACGTACCCGCGGTCGTCTACGTGGGGAGCAACCATGCGGCCTTCCCGGTGGCACTGTTCGGCGCCGCCGGCGCCGGCGTGCCGTTCATCCCCCTCAGCTACCGCCTCGGGACCGAGCAGCTGGCCGCCCGCATCGAAGCGCATCCTGGGGCCTTCATCGTCCACGCCGACGACCTGCCCATCGGCACAGAGGGGTCGCGCTCGTCTCCGCTCCAGCCATTCCTCGACTCGCTGGCCGGGGTCGGCGCCGATCCCCCGCCGGCCCAGGACGCAGACCTGCCCTGCGTGCTCCTCTACACCAGCGGGACGACCGCCGCACCCAAGGCGGCGGTCCTGCGACACCGCCACCTCATGTCGTATCTCCTCGGAACCGTCGAGTTCGCCAGCGCCGACGAGGACGAGGTCTCGCTGGTGTCGGTCCCGCCCTACCACATCGCCGGGGTCGCCAACCTGCTGAGCAACCTCTACGCCGGCCGTCGGATCATCTACCTCCACCGGTTCGATCCCGAAGCGTGGCTGGACACCGTGCGCCGCCAGTCCGTCACCCAGGCGATGGTCATCCCCACCATGTTGGCCCGGGTGGTCGACCACCTCCAGGGGGCGGACGACTCCCGGACACCGAGCCTCAGGTCCCTCTCCTACGGCGGGGCGCGGATGCCGACCCCCGTGCTGCGACGGGCCATGGAGCTGTTCCGCACCACGGGATTCGTCAATGCCTACGGCCTCACCGAGACCAGCTCCACGATCGCCCTCCTCGGGCCGGACGAGCACCGGGCCGCCTTCGACTCGGAGGATCCGGCCGAACGCGCCCGGCTGGGGTCGGTCGGGCGGCTGCTCCCGGGCATCGAGGCGGAGGTCCGCAACGATGACGGTACCCCGGTTCCCGGGGGACAGTCCGGGCTCCTCCACCTCCGGGGTGAGCAGATCTCCGGCGAGTACGCCGGGGGAACGCTCCTCGACGCCGAGGGCTGGTTCTCCAGCCGCGACCGGGGAAGGATCGACGAGGCCGGATACCTCTTCATCGAGGGCCGCGCCGACGACACGATCATCCGCGGCGGTGAGAACATCGCCCCCGCCGAGATCGAGGACGTGCTCCTCTCGTGTGAGGGCATCGTGGACGCGGCGGTGGTCGGCCTGCCCGATGACGAGTGGGGACAGCGGCTCGTCGCCGCGGTGGTGGCCGGGGAGGGCCGATCGATGAGCGCCGAGGAGCTGAAGGGCGTGGTCCGCGACCGGCTCCGGTCGTCCAAGACCCCCGAGACCATCGAATTCTGGCCCGAGCTGCCCCGGACCGATACCGGGAAGCTCCTGAGGCGTCAGGTGGTGGCCCAGCTCACCGACGACCGACCGTGACCGCGGGCCGTACCGTCGAGTTCGGGGTCTACGTCCCCCAGGTCTCCCTCACCTATCCCCAGGTGATCGAGCGGGCCCGGGCCGCCGAGCAGGCGGGTTTCGATTCGCTCTGGCTCTACGACCATCTCTACTCGCCGGGCCAACCCGATCTGCCGTCGCTCGAGGGGTGGACGCTCGCCACGTATCTCCTGGCCCAGACCGAGCGGCTCCGCGTCGGTCACCTCGTCCTCTGCAACAACTTCCGCCATCCGTCACTGCTGGCCAAGATGGCGGCGACCCTGGACGTGCTGTCGGGCGGACGGCTCGAACTGGGGATCGGCAGCGGCTCGGTCGGGACCGAACACCACCAGTCCGGGCTGCCCTGGGGCGGCTTCCCCGAACGGTCCGACCGGCTGGCCGAGTCATTGGAGATACTGACCCGGATGTTCGCCGGGGGGAAGGCGACCTTCGCCGGCCGGCACTACCAGATCGCCGACCTGCCCAATCTGCCTGCTCCGGTCCAGGCCCCGCATCCGCCGATCCACATCGGCGGGGTGGGACCACGCCGGACACTGCCGCTGGTGGCCCGGTACGCCGACGTCTGGAACATCCCCACCTACGGGCTGTCGGACTGGGAGGCGGGTTGGCGCACGCTGGAGTCGGAGTGCGCGGCCATCGGCCGTGACCCGGCGACCATCCGCCGGTCCCTCCAGGCGGTGCTGGTGCTGGCCCCCGACGATCCGTCGCTCCGCGCCGCCCAGGCTACTGCCGAACGCCGTTACGGCGGCGAGCGCTGGGGTGTGGACGCCGGTGGCTACGTCGGCACACCGGCCATGGTGTGCGACCGGATCGGGCAGCTGGTTGAGAAGGGGATCTCGCTGTTCATCTTCCTCACCCACGACCGCGCCGACCCGAGGACCCTCGAGCTCTTCGCCCGGGACGTGCTGCCCGAGTTCCGCTGAGCCTGGCGCCGCGGCCGTCGACCGCAGCTACCGACCGCTCACGAAGCGACGCCGGAGGCCTTGGCCGGCGGGCGCCAGAACCCGACCAGGAGCAGGGCCGCACCCCCGACCCCCGCGCCGAGCACGATCCACAGCCCCGTCCACCCGGTGAGTCCGAGCAGTCCGGCCGCGTCGTCGACGCTCCATCGCCCCGGCCCCAGCATGGCGATCACCACCCCGACCATGGTCAGGGTCATGACGTACTCCCAGCCCTCGCCGGGCCGGAAGATGAAGAAGCCGTTGCCGCGGTGGTTGGTGATCCAGGCGACGAGCATGACCCCCACGACGCCGGCCGCCGCCACCGGGGTCAGCAGGCCGGCCACCAGCAGGGTTCCCGCCCCAATCTCGGTGAGGCTGGCCGTCCAGGCGTGGAGCCATCCCGGCCGCATGCCCAGGCTCTCGAACCACCGGCCGGTGCCGGCGATCTTGCCGCCCCCGAACACATGGTTGAACCCGTGGGCCAGGAAGATCGCCCCGGTCACCACCCTCAGCAGCAACAGGGCGAGATCCGACGCATGCGTCTCCATGCACATTCCCTTCGTCCAGATCGGCCGCCGGTACCCGCGGCGGATCGCCGGAGTCTACCGAGGCCGCCGGCACCCGTTCGGAGAGCCCGGTCCCGCCGCCGACACCGGCCGCCGGTATCCTCGTCGGATGGCGCGTACCGGCAAGCCTCCGAACGGGATGTCGCCGATGGAACGCGGCAGCGGCCGGCCACCGGGGCGGGCATGCCCGACCTGACCATCGGGATCGACGGACACGTGGCAACCGTGACCCTCGTCCGACCACCGGTCAACGCCATCGACCGGTCGACCATGGTGGAGATCCGTGACGCCTTCCGGAGCTTCGATGACGACCGTGAGGTGCGCGTCGCCATCTTCACCGCCGCCGGCGACCGGGCCTTCATGGCCGGGGTGGACCTCCGGTCGGTGGGCGCGCCGCCTCCCGACCCCGGGTCGCGCCCACCGACCCTGGTCACCGATCCCGCCCGGGCCGCACGCGACGCCATGTGGGCGATCACCGACTGTGCCGTGCCGGTCATCGGGGCCATCAACGGTCCGGCCCTCGGCGCCGGCCTGGCCTTCGCGGCGTGCTGCGACATCCTGGTGGCGGCGGAGGGGGCCAGCTTCGGCGCCCCCGAGATCAACGTCGGCCTGCTCGGCGCCAGCGCCCATGTGGCCATGCTGGTCGGCCGGTACAAGGCGAGGGAGATGTACTTCACCGGGGAGCAGGTCACCGCGGCCGAACTGCACCGGCTCGGCGCGGTCCGGGCCGTTGTGCCCCGCGCCGAGCTCCTGGCCACCGCCCAGGCCCTGGCCGCGGAGCTGGCCGCCAAGAGCCCGATCGCCCTCCGGCTGGCCAAGGAGGCCATGAACCGGGTCGAGCACCTCCCGCTGAAGGAGGCCTACCGCACCGAGCAGGACTACACGGCCCGCCTGTCCACGTTCGAGGACTCGGCCGAGGCCCGCGCCGCATTCACCGACAAGCGGGCGCCGGAATGGAGATGGCGCTGAGCGATAGCGGTGAGGCGAGGCGACGGCGCGGTGAAGCGACCGCCCTCCCGCTCCCACATCAACCCTGGCGCTGGTCGCGCCACCCGGGCGAGCAGGTCGGCGCCCCCCGGGCCACGCTGGCGCCGATGAAGTTCTTCTGGGCCTCCACGGTGCCGGCGCCGAAGCACAGGCCACGGATGTCCCGGTAGGCCCGCTCGACCGGGTACTCGCGGCTGTAGCCGTAACCGCCGTGGATCTGCATGGCCTCGTCGCACACCAGCTTGGCCGCCAGGTTGGCGGCCGCCTTGGCCAGGGCCGTCTCCAGCGCCGGCGGCGTCCCCCCCGGCCCGGCCAGTCGGACCGCCCGCCCGAGGAGCAGGCGCGCCCCCTCGATGGCCACGGCCATGTCGGCGAACTTCCACTGCAGTCCCTGCAATTCGGCGATCGGGCGGCCTCCGACGACCCGGTCACGGGCGTAGCCCACGGCATGCTCGAGCGCTCCCTGGGCGGCACCGATGCACATGGCGGCGTTGCCGCAGCGCTCGTGGTTCAGGTGGGCGAGCAGGGTCTTGAACGATTCGTTCGAGGCGGGGTCGCCGGCCAGGAGGACGTCCTCCTCGTGGATCTCGACGTCGTCGAGGGCGATCTCCGCCTCGGTGGCGGCGTGGATCCCCATGCTCCGATGGCGCCCGGTGACACTCACCCCGTCGCGATCCATCGGCACGACCACCGCGCCGATGCCCTTGGCCCCGTCACCCCCGGGCCACCGGCACCACACCAGGACCGCCGATGCCACGTGCCCGAGCGTCGAGTAGTTCTTGTAGCCGTTGAGCCGCCAGACCCCGGGGCCGTCGGCGCGCAGCGCGGCCCGCATGGTCTGGACGGCGGAGCCGGCGTCGGGCTCGGTGATGCCGATGCTGATGATGCACTCCCCTGCCCCCACGCTCGGGAGGTAACGCTCCTTGAGAGCCGGCCCGCCCAGGTGCTCGATGCCCCGGCTGGGCCCGTTGTAGGCCAGTTGGCAGCAGATGGCGGTCGACACGTCGAAGCGGGCGACCTCTTCGAGCACGATGGCCGCTTCGACATCGCCCAGCCCGAGGCCTCCCCACTCGGTGCCGATGGTCACCCGGAACAGGTCGGCCGCCGCCAGGGCCTTGACCGCCTCCCAGGGGACCTCGCCCGACTCGTCGCCCTCGCCGGCCCGCGGGCCGACCTCCCGGGTGGCGACCTGGCGGGCCAACTCCCTCAGCGCGGCCTGGTCCCCGTCCTCGGCCATCGGATCCGGACCTGAGGACGGTGACACGTGCGCATGTTAACGTGCCCGCCGCTCCTGGCCGGATCTCAGCCCGACGGGTCGGGCCGGAGGAAGCGCTGCTCGGGATCCCAGCGGCGGAGGGCCTCGACCTCGTCTTCGGTCGGGGCCGCCAGCTCGGCCACCATCGCTCCGACCTCCAACTCCCACCCGCACAGTTGGCGGACCCGGTCGATTCGCTCGTCCAGGGCCCCGGGCCCCTCGGGCACCGCGGTCAGCACGAAGGCGCCGTCCCCACGGGTGAAGGTGGCCAGTTCGGTCACCAGGGCCCTCACCCTGGCCCCCGGCGAGGTGATGTAGGGCACGGCCTCGACGGTGCGGCCCGCAGCCAGGGTGGCCACGACGGCCACTTCGTCGGCCGAGCTGGCCACGTCGTTGCCCCCGCCCGACCCGACCAGGAAGGCCCGGTCGGGGATGACCGTCGAGTTGATGTTGCCGAACCGGTCGATCTGGGCCGCGCCCAGGCAACCGAGCAGCCTGGTGCCGGGGCCGGCGGCCAGCGTGGAGAGCACCGTCTCGCTGTCGGCGACCATGGTGGCGCTCGGGAAGCTGCGGTGGTTGAACACGAACGGGTCGGCCGGCGTGGGCTCGTAGCCCCACAGACCGAGCTCGGCGGTCAGGACCGCCTCCGACCCGCGGCGGCGGGCCGACCGGACAGCGAGCCAGGCGGCCAGATTGGCGACCCCGGCCCCGGCCAGCACGGCGTCGAACCCTCCCTCCACCACCCGGGAGGCGACATGGCGGGCCCCGAAGGCCGCAGCCTTCTCCCAGGCCCCGACGGGCGCGGCCAGGTCGGGGGGATGGGCGCTCTCGTCGTCGCGCCACGAGTCCGGCTCCGCCCGTCGGCGCAGCCGGTCGAGCCGCCTCCCGCCCAATTGGCCGAGGTACTCCCCCTGGTCGGCCGGGTTGAGCACCCACCGGCGGATCCATCCGTCGAAGTCGGGGCTCCGGCTCGCATCACGGGCCTCTTCCCAGAACTCCAGGTCCTCGCCGTAGGCCTCCACCGGGAGGTGGGGGGCGTAGAGTCCGCCGGGATGGGCGCCGAGCGGCACCTCCGACAGGGCGAGCACCCGGTGGGCCGGGACCTTGACCAGGTGGGCCCAGGGGCGGATGTCGTCCACGATCCGCTCCACCGTCACGACCGCCCCGCGCCTGGCGGCGAGCACGCCCCACACCCCTTCGAGCAGCGGGGGGCTGAGGGCGACATTGCCCTCCCGGTCGGCCAGGGGTGCATGGAGCAGGGCCACGTCCGGCGCGTAGGGGGCCAGGAGCCCGACCTGGCCGCCGAAGGGCGAGTCGACCACCTCGAAGCCCGGGTTGGACTCCATGGACGATCCCCGGAGCGACCCGGTGGTCACGGCCGGCAACCCGCGGGCCGCGGCCTCGAGGCGTTGGAGGAAGGTCAGGAACGACCAGTGCTCCACTTCCACCTCCCCGCTCAGGTAGGCGTCGCCGAACCACCGGTTGGGGCTGAAGTTGGGGAAGACGTCGCCCGAATAGCCGGTCACCACCCGCTTGATGAGCCCGCCCCGGAAGTACACGGCGCCGAGGCTGGACAGGCTGAGCATGACCAGGGTGAACCCGGGGTCCCGACCCCACCACTGGCGGGCCACCTCCCGCGCCGACGCCGTCCACCGCGAATGGCCGGTCACCACATGGACGGCGTCGCCCGCCCGCACATGACGGCGCACCGCCTCCTCGAGGGAGACAACGGGTGCGCTCATGGGGACGGACTCACGAAGGGGCGCACATCGGCGGACCGGTTCCCGGGCACAGGCGCAGACCGTAGTGGAGCGGACGGCCCCGTTCCCGAAAGTCGGCCGTCGGTACACTGGCGCCCATGATCCGCTACGACGTCGGCGGCGACCACGTCGCCCGGCTGACCCTCGACCGGCCCGAGGCCAAGAACGCCCTGACCGTCGCCATGCGGGACGAGATCGTCACCTGCGTGCGTCGGGCCCGCAGTGACCGTCAGGTCCGGTCGCTGCTCATCACCGGAGTCGGCGACGCCTTCTGCTCGGGGATGGACCTCCGGCAGTCGACGGTCGGCGGCGCCGGCGGCGAGGGGTTCGATCCCCGCTCCACCAGCGAGGCCCTGCGGGTCGGCGTCCAGGCGTTCATCCGGGAATTGTGGGAGCTCGACAAGCCCACCGTCGCCGCCGTCAACGGGACGGCCGTCGGCCCCGGGGCCCACCTGGCCCTGGCCTGCGACTTCGTCCTCACCTGCGAGCGGACGTCGTTCATCTGGTCGTTCGCCCGCTGGGGGCTGGTGGTCGACGCCGGCGGCGCCTATCTCCTCCCCCGTCTCGTCGGCCTGCCGCGGGCCAAGGCCCTGGTCATGCTCGGCGACCGGGTGGGGGGGGCCGATGCCGTCGAAGCCGGCCTGGCCTACCGGTGCTTCCCGTCCACCGACGAGCTGTCCACCGCCGCCTCCGAGCTCGCCGTCCGCCTGGCCGCCGGGCCGACCCGTTCCCTCGGCCTGTCCAAGGTCCTGCTCAACGCCAGCTTCGAGACCACCCTGCCCGAGTCGCTCGAACGGGAGGGCCAGGCGCAGGCCATGGCGGCCACGTCCCCCGAGATGGCCGAGGGGATGGCCGCCTTCAAGGAGCGGCGCCAACCCGACTTCCCGGGGCTGCGTTGAGCGGTCCCCCCTCCCCCGCCGAGCGCGGGGGGACCGGGGCCGAGCCCGATCCACCGCTGTCGGGCCTGCGGGTCATCGACGTGGGGACCCGGATCAGTGCCCCGTTCTGTGCCGGGCTCCTCGGTGAGATGGGGGCCGAGGTCATCAAGGTCGAGCAGCCCGAGGGCGGCGACTTCATGCGGACCATCGGGCCCTTCGCCGTCGGCCCCGACGGCGACGACTACTCGATGTGGTGGGCGGTCGAGGGCCGGGGGCGGCTGGGGGCCACCGTCGACCTGCGTCGGCCCGAGGGCCAGGACCTCTTCCGCCGACTGGCGGCCACCGCCGACGTGGTCTGCGAGAACTTCCGGCCCGGGACCCTCGAAGGGTGGGGCGTCGGACCGGATGCGTGCGATCCCCGGCTGGTGTGGGCCCGGATCAGCGTCTTCGGCCAGGACGGGCCCTACTCGGATCGTCCCGGACTGGACCGCATGGGCATCGCCTACGGCGGGCTGCTGGCCATCACCGGCTACCCGGACCGGCCCCCGGTGCGACCGGGTGTGACCATCTCGGACTATCTGACCGGGACCTTCGCGGCCGAGGCGGTGCTGGCTGCCCTCTACCGCCGCGACCGGCCGGACACCGGGACCGGGCGGGGCGGCGTGGTGGACGCCCCCCTCTACGGAGCCGTCCTCCGCATCCTCGAGTGGACCATCGCCGGGCAGGATCGCCTGGGGATGACCCGGGAACGCCAGGGCAACCGGTTGGCCAACTCCGCCCCGCTCGACAACTACGCCACCGCCGACGGGCGGTACGTCTGCATCGTGGGCGGGTCCGACGCCAACTTCAGGCGGCTGTGCCGGGCCATGGGACGCCCGGAGCTGGCCGACGATCCCCGGTGGTCGACGTTGGCCGGCCGGGTCGAAGACGCCGACGCCGTCAACGACCTGGTGGCCGCCTGGGCCGCCGGCCGCAGCGCCCGGGAGGTGGAGGAGACCTGTGTGGCCCATGGTGTGCCGGTGGGCATGGCCTACGATGCGTCCGAGATAATCGCCGATCCCCATGTGCGGGCGAGGGGTGACCTGGTCGAGGTCGACGATCCCCGGGCGGGGGCCCACCTCCAGCAGGCGCCGTTCCCCCGCCTCGACGGCCGGCGGCCGTCCGCTCCGGCCCCGGCGCCCTCCCTCGGCCAGCACAACCGCGAGGTCTGGTGCGGTCTGGTTGGCCTGGCCGAGGAGGAGCTGGCGGCCTTCGTCGGCGCCGGGATCATCTGATGGCCCCGGCGCGGACCGTTCCACGGCCCGGTCGCCGTTGCTACGCTCCCCGCCCGTGACCACGGTGCAGGAGGACCTGTTCACCACCGGGGAGGATCCCCACCTCATCGGGGGTCGGTGCCGGGACTGCCGGCGCCTGCACTTCCCCCGCACCGGCACCTGTCCCTACTGCGGCGCCGACACCGTCGAGACGACCGAGCTGCCGGCCGATGGCCGCCTGTGGGCGTGGACGTCGGTGACCGCCGCCCCACCCGGGTACCTGGGCCCGGTCCCCTACGGCTTCGGCGTGGTCGAGCTCGGGGGATGTGTCCGGGTGGTGACCCGGCTGACCGAGCCCGACGCCGGCGCCCTGCATGCCGGACAGCCGGTGCACCTGGTGCTCGACGACGTCGGCGACGGCTCCGACGGGCCCCTGATCTCGTGGGCGTTCGCCCCCGACGGGCCATGAGCGGCGTCGAGGTGGCCGGGGTGGGGATCCACCCCTTCGGCCGGTTCCCCGAAAAGACGCTGACCGACATCGGCGCCGAGGCGGTCCGCGCCGCGGTGGCGGAATCCGGTGCCGGCACGTCCGGCCTCGAGGCCGCCTTCTGCGGCACGGCCTACGGCGGGGTGGCGTCGGGGCACAAGGTGCTCGGTCGTCTGTCGATGACCGGGATGCCGATCATCGATGTGGAAGCAGGATGCGCCAGCGGGGCGGCCGCCATGATGCTGGCGGCGGCCTCGATCCGCAGCGGCCAGTACCAGACCGTCCTCGCCTTCGGGATCGAGAAGATGCCGAAGGGGATCATCCGCTCCTCGTTCTTCGACCCGTGGCAGGAGGCCGCCGGCCTCACGTCGACGCCCGCCTATTTCGCCCTCCGAGCCCAGCGGCTGATGCTCTCCTCCGGGGTCACCGAGGACGATCTGGCCGCGGTGGTGGTGAAGAACCGCCGGCACGGCACGGCCAACCCCGATGCCATGTTCCGGTCCGAGGTCACCGCCGAGGACGTCCTGGCCTCACGGATGGTGTGCCCGCCCCTGCGGCTGTGGATGCTGTGCTCGCCCAACGAGGGTGCTGCCGCCGTCGTGCTGCGGCGGTCGGGCCGGGGGCGGACCGGGGTCCGGCTCCGGTCGTCGGTGGTGCTTTCCCATCTGCCGGGACCGGTGCTGAGCGAGTCGACGCCGCTCTCGGGGCTGTGCGACGACACCGTCGCCTCGCCGACCTCCCGGGCGGCCGAGGCGGCCTACGACCAGGCGGGCATCGGCCCCGACGACCTCGACCTGGTCGAGTGCCAGGACACCGACGCCGCCCGCGAGCTGCTCTCCTGCGAGGAGCTGGGCCTCTGCGATCCGGGGGGCTCGGCGGCATTGATCCGCGACGGATCGACGGCGCTCGGCGGACGGCTCCCGGTCAACGCCAGCGGCGGGCTCCTGTCCAAGGGCGAGCCACTCGGCGCATCGGGGCTGGGGCAGGTGGTGGAGTTGGTCCGCCAGCTGCGCGGCGACGCCGGCGGCCGGCAGGTCGCCGGGGCCAGGGTCGGCCTGGCCCACACCATCGGCCGGGGAGCCAACGCCAGCGTCGTCGTCCTCAGCCGCTGAGGTCCGGTGAGGGATCGTCCGGGGCCCGCTCGGCCACCAGCTGGGCCCGGTTGACCTTGGTGGCGGCGCTGCGGGGGATGCGCCCGACGAACTCGACCGACTTCGGCACCTTGTAGGCGGCCAGGCGCTGCCGGGCGAAGAGCCGGACGTCCTCCTCCGACGGCGGTGCGGCCCGGTCCGCAGGCTCGATGATGGCGTGGACCCTCCGTCCCCACTCGGGATCGGGCAGTCCGACCACCACCACGTCGGCGATCCCGGAATGCTCGGACAGGGCGGCCTCGACCTCTGCGGGGAAGACGTTGGCACCGCCGCTGACGATCATGTCCACGCGTCGGTCGGCGATGTAGAGATAGCCGTCCTCGTCCAGGCGCCCGAGGTCCCCAGCGGTGGCGAACCCGTCAGCCGTCATGGGGAGGGTCTGGCTGGATCCGAGATAGCCGTACTTGCCGGTGGTGGTCGACCGCAGGTAGATCTCACCCACCTCACCCGTGGGCACCTCCTGCTGCTGCTCGTCGAGGATGCGGACCTCGGTGCCCCGGAAGCCCCGGCCGATGCTCCCCGGATGCTCGAGCCACTCGTCGCCGCGTATGGCGGTGAGCCCGAGCCGCTCGGTCATTCCGTAGCACATGTAGAGCCGCTCCCCCCCGATCAGGTCGATCCAGGTCCGGGCCAGGGCGGGAGGGAAGGACGCCGCTCCCTGTTGGACCCAGATCAGGCTGGAGAAGTCGCGGTGGCGGACGCCCGGGAGCCGGGCGATGCGGGCCAACATCGTCGGGGTGGCGGTGACCGTGGTGATCCGTTGCCGCTCGATGAGGTCGACCGCCAGCGCGGCGTCGAACTTGACCATGATGGTGAGCGAGTCCCCGGCCAGGAGATAGGTGAACTGGGCGAACCCGTTGGTGTGGTAGAGGGCGGTGGGGACGAGGATCCGCTGCCGGCCGACGTCGACCCCCCAGGCGGCGGGGAACGGCTGGGCGGTGGGCAGTAGCACCGCCGGGGTGTGGTCCATGATGACCTTGGGCGTGCCGGTCGAGCCGCTGCTGCATATGCCGCTGACCCAGGGCGAAACCACCAGCGGGAGCGATGCGGTCGACAGCCGGTCGGCCTCGGCGAACAGCCGGGCACTGTCGCGCCCGACCATCAGGGCGGCGTCGAGGACCTTGGCCACCCGTTCGCGCTCCCAATCGGGAAGGTCCCAGCGCACGGGCACGGGCGCGGCACCGATCTTCCACGCGGCCAGCACCGCCTCGACCATCGGCACGGAATTGGGCAGCTCCAGTCCCACCCGGTCGCCCAGGCCGACCCCCCGGGCCGCCATCGCCCGGCCGACCTGATTGGAGCGCTCATCGAGGTACTTCCAGGTCAGCTCCGTCGTCGCCCCGTGCTGGTCGACCAGCGTGACGGCCACCAGGTCGGGCTGCTCCTCGACCAGGGCGCGGATCCGGCTGGTGAACGGAGTCCCCTCGACCACCGGTTCGGTCATCGATGCCACCGGCCACTCATGGGGACCGGAGATCGGGGCCGACGGGGCCGGGGGTCACCGTCCCGGCCGGGTGTTGCCGGTACCGCCGGGCCCCGACCGTCCGATGGCCCGGGGCTTCGCCCGTTCGCCTGTCGATCCCTCCCGTGCCACAACGAATGGAGAAACTACCCGGCCGAGGGTGGGTCCGCCAAAGGTGTCCCTCCCCGTGGTCCTACCCGGCGCCGTAGAAGGAGGCGCCGAAACTGAGCACGCCGCCGTCGGAAGCCACCAGCCAGTAGCCCCCGGTGGAGGGATCGGATGCCATGCCCACTACCGGAGCATTGAGCGTCGCGCCACCAGTCGACCCGTGGAATGGAGCGCTTCCCCCAGAGAAGATCCCTCCGTCGGAGGCGACGAACCAGTACCCCTGCCCGTCGGCGAGCGACGCCATCCCGTTGACGGGTCGGTTCAGGTGTATTGCTCCCGTGCTGCCCAGAAACGGGGCGCCGAACGAGAAGATCCCCCCATCGGCGGCGACTTCCGAGTAGCCCCCTGTGGCGTCGTCGGTGCTGATCCCCACGATCGGCGCGTTCAGGCGTCGGCCATCCATGGACCCGTAGAAGGGTGCGTCACCGAACGAGAAGATCCCACCGTCTGCAGCCACCAGCCAGTAGCCACGTCCGTCCGGTGTGGGCGCGATATCGACTACCGGCAACCGATCGGTCAGCGGAGCCGCCGGGCGGCTCCGTGACGGCCACCGACCCATACATCGAAGGGCGCACGACCTCCGTCGTCGGCGGGATCAACTCAGGTGGGCAGAACGGCCACACCGGTCACGGCTACGACCGCCCCTCCGGAGCCACCGATGACGAAGCCACGACGACGGTCCGTCAATCGGGCGCTACGAATCGTGGATCCAACGGATACGGTGGCAGCGTAGGTGGCACGATCCCGCATCGTCCCGATCCGGCTGGAGGCAGTCATGGAGTGCGTCAACCTCGGCAACTCGGGTCTCCGGGTCTCCCGGGTGTGCCTGGGCATGATGAGCTACGGCAACGACAGCGACCGGCCATGGGTGCTGGACGAGGCCGCCGCCGAGCCCATCGTCAAGGCGGCCGTCGAAGGCGGGATCACCTTCTTCGACACCGCCGACACCTACTCCGGTGGGGCCAGCGAGATCGCCACCGGCCGGCTGCTGCCCAAATTCTTCAGCCGCGACGAGATGGTGGTCGCCACCAAGGTGTTCATGCCCATGACCCCGGGTGAGAACGGGGGCGGCCTCTCCCGCAAGCACATCCTGTCGGCCATCGATGCGTCGCTGGCCCGGCTGGACATGGAGTACGTCGACCTCTACCAGATCCATCGATGGGATCCCCGGACGCCGATCGAGGAGACGATGGAGGCGCTCCACGACGTGGTCCGGGCCGGCAAGGCGCGCTACATCGGGGCCAGCAGCATGTTCGCCTGGCAGTTCGCCAAGGCCCAGCACGCCGCCGACCTCCATCACTGGACCCGGTTCGCCTCCATGCAGCCCCACTACAATCTCATCTACCGCGAGGAGGAGCGGGAGATGATCCCCCTATGCACGGACCAGGGGGTCGGGATCATCCCATGGAGCCCGCTGGCCCGGGGCGTGCTGGCCGGTAACCGCAACCGGGGCGGTGCCCGGAACACCACCCGTTCGGACACCGACGGCTTCACCGACTACCTGTACAGCCAGCCGACCGACTTCGACGTCGTCGAGCGGGTGGCCGAGGTGGCGAACGAGCGGCGGGTGCCCCCGGCCCGGGTGGCCCTGGCCTGGGTCCTGGGGCGACCCGGGGTCACCGCTCCGATCGTGGGTGCCACCAAGCCGAGCCACCTCGTCGACGCCCTGGCCGCCGAGCAGCTGGAGCTGAGCGACACGGAGATGGCGAGGCTCGAAGAGCCCTACGTGCCCCATCCGGTCCTCGGACACTTCTGAGCGAGGAGCGATCGGCATGGACCACCCCGAGGCCGTCGACTTCCATTTCGACATCATGTGCCCCTACGCCTACCAGACCTCCCTGTGGATGCGCGAGGTCCGCGAACGGACCGGGGTGTCGATCCGGTGGCGGTTCTTCAGCCTGGAGGAGATCAACCGGGGCGAAGGAAAGAAGCACCCCTGGGAACGGGAGTGGACCTACGGCTGGTCCATGATGCGGATCGGTGCCTATCTGCGCCGCACCGACATGGGCCTCCTCGACCGGTGGTACGAGGGGGCCGGCAAGGCCCTCCATGTGGACGGGCGCAAGCCGCACCGCCGCGAGGTGGCCGAGTCGCTGCTCGAGGAGCTGGGGCTCGATCCGGCCATCGTGGAGGCGGCCATCGACGACCCCACCACCGGGGACGAGGTCCTGCGCGAGCACGAGTCGGTGGTGTCCAAGGGTGGCTTCGGGGTCCCGACGCTGGTGTTCGACGACGGCCAGGCCCTCTTCGGCCCGGTGCTGGTCAATCCCCCGACAGGCACTGACGCCGTCCGCCTGTGGGAGCACGTGACCGGGTGGCTCGACTTCCCCAACCTGTACGAGTTGCAGCGTCCCAAGAGCCCGGCGGACATCGACACCATCGTCGCCTCCTTTGCGCCCTACCTCGAGGCACGCGACTGGCTCAGCGTCCAGAAGGAGACGCCGTGAGCCCCCGACCCGCGCCCGCCGTGACGGCTGCCCCGACCGGGAACCTGCCGGCCGGGTCGAGCCCTATGACGCCCTGACCTGTGGCTCGTCGGAGATGCCTGCGTCCCTCATCCGCCACAGTCCCAAGGCCGGGAAGACCAGGACGGACAGCATTCCTGCGGCCACCAGTGACGCGGCGTTGAGCGGGACCATCTTTCCCTCGGCGGTGGCGATGCTGGTGATGACCACGATCAACGGCAGTCCGGTTGCAGAGAACAGGGCCATCGGGAGCCGCAGCGCCGGGGCCAGCTCCTTCCGGTAGAGCAGCAACACCGGGACGCCCCGGGCCAGCAGCATCAGGGACAGGAACAGGGGCACCCGCCACAGCGAGCTCGGGTGCTCCACGAACACATGGGCGTCGAACTGGATGCCGCTGACGACGAAGAAGACCGGGATGAGGAAGCCGAAGCCGATCGACTCCAGCTTTCCCCTGATCGATTCGCTGTCGGCGCTGGCGGTGAACAACTTGACCACGATGCCGGCCGCAAACGCCCCGAGCAGTACATCGAGGCCCAGCGTCTGGGCCAACAGCACCAGTACCACGATGAGCAGCAGCGACACCCGGATCGGGAGCTGCGCGCTCGATTCCATGTGGCGGTCGAGCACAGCCACCATGCGTGGAGGTTGCGCCCGAGACGCCAACAGCACGGTCACCACCGCCACACCGATGAACGCCACCAACAGCAGCGAGGTGACCAGGGGATCCTTGTTGGTGAGCAGCAGGGCCACGGCGACGATCGGTCCGAACTCACCGACGGTCCCGATGGCCGAGATCAGCGAACCGAATCGGCTGTCCAGGACCCGGGCGTCCCGCAATATCGGAATCAAAGTGCCGAGGGCGGTGGTGGTGAGGGCCAGACCCACCACCACCGTGTTCCGGACCAGGCCCGAAGAGACCAGGGCAAAGGCGACAACCAAGGCGATGAGCAGCGAGATCGCCCATCCGGCCGTCGCCAACCGCAAGGGCCCGCCCCTGATCTTCCTCAGGTCCAGCTCGTAGCCGGCCAAGAAGATCAGGAAGGTGAGCCCGAGGTCGGAGAGTCCGGTCACGATGTCGGTCCACGTGCGCCAGGTCGAGCACATAGGGCCCGAGGACGATTCCGAGTGCAATCTGGAAGACGATCTCGGGAACGGCCAGGGGTCCGGTCAACTCGGACAGGATCGGTGCCAGCACCGCGGCCAGGGCGATCAGGACCAGTGTGGAAACCGCCGACACGCTCACACTGCCCCGCACGGCTCCGGCTGGCTCACCATCGTCACACAGTAGGCGTCCGACCCGGTCGGACAAAGAACCTTCGGAGGGGACGCAAGGGGAGGCCTTGGAGCGACTGGTGGCGGTCGTCCGAGCCCCCGACGACCGGGGCCCGGGCCGCGGGCGACGTTCACCAGGTGTCGATGCAGCTGCGCTTCTTGCCGGTGCGCCCAGGTGGTGGCGGCGCCGATCGGAGGGCCTCGACGATGCGCCTCCTCGAGTCGGCCGGATCGATGACGTCGTCGATCTCGAAGGCGGAGGCCACGTTGACGGCCCTCCCGTGGCGGTAGGCCCGCTCGACCATCTGCTGGAACAGCGCCTCCCGCTCCACGGGATCATCCACCGCTTCGAGCTCCCGGCGGAAGCCGAGCCTCACCGCACCCTCGAGGCCCATCCCACCCAGCTCACCGCTCGGCCAGGCCACCGTGAAGAGCGGGGCGCGGAAGCTACCCCCGGCCATGGCCTGGGCCCCCAGCCCGTACCCCTTGCGCAGCACGACGGTGAAGAACGGCACGGTGAGGCTGGCGCCGATGACGAACAGGCGGCTGAAATGTCGGACCTGGGCCGTCTTCTCCGCCTCCGGCCCGACCATGAAGCCGGGGGTGTCGCACAGGAAGAGGATCGGGATGTCGTGGGCGTCACAGAGCTGGAGGAAGCGCGCCGCCTTGTCCGCACCGTTGCTGTCGATCGCCCCCCCCAGGTGGCCGGGATCATTGGCGACCACACCGATGGCCGTGCCCTCCACCCTGATCAAGGCGGTGACCATGCCGGTGGCGAACCCGGCGCGGAGCTCCATGACCGAGCCGGTGTCGGCCAGCGTGGTGATCAGGCCCCGGACGTCGTAGACCCGCAGCCGGTCCTCGGGGACACTGGCGCGCAGCATCCGCTGGTCGGCACAGGCCCACCGCCGGGTGGAGCCCTGGAAGTAGGAGAGGTAGTCCTGGGCCAGCCGGACGGCATGGGCATCGTCGTCCGCCACCAGGTCCACCACACCATTCGGTACCTGGACGTCGAGCGGGCCGACATCCTCGGGCCGATGCTCCCCGAGGCCACCGCCCGCGATCATCGCCGGCCCTCCCATCCCGATCGAGGCGCCCTCGGTGGCGATGACCACGTCACAGCACCCGAGCAGGGCGGCATTGCCGGCAAAGCAACGGCCGGAGGCGATGCCCACCATGGGCACCAGGCCGCTCAGCCCGGCGAACAGGCTGAACGCCATGGTGTCGAGACCGGTGATGACGGCATAGTCGGTGTCCCCCGGGCGGCCTCCACCGCCCTCTGCGAACAGCACAACCGGCAGTCGCAGGCGCTCGATGAGCTCGAAGAGACGATCCTTCTTGCGATGGTTCTGCTGACCCTGGGTCCCGGCCAGGACGGTGTAGTCGTAGGAGAGGACCGCACATGACGCCCGACGATCGTCGAAGTGGCGCCCGTTCACCCGCCCGATGCCGGCCACCAGTCCGTCGGCGGGAGTCCGCTCGATCAGCTCCTCGAGCGATCTCCGTCCCCGCTGGGCGGCGATGGCCAACGCCCCGTACTCGGTGAAGCTGCCAGGATCGCAGAGGGCCTCGATGTTCTCCCGGGCGGTCCGCCTCCCCTGCCGGTGGCGACGCTCCACGACGTCCGGGCGGGCGGCGTCGAGAGCCCGGGACTGGCGTTGCAGCAACTCGGCCAGATCGGCCCGGACCAGGCCGGGATCAGCGCCCACCGGCTGCGGCCCGTCGGTCGCCTCACTGTCCGACACCTCCAGCACGGCGAGCTGATCGCCACCGGCCACCAGGGTGCCCGGCTCGACGGACAGGGAGACCACCGAACCGGCGGCCGGGGAGGACACCACGTGCTCCATCTTCATGGACTCGATGATGGCGATCGGTGTCCCCGCTTCCACCACATCGCCGCCGGCGACCGGGACCGAGACCACCGTTCCATCGAGTGGTGCCGTGACCGCGTGGATCGAGCCGGGCCGCAACTCCATCTGGTCAGCCGGCGGGCATCGGGAAGATGCTCGGCTCCCGGGCCACCGAGGCAACCGCCTCCTCGCGCTCGGCGGTGCCCATGGGCGTGAACCCCCCGGACGCCTCGAGGGCGACCCGCAGCACCTCGAGATCGCCGGGGGTGCAGAAGGCATGGACTCCGGGGGTCGAGAGTGCGAACCTGACGCCCCTGGCCACCTCGTCAGGCGAGGTGTAGGGCTCGTACCAGGTGGCAGACGTCTGCTTGCGGCCGGCCCAGGGGCGGGCGGCGGCGGCCTTGATGGCCATCACCCCGACGTCGCGCCGGCCGGCGTGGTCCAGCAGTGCCTCGGCGTCGCGTCGATACCCGGTGTCGGTCCACAACTGCGGGTTCACCGGGAACATCACCGTGTCGAGGTCGTAGCGCCGGAGCGCCTCGAGGTGGGCCGACGGGGCAGTCAGTTCGTGGCCGGTGATCCCCACCCATCGGCACAGCCCTTCCTCGCGGGCGGCCAGGATGGCCTCCACGGCACCCGACCTGGCGTCCAGCTCGGTCAGGTCGGTCACCGCGTGGAGCTGGTAGAGATCGAAATGGTCGCAGCGCAGGAGTCGCAAGGACTCCTCCATCTGGGCCCGCACCCCGTCACCGTTGTGGCGGAGCGTCTTACAGGCGACGAACAGCCGGTCGCGAACGGCGGGGATCAGCGGACCGAGGAGTTCCTGGGCCCTGCCGTACTGCGGGGCCACGTCGAGGTGGTTGACCCCGGCGGCTATCGCCGAGCTGAAGGCGTCCGCGGCGCGGTCGGGATCGGAGTCCCAAAAGGCGGCTCCACCGAGAATGGCCACCGATGAGAGGTGGCCGGTCCTCCCCAGTCGTCGGTGCTCCACGGTTGCAGGGTAGTGCGATCGGGCGGACCCGGGGCGGGGACTCCCGGCCGTCAGGACCCGCCCGCGGAGGCAGCCTTTCGAGAGGCCTCCCACCCCTCCACCATCGCCCCGAAACGCATCGGGTTGTAGATGTCCTCCTCATAGGACCAGCGACCCTCCCCGGCGTACTTGAGGAGGGTGAAGTTGTACTCCTGGTGGAGGCTGCCGTCGCCGGGGTCCCTCATCCGATTCCACACCTGGCACACCACCCAGCCGCGGTCCTCGTCGATGACGTACCACTCGATGGGGAACTCGGGCATGTCCCGGCCCGGGTACTCCGACATGCACGAGGCGATCCAGTCGTGGATGGCCTCTTTGCCCCTGAAGGTCCCGAAATGGTGCTCGATGTAGGTGGCGTCATCGGTGAACTGGTCGGCCCAGGCCCTCCATTCACCGGACTTCCCGGCGTCGGCCGCCTTCTGCTGGTAGTCCGCGAAGGCCGACTCGATCTCGGATCTGCTCCACTTCCCCATTATCCACGGCTCCTTGCCGGTTCCGGGCCAGCCGTCGGTTTCGGCAGCCGGCCGCCGAGGGCAACCCTAGCGCCGGGTCCGCGCCGGCCCGGGGTCGAGAGCGAGCGAGTCCCCGAGCTGGGCCGGGAATCCCGAGGCGACCTCGCCCAGGCGGTCCGCGACGGTGCCCTCGTGTGTCCGCTCACCGGCGAGCCGTCCGGTAGGAGACCGGGGTGACGACCGTCAACCGCGGACCGCTTCGTCGACGGCGGGGAGGATCGGGAACACCTCGGCGAGGCGGCGATCCCGAACCCCTTGAGCACACGGGTGTCGGAAACTACGATCCGCAAGGCCGCCCGCGGCGCGGGTGCGCCTGAGGGCACCCACCAGGGCCCCGAGAGCGGTTGAGCCCATGAAGGTCACCCCTACCAGGTCGACGACCACGACGACCGGCCCTCCGACGCCCGACCGGGCACCCGCCACATCCCAACCGCCCGGCTGTGGTCCCTCGTGACCAGAGAACCGCTCACCGACTACCGGCGGAAGCGCCGGGAGGGGCTTACCCCCGAGCCCTTTCCCCCGGCCGCCGGCGGTGGCCACCCTCCGGTCACGGCCCCGGTCGCAGGCCCCGGGTTCGTCATCCAGGAGCACCATGCGTCCAGCTTGCATTGGGACTTCCGCCTCGAACATGACGGCGTCCTCGTGTCGTGGGCCCTCCCGAAGGGCCTGCCCCTGACCCCGGACGAAAACCATCTGGCCGTCCACGTCGAGGACCATCCGATGGAGTATGGCTCGTTCAGCGGCACGATCCCGACCGGGGAGTACGGGGGCGGCCAGGTCTCCATATGGGACCGGGGAACCTACGAATGCGAGAAGTGGACGGAACGCGAGATCAAGGTGGTGCTCCACGGAGACCGCGGCTCTGGACGGTTCGTCCTCTTCCCGACCAAGGGGAAGAATTGGATCATCCACCGGATGGACCCACCTCCCGAGGGCTTCGAACCGCTCCCCGCCCGCCTGGCGCCGATGCTGGCGACAGAGGGCCCCCTCCCCACCGACACGGGCGAGTGGGCCTTCGAATTCAAGTGGGACGGCATCAGGGTCCTGGTCTGGGTCGACGGGGGCCGGGCCCGGGCGATCAGCCGGGGTGGGAACGACATCACCGGTTCATTCCCCGAACTGAGGGAGCTGGGCGAGGCCATCGGCTCGGACCAGGTTCTGCTCGACGGTGAGATCGTCGTCTTCGACCAGGACGGCCGCCACTCCTTCTCCCGTCTCCAACACCGCCTTCAGGTGGCCTCACCCAAGGACGCGGCCCGTGCCGCCCTCAAGGATCCGGCCAGCCTCGTGATCTTCGACCTGCTCCACCGCAACGGCCGGTCGTTCATCGGCTCGTCCTACGACGAACGCCGGAGCGAGCTCGAACGGCTGGCCCCGGCCGGGCCCAGTTGGGCGGTGACGCCTTCGTTCACCGACCACGCCGCCGAGGAGGTCTTCCGCTCGGCCGTCCAGATGGGGATGGAAGGGGTGGTGGCCAAACGCCGGAGCAGTGTCTACCGGCCCGGTGTGAGGAGCCGAAACTGGGTGAAGGTCAAGGCACGGCGAACCCAGGAGGTGGTCATCGGGGGGTTGACGCCGGGCCAGGGGGATCGGCGCTCGACGTTCGGCGCGCTCCTGCTCGGCCTGCCTTCGGCCGAGAGGAAGGGAACGCTGAGCTATGTCGGAAAGGTCGGCACCGGCTTCACCCGTCGCGCCCGGGAGGATCTTCTGGCCGAGCTGCAATCCCTCGCCCGCTCGACCAGCCCCTTCGACCAGAGCCTCCCACCGAGCTTCGAGAAGGGCGCCACATGGGCTCGGCCACAGCTCGTCGGCGAGGTCGAATTCCGTGAATGGACTCCCGACGGCCGCCTGCGCCACCCGGTGTGGCGAGGGGTCCGGGTCGACAAGTCCGCCAAGGACGTGCACCGTGAGCTCTGAGTCGATCAAGACCGCCATCGGCGGGCGTGAGCTCACGATCTCCAATCTGGACAAGGTCCTCTATCCGGAAGTCGGATTCACGAAAGGGGAGATGATCGACTACTACGCCCGGATCGCGCCGGTCATGCTCCCCCATATTTCCGATCGACCCCTGACCATGAAGCGGTTTCCCGATGGAGTCGACCAGCCTTTCTTCTTCGAGAAGCACCTTCCGACCCATGCCCCGCCGTGGGTTCGTCGGGTCTCGGTGCCTTCGGGCGCCGAGGGCGGGGCCGTGGACTACGGGGTCGTGGACGACGTCCCCGCCCTGGTCTGGGCCGCCAACCTGGCCGCCATCGAATTCCACGTCCCCCTGTGGCGGGTAGGGAGGAGGCGGTCGCTCCCGGGGCCTCCCGACCACATGGTGTTCGACCTGGACCCCGGGGAGGGCTCCACCATCGTGGAGTGCTGTGCCGTGGCCCTCGACATCTCCGAGATCCTGGAGCAGCGCTCGCTCGAGGGTGTGGCCAAGACGAGCGGATCGAAGGGGCTTCAGGTCTATGTTCCCCTCGTCGGTCGCCCGAGTTGGGACAGGGCGCGCACCGACGCCCACCGGATCGCCACCCGATTGGAGGCGGAGCGCCCCGACCTCGTCGTGTCCAACATGCGGAAGAGCCTGCGCACGGGCAAGGTCCTCGTCGACTGGAGCCAGAACCATCCGGCCAAGACGACCGTCGCCGCCTACTCGCTGCGGGGGCGGCCGGAGCCCACGGCTTCGACCCCGGTGACGTGGGAGGAGGTTGCCGCCTGCCACGATGCGGGCGAACCGGGACTCCTTCGGTTCACGGCCGGAAACGTGCTGTCCAGGGTCGCTGAGCTCGGCGATCTCTTCGCCCCGGTGTGAGCCAGGGCCCCGACCCTCCACCGCCGCCGGCGTCACCGGTTGAACTGACCGGCACGAAGCGCAGGACCGGGAACCGCATCAGGAGACCGGCAAGCCATTCACGAGGATCGGGAATTGCCGGTCGGGTGCGTCGGCCCGTATCCGTTCCGTCTCCGTCCGACCGTTGGTGACGAGGACCTCGGCGCCCTCGGCTGCGTACTGGACGATGTAGGCCTTGCGGATGTCGCCGGTGCGGTTGGGCCCCGTGCAGTGCGGCGTGAGCGACGAGAAGACGACGATGTCGCCGGTGGCGACCGGAATCGGCAGGGCACCGGGGGGATCGTCGAGACACACGAAGCCGGTGTCTGTCGACTCATGGCGCAGCGTACCCATCTTGTGCAGTCCCGGAACGACCCAGGGGCAACCGTTGTCCACCGTTGCATCAGACAATGCGATCCAACAGGTCAGGTACTGCTGGGGCTCTACGAAGGCATACCCGTTGTCCTGATGCCAGGGGAACGACGCATCGGTGGCGGGCTTCTTGTACACGGCCTGGTCCCAGTAGACGCGGACGTCGGGTCCGATCAGGTCGGCACACAGGTCCACCAGGATCGGCGAAGCCACGAATCGCCTGATCCGCGTCGAGTGTGTCACGAGATGCGTGGTGAACGTTATTTCGTCCGCGCGGGCGATGAACGCCTTGGCCCCCTCGAGTAGGCGCAACTGCTCCTCGAGGTCGCGCTCGATCGGATCGATCTCGGCAAGTAGTCCGGCGACCGTGTCGGTGTCGAACGCATGTTCCATGACGAAGAATCCCTGCTCGTCGTAGTCGGCGGCCTGGCTGGCACTGATCGTGCGGAAGGGTGGTCGGAGGGGGGACCACGCGAACCCACTGTTCAGCTGGTGTCGGGATACTCCTTGGTGATGGACCGGGGCCCCTGGCATCGGATTCGATGGTAGTGCCGGGCGGTCCGTCGGACCTCCCGACCCGTCGCCGCCCAACCGGCGGACGTGGATGACAACCGGCATCAGCGCAGTCCGTCGGGTCGGTACTGGACACTGATGCGCGGCCCCGCTCGCGCCGCCTTCGGGACCGAGTGCTCCCAGGTCCGTTGGCAGCTGCCACCCATGACCAGCAGGTCTCCCCCGCCCGGTTGGAGGCGCAACGAGGATCCCCCGTCCTTGGGCCGCAAGAGCAGGCGGCGCGGCGCGCCCAGCGAGAGGATGGCGACCATCGGCTCGTTCCCGGCGCCCGGGCCGATGCTGTCCCTGTGATAGGCCACGCTGTCCCGCCCGTCCCGGTACAGGCACAGTCCGGCTGTGCAGAACCGTCCGCCTGCGTTCCCCCGGTAGTGGTCGATCAGTGCCAGCCTGGCCTGCTCCAGCGCGGGGGCGGGCAGCGGTTCGCCCTTCCCGTAGAAGGCGAGGAGGCGGGGCACGTCGACGAGCCGGTCGTACATGGTCCGCCGCTCCGCCTTCCAGGGGACGGTGCCCAACAGGACGTCGAACAGCGCGTCGGCACCGGCCATCCAGCCGGGAAAGAAGTCGACCCAGGCACCGCCGGCCAGCGGTATCCGTTGCGGAGAGGGGGCCGATGGTCGGGGCCCGATGGCCTCGCCCGCGCCGAACAGTGATCCCTGGTGCACCATCACTGCCCGACCACGCTACACGAACATATGTTCGCCTACCTCCCGGCGGTCACCGTTCGTCCCCGTCCGATGGGTCGCGGCCGGACCAGCTGCTCGGAGGGTCGCTGGCCGGGAAGGACTCCTTCAGCACCTCGTCGAGGTAGTCGTCCATGCGCCGCTGGCCTGGGTCATCCCTCCGATTCGCCCGTTCCATATGGCAACTCCTGGGGCCCGAGAGGTCACCTCGTCTCCGGACGGCCGGTCAACTTCCCCGTCGGGCGCGCGCTCCAACAGTGGCACAGGAAGGTGGCCCTCTCCACCACCTGCCGCCCCGGCGGGTCACCTCACGTGTAGACCACCGGGGCACCGAAGGCGGCGCGGCGGGACGCCCGGCGGAGGGCGGCCAGCACGGGGCGCCCGAGCAGCAGCACCAAGGTGCCGTTGGTGGCGGCCCGGGACACATCGAAGCCCAACGAGGTGGTGAGATCGAAGAAGACGAAGCGGTGGAGGTTCGACAGGGCGCCGGCGGTCGGGGCATAGGAGAAGCTGGTCGAGGTGCCGGCACCGAACGGCCAGAACCAGAGGTTCAGAAGGGTTCCGTAGACGACGGCCGATACGGCGGCGTAACCCGCCAGCATGGCGAGCTCGGCTCTCCCCCGTACCCCTGGTGGAAGGCATCCCGCCCCGAACCCCATCCACGCCGCGCCGAACATCTGGAACGGCAGCCAGGGCCCGATGCCCCCGGTGACGATGGCCGAGGAGACGATGGTGATGGCTCCCAGCACGAACCCGAAGCCGCGGCCCAGCACCCGTCCGGCCGGTATGAGTAGGAAGAAGACCGGCTCGAAACCCGCGACCCCCGGGCTGGGGACGCGTAGCGCGGTACCGCAGGCGGCCAGGATCCCCAGGAGGGCGATGGCCTTGGCGTCGAGTGAGCCCTCAGCCATCTCCCCGACGACCACGGCCAGCAACAGGGGGAGGATGGCGACGAACAGCCACGGTGCATCGGTGGAGTGGGCCAGGTTGGCGCTGGCGTTCCCCTGGATCACCAGTGGCCAGCAGAAGCCGGCCAGGCCGACCAATGAGACCAGGCCCAGCAGTGCGGATGCGCTCGGCCGCAGGTGGATGACCCCTCGCGACCGGTGGACGGCCGTCGGCGTCCCCAGGTCCCTAAGTCCCATCATCGGACCTGTCGTCGGTCGAGCCGTTGATGGCGCTGACGACCTCGTCGACGGTCAGCCACGGCTCGGGGGCCAGTACCTTGGCCACCTGGGGCGCGAAGACCGGCGAGTGGCACACCACATCCCGAGCCGGTCCGTCGGAGACGACCTCGCCCTCGGCCAGGACCACGGCCCGGGTGGCCGCCTGGGCCACCAGCTCCACATCGTGGGTGGCCAATACCACGCACCTGCCCTCGGCCGCCAACTTGTGGAGCAGGGTGACCAGGCGCTCCTTGCCCGGATAGTCCAGCCCCCGAGTGGGCTCGTCGAGGAGCACGAGGGGAGGGGCGGGCGCCAGGACGACGGCCAGCGCCAGGGCAAGGCGTTGTCCCTCCGAGAGATCCCTCGGATGGCGGTCCCGGGGCATGCCGGGGAGCACACCCTCGAGCACGGCGTCCGTCGAGCCGGGCACCAGTCCCGTCTCTCGGTCGGCCGTAGTGCACTCGTCTGCGACCGTCTCGCCGTAGAGCAACAGGCCGGCATCCTGGGGCACCAGGCCCACCAGCCGGATGAGCTTGCGAGGGGGCAGGTCGCCGGGACGTTCGCCGAGGACGGTGACCCGGCCCCCGTGGGGGGAGCGGAGCCCGGCGAGTTGAGAGAGCAGGGTCGACTTGCCGGAGCCGTTGCGGCCCATCACGGCCACGATCTCGCCGGCGGAGATCTCGAGGCTCAGCTGCTCCAGGGCCCGCACCTCGCCGTACGAGGCGGACAGGTGGTCGGCCCGGGCGACGGGCCGGGACCCGGGTCCGCCCGGAGCCGCGGCCGGCGGCGGTGGCGCACCCGCCAACCGGCGCCGCAGGGGCGCGGCCAGCCTCCGGGCGTCGCGGACCGTCAGGGGCACCGGCGTCCAGCCTGCGACCCGGGCCAGCTCGACGATGGGCGGGGCCACCGGCGAGGTCGCCATGGTCTCGGCGGTCGGACCGATGACCAGCCGTCGCCCACCGCCGGGCACCAGCACCACCCGCTCGGCGAACGGGATCACCCGTTCGAGCCGGTGTTCGGCCAGCACCACGGTCATCCCCACGTCATGGACGAGACGGGTCAGGGAGGACAGGACCTCTTCGGCGGCGGCCGGATCCAGGGCCGACGTGGGCTCATCGAGAACCAGCGCCCGGGGCGACGCGCAGAGGACGGCCCCGATGGCCACCCGCTGCTGCTGGCCACCGGACAGCGTCGACAGCGTCCGGCCGCGCAGCTCGTGGAGGCCCAGCAGATCGAGGGTGTCCTCGACCCTGCGCCGCATGGCATTCGGGGCGATGCCCAGGTTCTCCATGGTGTAGGCCAACTCGTCCTCGACCGTATCGGTGACGAAGCTCGCCGCCGGGTCCTGACCCACGACCCCGACCATGTCCGCCAGCTCCCGGGGGCGGAAATCCCGGGTGGACCGGCCCCCGATGCTGACGTCGCCGGAGAGTCGGCCACCGGTGAAATGCGGGACGAGGCCGTTGATGGCCCTGAGCAGGGTGGACTTTCCCGAACCGGTCGGGCCGACCACCAGGCAGAGCTCCCCCTCTTCGATGGTCAGGTCGACCCGGTGGAGGGTGGGCGCCTCCGCCTCGGCATAGGCGAAGGTCACGTCGGAGAAGGTGATCACGTGAGGATCCCCTCGGCCGGCTCGGCGGCGTGCGCCCTGGCCCGGGTGGGCACAGCCTGCCGCGAGCTGTTCTCGCCCCTCGGCCTCGGGGCGACGGCGGCCGGCAGGAGCGCCACGAGGATGCCCGCCGTGGGCAGGGGGGGGAGCAGCGGAAGATGGGGCGGGTAGACCTGCAGCTGGAGTCCGGCGGTTCCGGACACCGAGGCGGCGATGAAGGTCGCCAGCATGGCCAGCCCGGAGCCCGCCACCACCCACTCGCGCAGGGCCCACACATCGGGGCGATACCGCGTGCGGTCCGTCCGCCGGCCCGCGACGGCCATTCCCACCCCCACCAGTACGGCTCCCAGGGCCACGAACGGGATCCCGCCGGCGGGAAGCGAACCGACGTCGAGGATGCCGTACACACCCACGATCACCAGCAGCAAACCGGCGGCAGTGGAGCCGTTCCCGATCCGCCGGGTCCGCCGGGTCACCACGACCCTCCGGCCGTAGCCGCGCGCGTCCATCGAGGAGGCCAGCTGCAGCGAACGGTCGAGGGCGATCTCCAGGACGGGAATGGCCATTCCCCGCAGCCCCGCGATCCCCCGGATCGGCCGGCCCCGAAGACGGCGGGAGTCGCGGACGCGGGCGATGGCCATGACCACCTCGGGTGCGAAGGCCAACGAGACGGTCACCGCCACACCGGCCTCGTAGAGGACGGCGGGCAGGCAGCGGAGCAGCCGGTAGGGGCTGGCCAGGGAGTTGGCCGCCCCGAAGCAGACCAGGACGACCGCCAGCCGGAGCCCGGCCACCGCCGCCTGGAGCACCTCCTCGAGCGTGACCGGGCCCCCGACGCTCACGCCCTCTGCCCACAGGGGCAGGGGAACATGGGGCAGGGTGAACAGGACGTGTCCGGGCAGTCGATTGCCGAAGACGATCTGGAGCACGACACGCACCGCGATCACCGCGACGCCCAGCCGGAAGAAGAACGACAGCGACCGTGACCAGGGTGCAGAGGTGCGCCGGGCGGAGACCACGAATGCCGCCACCGCGGCGATGAGGGCCAGGAGGAGCGGGTTGGTGGTCCGGATGGCGGCACAGGCCATCGAGCCGGCCCACAGCCACCACGCCGCCGGGTGAAGACCCCGGCGGACAGCCGCCGCGCCCCGACGGCCGCTCATTCCGGTTCGGCCCGCTTCCGCCACCGGACCACGGAGGCGGCGATCAACACGGCCAGGATCCCTCCGCCGACGAGCAACGGGGCCGGGCTGCCCCCCCTCCCCTGTCGGGCGGCGGCCGATGAGGCGCGCAGGGCCTGGGCCTGGGCACCGGAGGTGGCCGGACCCGACGGTGACGCCGATCCCGATGGCTTCGACGACGCGGTGCCGGTAGCCCCTGGGCCCGGGTCAAAAGCCGAGTTCGACGGTGGCGTAGGCCCGCCCTTGGCCGGCGTGGATGCCTGCGTACCCGGAGTTCCCGGGGACGAGGGGAGCGGTTGGGAGCCGGACGGGGCCGGGGCGGTCTGCGGGCCCGACGACGCCGGGCCCGGCGCGCCGGATGCCGGCGGTGCCGCGCCCGCCGCGGTGGTGGTCGTGGCCGCCACCCCCGTGCCGCAGATGGCTGCGTAGGCCGGAGAGGCGGCGGGCGGCGGGTCGTTGGGGTTCGCCCTCCCCGGGTTCTCGAACCGCCAGCCCTCCACGTCGCCGTTCTGCATTGTTGCCGTCGCCCCGGAATTGGCGTACTGCCACTTTCCGGAGCTTCCCTGCCAATACGACCAGTAGATGTATCCCCCGGGAACGGTCTGGCCGCAGCCACTGCTCGGATCGCCGTTGATGGAACAGAGCAGACCGCTGCTGGCGAAGACGGGCGGTGCCTCGTTCTCCAGGGCGGTGAACGCGGCCAGCGCCTGGTACCCGTTGTCACCGCTCGGCACGGGGACGCACTTGACCACGGGACCGATCGCCCCCCCGAAATCGACGACGAAGGCCACGCTCACCTCGGTGGCGGCACCGGCCGCATCCCGGAACGGGACCAGCGCGTCGGGTCCGGCTGACGCCAGAGCGGCCGAGACCGCGGCCACGGACAGGCCCGCCGCCACGAATCGCCCCGGGGTGGGCCCTCCGATCATCGGCTCCCCGGGGTCGGTGTGGGGGCCATGCCCACCACAGGCTGGTTGAGGGCAGACCCCCCGTGGGAGCCGGCGAAGACGGCGTCCCCGTAGGTGAAGATCCCGCCGTCGGCGGCCACCAGCCAGTAGCCCTTCCCGTCCGGGGTGGGGGCCATGCCCACCACAGGCTGGTTGAGGGGGGACCCCCCGTGGGAGCCGGCGAAGGCGGCGTCCCCGTAGGCGAAGATCCCGCCGTCGGCGGCCACCAGCCAGTAGCCCTTCCCGTCCGGGGTGGCGGCCATGCCCACCACGGGCCGGTTGAGGGCGGACCCCCCGTGGGAGCCGGCGAAGACGGCGTCCCCGTAGGCGAAGATCCCGCCGTCGGCGGCCACCAGCCAGTAGCCCTTCCCGTCCGGGGTCGCGGCCATGCCCACCACGGGCCGGTTGAGGGCGGACCCCCCGTGGGAGCCGGCGAAGACGGCGTCCCCGTAGGCGAAGATCCCGCCGTCGGCGGCCACCAGCCAGT
>DATKRZ010000092.1:0-13668 GCA_035531955.1 Acidimicrobiales bacterium | reverse complement strand
CCGGTGGGGTCCGACCACTCGGACTCGACCGCTTCGGGTAGTAGCCGCCGTCGCACCTGGTCGATGGTCCACGAAACCGTGGCCACCGTCGGGATCCCGAGGCGGAGATAGATCTGGGCCCGTCGGGGGTCGTAGATGCGGGCCACCACGTTCGGGATCTCGTACGTCTCGCGTGCGATGCGGGCGGTCAGGATGTTCGTGTTGTCGCCGCTGGTCACCGCGGCCAGCGAGGTGGCATCACCCGCATGGGCCCGGTCCAGGTCGTCCCGGTCGAAGCCCGATCCGACCACGGTGGTTCCCGGCCAGTCGGCGGGGAGCCTGCGGAAGGCCTTGGGGTTGCGGTCGATGATGGCCACCGAATGGCCCTGTTCCACCAGCCCCATGCCCAAGCCCGAGCCGACCCGGCCACAGCCCACGATGACGATGTGCACCCGACCATGCAACACGCATCGTCAGAGGAAGACAACTCAGGGCCCTCGCGGTCCGGGCCCGCGCCGGCGCCCATGGTTTACTGATGAGGTGGACCCCACGGTGACCGGAGGCGCGGATCCGGCCGGATCGGTGACCGGTCCCGGAGTGGCGGTGTCACCCACCGCACCCCCCCCGGCCACGCGCCTGGCGCCCAGGATCACCCCGTCGGGCGGCGTCGACCTGCCCGAGACGCTCCGCTACCGGCTGAAGAACCGGCTGCTGGGCCCGCCCATCGCCTCCGACCGCCAGACGTCGGAGCGCTTGGGCAAACCGACCGCATTGGCCGTGCTGTCGTCGGACGTGATCTCGTCGTCGGCGTACGCCACCGAGCAGATGTTGCTGCCCTTGGTGCCCATCGTCGGATTGGCCGCGTTCTCGCTGGTGGTGCCCATCAGCATCGCGGTCATCTTCGTCCTGCTGTTCGTCACCCTCTCGTACCTCGAGGTGGTCAAGGTGTACACCAAGGCCGGCGGAGCCTACGTCGTGGCCCGCGAGAACTTCGGCCTCACCGTGGCCCAGGTGGCGGCCATGTCGCTTCTCATCGACTACACCCTCACCGTGGCCGTCTCGGTGGCCGCGGGCGTAGCCGCCATCACCTCGGTATTCTCCGGGATCACCTCCCTGGAAGCCACCTGGATGGCCATCGCCCTGGTGATCCTCATCGCTTACGGAAACCTGCGTGGTATCCGCGAGGCCGGCCGGACCTTCGCCGTACCCACCTACTTCTTCATCGCCAACATGGTGGTCCTGATCGTGGTCGGCGCCTATCGAGCGGTCACCGGCTCGCTCCATGCCCACCCCATCCAGGGCCACGCCGGATCGGTTCCCATCGGCCACTCCGGCAGCGGCCTGCTGCTCGGCGCCAGCGTGTTCCTCGTCCTGAAGGCGTTCGCATCGGGCGGGTCGGCGTTGACCGGGACCGAGGCCATCTCCAATGGAGTGAGCGTCTTCCGACGACCGGAGTCCCGCAACGCCCGGATCACCATGGTTCTGATGGCCGTCATCCTCGGTTCCCTGGTCATGGGGGTGAGCGCCCTGGCCGCCGTGACCCACCCGGTGCCCTACCTCTCGGGCACGCCGACGGTGATCTCCCAGATCGCAAAATTCGTCTACGGGCCCAGCGGGTTGGGCAACTTCTTGTACGTCCTGCTCCAGATCGGCACCACCCTCATCCTGATCCTGGCTGCCAACACCAGCTTCACCGGATTCCCCTTCTTGGCCAGCTTCGCCGCCGAGGACTCCTACCTGCCCCGACAACTCACCAAGCGGGGCCACCGGCTCGTCTTCTCCACTGGGATCATCGTGCTCACCGTGGTCTCGGTCCTGCTTTTGTGGGTCACGAGCGCCCGGGTGGACAAACTCATCCCGCTCTATGCCATCGGCGTGTTCACCGGCTTCACCATGGCCGGGGCCGGAATGGCCAAGTACCACCACACCCACCGCGAGGACCACTGGCGCCGCCGCCTCGCCATCAACGGGACCGCCTCGGTGCTGTCGGCCATCGTCCTGGTCATCATCGCCGTGGCCAAATTCAAGGAGGGGGCCTGGGTCATCTTGGTCATCCTCCCGCTCGGGGTGCTCGTACTCCTCCGGCTCCATCACCAATACGCCGACGAGGAGAGCCAACTGGAAGAGGGCGCGGCAGAGGCGGCCGAGGCGCCGGTACTCAACCGCCATGTGGTGGTGGTCATGGTGGACCAGCTCGACATGGCCACGGCCCGCGCCCTCCAGTACGCCCGCACGCTCCACCCCGACGACCTCCGGGCCGTCCACTTCACGCTGGACAACCGGGTGGCCGCCCGCCTGGAGGCCGAGTGGAGCCGCCTCGGCCTCACCCGGCTCCCCCTGGACGTCTACGAGTGCGAGGACCGGCGGCTCACCCGGGCCGCCCTCGAGCTGGCTGCCGAGACGGTGGCCGACGGCCAGACCGAGTTGACCATCCTCCTCCCCCGCCGGGGGTTCGCGGCTGGCTGGCACCGGCTGCTCCACGACGCCACCGCCGACCAGATCGCCGCCGCCGTGGGGCAGTTGGCCCATGTCAACGCCACCGTGGTGCCCTACCAGCTCATGGGGGGATGGCTGTCGCGTCGCCGGGAGTGGCGTCGCCCGGAGGGCGACCTCCCCCGGCGGGAGGGACGGACGGACAGGGCAGCCGGCCGGGCGCCGGGTCGGGCCGCCCAGCGGGACCCGGCCCGGACTTCCTTCGATCGGGCGGCCTTCGGGGAACAGGGCCAGGGGACGACCCCGATCAGCGAAGCGGCCTGGCGCCACCGGGTCCGGGTGGCGGGCCGGGTGAAGTCGGTTCGGGTCCAGCCCCGCGCCGGCACCTCCAACCTGGAGTGCGTGCTGGCGGACGAGACGGGCAGGCTCCTGCTGGTGTTCCAGGGCCGGCGCCGCATCCCCGGCGTCCAGCCCGGGGCCCGGCTGGTGGTGGAGGGGATGGTGGGCGACTGGGCCCGCCGCCAGGCGATCCTCAACCCCGACTACGAGCTGGTGGCCGGCCCGGAGGCCGACGTCGAGCCGGTCTGACCGCCCCGCGCCCGGGCATCGGCGAGGGGCGGCCATCTGGCGCCGGGCAGCCGATGGGGCGGCTACCTTGCCGGGCCACCTGTTTGTCGGTATCTTCTGGCCCCGTTGCCGGAATCGGCGTGTCTCCCGGCGCGCCCCGGCCAAGGGCCTCAAGGTAGCGGCTTCGCAGGGAGACAGAGCCTCTCGACGGCGGCGCTACATCGCGACCGCAGGAGCCCGCAAGGCGTTCGAAACGTGACCACGCAGTGAACCGAAGGGAGCCTCACCGATGACCCACCTCCTGGCTGAAGGGGGTTACCAGGCCTTCATCCTCTCGAGCACCGAGAAGACCTGGCTGTATTTCGCGATCGTCTGTGCCCTGGCCTCCATCGTGGTGGCGCTGTTGCTGGTCCGGGGCGTCCTCGCCGCCGATCAGGGCACCGCCTCCATGAAGGACATCGCCAAGGCCATCCAGGAGGGGGCCGAGGCCTTCCTGGCCCGCCAGTTCAAGACGATCGGGATCATCATCATCCCGCTGGCCGTCCTCATCTTCTTCACCGCCACCAAGGTCACCCATGTCCAGACCCACGTGGTCCTGGTCGCCGGCGGCGCCATCGTGGTCCGTCACACCGTGGTCGACCTCACCTTCGCCCAAGCGGGCATCTACCGGGTCATCTGCTTCCTCGCCGGCGCCCTGTGCTCCGGCCTCACCGGTTTCATCGGGATGAGCCTGGCTGTGCGGGGAAACGTCCGCACCGCCGCCGCGGCCCGAGAGGGCAAGATGGCCCCGGCCCTCAAGGTCGCCTACCGCACCGGCGCCATCACCGGCCTCCTCTGCGTGGGCCTCGGGCTGCTCGGAGCCACCGTCATCGTGCTGGTCTTCCAGAACACCGCCACCTCCGTGCTGATCGGGTTCGGCTTCGGCGCTTCGCTGTTGGCCCTGTTCATGAGGGTCGGCGGCGGCATCTTCACCAAGGCAGCCGACGTGGGCGCCGACCTGGTGGGCAAGGTGGAGGCCGGCATCCCCGAGGACGACCCCCGCAACGCCGCCACCATCGCCGACAACGTCGGCGACAACGTCGGCGACTGTGCCGGCATGGCCGCCGACCTGTTCGAGTCGTACGTCATCACCATCATCGCCGCCATCATCCTGGGCGTCACCGCCTTCGGGTCGATCGGGCGGGGAGGGGCGGCGGCCAAGACGGTCATCTTCCCCATCGCCATCCCGGCCATCGGCATCCTGGCCACCATCATCGGGGTGTTCGTGGTGCGGGCCGGCCACAGGGACCGCAACGCCATGGCCCCCATCAACCGGGGGGTGTGGACGGCGGCCATCCTCACCATCGCCGGCTCGGCTGTCGTGGCCGGCGCGTACCTCCACTACTGGAAGGCCTTCTACGCCGTGCTCACCGGCGTGGTGCTGATGCTGGTGGCAAGCCAGATCACCGAGCACTTCACCTCCACCGAGCGCGGTCCGGTGAAGGAGGTGGCGGAGACGGCGCGGACCGGCCCGGCCACCCTCACCCTGTCGGGCCTGGCCCTGGGCCTCGAGTCGTCGGTGTGGGCCATCATCGCCATCGTGCTGGCCATCGCCGTCTCCATCGGCCTGGGCGGCGGCAACATCCAGCTCACCTTGTACCTGGTGGCGCTCACCGGCATCGGGCTCCTGTCGACGGCGGGCATGATCGTCTCCGAGGACAGCTTCGGCCCGGTGTCCGACAACGCCGCCGGGGTGGCGGAGATGTCCGGCGAGTTCACCGGCGACGCCGAGCGGGTCATGGTCAGCCTCGACGCGGTCGGCAACACCACCAAGGCGGTGACCAAGGGGGTGGCCATCGGCTCGGCGGTCATCGCCTCGGTGGCCTTGTTCGCCTCGTTCATCGAGACGATCGGGTCCCAACTGGGCCTGCACCCGCCCCTGGGCGCCCCGGTCAACTGGTTGTTCGACCTCCCGCAGACCTCGATCAACGTCTCCCACCCGACCATCTTCATCGGCGTCCTGATCGGGGGGTCGATCGCCTTCATCTTCTCGGCGTTGGCCATCCGCGCCGTGGGCCGGTCGGCCGGCACGGTGGTCCAAGAGGTGCGCCGCCAGTTCCGCGAGCACCCGGGCATCATGGACTACACCGAGAAGCCCGAGTACGGGAAGGTCATCGCCATCTGCACGTCGGCCTCCCAGCGGGAGCTGGCCACCCCGGCCCTGCTGGCCGTGCTGAGCCCGGTGATCGTGGGCTTCGGCATCAGCTACTTCGCCCTCGGCGCCTTCCTGGTCGGGGCCATCCTCACCGGCCAGCTGATGGCCAATTTCCTGTCCAACTCCGGCGGGGCCTGGGACAACGCCAAGAAGTACATCGAGGACGGCAACGAGGGGGGCAAGGGATCGGAGGCCCACAAGGCCGCGGTCATCGGCGACACCATCGGCGACCCGTTCAAGGACACCGCCGGCCCCGCTCTCAACCCGCTCATCAAGGTGATGAACCTGGTCTCGCTGCTGATCCTGCCGGCGGTCATCACCCTGCGCCACCACACCGGCGCCCGCCTGGCCATCGCCGGGGTGGCCCTGGTCGTCCTGCTCGGCGCCATCGCCTTCTCCAAGCGGAAGACCGAGTCCATGGACGGCGATCTGCCCGCCGCCGGAGCGGCCGCCGTGGACCGGGCCGCTACCGTGGCGGTCGACGCATCGCACGACTGAGCCCACCGGGACCCCGAGCGCAGGGGCCCCCGGCAGCACCCTCCCGGGGTTGACAATGCCTCGGCCGACCGTTCAGCCTGTGCCCACAGCCATGGTACGAACCGACCCGACCGACACGCCCGCGGAGACCGGCACCGGCAACGGTGCCGCCGGGGGACCGCGCCCCCGCAGCGGGGCGAAGCCCCTGGTCATCGTGGAGTCGCCGGCCAAGGCCAAGACCATCGCCGGCCTGCTCGGATCGGGCTACGTGGTGGAGTCCTCCATCGGGCACATCCGCGACCTCCCCCGCCGCGCCGACGAGGTTCCGGCCGCCTACAAGGGGGAGGCCTGGTCCCGCCTGGGCGTCGACGTCGACAACGGGTTCAAGCCGCTGTATGTGGTGTCCACCGAGAAGAAGTCCCAGGTGGCCAAGTTGAAGCAGCTGGTCAAGCAGGCCAGCGAGGTCTACCTGGCCTCGGACGAGGACCGTGAGGGGGAGTCGATCGCCTGGCACCTGCTCGAGGTGCTGGCCCCCCGGGTGCCGGTCAAGCGGATGGTCTTCCACGAGATCACCCGACCGGCCATCGAACGGGCGGTCCTCGAGTGGCGGGACCTCGACCGTCGCCTGGTGGACGCCCAGGAGGCCCGCCGGATCCTCGACCGCCTCTACGGCTACGAGGTATCGCCCGTCCTGTGGAAGAAGATCATGCCCCGGCTGTCGGCCGGCCGGGTCCAGAGCGTGGCCACCCGCATGGTGGTCGAGCGGGAACGGGCCCGCATGGGGTTCCGATCGGCGGGCTGGTGGGGCATCGACGCCACCTTCACCCCCGACCGGGCCGCACCGGCCAGCGAAGGGGTCCCGAGATCGTTCGCCGCGGCACTGGTGTCGGTCGACGGGGTAGGGCTGGCCACCGGGCGCGACTTCGACGACTCCGGCGCCCTCCGGTCGCCCGGGTCGGTGACGGTGCTGGCCGAGGCCGAGGCCCGCTCATTGGCCGACGGGCTGGCCGGCGTGCCCTTCGCGGTCAAATCGCTCACCGAGAAGCCGTTCCGCCGCTCGCCGTCGCCGCCGTTCATGACGTCGACCCTGCAGCAGGAGGCGGGGCGCAAGCTCCGGTTCAGCTCCAAGCGGGCCATGCAGGTCGCCCAGCGCCTCTACGAGGACGGCTGGATCACCTACATGCGCACCGACTCGACCACCCTGTCGAGCCAGGCCCTGGATGCGGCCCGGGCGCAGGCCTCCGCCCTCTACGGACCGGCGTTCGTGCCGGCCCAGCCCCGGCGCTACGAGCGCAAGGTCAAGAACGCGCAGGAGGCCCACGAGGCCATCCGGCCGGCGGGGGAGTCGTTCCGCACGCCCGACGAGGCGGCCCGCTCGCTGTCCGGTGACGAATTCCGGCTCTACGACCTCATCTGGAAGCGCACCGTGGCCTCGCAGATGGCCGACGCCACCGGCACCAGTGCCCAGGTCCGACTGGTCGGGACGTCGGTCGGGACGGGTGGGGCTCCCGGGCGGGAGGCCGAGTTCTCTGCCTCGGGCAAGGTCATCCAGTTCCCGGGCTACCTGCGGGCCTACGTCGAGGGCGAGGACGATCCGGAGGCCGAGCTGGCCGACCAGGAGGTGCACCTGCCCCCCATGGCCGAGGGGGACCCAGTGTCGGTCGACGACCTCGAGCCCGGATCCCACGCCACCCAGCCGCCGGCCCGCTACACCGAGGCGTCCCTGGTCAAGGCCATGGAGGATCTGGGTGTGGGCCGGCCGTCCACCTACGCCAGCGTGATCGCCACCATCCTCGACCGGGGCTACGTGTGGAAGAAGGGCACCGCCCTCGTCCCCTCCTTCACCGCTTTCGCCGTGGTCGGCCTCCTGGAGCGGTACTTCACCGATCTGGTGGACTACGGGTTCACCGCTTCGATGGAGGACGACCTCGATGCCATCGCCGCCGGCGAGGAGGAGTCCCTTCCCTGGCTGACCCGGTTCTACTTCGGGGCCGAGGGGCCGGGCCCGTCCCCGGAGGGCCCCGCGGCCGGGGACGTCGGCCGTCTCGGGCTCAAACGCGAGGTCAGCACCTACCTGGGCGAGATCGACGCCCGTGAGATCAATTCGATCCCCATCGGCGTGGGCACCGACGGCGAGGAGATCATGGCCCGGGTCGGCCGCTACGGCCCCTACCTCCAACACGGTGAGGACCGGGTGTCCATCCCCGAGGACCTGGCGCCGGACGAGCTCACCGTCGAGCGGGCCGAGTCGCTGCTCCAGGCCCCCTCCTCGGACCGGGTGCTCGGTGAGGACCCCGACACCGGACTGCCGGTCCAGGTCCGGGCCGGCCGGTTCGGGCCCTACGTGCAACTGGGCGAGCTGGTGGACGGCGGCCCGAAGCCCCGCACCTCGTCCCTCTTCGCCTCGATGTCCCCCGAGACCCTCACCTTCGAACAGGCACTGGAGCTGCTGTCAGTACCCCGGGTGGTCGGCACCGACCCGGAGAGTGACCAGGAGATCGTCGCCCACAACGGCAAATTCGGCCCGTACCTGAAGAAGGGCACCGACACCAGGAGCCTTTCCACTGAGGACCAGATCCTCTCCGTCGACCTGGACGAGGCGTTGGCGCTGTTCGCACAGCCCAAGACCCGTGGCCGCAACGCCAGGGGACCGCTCCGCGAGATGGGGGACGATCCGGACACCGGCCTTCCGATGGTGGTCAAGGACGGGCGGTTCGGGCCGTATGTGACCGACGGCACCACCAATGCCTCCCTGCGACGGGGCGATGAGGTGGAGAGCCTCACGGTCGAGCGGGCATCGGAGCTGTTGGCCGAACGCCGGGCGGCGGGGCCCTCCACCCGCAAGAAGGCGGCCAAGAAGGCGCCGGCCCGCAAGCAGGCGACCAAGGCCGGAGGGGCCAAGAAGGCGCCGGCCCGCAAGTCGGCGGCCAAGAAGGCCGCCCCGGGCAGGGTTGCGGCCGAGCCTGTGGCGGGCACCGGGGGGGCCGGTGGCGAGAACCAGTAGCCCGGGGTGAGCGGCGGCGAACGGGGCCGGCTGATCGCGCTCGAGGGCGTCGACGGGTGCGGCAAGTCCACCCAGGCCCGGCTGGCGGCCGACCGGCTCGGTGCCCTGCTCACCTTCGAGCCGGGGGCCACGGCTCTGGGCGCGGCGCTGCGGCGGCTGGTCCTCGACCCCGGGGCACCCCCGGTGGACGGGCGGGCCGAGGCCCTGTTGGTGGCGGCGGACCGGGCCCAGCACGTGGCCGAGGTGGTCGCCCCGGCCTTGGCTGCGGGCCGCTGGGTGGTCACCGATCGGTTCTCGCCCTCGACCCTGGCGTACCAGGGCTACGGGCGGGGACTGGACACCTCGGAGCTGGGCCGGATGATCGACTGGGCCACCGCGGGCCTGAGCCCCGATCTCACCGTCCTCATCGACGTGCCGGTGGACGTGGCCGCCACCCGGCGTCGCGGGTCGCGCAACGATCGCATCGAGGCGCAGGGACTCGGGTTCCAGCAGCGGGTGGCCGACGGGTACCACCGGCTGGCCGCCGAGGCGGCCACGCCCTGGCTGGTCGTCGACGGCACGGGCCCGGTGGACACGGTCGCCGCCGCGGTCTGGTCGGGGCTCTCCGGCCTCGATCCGCCGGCTCCAGACGATGATCGCTGACCCGCCGGCCGGCTCGGCCGAGGGGCAGGGGTCACCCGAGGAGCAGCCCCAGGTGCTGCCGACGCCCGAGCTGTTCGAGGAGGTGGTGGGCCAGCCGAAGGCGGTGGCACAGCTGATGGCCGCGGCCCGCCGACCGGTGCACGCCTACCTGCTGCACGGCCCTCCCGGTTCGGGGAAGCGCGCCGCGGCACGCGGGCTGGCCGCCGCCCTTCTCTGCCCGCTCGGGGGATGCGGCCGGTGCAACACCTGCCGACGGGCGCTGAACGGGACCCACCCAGACCTGGTCGTGGCCGAGCGGTCCGGCGCCTCGATCGACATCGACGAGGCCAGGACGATCGTCGCCCGGGCCCAACGCCGACCGCTCGAGTCGGCGCGCCAGGTGCTCATGGTCACCGATGTCCACCTCGCCGACCGGGCGGCGCCAGCGCTCTTGAAGACCGTGGAGGAGCCGCCGCCGTCCACGGTCTTCGTCCTGGTGGCCAATGCCCTGCCCTCCAGCCTGACCACCATCGTGAGCCGGTGCGTCCGGGTGTCGTTCGACCCCGTGCCCCATGCCGTCATGGTCGGCTGGCTGGTGGCCCGTGGGGTCGACGCCGACCACGCCGAGGCGGTGGCGAGCGCCTCGGGGGGCCGGCTCGACCGCGCCCGACTATTGGTGAGCGACGAGGGATTCGTGGCCCGGCAGGACCAATGGCGGTCGGTTCCTTCCCGGCTGGACGGCACCGGGGCTGCAGCCGCGGCGGTGGCTTCGGACCTGCTGGGGTCGGCCGACGAGGCCCTGGCCCCTTTGCGGGCCCAGCACCAGGCGGAGTTGGCCGCGCTGGCCGAGCAGGCCGAGATCACCGGGGCCAAGGGCATCACCGGTCGCCGGCAGGTGGAGGAGGGCCACAAGCGGGAGGAAAGGCGTTGGCGGACCGATGACCTCCGGTTCGGCCTGGCCACGCTGGCCGGCGTGTACCGCGATCGGCTGATCGGCGCGACCGGGTCCGACGGGGAGGTCGGGTCGGCGGGCAGCGCGGCCGAGGGACGTCGGACGGCCCGGCAGGTCGACGCCATCGGCGATGCCTCGGTGGCCCTCGGTCGAAATGCCAACGAATCCCTTTTGATGGACGCATTGATGGTCGAGCTGTCCGGAATGGCCGACTGAGGCGGACAGCTGGGCGCCGGGCCGGTGCGTGGCCCGACTCGGCCGGTGGGCACCGTCGGATAGCGTGTCCCACCGCGCCTGGGTAGCTCAGTCGGTAGAGCAACGCACTCGTAATGCGTAGGTCAGGAGTTCGATTCTCCTCCCAGGCTCTCAGGCTTGTGGCCGGAAGCCCCGGTTTACCTGTCACCCGCCACCCTCATGGGACGATCCCTCCGCCACGAGCATGGGACCACCTCGTCCCCACATTCGTGCCAGCCTGCCGTGATCGTGGCGGACCTGCACGGCGGTGTCAACCGTTGGGCTTGCGCCGGGCCCGGTCGGGTGCGGCCTCGGACGGCGCTTGCGCCGGCCGTGGCTTCTGCCGCTTGCGCTAGGACTCACCTTCGATGACGAGTTCGTAGGCCGCGCTCTGGAGCCGGTCGACGGCCGACTGCGCGAGCAGCGGGTCGGCCAGCTGCGCGAGGAACTCACTCGGGTCGCGGTTCGAGGTGAGCACGGTTGCCTCTTTGCGATGACGCTGGACGGCCAGCTCCTTGAAGTCGTTCGTCTCAGTGACGTCGAGCAGATGGAGCGCGAAGTCGTCGATGATGAGCAGGTCCACGCCGACGAGCTTGCGCAGTAGCTGAGGTGAACCGCCCTGGGATCCCCGGAGACTCCATACCTTGGAAGCGAGGATGGAGCCATGGAAGAGAAGCGCACCACAAAGAGGTACCCGCCTGAGCTGAAGGAGCGGGCCGTGAAGATGGTCCAGGAGCTCCGAGTCCAGGATCCCCACGACAAGACGGTCATCTCCCGGGTGGCCCGCCAGCTGGGGGTGGGCGACGAATCGCTCCGGTCCTGGGCGAAGCGGGCCGAGGTGGACGCCGGCAAGCGGCCGGGCCTCACGACCGACGAGCAGGCCGAGCTGAAGCGGCTCCGCAAGGAGAACTTCGAGCTTCGCCGCTCCAACGACATCCTGCAGTCGGCAACAACTCTCTTCGGGGCGGAACTCGACCGCCGAGGAAAGAAGTAGTCGCCTTCATCGACGCCCATCGGGACAACGAAACCGATGGGCGTCGATGGGGGGTCGAGCCGATCTGCGAACAACTTCAGATCGCCCCCTCCACCTATTACGACACCAAGGCCAGACCGCTCTCGGTCCGGGCCACCCGAGACGCCGCCACCGGACCTGCGCTCCGGGCGCTATGGGAGAAGAACTACTCCGTCTACGGCCGCCGGAAGCTCTGGAAGGCGGCCAAACGCCGGGACATCGACGTCGGGCGGGACCAGGTGGCCCGGCTCATGCGCCAGCAGGGCATTCAGGGCGCCACCCGGGCGAAGAAGCGCTTCACCACCAAGTCCGATCCCGCCCACGTCCGGGCCCTTTCACGGCCAGCCGACCCGATGCCCTGTGGGTGGCCGACTTCACCTACTGCTCGACCTGGTCGGGAGTCGTCTACGTCGCCTTCATCATCGACGTCTTCTCCCGACGGCTGGTTGGGCTGGAAGGCGGCCCGGTCCATGACCACCGCCCTCGTCCTCGACGCCCTCAACATGGCCGCCTGGACCAGGCGCCACACCAGCCTCGACGGACTCATCTGTCACACCGACGCAGGATCGCAAGGCGGATTCCAGTGGTCGTCGCAACACCTTGATGATGGAGGTGTTCCGGGATGGGAATTGGCAAGCAGCAAAAGGCGACGTGGGCGATGCGAGACAAGATGTACTCACCGGGGCGGCCGCCAGTCTGGCAGCGCGATCAGGTGCAGCGGTTCTGGGTCGGGATCGCCAAGGGGCTGTCGAATGAAGGCGCAGCGCTGTCGGTGGGAGTGTCATCCCCCGTTGGGAGTAGGTGGTTCCGTGAAGCTGGTGGAATGCGCCCTGTCAGCCTGGCCCCAATGTCTGGCCGTTACCTGTCCTTCGCCGAACGTGAGGAGATCGCCATCCTCGAGGCGAAAGGCTGCGGTGGAAGGGAAATCGCCTGACAAACGAACCGCTCCCCGTCAACGATCAGCCGAGAGCTGCGCCGGAACGCGGCTACCCGGACAGACTCGTCGGGCTATCGGGCCATCAACGCCCAGTGGCACGCTGACCGACGAGCCAAGAGGCCGAAGGTGGCCAAGCTGGCGGCCAACGAGCCGCTGCGTGCATACGTCGAGGATCGTCTATCCGGGCAGATCATCCGGCCAGACGGAACTGCAGTGCCGGGTCCGACCGTTCGTTTCAAGGGGAGGCGGCATGGACCCCGCCAGGATCGGCGCTGGGGGAAGGCGTGGAGCCCCGAGCAGATCTCCAACCGCCTCCGTGTCGATTTCCCTAACCCTGACCGTTCACGAGAATCCGGAGAATCTTCGTGAGGCAATGAATCGGGCGGCCTGACGGGTTCGGCGTCCGATTTTGGCTTGCCGGGGACAGCAGTATTCGCATTGCGGTCAATTCAGGGGGTCGGAAACGACCGGCAGGCTTCGTTGGGGCGCGCGTCGTCAATCTGGTGCCGTCTGCCGGGGTGCGAGTGACGGTCAGGTGATGAGTTCGATGCGCCGGTAGGCATCCAGGAGCGCATCGGTGCCAGGCCAACCATCGATGATGCGCACGACGCGCTGGCGTGACGTGCGGATCAACCGGCCGGGGGCATGGAAGATGCCCCATCGCATGGCCTTCGGGCGGGCGTTCGCCCAGTCCCCGTCGAAGCACAGCAGCTGGAACCAACGCACCAGGTCCGCACTCACGGCCACCGTCATCATCCAGTTGGCGTTGGCCTCGAAGCTGGTGAAGGGCATCCGACAGAGTCCCGAGTCCTTCAGCCGCTGGATGTGCTGTTCGACATGGGCATGGGCCCGCATGGTGGCGTCCAGTTCGACCGGACTTCCCGCGGCATCGGTGTAGAAGCCCCAGTAGCGGAACTCGAGACTCGGGAACAGGCTGCGCTGGGCTCCGGGATGGAGGGGCTCACGTCGGACGATGAGGCGGGTCCCGTTGGGCAGCTTGTGATCGTCGATCAACGAGGTCAGCTCGCAGACCGAGGTGCCCACCCGCGGCTCGCCGCCTTGTGTGACGGCTTGCTCCCAGACCGTCTCGATGCCGATGGCATCACAGATGGCGGCTGTGACCTGGGGATTCGATCGTGCCGAGACGAAGAAGGAGACGTTGCGTGCCCGACAGGCGGCAAGGAATCCTTCGGTGCAGCCGGCGGAGTCGGCGCGCACCACGACGGCCCGGGTCACCCGCTCAGCGTCGTCACCGGCT
>DATKRZ010000091.1:0-18493 GCA_035531955.1 Acidimicrobiales bacterium | reverse complement strand
TGGTCATCGGCTCCTGCCCCGGGGTGACCTGCGGGAGCGCCAGTCGGTCAGCCCGAAACGGTCAGATGGCCCGTCATGTACTGGTGGATCGAGCAGAAGTACGAGTAGGTGCCGGGGGTGTTCGGGGCGGTGATCGTCTTGGATTGGCCCGGGCCGATGTCACCGGTGGAGAAGCCACCCGACATGGCGGTGAGGGTGTGGGCCACCTGGTCGTCATTGGTCACCGTGACCGCTGTCCCCGCCGCCACGGTGATCGTCTGGGGCGAGAATGCGAAGTTCTTGATGGTGATGGTGTGGGAACTGACCGGGTTGGCGCCCGCGCCGGCGGGTGCCGTCGTGGACGCGCCCGTGGACGAGTCGCTGCCACCCGAGGAACAGGCGGCCAGCACGAGGGCCAGGGTCATCACGGCGCCCAAGGCCGTCCCGCGGGCACCGATGTCCTGTGAGCGCCAACGGGTGCGGGACGGCAGGTGGCGGTCGGTACCGGAGGTCATGCCCCGGTATTCGGAGTAGGGGGCCGGGACGGATGTACCGGATCCGGGCCGACGGCGTCCGGCCGGCCGACGTGTCCCACCCGCCGACGTAGATTGAGGTCATCCAGATGGGCGACGGTGTCGAAGACAGTCCTGTGATCCAAGTCGATCAGGCCAGCGACGCCAATTTGGTGGTGGCCGTCGGCCGTTGGCACCAACCCGCCCTGGCCGAGGTCTACCGGCGCCACGGTGGGGCCGTCCACGCCCTCTCCCGACGGATCCTGCAGAGTGACCCCGCGGCGGAGGAAATCACCCAGGAGGTCTTCCTCGACCTCTGGAAGCACCCCGAGAAGTTCGATGCCCAGAGGGGAACGCTGCGTTCCTTCCTGCTGGCCCGGACTCACGGGAAGTCGGTTGACTTCGTCCGGTCGGAGGTGGCCCGGCGCCGGCGCGAAGAGCGCACCTCCTACGAGACGGCCTATGCCGGTTACGACATCGACCATGAGGTCTGGGACATGGCTGTGGCCGAGCAGGTGAAAGAAGCGCTCGCCGACCTGCCCGACGAGCTGCGCCAGCCGATCGAACTGGCATACTTCGGCGGCCACACCTACCGCGTGGTGGCGGAGATGCTCGATGAGCCGGAGGGAACCATAAAGAGCCGCATCCGGTCGGGCCTGGGCCGCCTCCGCGTCAATCTGACCGAGCGGGGCGTGCAGCCGGCGGGGGCAGAGCTGTGAGCGCGTCAGTACCCGAGCCGAGCCATGGCGAGATCCAGGACCTGCTCGGGGTCTACGCCCTCGACGCCCTGGATGCCGAGACCGCCACCATGGTCGAGCGCCATCTCGAAGGCTGCCCCAGATGCTCGACCGAGGTGGCCCAGCACCACGAGGTGGCCGGGCTCCTGGCCAACTCCGGCGGAGCCTCACCGGCGAAGTTGTGGGACGGCATCGCCAGCCAGCTCGACGGATCGACGCCGCCGTCGTGGGAGAGCTTGTCAGCCCGGCTGGAGACGGGGTCCGATCGCACCGACCTGATGAGCAAGGGCGGGACCGACGTGGTCCCTTTCGCCGACCGCCGCCGGAGAAGGTGGGTGGCCTGGACGGCCGGGGCGGTGGCGGCCGCGGCCGCGGTCGTGGCCGTCGTGCTCGGATTCCAGGTCCGCCATCTGGACCACCAGGTGAACTCGTTGCAGGCCCCCCTGTCCGCGGCCGAACGCTCCGCGCTCGGTTCGCCCACGACCAGACAGGTCGAGTTGGTGGCGGCCCCCGGACCGGCCGGGGCCGCCTCGGAGCGGGCCACGGTGGTCCTCACCGAGTCGGGCACGGGATTCGTCCAGGCCCAGGGCCTGTCGAGGCTGCCGGGCGACGAGACCTATCAGCTCTGGGGTGTCGTCGGCCGCAAGACCATCTCGCTCGGGCTGCTCGGTGCCCGTCCGGAGGTCATCGCCTTCAGCGTGGCCGGGGCCCCGCCGGTGAGTGCGTTCGCCATCACGGCCGAGCAGTCAGGCGGCGTGGTGCGGAGCAACCACCAGCCGGTCGTGGCCGGTGAGGTCCACGCCTGAAGGCGGTCCGCGCCGGGGCTGACCCGGATCGGCGGTCAGATCCGGTGCACCTGGCGGAGTCCCGCCCAGGCGAAGTCGGCCAGGCGGACGGCCAGATGGGAGCCCTCCTCCTCATCCCCCGTCTCCGCGCCCGCTCCGTCCCCGGTGCCCCCCCCTGTCGGGAAGCCGTCCCGCCGGGCGTCCAGCCAGTGACGGCTGGCCCCCTCGGCCATCCCCACCACGGCATGGGCCAGCAGCAGCCGGTGCTCAGGATCGAGCCCGGCGTCGATGAGCGGGTCGATGGCCTGGGCGATGGTGTCCTCCACCCGCCGGAGGGCGGCGCCGAGCTCGGGGTCGTCGGGTGCATCCCGTCCGTACAGGAGGCGGAAGGCCTGCTCGTTGCCCACCATCAGCTCGAAGTAGGCCGCGAATCCCAGCTCGACCTGCTGGCGCGGGCCCTCGGCGTTGGCCGTGGCCTTGACGATCCGGGTGACCAGCTCCCTCGAGAACACGTCCATCAGCTCGAGGTAGAGCGCCCGCTTGGACTCGAAGTGCTGATAGACGAGCGGCTTGGTCACCCCGGCCGCCTCGGCGATGTCGTCCATGGTGGTGGCGGAATATCCGTGCTCGGCGAACAGGGACAGCGCGACCTCGAAGAGCTGGCGGCGCCGGGCGTCGGCGGTGAGTCGCCGTCCGTTCGGCGCCGGTGCCCGCTGTCCCGGGGAACTGCCGTCGGCCTCCGGGCTCGCTCCACCGTCCATCAGATCATGGTAGCCGGGGGCCCGAAACGCGCTCCGATGGCGCACCGGCCGACCGCACCGGCCCGACCCGATCGCACCGTCCGGCTACAGGTCAGGGATCACCGAGGCGATCCTGGCAGGGAGGTCGTCGAGGGAGAAGTGGGCCTCCGCCACCGCCGCATTGCGATCGAGCAGGCCCGGGTCCGGGGCGTCCAGCCACCGCCCGAGCCGGTCCATCTCCCCGAGGGCGAACCACTCGAAGCCGAAGGCGGCCAGCTCACCGGCCACGGGGTACGGGCCGATGGCGAGGGGGCGCCGGTGGACCGCGGACTCGATCGAGGGGTTGCCGAATCCCTCCCAGGTCGAGGGCAGGGCGACGACGTCGCACGCCCGGTAGGCATCGTGGATGCTCAGGTCGCAGCCGCCGGTGCCCAGGATCACGGGGCACGGGGCCGAGGCCACCAGGGCGTCGAGCTCGGGCCCGAACCCGTCCTCGGCCGGCCCGAGCAGCCAGTACACCGCCCCCAGCTCGGCAGCCACCCGCATGCCGCCGGCCACGTTCTTCCTCGGGATGGCCCGGGTGGGCTGGAGGACGAGGCGTCGGTCGTGGTCGACCCCGACGGCGGCGCGCACCCGCGACCGCAGGTCGTCTCCGGTCGGGTCTGGCGCTGGCCCTCCCCCGCGTCGGCCGACGGCGAAGGCGTTGTAGACCGTGGTGGCCGCGATGCCCCGGTCGGCCAGCTGCCGTCGGCTCAACTCGTTGATGGTGACCTGGGTCCACCGACGGTCGACCGGGGGGGCCGGATGGTCCCGGAACCGCCGCCGCTGCCAGGGGAGATCGTGGTGGTGGAGGATGGCCGGCCGCCCGGCCAGGACCCTCGCCGCCGCCGCCGCCGCGCCCGGGTTGAGGGGAAGGGAGCACAGGTTCTCCACGACCACCAGGTCGGCGTCCCTCAGGGCGTCGTCCAGCTCCGATCCGGTCGGGGGCTCCGCGGCCCCGATGGCGAGCCCGGGGAGCAGCCGGTCGGCGTCCCCGCCGCCGGCCACGGTGCGGGTGGCGAATCCGAGCTCGGCCAGTGCTCCCTGCCACTTGGCTGCCTCGACAGCCACGCCGTCGGGGCCTCCGAGGCGGAACGAGAGCACGGCTGCGGTGGGAATGGCGCCACCGTAGTGGGACCGGTCCGCCGGTCCACCGGCCCACCGGGCCGTCGGCCCGGCACCCGGTTCCGCCGTCCGCCGACGACCGGGCCGACGGCACCGGCCGCCGCGGGCTACCGTCGTCTGAGTGCCCGACGCCTCCCAACATGGCCCGTCGGCGGACGGCCCGACCGGCCCGACCACCGATCTCCTGGTCGGACGGCGCGGAGCGGTGCTCACCCTGACGATCAACCGGCCGGCGCGGCGCAACGCCATGACCTGGGAGGTGATCGGGGGTCTCCGGGAGCACCTCGCCCGGGCCAAGGCGGACGCCGGGGTGAAGGTGGTGGTGCTGGCCGGGGCGGGCGACGAGGCGTTCTGTGCCGGTGCAGACCTGTCCGGCATGGTGCCCCGCGACCCCGGGGGGGCCACCGACGACTACGTCGAGCACCACCGGGCCCGCGGTTGGCTGGCCGAGCTGTTCGAGGAGCTGTGGCAGCTGGGCAAGCCCACCATCGCCCGGGTGCAGGGATGGGCCATGGCCGGCGGTTTCGGCCTGGCGCTGGCCTGCGACATGGTCATCGCATCGGACCGCGCCCGCTTTGCCGCGCCCGAGCTCAACGTGGGCCTCTGGCCGTACATGGTCACGGTGCCCATGCTCCGGTCCATGGCCCCGAAGAAGGCCCTCGAACTGATGCTCACCAGCCGGGTGGTGGGGGCGGAGGAGGCGGACCGGATCGGGTTCGTCACCCGGGTGGTGCCGGCGGACCGACTGGACGCCGAGGTGGCGGACCTGGCTCAGGTGCTGGCCTCCAAGCCGCCGGGGGTGATGAGGATGGGCCGCGATTCGTTCTACGCTGTACTGGACTCGGCGGCGACGGAGGCTCTCCCGTACCTGCACGCCATGCTCACGGTCACCAGCCAGACCGCCGAGGCAGCCGAGGGGATCGCCGCCTTCATCGAGAAGCGACCGCCGTCCTGGCAGACAGCCACCGACGGCACCGAGACACGGACCGAAAGCTGAGGAGCACGACCGCATGTCGAAACGAGCATTGATCACCGGTGTCACCGGCCAGGACGGTTCCTATCTGGCGGAGTTCCTGCTGGACAATGGCTACGAGGTCTGCGGAATGGTCCGTCGGTCGAGCACGCTCAACTTCGAGCGGATCGCCCACATCCAGGACCGGTTGACCCTGGTCGCCGGCGACCTCCTGGACGAGGTGTCGATGATCAACATCCTGCGCGACAGCCGCCCCAACGAGGTCTACAACCTGGCGGCCCAGTCCTTCGTCCAGACGTCGTGGAACCAACCCGTCCTCACCGGGGAGACCACCGCACTCGGCGTAACCCGGGTGCTCGATGCCATCCGGACGGTCGACCCGGAGATCCGCTTCTACCAGGCGAGCTCGTCGGAGATGTTCGGCAAGGTGCTCGAAGTGCCCCAACGGGAGTCCACGCCGTTCTATCCACGCAGCCCGTACGGGGTGGCCAAGGTCTACGGCCACTGGATCACCGTGAACTACCGCGAGAGCTACGACCTGCACGCGTCTTCGGGGATCCTCTTCAACCATGAGTCACCCCGGCGCGGTCTCGAGTTCGTGACCCGCAAGGTGACCCACGGGGTGGCCCGCATCAAGGCCGGCATCGACGAGAAGCTGGCGCTCGGGAACCTCGATGCCCAGCGCGACTGGGGGTATGCGGCCGACTACGTGCGGGCCATGTGGCTCATGCTCCAACAGGACCGTCCCGACGACTACGTGGTCGCCACCGGGGAGACCCACTCGGTCAAGGAGCTGGTGGAGCTGGCGTTCTCCGCCGCCGACCTCGATTGGGAGGAGCACGTGGTCATCGACGAGCGCTTCCTCCGACCGGCCGAGGTGGACCTCCTGGTCGGCAATCCGTCCAAGGCCGAGAAGACGCTGGGCTGGCACCGCGAGATCGAGTTCGCGGCACTGGTGCAGATGATGGTGGAGGCCGACATGGCGCTGGTGAACAGCCAGCTGGCGTAGCGGATGGGCGGTCCCGCGGCGATCCACGCCGACCCCCTCGGGATGTTGGTGGCGTTCGGGGCCGGGATGCTCTCGTTCCTCTCACCCTGCGTGCTCCCGCTGGTCCCCGCCTATCTCTCGATGGTGTCGGGTCTCTCGGCCGCGGAGCTGGACGCGCTCCGTCCCGCGCCGGTGACGGCCGGTGTGCCCGTCGGCGTCGGCGGCGTGGATCCCGGAACCGAGGGAGTGCCCCTCGGGCCCCGGCCGTCGGACGGGCCGGCCGGCGGAGCCGCGACGCAATGGGCGGCACCCAGCCCGGCCGGCCTCCGGCGGGAGCGGGCGAGGCTGGTGCGCGGGATCCTCGCCTTCGTCGCCGGCTTCACGGTGGTCTTCACCATCCTCGGGGCGTCGGCGTCGGCCATCGGCAGGCTCTTCCTCACCCACCAGCGCTCGCTCGAGACGGCCTCTGGCCTCCTGATCGTGGCCTTCGGAGGGGTGCTGGTGGTCATGGCCGCCGGCGTGGCAATGCCGGCGGCCCTCGCCGGCGAGCGCCGGTTCATCGTCCGCCCCTCCGTGCTGGGCGCCTGGGCGCCGCCGGTGATGGGCATGGCCTTCGCCTTCGCCTGGACGCCGTGCATCGGACCGGTGCTGGGCAGCGTGCTGTCGCTCGCCGCCGGCACCGGGGGATCGGCCACCGGTGGGATCGCGCTGCTGTTGGCCTACTCGCTCGGGCTCGGCGTCCCGTTCCTCCTGAGCGGCCTGGCCTTCGGCCGGATGACCGACGCGTTGGCCCGGGTGCGGGGCAGGCTCTGGATCATCGACCTGGTGGGGGGAGCGGTGCTGATCGTCTTCGGACTGCTCCTCTTGACCGGCAACGTGGACGTGGTCTCGGCCCATATCGGCAATTGGCTGCGTGACCTGCATCTCAACCGGCTGTCGACCAGCTCGGGGGTGTGGCGGGCCGGCCCGGGCCCGGCCTGGTGATCCGAGCCGTCACACGGGCCGGTTCCCGTCTGGCTCCTGAACCCATGCCCCCGTAGCATGGAGGGACCGGCTATGGCCCCCGCAGCCCCCTCCTCCCCAGTGCTTTTCCTCCACGGCGCCGTCGCGCTGTCCGGACGCTTCCCACTGCTCGCCGGGGTCGACCTCGAGGTCGCCTCGGGGGAGACGGTGCTGATCGACGGGCCGAACGGTGCCGGCAAGACCAGCCTGCTGCGGGTCTGCGCCGGCCTGGTCCCACTGGCGTCGGGCCGGGTGGCGGTGTTCGGCCTCGACCCGGTCCGCCGGCGGACCCAGGTGCGGCGACGGACCGGGCTCGTCGCCCATGCCGCCCATCTCTACGACGACCTGACCGTGCGGGAGAACGTGAGGTTCGCGGTGCGGGCGGCCGGTGCCGACACCGGTCGGATCGACGGGGCCTGCGACCGGCTGGGGCTCTCCGGCCGGCTGCTCAAGACCAGCGCCTCCAAGCTGTCCGCCGGGCAACGGCGGCGGGTGGCGCTGGCCGTACTGGCGGCCCGCTGGCCCGAGCTGTGGCTGCTCGACGAGCCCCATGCCGGGCTCGACGCCTCCGCCCGCCAGGCCCTCGACCAGCTGATCGTCGAGGCCGCCGCCGGCGGCGCCACCGTGGTCATCGCCTCCCACGAGACCTCCTCCGTGGAACCCCTGGCCTCCAGGGCGATCACGCTGACCGGTGGCCGGGTCACGGCCGAGCGGGCGATCGGGCCGGCGCCCGAGCACGGCGACCCGACCCGGCCGGAGGTGGCCCATGTGGCGTGACACCGTCCTGGTCGCCGGCAAGGACCTCCGCATCGAGGCGCGCTCCCGGGTGGCCCTGTCCCAGGTGGCGCCGTTCGGGGTCGTGGCCCTGGTCCTGTTCGCCTTCGCTCTCGGGCCCGAGCGGACGCCGATGGCCAAAGGGTCCCCCGGGCTGTTCTGGGTGGCCGTCTTGTTCTGCACCGTGCTCGCCGTCCAGCGCAGCGTGGCGGTGGAGTCGGTGGACGGGGCCAGGGACGGGCTCCGGCTGTCCGGGCTGGACCCCGCCGGCCTGTTCCTCGGCAAGTCAGCCGCCGTCGCCGCCCAGCTGGTGGTGCTCGAAGTGGTCCTGGGGGCCGGGGTGGTGCTGCTGTACGGGGCGAAGATCGAAATCCCGTGGCTGGTCGTGACCTCCGGCCTCCTCGGCGCCGTCGGGCTGGCGGCCACCGGGACCCTGTACGGGGCGCTGTCGGCCGGCCTCCGGGTGAGGGAGACCCTGCTGCCCTTGCTGCTGCTGCCCATCGCCGCCCCGGTGCTGCTCGCCGGAACCCGCATCTGGCAGGCGGCCATGGCGGGCGGCGTCCCCTCCGACGGGACCCAGTGGCTCCGGTTGCTGGTGGTGTTCGACGCCGTCTACGTGGCCCTCGGCGTCGTCGTGTTCGGGCCCATCCACGAGTCGGCGTGAGCGCGCCCCCGGGGCGGCCTTCCCCACTGCAGTCATCCCGGGCTCGTTGGACGGTGCGGGTCGTCGGGATCACCGCCGCCGTGGCCACCGCCGCCACCGTGTGGCTCGCCCTGTGGGTGACGCCGCCCGACGTGACCCAGGGGAACCTGGTGCGCCTGGTGTACCTCCATCCCGGCGTGGCCTGGGTGGCCCTGTACCTTGCCTTCGGCCTGGCGGCCGGGGCCAGCCTGCTGTACCTGTGGCCGCGCACCCGGTCGCTGTTCTGGGACCGCCTGGCCGCGGCGGCCGTCGAGGTGGGCGTCGTCTTCAACGTGTGCACGCTGGTCTCCGGCTCGATCTGGGGCAGGCCGACCTGGGGCGTGTGGTGGGCGTGGGACGCCCGTCTCACCAGCACCGCGGTGCTCCTGGTGCTGTTCCTCGGGTACCTGGCCCTCCGCCGGGTCCCCGCCGAGCCCGAGGCACGGGCCCGGCGCAGCGCCTTCGTGTGCTTGTTCGCGGCGGTGGACGTCCCCATCGTGCACTTCTCCGTCCTCTGGTGGCGGACGCTCCACCAGGGGGCGACGGTGCTCAATCCAGACCTCACACCGACCATCCACGGGTCGATGGCCTGGACCCTCCTTCTCGGCTTCGTGGCCCTCACCCTCGTCTTCGTGTGGATGCTGATCGTCCGCTACCGGATCGGCGCCCTCGAGGACCGGCTGGGCACCGGGGAGCTGGACATGGCGCTGCGCCAGCGCCGGGCCGAGGGTGCGCCCGAGGACGAGGACGAGGCGGCCTGATGGGCTACGTCGTCGCCGGCTACGTCATCGTGCTCTCGATCCTCTTCCTCTACGGGGTGCAGCTGGTCTGGCGCCGGCGTCGGCTCACCCGGGCGGTGGAGCGGTTGGAGCCCTCGGCCACGCCCGGTGACCGGCTCGGTGGGCGGGGAACGGCGCCGGGGACGCGCCGGGAAACCGGCCCGGGGGTAGGGCCCGCCGGCAGCCGATGACCGAAGACCCTTTGACGACGCGGGCCACCCATCGGATGCGGTACGCCGTGGTCGGCATCGTCCTCGTCGGGTCGCTGGCCTTCCTGATGGCCAAGGGCCTCGGCACCTCGCTCAACTTCTACCTGCCCGCCGATCAGGCCGTGCAGCAGGAGGCGAGCCTCGGCGGCCGGACGTTCAACCTCGAGGGCACGGTCCGGGCCGGCTCGGTCCGCCCGACCCCGGACGGCGTCGACTTCGTGGTCACCGCCGGAGCGACCGAGGTGCGGGTCGAGAACACCGGGAGTCCGCCCGGGCTCTTCCAGCCGGGCATCCCGGTCATCGCCGTCGGCCATTTCGCCGGCGCCGCATTCGTCTCCGACCAGATCCTGGTCAAGCACTCCTCGACCTACATCGCCCAACACCCGGACCGGGTCGCGGCCGCGAACGGTTCCAAGCGATGACCGGCGCCGCCCCGGGCACCTCCGGTCCCGACCGGTGAACGGCACCTTCGGCCACACCGGCGTCCTGCTCGGGTTCGCGGCGGCGGTGGTCGGCGTGGTGGTCATCGCGGCCGGCTTGGCCCGGGGCAGGGCGTCGACCCTCCGCAACGGCCGGCTGTACGCCCCCCTCGTGCTGGTGGGCGGTGTCGTGGCCCTGGTGGCGATGGAGCACGCGCTGGTCACCCATGACTTCTCGCTGGCCTACGTGGCCGAAAACAACAGCCGGGCCACCCCGCTCCTCTACTCGTTCACCGGGCTGTGGTCGGCGCTGGCCGGGTCGATCCTGCTGTGGGGGGTCGTGCTGGGCGGGTATGCCACCGCCATGGTGTGGCGCTTCCGGCGACGGTCCGCCGACGAGTTGGTGGCGTGGGCCACCCTGGTGGTCTACGTGGTGGCGGCCTTCTTCTTCGGGCTGATGCTCGGGCCGGCTGATCCGTTCAGACACGTGGCCGGGCCCGTCCCGGCCGTCGGGCTGGGGCCCAACACGCTGCTCCAGGACAACCCACTCGTACTCATCCATCCGCCCTTGCTCTACCTGGGGGTGGTGGGATTCACCCTCCCGTTCGCCTTCGCCGTGGCCTCGCTGATCACCGGCCGGCTCGACGACGACTGGCAGGGCGAGACCCGCCGTTGGACGCTGTTCGCCTGGGCCTTCCTCACCATGGGGATCCTGCTCGGCGCCTGGTGGTCGTACCAGGTGTTGGGCTGGGGAGGCTTCTGGGGCTGGGACCCGGTCGAGAACGCCGCCCTGCTGCCCTGGCTGGTGGGAACCGCCTACCTGCACTCGGTGATGGTCCAGCAACGCCGCGGCCTCCTGCGCATCTGGAACCTCTCGTTGGTCGTGGCCGCCTTCAGCCTCACCATCCTCGGGACGTTCCTCACCCGGTCGGGGGTCATCCAGTCGGTGCACTCGTTCTCGAACTCGACCATCGGGCCGCTCCTGTTGGGATTCTTCGGGCTGGTGCTGGTCACCGGCGTCGGCCTCATCGCCTGGCGCGGCGACCGCCTCCGGTCTCCCGGGGGGATCGACTCGCCCGTCAGCCGGGAGGGCGCCTTCCTGGCCAACAACCTCCTCTTCGTGGCGTTCGCCTGCGTGGTCCTGTTGGGGACCGTCTTCCCCCTCCTGTATGAAGCACTCGGGGGCGGACAGGTGGCGGTGGGCGCTCCCTACTTCAACCGGTTCTTCGTCCCGGTCGGCCTCGGCCTGCTCTTCCTGATGGCGGTGGCCCCGGCGCTGCCGTGGCGGAAGACGTCGGTCGAGACGATGCGGGGGCGCCTGGCCGCCCCGGCGGCGGCGGGCGTGGCGGTGGTGGCGGTGTGCGTCCTCGCCGGCATCCACGGCCTCGAGCCGCTGCTGGCCTTCGGACTCGGAGCCTTTGCCGGCGGGTCGGCGGTCCGGGCGCTGATGCTGTCGGTGCGGGGGGCGTGGAGGGGGGCGCGCTCCTCTGGTGCCCCACCGGCGCGCTCGGTGCTGGCCGGCTGGCGCGGGCTGGTCGGTCGGGCCAACGGGGGCATGGTGGTCCATGTCGGCGTGGTGGTCATCGCCGTCGGGCTGGCCGCGGCCACCTCGTTCCTCCACCGGGGCGAGCTGCACCTGGCCAAGGGGCAGTCGGGCACGTTCGCCGGTCACACGGTGACCTTCGTCGGTACCCGCACCGTCGTCTCGCCGTCCCACTCCGCCCTCGAGGCGGTCCTCCGCGTCGACGGGGGAGGCGTCTTCCGACCGGCGCTCTCCACGTTCGGCGCCGGCTCGACCCCGGTGGGCACGCCGGCCATCGACTCGGGCTGGAGGGACGACGTGTACCTCACCATCACCTCCATCCCCGACACGGGCGGGGTGTGGACGTTCGGTGTCGTCGAGCAACCGTTGGTCATGTGGTTGTGGATCGGGGCAGGGCTGGTCGCCGGCGGCTCGGTGCTCTCCGCCATCCCCGGGCGACGGCGTCGTCCCACCGACCCGGTGTCGGCCCCGTCCGCCGGCGCCGACCGCCCCGCAGTGCCGCGTGGCGCGGGCGGTGACACGGTCCCGGACCACCGGCGCGGGTCCGGGGCGGACCCGGTCCCGGTGGGGGCCGGTGATCCCCCGTGACCGGGGGCATGGGACCCGAAGGCGCCGGGACGGCGAGGCACACGGCGCGTTGGGTGGGGATCACCGTGCTGGTCGCCGCCGCCGGCCTGGTCGCCGTGCTGGCCACCCGGCCCCCGGCGGCGGTCTCCGAGGTGCAGAGCCCGCTGGTGGGGAAGCCCGCACCGCCGGTGGCCGGGACCACCGTCACCGGTGCCCCCTACGCGCTGGTTCCCGCCCCCGGCCGCTACACCGTGGTCAACTTCTTCGCCAGCTGGTGCGAGCCGTGCCGGACCGAGGGTCCGGACCTGGTTCGGTTCCAGTTCGAGCACCAGTCGGCGGGCGACGCCTCGATGATCAGCGTGGTCTTCGACGACACGGTGGGGGCGGCCCGGGCCTACCAGTCCCAATTGGGAGCCACCTGGCCGACCCTGGCCGACCCGGCCGGGAGACTGGCCCTGAGCTTCGGGGTGAGAGCCCCTCCCTCCACCTTCGTGATCGCCCCCGACGGCCGGGTGGTGGCCTACATCGTGGCCCCGGTGTCGGCGTCGGACCTCGACAAGATCATCGCTGACGCCCGGTCCACCAACCCGTGACCATCCGGAAATTCCCCCTGTGGTCGATGCTGGCTGTCGTCCTGGTCGTCGCCCTGGTGGCCGGTAGCGGCATCCTCCGGTCGGCGCCACCCTCCGCCGCCCAGCGCGCCGCGGCCATCGAATCGGTGGTGCGCTGCCCGAGCTGTGAGGACCTCTCGGTGGCCACTTCCAGCGCCCCCACCGCGCTCACCGTCCGGTCCACGGTCCGACAGCTCATCGCCGAGGGTCGAACCGACCAGCAGGTCAAGGACTACCTGGTCGCCCGCTACGGCTCGTCCATAGTGCTGGAGCCACCGGCCAGCGGATGGTCACTGCTGGTCTGGCTGCTCCCACTGCTCGGTGGGCTGGTGGCCACGGTGGCCGTGGCCACCGTACTGATCCGTCGACGGCACGCGGTGGACGAAGAACCGGCCGGCGCCGACGGCACCGAACCGCTCGACGGGGTGGCGCTCGAGGAGCGCCGGAGGTTCCTCCGTCTGTCGCTGGCCGACGCCGATGCCGAGTATCTGGCCGGCGATCTCTCCGACAAGGACTATCTGGCCCTCCGCCACCGCGACATGCTCCGATTGGCGGCGCTGGAGGCGCGCACACCCGAGGTGAGCGGAGCGGCCGCTCTCCGTCCGGCCCGCGGGGTGATCGTCGCCGACCAGCCTGTGGGCGGAAGCGGGTCGACGCCCTTCGACCGACGGTCAGGGGCGACCGAGGACCCTGCTCCCGCAGACCCGACGGGTGGGGCGGTCGCCCCGCCTCCGAGACGCAGCCACCGCAGCCGCCGCAGCCGCTGGTACCTCGGGGGCGCAGTGGCCGCGTTCGGCGCCGCGCTGGTGGTCGGAGTCTCCCTTTTCGCCACCAACCGGCTCCCGGGGCAGACCCCCACCGGCAGCGTCAGCCTGAGCCAGGACCAGCAGGTCGCGCAGTCCCTGGCCCAGGCGGCCGTCCTCGAGAACCAGGGCCAGGCCGGCCAGGCCGCTCAGCTCTACCAGTCGGTGCTCGACGGGCATCCCGACAACGAGGTGGCCCTGGCCCAGCTCGGTTGGCTCGAGTACCAGACCGGTCGGTCCGGCGGGAGGGCCTCACTGATCGGCGACGCGCGGGCCAAGCTGAACCGGGCGGTACGGCTGGACCCGGGGGACTTCGCCGCTCGCCTCTACCTCGGGACCGTCCTGTGGCAACGGGACGGCAATGCGCCCGCCGCGGTGGAGCAGTACGGCCGATTCCTCGCCGACGGGCCACCGACAGCTCTCGTCGACCAGGCCGCCCCGCTGGTGCGGCAGGCCTACCAGGCGGCCGGCGAACCGGTTCCGCCCAGCGTGGCGGCGGGCTGAGCGCGGACGGGCCGGTCGGGGCAGCGTGATCCCCTCAGGGCACCAACACGGCTTTGCCACCGATCGAGCGATCGAGGAGGCCGGACATCACGGCGGCCGCCCGGCCGAGTGGGAACTCGGCGGGCACGACCGGGTGGAGGCGCCCCGACCCGACAAGGTCGATGACCTCGGCGATGAGCGCCCGGTTGCCCGACGGGTCCTTGAAGGTCCAGCCGCCCCAGTCGACGCCCACCACCGTCCGGTTGTTGAGCAGCACCAGGTTCAAGGGGACCGAGGCGATCGGTCCCGAGGCGAAGCCGATCACGCAGAACCGCCCCAGGTGGGTGGTGGCCCGAAGGGCGGCCTCGCTGTGCCTCCCGCCGACCGGGTCGATGACCACGTCCACGCCGCCGCCCGAGATCTCCCGGGCCCTGGCTTTCAGGTCCTCGTTCTCGTAGTCGATGGCCGCCTCGGCCCCCACCGCCATGGCCGCCTCGAGCTTCTCGGTGCTCGACGCCGCCGCGATCACCCGGCCGCCGAGGGCCGTGGCGACGTCGGTGGCGGCCAGTCCCACGCCGCCTCCCGCCCCGAGTACCAACACCCACTCGCCCGGCGCCAGCGCCGTGCGCCTGGTCAGGGTGAAGAGAACCGTGCAGTAGCTCTGGATGAGCGTGGCCGCCTGTCCGAAGCCGATGTTGTCGGGCATGGGCACGAGCGAGAGCGCAGGGACGACCACCTGGTCGGCGAAGCCGCCGAACCCGGTGAAGGCGATGAACCGCTCACCCACCTCCACGCCGCTCACCCCGGGGCCGAGGGCGGACACACGCCCGGCGACCTCGCCGCCGGGCACGAAGGGGATCGGTGGCTTGATCTGGTACCTCCCCTGGCACAGCAGGCCGTCGACGTAGTTGACCCCCGCCGCCTTCACATCGAGGACCACCTGTCCCTCACCGGCCTCGGGCGGCCCCCGATCCTCGACGACCAGCGCCTCGAGTGGGCCCAGTTGGCTGCAGACGACAGCGCGCACCGGCAGAACCTAGCCCCTCGCCCCCCTCGCCTCCGGCCCCGGTCAGGCCCGCAGCGCCCGCAAGCCGCCCACCACGCCGGCGAAGACCGCCTCGAACGCCCCGATGTCGGCGTCGGTGGTCGACCACCCGACCGAGAGGCGCAGGGAGCGCTCGGAGTCGACGCCCATGGCCTCCAAGACCGCCGACGGCTCCAACGTCTCCGACGAGCACGACGAGCCCGAGTGGACCGCCACCCCTGACTGGTCGAGTCCGAGCAGCACCGGTTCGGCCTCGACGCCGTCGATACCGAGGCAGACGATGTGGGGAAGGCGGTGCACCGGATCACCGAGGGCATGGACACCGGCGACGGCCAGGGCCGACTGCCGCAGCCGATCGGTCTGTGACCGGGAGACGTCCCCTTCGGCCTGCATCGCCCCCGGAGCCGCCAGCTCCGAGGCTGCAGCGCCGAACCCGATGGCGCCGGCCAGGTTCTCCAGCCCGGCCCGACGGGCCCGCTCCTGTTCGCCCCCGACGATCAGCGGCTCGAAGCGCAGCCCCGGGCGCACGATCAGGGCGCCGATGCCGGCCGGGCCTCCCAGCTTGTGTGCCGAGACCGACACCAGGTCGGCACCGAGACTCCCGAGGTCGAGGGGGACCCGTCCGGCCGCGGCGGCGGCGTCGACGTGGGTGGGTACGCCCTCCCTCCGGCAGTGCTCGACGACCTCGGCCACCGGCTGCACCGTCCCGACCTCGTGGTTGCCCCACTGGCAGTGCACGAGCGACGGCTTACGGCCGTGTGCCGACCGGCACCGGCCGATGGCGTCCTCGACGGCCCCGACCTCGATGCGGCCGAGCACGTCGACGGCGACCGGCACCACCGGTCCCGACCGCGCCGAGGCGTCGCGGACGGCCGAGTGCTCGACCATGGCAGTGGCCAGCGGGCCGGGGTCGGCCCGGGTGGCACCCCACACGGCGGTGTTGATGGCCTCGGTCCCACCCGAGGTGAAGATGACCTGGCGGGGTCGAACGCCGAGCAGTCCGGCCACCTGGTCGCGGGCCTCCTCGAGGGTGGCCCGGGCCATGCGCCCCTCGGTGTGCACCCGGCCCGGGTCGGCGGTGACGCCCCCGCGTTCCCAGGCCTCCATGGCGGCGCGGGCCTCCCCGCGCAGCGGGGTGGTGGAGGCGTGGTCGAGGTAGTGGCGGGCCAACAGCGGGCTCGCCGGTCAGACCACTGCGGCGCAGGCGTCGTCCCCGCGGGCGCGGGACGACGACAGCACGACCGGCACGATTCCCCCGGGGTCCTCACCGCACAGGCCGGCCAGCAGGCCCTTGACCATGCCCCGGTCCACTGCGCAGAGCACCGGGTACTGCGAGGCGGCATTGCCGAACGGACAGTTGTCCGCCACCACCGCGGTGCTGGAGCCCTGGTCCTCGGCATGGGCGGCGAACCCGTGGGCGGTGAGCGTGTCGGCGATGGCATGCATGGCGGTCCGCAGTGAGCGCTGCCCGTCGCCGGGCGACATCTGAACGGCGAGCGTGCGGCCGTACTCCTCGCCCACCCGCTCGGCCATGCCCTCGGCCGCTCCCGGGCCGAGGAGTTGGAGTGCCTCCTGCAGCAGGAGGACCAGCAGGTCGTCCCGCCGGGTGAGGAGGTCGAGGGTCGGGTCGTTGCCGACGGCTCGGAACCGCTTGGACGGCCGGCCGGCGCCGCCGCCATCGGCGCGCTCCATGGTGATCTCCACGTAACCGCCGGTCGCCAGCCGCTCGAGATGGTGGCGGGCCACGTTCGGGTGCAGGGAGAACCGGGCCGCCACCTCCGAGGCCGTGGTGCCCGGGTTGGAGCGGACGAACAGGTAGATCTCCCGGCGGGTCGGATCGCCGAAGGCGGCGGTCACCGCGGTCACCGCGGCGGAGAAATGGCTGTCCGACTCGGCCGTGCCGGCCCTCGCCCCCGAGGCTCCCGGGCCGGGGGACGGCCCGGCGCCGGGGTTGGCGCTGTCCGGGTCCGCTGACACGCCCCCTAGTCTACCGGTGGCGCCGAAATTTCCCGAGGAGAAGGCAGATGTCCATCGACGAGTCCCAGGTCAGAGCGACCCTTGCTGGCGTCGTCGACCCCGAATTGCGGCGTCCGCTGGGTGAGTTGGGCATGGTCGGAGGGGTGCAGGTCAAGCGCAGGCGGGTGGCCGTCGACCTCGCCCTCCCGGTGGCCCACTACCCCCAGGTCGACGAACTGATCCGCCGGGTCAGGGACGCGGTCGGGTCACTGTCGGGTGTCGAGGAGGTGGCGGTGGAGCCGGAGGTCATGGACGAGGCTCCCCGAGCCCGGCTCCGGATGCTGCTCCGGGGCGAGCCGGTCGACGGAGGGACGCAGCACGCGTCCGACGAGCCTCATGCCCATGGCGGTCAGCTCGGGCACGAGGAGGGCCGACCCAACCGCTTCATGCTCCCGCGCTCGAAGACCCGGGTCATCGGCGTGTCGTCGGGGAAGGGGGGCGTCGGCAAGTCGTCGGTCGTCGTCAACCTGTCGGTGGCCCTCGCCCGCATGGGCTATGACGTCGGGATCCTCGATGCCGACGTCTACGGCTTCTCCGTCCCGAAGATGCTCGGGGTGGTGTCGGACCCCTTGATCATCGGGGACCTGGTGGTGCCGCCCACCGCCCACGGGGTCCGCTGCCTGTCCATGGGCTACTTCGTCCCCGACGACACCCCGGTCATCTGGCGCGGGCCGATGTTGCACAAGGCGCTCGAGCAGTTCCTGGTCGACGCCTACTGGGGCGAGCCCGACTTCCTGGTGATCGACATGCCCCCGGGCACCGGCGACGTCACGCTCTCGCTCGGGCAGTACCTCACCAAGACCGAGGTGTACGTGGTGACCACTCCCCAGCCGGCGGCCGAACGGGTGGCCCAGCGGTCCGCCTATGCCGCCCGCAAGTTGAAGCTCTCGGTGCGCGGGGTCATCGAGAACATGAGCTGGTTCACCGGCGACGACGGGGTGCGCTACGAGCTGTTCGGCGCCGGGGGCGGGCGCCAGCTGGCCGACGAGCTGGGCGTGCCGCTCCTCGCCCAGGTGCCGCTGCTACCGCTGGTCCGCCAGGGCGGCGACGACGGGGTGCCGGCGATGATCGCCGACCCGGACAGCGAGGCGGCCGCCGTCTTCGATCAGCTGGCCACCTCGATGGCCGAGCTCGGGCCGGCCCGTGTGTACCGCAAGGAGCTCACCGTCCACTAGGTGGAGGGACCGGTCCGGTGACGGTCAGCCCCACCCCGTGCGGGTCGGGGGCATCCCACTGGTGCCGTCGGGCCCGGGGAGCACGCCGAGCACCTGGTGGATGGCGAGCCCACCGTCGTCGAAGCCGTTGGCCGAGGCGGCCATGTACAACCTCCAGATGTTGGCCCGGGAAGGACCGACCAGCCCCACCGCCTCGTCCCAGCGGCGCTCGAGGTTGGCTACCCAGTGGTGCAGGGTCCGCGAGTAGTGCTCGCGCAGCGACTCGACGTCCCTGACCTCGAATCCGGCCCGCTGCATGGCCCGCACGACCTCGGCCACATCCAACAGCTCCCCGTCGGGGAATACGTAGCGGCCGACGAAGGTCCGCCGTCCGAGCACCGAGCCGCCCGGCTTGGAGATGGCATGGTTGAGCAGCCTCCCGGTGGGCCCGAGCAGTCGGCGGAGGGTGTCGAAGTAGCGGGCCATCATGGCCGATCCGACGTGCTCGAACATCCCGATCGAGGAGAT
>DATKRZ010000090.1:0-31099 GCA_035531955.1 Acidimicrobiales bacterium | reverse complement strand
AGAAACCTGCCCCGCCGCTCGTGCATGTCCTCTCCCGGGTCGAACGAGCGCTTTCTGGCCAAGGCCCCGACCGTCCCTGCCGACATGAGCTTCCTCGACCTCGAGGACTCGGTGGCCCCGTCGGAGAAGGAGGCGGCCCGGGCCAAGGTGGCCGACGCCATCAAGAACCTGGCGTGGGACGACCGCGTCCTGTGCGTGCGGATCAACGCCTGGGACACGGAGTGGACCTACGGCGACGTCATCGAGGTGGTCGCCAATGCGGGTGAGCGGCTCGACGAGCTGATGCTGCCGAAGGTGCAGCGGGCGGCCGAGGTGGTGGCGCTCGACCTCCTGTTGACCCAGGTGGAGAAGAAGTGCGGGCTCCCGGTCGGGCACATCGGGATCGAGGCCCAGATCGAGACCACGGGCGGGTTGATCAACGTCGAGGAGATCTGCGCCGCCTCCCCGCGGTTGGAGACCATCATCTTCGGCCCGGCCGACTTCGCCGCGTCGATGGAGATGCCGGTGCTGACCGGCGGCGTGGCCATCCCCGAATACCCGGGCGACCACTTCAATTATGTGTTCTCGAAGATCCTCATGGCCGGTCGTGCCAACGGGCTCCAGGTCATCGACGGCCCGTTCCTCAAGGTTCGCGAGCTCGACAGCCTCCGCGAGTTCTCGATGCGGACCCGGGTGCTCGGCTACGACGGAAAATGGGCGCTCACCCCCGACCAGGTCGGCGTGCTCAACGAGGTCTACTCGCCGACCCAGGAGCAGTTCGACAAGGCTTGGAGCATCCTCGATGCCTACCGGAAGGCCACCGAGGACGACCGGTCCGGCGCGGTGATGTTCGGCGACGAGATGATCGACGAGGCCTCGCGCAAAATGGCCACCAAGTTCGTGACCCGCGGCGAGCGGGCGGGCCTGACCCGGTCTCCGGTCTGACCCGGTCTCCGTCCTGACCGGGTCTCCGCTCTGACCCGGATCCCCTCGTGATGATCCGAGGTCCGGCGGCGACCGGCTCCGGGATCCTCCGGCTCCGCCGGGCCTGACGTCCGCCGCCGGGAACTGGACAGGCGGGTCAGAAGGCGAACCGGCGGTACCACTCCTCGAGGACGGTGTCGTCGCCGTGGACGTCGACCGGGCTGAGGGTCGGTCGTCGGTACAGCGTGAGCTCGAGGTCGGACGCCGTCCCGCTGACGAACAGCTCCGGGCCCTCCCGGGGAGTCTCGTCCCCGGTGCGCCGCTCGACCTCGATCCGGCCCGGCTTCAGGGCCACCAACCATTCCGACCCGACATCGGTGGACAGCAGCGCCAGGCTCCTCCCCGATCCCTCCGCCGGCTGATCGCGGGTGGTGATGAGGACGTCGAGGACCTCGTCGATCCCGTCCGCGGCCAACTCGATCGGTATGGGCGTGCAGATGCCGCGGGCCGATTGGGCGTCATAGCGGTGCACGGACAACTCGTGCGCGCAGCGGCGGGCCACGAACCCCGCGGTCCGATCCGCCTCGAACCAGGTCCAAACCTCGGTGGCTGCCGGAGTGGCCTCCAGTCCGCTGATCAGATCGGCGCATGCCCGGGCCACCCACGACACAACGCCGTCGCCGGTCGGAGGGTCGGGGAGGGGGGTCTTCGCCCGGCCGGTGCCCTCGCACAGGACGTGGCTCCAGAACCCACAGAAGTTGCCGACGTGGACGGCCAGGTCAGCCACGGTCCAGCCCGCGCAGGTCGGCACCGCGATGTCGGTCGGTCCTGCTTCCAACGCGAAGGTCAACGCCCCGCACTCCTGTCGGACGGCGGTGGTCAGTTCGGCATGGTCCACCGGCCGCTCAGCTCCCGGCGTCGGCCAGCAACCGCCGGGCGATCACCTTGAGCGCGAGCGTCTCGTCGGCACCCTCGAAGATCGAGAGCACCCGGGCGTCCACGAAGTACCGGCTCACCGGGAACTCCTCGGCGTACCCCATGCCACCGTGGATCTGGAGCGCCTCACGGGTCACCCACTCCGCCGCCCGGCAGACATAGGCCTTGACCATCGACGCCTCGAGGCCGCCCTCTCCCTTCGACATCAGGCGGGCCACCTCGTAGGAGAACTGCCGTGTCGACTGGATGAGCACGGCCATCCGGGCCAGCTTCACCCGGGTCAGCTGGTACTCGATGATCGGCGCACCGAACACGACCCGGTTCCGCGCGTAGTCGACCGCCGCCTCGTAGGAGGCCTGCATGACCCCGATGGCCCGCGCCGCGGTCTGGAGGCGGCCGTTCTCGAACCCCTGCATCTGGAGATAGAAGCCCTGGCCCAGGCCTTCCTTCCCGCCCACGAGGTTGGCGTCGGGGACGAACCAGTCCTCGAAGGCCACCTCGTAGGAGTGCATGCCGCGGTAGCCCAGGGTGTCGATGGCCCGACCCTCCATCCTTCCCCGCGACCTCCCGGAGCGAACTTGCTGCCGGTGGTCCTGGGTGAACACGAACCCGTGCCCGTCCGCCTTGGGCTTCTCGACCAGGAACAGGGACAGGCCCCGGTGGCCCTTGTCCCTGTCGGGGTCGGTGCGGGCCAGCAGCATGAGCACGTCGGCCCGGGCCGCGAACGTGCACCAGGTCTTCACTCCGTTGATCAACCACCCACCCTCGGTGGGTGCCGCGGCGGTCACCACCCCGGCCACGTCCGATCCGAAATCGGGTTCGGTGACGGCGACGGCTCCCATCACCTCGGCGGTGGCCAGTCTGGGCAGCCAGAGCTGCTTCTGGTCCTCCGTGCCACCGTGGACGATGGCCCGGGTGAGGATCTCCGGGCGGGTGATCAGCGATCCGCCCGCCCCGAGCGATCCCCACGCCAGCTCCTCGGTGGCCACCACCATGCCCATGTAGTCGGCCTCGCCCCCGGTGGCGAAACCCCCGTACTCCTCGGGCACCGACATCCCGAAGCCACCCATTTCGGCCATGCCGGAGATGATCTCCTCGGGGATGTCCGTGTTGGCCCGGTGGATGTGCTCGGCCCGGGGGCGGATCTGCTCGTGGGCGAACCGGTGGAAGGTCTCCCGCACCAGTTCGAAGTCGGCGTCGAGGTGGCGGTCGCCCTCCACCTCGGCCAGCGTCGCCACGAAGGCCGGATCCCCGAACCCGGCCACGAACTCCTCGGCCGGCGCCATCCAGTCGGGGGCCACCCGCCATTGGCGGCTCCGGCCGACGGTCCGCGACGCCAGGTCAGTGAGTGCGTCGGCCGCGAAGGCACAGGCGATGCGGGCCTCGGTCTCGCCCAGGGCCCCGTAGGCGAGGGCCGCCTCCGCAGTGCGGACCGCCGCCGCCGCGTGGGCGAGGTCGTAGCCCAGGGATTGCGCCCGGTCGGGACCACCCTCGGCCAGGAGGGCCCCCGTGCCGGCGGAGACGACGGACCGGGCCACTCCGACCGCGTCGGCGGCGGCGGCCAGGTCAGGCGGGCGGGGTTGTTCGGGGGTCACCTTCGAAGGTTACCGGCACGCTGGTGGGGTCTCCTTCGACCCCGCCGGGCCCGACCGCCGCCCGCCGGCCACCACCCAGCCGGCATCCGGCTCCGGCCTTCCCACCACCTCACCGTGCCGGGGCCTGGGCCACGACGGTGACGAGTGGCGGCAACACCACCGGGTCGTCACCGGGATCGACCTCGGCCAGGAGCTTGAGATAGTCGGCCACCGGCCCGGGCCCCGCTCCGGCGGGCGCCTCGGCCCACGCGTCGACGGTCACCAACCCGGCGTCGCGGGCCAGCGAGGGGAGCAGGGCCCCGATGTCGGGGTGCCGGGCCGACGGCATGGAGAACGGCTTCCCGTCGATCCGGCCGGCAGAAGTGATCGGCTCCTGGGCCACCACCCACCCGCCGGGGCGGACGGCGCCGGCCATCCGCGCCAGCACGACCGAGGGCTCGGCCACGTGGAGGAGCAAGAACCGACAGAAGGCCAGGTCGACCGCTTCGGGGAGGCGGAGGTCCTCGCCGGCCTGGGTGACGGCCAGTACCTGGCTGTGGGCAGCTGCGGCGGCGGCGACCTCGTCGCGGGCCTGCGGGTCGCTGTCCACGGCGTAGACCCTCCCGGCCCGGCCCACGATCTCCGCCAGGGCCACCGTCACGTCACCTCCGCCAGCCCCGACGTCGACGCACGTCCAACCCGGGCCGATCCCCAGTCGCTCGAGGGCGGTGGCCAGGGGGCGGCGGTAGACGTCGTCTCTCAGGCCCCGTAGCTCCATGGGCCAACGTTACCGGCGCCCATGGCCGGGGGCACCACCCGTCCGTTGCGCATCGCCGTCGGCGGCGGCGAACCGGATCTCACCGACATTCTCGAATTTCCGCCCTTCGGAGCCGGTATTCTCACGGTTCGTGAGAGTGACGATGATGCTGTGCGACGCAGCCCAGGTGTCCGACGGCAAGCTCTACGTGCTGGGCGGGGGTTGGAGCATGACCGGCCCCGATCCCGTGCCGTCGGCCATCGCCCTCAAGATCGACGTCGGCTGGCACGAGGCCGAGTCGTCCCATCACTGGGAGCTCTTCTTGGAGGATGCGGACGGACGGCCGGTCCTGGTCGACACTCCCGAGGGCGAGCACCCGGTCGAGGTGCGGGGGGAGTTCACCGTGGGCCGGCCTCCGGGCATACCCGAGGGCTCCCCCATCGACGTGGCCCTGGCCGTCAACCTCGGCCCGCTGCCGCTCACGCCGGGCACCCGCTACACCTGGCGCATGGCCATCGACGGCGACTCCCACTCGGACTGGGTGCTGGGATTCACGACCCGGCCGACCCTGGTCCGCGACTGACCGGTGACCGCCTACGAGCGGCCGTTCGGCCGATACTTCGAGCAATTCGAGCCGGGGGACATCTACCGCCACTGGCCGGGCAAGACCATCACCGAGGCGGACGACCACCTGTTCTGCATGATCACCATGAACCACCACCCGCTCCACACCAACGCCTGGTACGCGGAGCACGAGACGGTCCACGGCCGGAACGTGGTCGTCGGCAACCTCGTCTACTCCCTCGTCCTGGGTATGAGCGTCCCGGACGTCAGCGGCATGGCCATCGCCAACCTCGAGGTCGAGTCCCTCATCCACCGGGCGCCCACCTTCCACGGGGACACCATCTACGCGGAGACCAAGGTGATCAGCAAGGTGGAGTCGAAGTCACGCGACGACCGGGGTGTCGTGACGGTCGAGACGAAGGGCTTCAACCAGCACGGTGAGGAGGTGTGCTTCTTCCGGCGGATGGTGATGGTCTGGAAGGAGGCCGCCGCCCCGCCGCGCCGCCGTCCCTACGGGGATGACGTCTGGAATTGAACGGGCCTGCCGTCCCTGCCCGTCCCGCCCCTGCCCGTCCCGCCCCGGTCCGCAACCCCGCCCAGGTGCGGGCCATCGGGTCGGCCATCGAACAGTGGGGGACGGCGCCGGGGGACGGGTCGAGGCGCCCCGAGCTTCCGTGGCGGTCCACCCGGGATCCGTGGGCGGTTCTGGTGAGCGAGGTGATGGCCCAGCAGACCCAGGTGACGCGGGTGGTCCCGGTGTTCAAGCGGTTCATGGAGGTATTCCCGACTCCCGGTGCGTGTGCGTCGGCTCCCCTGGGGGAGGTCCTGAGGGCCTGGCAGGGCCTGGGATACAACCGACGCGCCCGCCACCTGCACCGGGCGGCGTCGGCGGTGATGACCCGCCACGCCGGCCGGGTGCCCGCCAACCTCGGCGAGCTGCTCGCCCTGCCGGGGGTGGGGCCCTACACGGCCCGGGCGGTGCTGGCGTTCGCTTTCGAGGCCGATGTCGGGGTGGTCGACACCAACGCCGGAAGGGTGCTGGCCCGGGCGGTTGCCGGCCGGCCGGTCCGGACACCCGAGGCCCAGACCCTGGCCGACGCGATGGTGCCCGCCGGGCGGGGTTGGCAATTCGGCCAGGCCCTGCTCGATCTCGGTGCGTCGGTCTGTGTCGCCGGGAGCCCCCGGTGCCCGCAGTGCCCGATCCGCCGCCGCTGCCGGTGGGTGTCCGGCGGCCGGCTCCTTCCCGATCCGGCCCGGGGCTCGGCGGGGGTCTCGACACCGCAGAGCGCCTTCGCCGGCTCCGACCGCCAGGGCCGTGGCCGCCTGGTCGATGCCCTGCGGGAGCGGGAGGTGACCCCTGACCAGGTGGCCGGGGCGACCGGATGGCCGGACGACCCCGAACGGGCGGGACGGATCGTGGCCGGGCTGATCGACGACGGGCTGGTGGCCCGGGGCCGGGACGGGAGGCTCCACCTACCCTGAGCCGGACCCACCCTGAGCCGGACCCACCCTGGGCCGGACCCACCCTGGGCAGGACCCAGGGGGCCATCGGGCGCCGGGCTACGAGGACAGGAACCGGAGGATGTGACCGTTGACCTCGTCGGGCCTTTCCACGTGCAGGAAGTGCCCGGCCCCACCGATGACCGCCATCTCCGAGCCCGGGGCCAGGAAGTCGGTCACCGTTCCGATGCTGTCGATTCCCATGCATCCGTCATCTGCACCGTGGAGGTACAAGGTGGGCTGCGGCGCCACGGTGCCGCTCGCCGCCTGGGCGGCCGCCGCCTCGGGATCGTCGGGTGGCCCGGAGAACATGGCCCGGTAGTAGCCGATGGCCGCATTCAGGTTCTCGGGCGTGGCCAGCGCCTCTTTCACCCGGGCTGCATCCCAGGACCCGTCGAAACCCGGCGACCAGTCGGCCCACAGGCGATCGATGAAGGCGTGGTCGTCCAGGGACACCGCGTGCTCGGCCAGTTGGGTCTGGAAGAAGAACACATACCAGCTGCGCCGCAGTTGGTCGTAGGTGAAGAACCCGTCGGCCATCGATGCCTGGGGGGCCACCGCGGCCGCGACCACCCTGCGCCACCGGTCGGGTTCGACCGCCGCCGCGCCGTAGGTGGCGAGGGCTCCCCAGTCGTGGCCGATGATCACCGCCTCCCCGTCGCCGCCCAGGGCCTCGTGGAGGGCGCAGGCATCGAGGGCCAGGGTGCCTGTGTCGTAGCGGCCGTCCGCCGGCACCGACGTCGGCGCGTAACCCCGCAGGAAGGGCGCCACCGCATGGAAGCCGGCATCGGCCAGGCAGACCAGGAGGTGGCGCCACGTGTGGGCAGTGTCGGGGAACCCGTGAAGGCACAGGGCCAGCGGCCCGTCGCCCGGCCCATCGGTCAGGTAGGCGAAGTCGACGCCGTTGGCGGTGACCCTGGCTCGGTCCATGGTTGGGAGGGTACTCGGGGGTCGGTGGCTGATGTCCGAGTAGCCTCCACCTTCGGTGAGAATCACCTACTTCGGAGTCCGGGGCTCGTGCCCATGCTCGTCGGACCAGCATCGCCGCTACGGGGGCAATACGTCCTGCGTCCTGGTCGAGGTGGAGGACGAGCCCCAGCTGATCCTCGACCTGGGGACGGGGCTGCGCGCCCTCGGCGACTATCTGCAGACCCCCCTGAAGGCCTCCGGCGTCCCGCTGCATGCGACCGCACTGCTGACCCATCTGCACTACGACCACGTGCTGGGCCTGCCCTTCTTCGCTCCGATGCGCGACCCGGGGGCGGTCCTCGACGTCTTCGGGCCATCCCAGCAGGGGGCCTCGCTCCATGATGTGCTGGCCGGGATGGTGAAGCCCCCGTTCTTCCCCGTCCACATGGCCGACTTCCGCGGCGAGTTGCGCATTCATGACTTGGAGGGGCCCTCCGACTTCTCCGTCGGGTCCATCGTGGTCAAGGCGCGGACGATCCCGCACATCGGCCATACCCTCGGCTACCGGATCGAGGCCGACGGCCGGGCGATGGTCTACATCTCCGACCATCAGGCCCCGCTCGACCGGCGCACTCTGGACAAGGATGTCCTCGAGCTGTGCGAGGGCGCCGACCTCCTCATCCACGACGCCCAGTACACCGACGAGGAGTTCGTGAACCTGTCGGACTGGGGCCATTCGACGGCCGCCTACGCGGTCACGGTGGCCCGCGAGTCGGGTGCACACCGGCTCAGCCTCTTCCACCACGACCCCGCCCACACCGACAAGGAGATCGACCGGATGCTCGACCACGCCCGGCGCCTGGCACCCCGGCAGGTGCTCGACGTCAGTGCCGCCGCCGAGGGGAGATCGGTGGATCTGGGGAAGGCATGACCGGGGCGTTCGACCTGGCCCAGTTCAAGGAGGCGATGAGCCGGTTCACCACCGGGGTGACCGTAGTGGCGGGCATGGAGGACGGCCGACCGGTCGGCTTCACCTGCCAGAGCTTTGTCTCGCTCTCCATCGACCCTCCGTTCATCGCGGTGGCCCCTGCCCGCTCGTCCACCAGCTGGCCCCGGATCGCCCGGGCCGGAAGGTTCTGCGTCAACGTGCTCGGCGACCACCAAGAGGCGGTGTGCCGCCGCTTTGCCGTGTCCGGAGGCGACAAGTTCGAGGGGGTGAGCTGGCATCCGGCGCCGGTCAGCGGAGCGCCGGTCATCGAGGGATGCCTCGCTTGGGTCGATTGCAACGTAGAGCTCGTGCACGAGGCCGGAGACCACGAGTTGATCATCGGGAAGGTGCTCGACCTCGGACTTGGCGACGGGTCTCCCCTTGTGTTCTTCCGGAGCAGCTTCGCTACTGTTGCCCCGCGCCAGAGCGACGAGGATGGGGAGTAGCACGTGCCAGAGATAAGCGAGTCCGGGGTCATCGCCGACGTCATTGTGGTCGAGCCCAACGCCCACGGCGACGAGCGCGGCCGCTTCGTGGAGACCTATCGACGGAGCTGGTTCCCACTGGGAAGGGAGATGACCCAGGCCAACCGCTCGGAGAAGGCGGCGGGCGCCATCGTCGGCCTCCACTACCACCTGCACCAGGCCGACTACTGGTACGTGCTCCGCGGAACGGCCCGGGTGGTCCTCCACGATCTACGCCGGGGGTCGCCGACCGATGGGGCCACCCTCACCCTCGACCTCGAAGGCGACCATGACCGCGGCCTGTTCATCCCGCCAGGGGTGGCCCACGGCTTCGCCTCGCTCACCGACCTCACCCTGTGGTACCTCGTGGACGGCTACTACAACCCGAATGACGAGCTGGGTGTGGCCTGGGACGATCCGGCCATCGGAGCGGACTGGGGACTGACCGATCCCGTGCTGTCCGACCGGGACCGGTCGAACCCGATGCGCTCGGAGATCGATCCCGGGGTGCAACCTCGGATGGGGCTGAGGACCTGATCGCTCGCCACCTCTGATGACCTCGTCGACGGCTCCCCGTCCAGCAGCAGCCTCCGGGCCGGCCCCCGGCTCCCGGTCGCCGGAGCCCCCGACCGCTCCGCCCCCGACCGCTCCGCCCCCGGCCGATCCGCCCCCGACCGCTCAGCCCCCGACCACCCGGACCCCCACCATGGAGACGGCCCCGGCTGGTTCGACCCGAGGCAGCGGTGGCCACCACGACCGGCTGGGCTCGCCTGCCACCGGGGTGCTCGTGACCGGTGGGGGATCGGGCATCGGCCGAGAGACGGCCCTGGCCCTGGCCGAGGTCGGTCGACCGGTGGCCATCTGGGACGTCAACGCCGAAGGTGCCGAGGAGAGCGCCGCCCTGTGCCGGGACCGGTACGGGAGCGTGGCCGAGTGGTCGGTCGTCGACGTCGCCGACACGGCAGCCGTCGAAGAGGGGGTGCCCGCCGCAGCGAGGGCCCTCGGGTCACTGGGTGGCTTCGTCCACGCCGCCGGAGTCTCGGGCCCGATGTCGGTCGACTTCATCGACGACAACCTTTGGGACTCCACGCTCAACGTCAATCTGCGGGCGGCGGCCATGATCTCACGGATGCTCCTCGACCCCTTCCGGCAGGCCGGCCCTGGTTCGGCGATGGTGCTGATCTCATCGATCGAGGGGCTGTTCGGGAGCGCCATGCTCACCGCCTATTGCGCCTCGAAGGCGGGGGTGCTCGGGTTGATGCGATCGATCGCCCACCGTTTCGCCATGGAGGGCTTCCGTGTCAATGCGGTGTGCCCGGGTGCCGTGGCCACTCCCATGCTCGCCCCTGCATTCGAACTGCCCGGATTCCGCCAGCAGCTGGAGGAGCGGACCCCGCTCCAGCGGGTCTCGAGCCCGGACGAGGTCGCCAGGCCGATCCGGTTCCTGCTCTCGGACGAGGCCTCGTTCGTCACCGGCACCCACCTGACCGTCGATGGGGGACTGACCTCGGTCACCGCCATCTGACCCCTCCACCGGCCAGAACCGGCCCCCGACCCGAGCGCCACCCGGACTCCCCGGCCTCACTTCCCCGGACTCCCCCCGGGGGAGGGCCGCCTTCCGGGATGGCGGCTGTAAGGGCCTCGCGAACCGGTCGGCTGCCGCTTCGGGTTGAATGGTCTGGATGTGGATCGTGTTGGTCGGAGCCGTACTGGTCGCCGTCGTGGCCTTTGCCGCGATCGTCCTCCGGCGACCCCGAGGCGACGATCTGAGCTCGGTCCGGAGCTACCACTCGGCTCTGGGAACCCTCGAACACCTTTCGGACCGGACGATCCGGTCATCAGACGGGGCGATCGGGCAGGCTGACCCCCCCGGCGACCCGCTGGCCGGCCCGAGATTCTACAGCCGCCAGGGTTCCGAGGGCGGGGTGGGGACGACCCGATCCGTCCCCCCGGTCCCGGTCAATGGCAACGACGAGTTCCCGGACCTCGGGACCCCGCTGGTCTTCGACGACTCCCGCCCGCGGGACCGGTACCGGCGTGAACCGTCCAGCGAGGGTGTCGCCGTCCCGCGCACCGATCGGGCGCAGCGACATGCGCTCGACTCGATGAACCATCGTCCGCGCCGGCGGGCCTCGGTGGCGGTGGTCGTCGCGGCGCTCGTCCTCTTCGCCGTCCTCGCCTTCGTCGGGAGCCGCCGCTCCCACTCCCCGACACGTGCGAACTCCACCAACCCCCCATCGTCGGCCGTCACCCACCACAGCATCCCAGCGTCCGCCTCGGCAACCACCCCGGCGACCGTCACCGGGTCGTCCCACCGGGGCGCCAGTTCGGCGAAGACGAAGGGGAAGCCCAAGGCCTCCTCCGGTACGCCACCCGCCCCGGTCCTGGCCCTGTCGTCGACCCCGGCCACGGCGACCTACCCGGTCGGCTCCAGCCCCTACCAGCTGACCGTCAGCGCCTCGGGTCCTTGTTGGGTCGACGCCACCACCGTCTCCACCGGGTCCACGTTGTGGACGGGAACCCTCCAGGCCGGACAGGTACAACAGATCCAGGGGAGCGGAACCGTCAGGGTGGAGTTGGGGAGCCTGGCAGCGTCCCTGGCGGTCGGTGACGCGCCCGTCGTCCTCCCCACCCCGACCCAAACCCCGTTCGCAGCCACGTTCGAGCCGTCGGCGACGTCGACCGGCTCGACCGGCTCCACCGGCTCGGCCGGCTCCACCGGCTCGAACGGCTGAGGGGAAGCCCGCCCCGCCGTGGGCCCCTATGACCCGGATGCGGACTCGGTGAGTCCCAGGGCGTCGAGGATGAAGGCGAAGATGAACGCCTCGTCCTTCCATGCGTCGTAGCGCCCGGTCGGGCCGCCGTGGCCGGCTCCGAGCTCGGTCTTCAGCAGTACCCGGTTCTCCGGGTTGGCCGCCCGGAGCTTCGCCACCCACTTGGCCGGCTCCCAGAAGCCGACCCGGGGGTCGGACAGCCCTCCCGTCGCCAGGATGTCCGGGTAGCGGACCGCGGCCCCTTCCGCATCGACGGAGCGGACGTTGTCGTAGGGGGAGTAGGACTTCATCACCGAGTAGATCTCCGGGTCCTCCACCGGGTTGCCCCACTCGTCCCATTCGGTCACGGTGAGCGGGAGGGTCTCGTCCATGATGGTGCTGAGACAGTCGACGAACGGGACCTCGGCCACGATGGCGCGGAACAGCTCGGGGGCCAGATTGGCCACCGCCCCCATCAAGAGGCCGCCGGCACTCCCACCCCTCGCCACCAGCCGGTCCGATGAGGTCCATCCCTCGGCGATCAATGCCCGGGCGCAGGCCACGAAGTCGGTGAAGGTGTTCGGCTTGGCGGCGAACTTGCCCCCCTCGTACCAGGCCCGGCCCATCTCGCCCCCACCCCGGATGTGGGCGATGGCGAAGACGAAGCCCCGGTCGAGGAGGCTGAGGCGGAGGGACGAGAAGGTGGGGTCGATCGACGCCTCGTAGGAGCCATATCCGTACAGGAGGCAGGGGGAGGCCCCTGAGCCGGCGGGGCCGCCCACCAGGTCGGGCCGGTAGACCAACGAGATCGGGACCCGGGTCCCGTCGTCCGCCGCCGCCCAGCGGCGCTCCGTCCGGTAGCGGCCCGGATCGAACCCGCCCAACACCGGCTGGCGCTTCAACAGGACGGTCTTGCCCGACACCAGGTCGAGGTCGTAGACCGAGCGGGGGGTGGTGAGGGACGTGTACTCGTAGCGGAGGGCGGTGGAGTCGTACTCGGGGTTGGCCCCGCCCCAGGCGGTCGAGGGGGAGTCGGGTTGGTCCACGACGGTCGAGGCACCGGTTGCCGCGTCGACGACTCGGATCCGGGTCTCGCCCTCGGCCCGTTCGTAGACCACCAGGTGGCCGGCGAACGGCTCGACATTGTCGAGCCTGACCCCGGGCCTCGCCGGGATCACCTCGGCCCAGTGGGCGCGTCCCGGCGAGCCGTCCGGCGCCTCCATCAGCCGGAAGTCCTCGGCCCCGTCGTTGGTCACGATGAGGAACCGGCCGGCCCGCCCCTCTGCGTGGTCGCCGCGGTCGTGGTCGACGCTGTACTCGACCCCTTGGCGCCGGGGCTCGATGACCGTGAACTCCCCGAGCGGGCGGTCCGCGGCCAACGCACGGACCTCGGAGGTCACCTTCGAGGAAAGGCCCATCAGGATGTAGCCGTCGTCCCTGGTCCTCCCCACCCCGAGGTAGAAGCGGTCGTCGGGCTCCTCGTAGACCAGAACGTCCGAGCCCGGTTCGGTCCCGACCTGGTGGCGCCACAGTTGGTGGGGGCGCATGGCCTCGTCGACCCGGACGTAGAAGACCGTGGCGTTGTCGTCGGCCCAGGCGGCCCCGTAGGTCGTGTCCTCGATGGACTCGGGGGACTCGGTGCCGGACACGAGGTCGGCGAACCGCATCGTGTAGCGCTCGCCGCCGGTGGTGTCGGTCGAGTAGGCCATCCAGCGGTGGTCGGGGCTGATCTCGAGGTTCCCGACGGCGAGGTTGTCGTGCCCCTCGGCCAGACGGTTCTCGTCCAGCAGGACCACCTCCCCCTCCGGCACGGCGTCGTGGGTGCCCTCGGACCCCGCCGCGCTGGCGCCGTCGGTCCGGGCGCCGCCGCCGCCGTCGGGCAACGGCCGGCGGCAATGGATGCCATAGCTGCTCCCCTCCACGGTGCGGCTGTAGTAGAGCCAAGGGCCCTTGCGGACCGGAACCGAGAGGTCGGTCTCCTCGATGCGACCGACGATCTCTTCGAACAGGGCCGCCTGCAGCCCTCGGGTGGGGGCCAGGACCGCCTCGGTGTAGGCGTTCTCCGCCCTGAGGTGGTCGATCACGGCGGGATCGTCCTTGTCCCGGAGCCAGAACCAGTCGTCGATCCGGACGTCGCCGTGGGCCTCGAGCTCGACCGGACGGCGATCGGGGACGGGGGCCTCGAGCGCCGCGGACGGGCGCTCCGACCGGCCCTCGGTCGGGCGCTCGGTCGTCAAATCCTCGGGCATTCGACCAGGATGACACGTCTTTCTGGCCGGGACGCTGCATGCCGTTCCGCCCCGGCCCCCCGGTTGTTACTATCTGTATAGGAGAAATCAGTCCCGTCCGGGACGGCATCTCGGGAGCCACATGACCACCACCGACCTCGACCTCGGAAAATACAAGCTTGGGTGGTCCGACGAAGAGGACTACGTCTTCAAGCCCAAGAAGGGGCTGAACGAGTCCATCGTCCGCGAGATGTCGGCGATGAAGAAGGAGCCCGAGTGGATGCGGGACTTCCGGCTCCGCTCCCTCCAACGCTTCGACAAGCGCCCGATGGCCGAGTGGTTCGCCGTCAATATGCCCGACCTCGATTTCGACGACATCTATTACTACATCAAGCCGACTTCGGGACAGGTGGAGGACTGGAACGACCTCCCCGACGCCATCAAGAACACCTACGAGAGGTTGGGGATCCCCGAGGCCGAGCGCAAGTACCTGGCCGGTGTGACCGCCCAGTACGAGTCCGAGGTGGTCTTCCATCGCAACCGGGAGGATCTCGAGGCCCTGGGCATCATCTTCTGCGACATGGACACCGCGGTCCGGGAGTACCCCGACCTGGTCCGCAAGTACTTCGGGAAGATCATCCCCCCCAACGACAACAAGTTCGCCGCGCTCAACTCGGCCGTCTGGTCCGGTGGCTCGTTCATCTACGTCCCCCCGAACGTGATCGTCGACCAGCCCCTGCAGGCCTACTTCCGGATCAACGCCGAGAACATGGGCCAGTTCGAGCGGACGCTGATCATCGCCGACGTCGGCTCCCAGGTGCACTACATCGAAGGCTGCTCGGCCCCGGTCTACACCAGTGACTCCCTGCACTCGGCCGTGGTGGAGCTGGTTGCGCTCGAGGGCTCGCGGATCACGTACACCACCATCCAGAACTGGTCCAACAACGTCTACAACCTGGTGACCAAGCGGGCGAGAGCCGAAGCCGAGGCCCATGTGGAATGGATCGACGGGAACATCGGCTCACGGCTGACCATGAAGTACCCGTCCGTCTACCTTATGGGGCCGAAGGCCTCGGGTGAGGTGCTGTCGGTGGCCTACGCCGGAGCGGGCCAGCACCAGGACGCGGGGGCGAAGATGATCCACTCGGCTCCCGAGACCACCTCGACCATCGTGTCCAAGTCGATCTCCAAGGACGCCGGCATCACCACCTACCGCGGCAAGGTCCACGTGGACGAGGGGGCCAAGCACGCCAAGAGCTTCGTTCGGTGCGACGCGCTTCTCCTCGACGATACGTCGGTGTCGGAGACCAAGCCGTACATGGAGGTAGCCGAGCGTGACGCTCGGATAGGCCACGAGGCCACCGTCTCCAAGGTCGGGGACGACCAGCTCTTCTACCTGATGAGCCGGGGCCTCTCCGAGACCCAGGCCATGGGCATGATCGTCAACGGGTTCATCGAGCCGATCACCCGCACCCTGCCGATGGAGTACGCCGTCGAGTGGAGCCGACTGATCGAGCTGCAGATGGAGGGCTCCGTCGGCTGATCGACGCCGGCGGCCACCGGTCAAGCGGGGACACCGGGCGGCTTGACGAAGGGACGGGCTGACAGAGGGGCGCTCCGAAGGGCAGAATGAACCCATGGCGATGAGGGAAGAGTGCAAACACTTCCAGAGCCGCACCTACGATTCGGGTGAGGTGGCCAGGTTCTGTGTCCTCGACCTGGCTCCCGAGGCCCCGTGGAAGTGTCCGGACGACTGCGCGTCGTACGCCCCCCGCCTGGCCGACGTCGGTTGGTCCCACGGCTCCCTGGTGGAGCCCAAACTCGAGCCCATGCCCGACGTACCCGGCGAGGAGGCGGCCAAGCTGCTCGATCAGGCGGAGGGCATCATCAACGCCGTCGGTCCCGAGGTACTGGCCGAGGTGCGCAAAGATGACGAGCGCGAGGGGCGCAAGGAACAGCGCTGGTGGCGCCGCAGGCGCTGAACGGGTTTGCGACCTTGACGCCGGTGGTCAGCGACCTCGGCGCCGGTCGGCCGGCGGATCGTCAGCCGCTGTGTCCGATCGTCACCTGCCCGTGAAGACCGCCGGGCGCTTCTCCATGAACGCCCTCATGGCCTCGGCAAGGTCGTCGGAGGCCAGAAATCCAGCATTCCAGGCGGCGACGAATTCCAGGCCTTCGGCCACCGGGCGACCCTCGCCGGCCCTGAGCACCGCCTTGGTGCCCTGTACGGCCAGGGGTGAGTTGGCGGCAATCTCGCCGGCCAGCGCCCGGGCGTCACTGAGGACGGCTTCGGAGTCCGGGCTGACGTGGTTGACCAGTCCGATCGAGGCTGCCCGGGCCGCATCGATGTCCTTCCCGGTGTAGGCCAACTCGGCCAGGTGGCCCTTGCCGATGATGTGCGGGAGGCGTTGGAGGCTTCCGAGGTCGGCCACGATGGCCACCTTTGCCTCCCGGACCGAGAACAGGGCGTCCGCGCTGGCCATCCGCACGTCGCACGCCGCCGCCAAGTCGACTCCACCACCGATGCAGTAGCCGTGGATGGCGGCGATGACCGGCAGCGGGCATTCTGCCACCGAGGTCACCGACGCCTGGAGCCGGAGGATCTCGCTCCTCGCCGACCGGGCCCGGGCAGCCATCGAGAGGGGAGGGCCATTGCCCGGTTCCCCGGACCCGGACAGCCCCGCCATGGCCACCAGATCCAGTCCGACCGAGAAGTGGGGTCCTCGGGCGGCGACGACCACGGCGCGAATTTCGGGATCGGAACTGATGGCGGCCATGGCCAGGGGGAGCTCGGACCAGAATGCGGGCCCCATGGCGTTGCGCTTCTCCGGCCGGTCGAGCCACAGGGTCGCCACGTTCCCGTGGGCCTCGATGGACAGGACCTCGGAGGAGAAGGAGTCGAGCGCTGGGGCTGATGGCGGGGCCGGTGTGGCGGGTGGGCCCGGTGGACGGGCCGGTGGCGGGGTCACGGTGCACAGCGTAGGCGGGTACCTGGCCCGGAGTCTCGTCTGCGGTGGACCCGTGGGACCCGTGGGACCCCTGGGACCCGTGGGACCCCTGGGACCCGTGGGACCCGTGGGAGCCGTGGGACCCGTGGGAGCCTCGAGGCCGGATTGGATTGGGATCGAATCCGGAATCGCATAGAGGCTCGGTCCGGAGGCTCGGTGTGGAGGCTCGGTGTGGAGGCCGGCACCGGGACCGGCATCAAGGCCGGTATCAAGGTCGGCCCGGCAACGGGGGCCGGTAGGATGGTGGCGAGGCTCGTGGTTCGAGCCTCCTTGCGCGAGAGGCTTCTGTTCTGTCCACCTTCACTCCTGAATCGGCTGCAGCCCTGCCCGGGCCCCTGTGGCTGCAACAGCGGCGATCGGCGTCCGCCGAGAGATTCTCCTCTGCCCCCCTGCCCGCGGAGAAGGACGAGGTATGGCGCTACAGCCGGATCGACCAGCTCGATCTAGAGCGCTTCCACCCCGAGGGCGCCACACCAAGGTCGTCCCCGAACGATCCGGGCCTGTCATCATCTGACCGCGTCCATTCACTGATCACCTCCCTTGGGAACCGATCGGGTCTCCTGGTGACCATCAACGGAATCCTGGCCACCGTGGCGTCGTCGGTCGGCGACGATCTCCTGGCCCTCGGTCGCGTCACCGAGCACGGTGAAGCGGAGTCCCTCCTCGGGTCGGTGGTGACCGATCCGCGCGAGTTCCTGTTGCTGAACGATGCCTTCAGCGTGGATCCTGTGGTCGTCGACGTCCGCCCCGGAGCCGTCATCGACGACCCGATCGTGGTCGTCCACGTCGTCAGTGGCCCCGGAGGGCACGCAATGTTTCCGCGGACCGTCGTCCGTGCAGGCGAGGCGTCCAAGGCGGGCCTCGTCGAAATCGTCGTCGACATCGACACCGGCCTGTTGGCCGACCTTCCACCCGCGACTCCGGCCACCGACGGCGGACGCGCTGCGGACGGGCCGGAGCGGCTGGTGGTCCCGGTGACCGAGCTGCAGGTGTCCGATCGTGCCGCGCTGGCCTACGTCAGTGTGCAGTCACTGGGTGCGGAGACCTGGCAGCTGGCCCACCAGTCCAGCACGATCGGCGCAGACGCCACACTTCGGAGCTTCGCTGTGGCTCTTGGCGGCGCCTACGCCCGGCTTCGGACCGACTCTGCCCTGCGGGGGCGCTCCGGAACGAGCCTGTTGCGGGCCGCCTTCATCGGGCGGGAGGACCAGATGCTCGATTTCCGTACCCTCCAGGACCACCTCGCTCCCAGGACGACCAGTGACCTTCTGTTCATGGGTGCGGTGGCTGACCGATCGCATTCTGTCTACAGCGGGCTGATCCGGGTTCGTCGGGGAGCCGTTAAGGCAGACGCCATGCAGACAAATCACAATCTGGTCTTGGACGAGGGCGCCCACGCCGATTCGGTCCCGAACCTCGACATCGAGGAGAACGACGTCAAATGCAGCCATGCATCGACGGTCGGACCGGTCGACGAGGAGCAGCGCTACTACCTCGAGTCCCGGGGAGTTGAGCCTCAGGTGGCCGAGCGACTGATCGTTGCCGGGTTCTTCGAGGACATCGCCGCCCAGGTGCCCATCTCCGGCATGCGTTCGATGATCGGTCGGGCTCTGGCCGATCGAAGCGGAGTGCGCGATGTCTGAGTCTGCGGCGAGCAAAGCGGGCCCACCCGAGACCGCCCGTCTCTGCGGCCGCGGCGAACTGGCTTCCGGCGAGGCCAGGCGATTCGATGTAGCCGGTCTACGTGTGGCCTTGGTCCGAATCGGAGACGACTACTACGCCATCGGCGATCGCTGCAGCCACGAGGACTACTCGCTGGCCGACGGCGAGGTCTGGGCGGACGATTGTGAGATCGAATGTGCCAAGCACGGATCGACCTTCGATCTCCGTACCGGTGAGCCTTGTTCGCTCCCGGCGACCCGTCCCGTCCCGGTCTACGAGATCGTCATCGAAGGTGATGATGTGTCGGTGGTCGTCTCATGAGTTCAGGCGAGCTGCGCATCGAAGGGCTCCGGGCGGGGATCGCCGGCCGTGAGATCCTGCGAGGGGTCAGTCTCACCGTGGGAAGCGGAGAAGTCCATGCCGTGATGGGGCCCAACGGGTCGGGGAAGAGCACGCTCGCACATGTCCTGATGGGCAGGCCGGGCTACGAGGTTCTGGACGGATCGGTCACCCTGGATGGCATCGACTTGTTGGCCCTACCCACCTGGCAGCGGGCTCGGGCGGGTCTGTTCATAGGCATGCAGCACCCGATTGAGGTGCCCGGAGTATCGCTCCTCAGGTCATTGGCGTCGGCTCGTCCGTCCATTCCCGCCGATGAGCCCGGAGCGGACGGGTTCGACATAGCGGAGCACTTGAGGGCCGAGGCGGATCGCATCGGGTTCGACGAGCGATTCCTCGACCGCCCGCTCAACGTCGACCTGTCCGGTGGAGAGCGCAAACGCAACGAGGCCCTTCAGCTCGGAGTCCTCCGGCCGCGGTTCGCCGTCCTGGATGAGATCGACTCAGGGCTCGACGTTGACGGCTTGGGTGCGGTCGGAAGGAGGGTCCAGGCGGCCACGGAGGAATGGGGCCTCGGTGTGGTGGCCATCACCCACTTCCGCCGGTTGCTCGACGTCCTCCACCCCGATGTCGTGCACGTGCTGTCCGATGGTCGGGTGGTGGCGACCGGTCAAAGCGAACTGGCCGAGATCGTCGACCGGACCGGATACGCCGCTTACAGCTGAGCACCTCCAGCAGTTCTGGCTTGTCAGGACCTCCCTCGGCCTCACTGGTCTACTTGGGCTGCCCCCGGATCTCCGCCCCTGATTGGTAGCGTCTCCCCACATGGCTCGCCGAGATCGCCGACGGGGCGGCGCCCACAGCGCGCCTCGCAAGCGCAAGGGGAAGGACAAGGACAAGGGCAAGGGCAAGGGCAAGGACAAGGCCCGGTCCTCTCCCGTCCCTCCCGCTGACGGCGCCGGCGCCCTGGGCGTCGGCGCCACCCCGGTGGCGCCCCACCCTCCAGTCGTTGTCGAGCCTCCGCCCCCGTCTCCCCAGCCGCCCTTCGCTCCCCCGGATTCGCCACCGCCACCTCTACCTCCAGACTCCTCAGCGACGGTATCGCCGGCCCGCTCGGCGGGCCCGGTCCCAGGCGAGACTCCCCAAAGTGCGGGCAATGGGCGAGCGGAGGCGCGGCAAACAGAGGACCGGCGAACGGAGGTCCGGCAAGCGGAGGACCGGCGAGCGGAGGACCGGCAAGCGGAGGACCGGCGAACGGAGGTCCGGCGAACGGAGGTCCGGCAAGCGGAGGACCGGCGAGCGGAGGCCCGGCAAGCGGAGGACCCTCCACCGGAACCGAGTACCGAGCCGCCCCCCGCCGCCGCCGCTCGGATCGCGGGCGTGCTGTCCGCCTCTGACATCCTGGCCGTTGACTTCCCAAACGCAGATTTCGAGCCGGCTCCTACTCGGAAGAGCCGAAGATCCTCGGGCCGATCTTCCTCCGGACGCAAGGGCAAAACCAAGCGCGACACCGAGAGAAAAGACCCACCGACGAGCAGTTTCGAGGGTCAGGGTGGCGGCTCCGAACCCACCGGCAGCACCGGGGACGGCGGCAGCGGGACCGCGGAGGGGAGCGCGGAGGGGAGCGCGGAGGGTAAGGCCAAACGCAAGAGGAGAGGCAGACGAAAGCGCAGCTGGCTGGATCGGATACTGCTCGCCGGAGTTGTCGTCGTGGCGCTGGCTCTGCTGGCGGTGGGTTCCAGCTATGCCTACATCCAATACCGATTCGACCAGGTGACCAAAGTGTCGGTGAAGCACCTCACCAAGGCCCCGGTCGGCCAGCCTTTCAATGTCCTGCTCATCGGCTCTGACTCCCGTGCCGGTCTGAGCGCCTCGGACCAGGTCCATTTCGGCAGCCAATCGTCCACAACAGGCCAACGCAGCGATGTCGTGAAGATCGCCCATATCATCCCTGGTACAGGGCAGGTGAGCGTGCTCTCCATCCCGCGGGACACGGTGGTGTCCGTGGCCGGCAATACCAGCGAGATCGGCAAGTACAACCGGATCAACGCCACATACAACACCGGTCCCGACCAACTGGTCCAGACGATCGAGGCCAACTTCGGAATCCCCATCGAACACGTCGTGCAGATCAACTTCGACGGATTCCGTGGGGCGGTCGACGCCATCGGTGGCATCACACTCGGCTTCCCCTATCCGGCCATGGACAGCTTCACCGGCCTCAACATCCAGCAGTCAGGATGTCAACACCTGAACGGCGAGGTCTCACTGGCCGTGGCCCGCAGTCGCCACTACCAGTACAAGAAGAGCGGCTACTGGCAGTACGACGGCACCAGCGATTTCGGTCGAATCCAGCGTCAGAACGCGTTCCTGAAGGCGCTGATCAATCAGGCGGAGACCAAGTACAACCCCCTGACCCTGAACGCCTTCATCGGATCGGTCGTGCAGGGGGTCACGATCGACTCGACATTCTCGGTGAGCGACCTGATCTCCCTGGCCCGCCAGTTCCACACCTTTGCCTCGCAGTCTCTGTCGACGGCGACCCTGCCCACCTACTCCGCCGATTCATCGGAGTTCGGATATCTGGGCTCGGTGCTCTACGTGGAGCAACCTCAGGCGGCCCAGGTGATCTCCCAGTTCCTGGGTCAGGCCCCGGAGCCTGCGCCCACCCCTGCTCCCGGTCCCGACGGTGTGGTGTCGACGACGACCACCACCCCTTCCACGGCCCCGACACCGACCACCACCTCGACCCATGGGTCCACCCCGGGAACGTCGGCGTCGACGAGCACGACGACGACGATCGAGACAGACTTCGATCCCACACCCTGCTGAGACGGGTATCGGGTAGGCGACCTCCACAGACCTGCCACCGAGCCGGGGCCATCGATGCGGCAGCAGAGGACGGCCGGAACGATCGGATCCGGCCCGACCGATCCCGCCCACCCGGACCCGCCGACCGCCGATCCGGACCCGCCGGAGCCGGCAAGTCAGCCGGCTGGCTCGTCCCCGGCCTCGTCGAGGCCCTGAGCCAGCGTGTTCCAGCTCAGAGTGGCGCACTTGATCCGAACGGGGAACTTGACGACGCCCTGGAGCGCAGCCAGCTCACCGAGGGCGTCGATGTCGATGGCCTGGGGCTCGATCGTGTCCACGTTCGCTTCCGGTCCGTCGGAGGACCCGCCGTTGACGGGCGGGAGGGTCGACTCGTGGATCGACATCATGCCCTTGAAGGTGCGGATCAGATCCCGTACCTCGGCGACCGGCTTCCCCAACACGGCCGCCGACATCAGCGACGCGGATGACTGGCTGATCGAGCAGCCCGTTCCGGCGATCTTGATGTCGGACACCGTGGCGTCGTTCACCTCCAGCGTCACCACGATCTCGTCTCCACACAGCGGATTGAATCCTTCGACCCGTCGTGCCGGGGGGGAGGCCAGCTCACCCCGGTTTCGGGGGGATCGGTAGTGGTCGAGGATGATCTCACGATAGAGATCTTCGAGCCCCGGCATCAGCGGAGTCCCTGCATCGCAAGAGCACTTCCCTGCATCACAAGAGCACTGTCCACTCCGACAGCGTACCGTCCGGGGTTCATCCGAAGAACGCCCCGGCCTCGGCCAAGGCGTCGGCCAACGTGTCGACGTCGGATTGGTCGTTGTACAGGGCGAGGGACGCACGAGCGGTGGCATTCACGCCCAGCCGCCGCATGAGCGGCTTGGCGCAGTGGTGGCCCGCCCTCACGCAGACCCCGTACTCGTCGAGGATCTGCGAGACATCGTGGGGGTGCAGGTCGCGGTAGGCGAAGGAGATCACGCCTCCCCGCTTGGACGGGTCGGACGGACCGAATATCCGGATGTCGTCGCCGAATCGGTCCTTGAGTGTGGTCATGGCGTAGGTGGTCAGAGTGATCTCGTGGGAGCGGACCGCCTCCATGCCCACGGCCCGGAGGTAGTCGACCGCGGCGCCCAGGCCGATCGCCTCGGTGATCGGCGGGGTACCGGCTTCGAAACGCCAGGGAACCTCGTTCGGGGTGAAGCCGTCCTTGCGGACGTCGAGGATCATCTCCCCGCCCCCCAGGAAGGGGGGAAGGTCCGAGAGCAGCTCGTCCCGGCCCCACAGGACACCGATCCCGGTGGGACCCAGCATCTTGTGGGCGCTGAAGGCCAGGAAGTCGACCCCGAGCGACGTCACCCGGGTGGGAAGGTGGGGGACCGACTGGGCGCCGTCGGCCACGACCACCGCCCCCGCGGCGTGGGCCGCCTCCGCAATCTCGGCGACAGGGTTGAGGGTGCCGAGCACGTTGGACATGCAGGTGATCCCGACCAGCCCGGCGCCGTCCATCAGCTGCTCGAGGTCGTCGAGGACCAGCTCGCCGTCCTCGTCGACGGGGATCCACCTGAGGGTCAGTCCGCGCTCGGCCGCCAGCATGTGCCAGGGGACGATGTTGGCGTGGTGCTCCATCTCGGTGACCACGATGGTGTCGCCGGGCCGCAGATGGGTGCGACCCCAGGCGTGGGCCACCAGGTTGATTGCCTCCGTGGCGTTCTTGGTGAAGACGATCTCCCGTGACGGGTCGGGCGCGCCGATGAACCGGCCGACGTTGTGGCGCGCCGCCTCGAATCGCCGGGTGGCCTCTTCAGCGATCGAGTAGACGCCGCGATGGACATTGGCGTGGGTGGTCTCGTCGTACTCGCGCATGGCATCGAGCACCTGGACCGGGCGCTGCGACGACGCCGCCGAGTCGAGGTAGGTGATGGGGTGTCCGTGCACCTCCACGGTCAGCAGCGGGAAGTCCTTGCGGAGCGTGGCGACGTCCAGGGGCGTGTGCTCGGTCAGCTCCGCCATGCGTCGTACCCTCCGGAATCCAGCTCCCCGGCCAACTCGGGCCCGCCCTCGGCCACGATGACCCCGTCGACCAGCAGGTGGACCCGATCGGCGGCCAGCTCGTCGAGCATGCGCTGGTAGTGGGTGATCACCAGCACGCCCAGGTCGGGCCGGGCCTCCCGGACGGTGTGGACCCCGCGGGCCACCGTCCGCAGGGCATCCACATCGAGCCCCGAGTCGGTCTCGTCGAGGACGGCGAGCTCGGGCTCGAGTATGGCCATCTGGAGAATCTCATTGCGCTTCTTCTCCCCGCCCGAGAATCCTTCGTTGAGGTGGCGCTCCCCGAAGGCCGGGTCCATCCCCAGCTTCTCCATCCATTCCATCATCATCAGGCGCACCTCGAGCACCGACATGTCCACTCCCCGGCGGGCGGACAGCGCCTGGCGCAGGAATTGGATGACCGGAACGCCACCGATCGATTCCGGCTCCTGGAAGGCGAGGAAGATCCCGGCCTTGCCGCGGACGTCGGTGGGCCAGGTGGTGACGTCCTCGCCCCGGAAGCGGACGGCCCCGGAGTCGACGACATAGGCCGGGTTGCCGAGCAGCACGTTGGCCAGGGTGGACTTCCCGGACCCGTTCGGGCCCATCAGGGCGTGCACCTGGCCCGACTCGACGGCGAGGTCGACGCCCCGCAGGATCGGCTGGCCCTCCACCGAGACGTGGAGGCCTTCGATCTCGAGGAGGGGCCGGAGCCGGTCGGGACCCGGTGCGGTCCCGCTCTGCCCGCTCGGCTCGGTCTGCTCGGATTGGTTCTCCACCGTACCGATCCTAGCCTCAATCCGTATTTTCTCCTACAAGAATAGGGAGAATAGAGCAAGGGCCGGGTGCCGGTCGTGAAATGCACCTGTCACCAGGTAGACCGGGGGTACGGTGACCGGATGGCCGACCCATGGGGCTTTGCCGGTTCGGTCACCCAACTCGACTCCAGGGCCGGGGTGGTGACCCTGGTCGACGAGTCGACCTTCGCCATCAGCGGAAGCGCAGGGGACATCAGCGTCGGCGCCGCCCAGGGGCTGTTCGTCCGGGACACCCGGATCCTCTCGAGGTTCGAGGTGCTGGTGAACGGGTTCAGGACCGAGCCGCTGGCGGCGGTCAACGAAGATCCTTTCTCCGCCACCTTCGTGTCCCGTTGCCTGCCTCCCCTGGGGCGTGCGGACTCCACCCTGATGGTGTTCCGGTCCCGCTACGTCGGCCAGGGAATGCGCGAAGAGCTGACCGTCCGCAATTTTGCCGTCGAGCCCGCCCCGTGCACATTCGAGGTGTTCGTGGGATGCGACTTCGCCGACCTGTTCGCGGTCAAGGAGGGACGGGTCGGCGCCGACCCCTACTCCTCGGGTGAGCTGTCCGCCACGGTGGTGCTCGGATCCGCGGCCGCGGCACCGGCATCGGAGGGAGACCCCGGAAGCGCCACGGCGGGTGGGCAACGACCGGACGGGTCGGACACCGGGTCGGACACCGGGTCCCCGTCCACCATCACCTACTCGTACCGGCGCGGCGGCGGGGCCCGTGGCGTGGAGCTCCGGTTCGACGGACCGGCCACGCTCGACTCGGACCGGGCCACGTTCGAGGTCGTGGTGCCGCCCCGCGGGGAGTGGACGACGTGCATCGAGGTCGCCCCGGTGTTCGACGGGGCGTCGATCGACCCGAGGTATCGCTGCGGCGAGCCGGTGGAGCGGGCCACGCCGTCCGAGCGGCTGGCGCAGTGGCGGCGGCAGGTGCCCCTGGTCGAGACGAGCCACCCGGGTCTGAAGGAAGTGGTGGCACGCAGCGCCGAGGACCTGGGCGCCCTCCGCATCTTCGACCCGGACTATCCGGAGCGGGCCGTGGTGGCGGCCGGGGCGCCGTGGTTCATGACGGTGTTCGGACGGGATTCGCTGCTCACCGCCTGGATGGCCCTCCTGGTCGACCCCGACCTGGCCCGGGGTGTCCTGCAGACGCTGGCCCGGTTCCAGGGCAAGGATGTCGACCCCCGGCACGAGGAGGAGCCGGGGCGGATCCTCCACGAGATGCGCTTCGGTGACGCCGATTCGCTGTCCCTCGGCGGCGGGAGCATCTACTACGGGACAGCCGACGCCACGCCCCTGTTCGTGATGCTGCTCGGGGAGATGCGCCGGTGGGGCGTCGCCCGGGAGATGGTCGACGAGTTGCTGCCCAACGCCGCCCGGGCCATCGAGTGGATCGAGACATTCGGTGATGCCGACGGCGACGGCTACGTGGAATACCGGCGGGCGACGGATCGCGGCCTGACCAACCAGGGATGGAAGGACAGCTGGGACGGGATCCGGTACGCCGACGGCCGGGTGGCCGAAGCGCCCATCGCCCTGTGCGAGGTGCAGGCCTACACCTACGGCGCCTACCTGGCCACCGCCCACTTCGCCTTCGAGGTCGGCGACACCGCCACCTACGACCGCTTCCGGACCAAGGCCACCCAGCTGAAGGCCGCGTTCAACCGCGACTTCTGGTTGGAGGAACGCGGTTGGTACGCCGTCGGCCTGGACGCCGACAAACGGCCCATCGACTCGTTGACATCCAATATCGGCCACTGCCTGTGGACCGGGATCGTCGACGAGGACAAGGCCCGCCGGGTGGCCGAGCACCTGGTGTCACCGGCCATGTTCACCGGCTGGGGCCTACGGACGCTGTCGAAGGACAGCGGCGGCTACAACCCGATCAGCTACCACTGTGGGTCGGTGTGGCCGCACGACACGGCCATCGTGGCCGCCGGTCTGGCCCGCTACGGATACGACGGTGCGGCGCAGCGGCTCATCTTCGGACTCTTCGATGCGGCACAGGCCCAGGGCGGAAGGCTCCCCGAGCTGTTCAGCGGGCTCGAGCGGGGGGAGTTGCCCGTCCCCGTGGGCTATCCGACGTCGTGTTCCCCCCAGGCGTGGGCGGCGGCATCGCCCCTCCTCTGCCTGCGGACCCTGCTGCGCCTCGACCCCTGGGTGCCGTACGGCAAGACATGGCTTTCCCCCAACCTCCCCGAGGAGATCGGCTACCTCAAGGTGGCGGGAATCCCCCTGGCCGGGTCCCGGGTGACCATCGAGGTCGGCTCCGAGGTTCCCGGCGGGGTGGTGGTCAGCGGCCTCCCCCCGGAGATCGAGCTGATCAGGGAGCCCCGCCGGCCCTCCACTGCGGTCTGATCAGGTCGGACCAACCGGGCCATCGGAACCGGCTCTGGCCGGGCCTGCTCCGGGAGGGACCCCGACCGCCCGCCCCCCTCCGACCCGGTTGCCGCCGCGCCTGCTCACCAGCCTCGATCGATCCATTCGCCGAGGTGGGGCGATTCGGCGCCGACGGTCGTCCCCGCGCCATGGCCGGGCAGCACCAGCGTGTCGGGGCCGAATTCGGCGAACAGCCGTCCCTCGATGGAGTTGATGATCGCCCCGAAGTCGGAGTGGTCGAACGAGGTGTTGCCCGGGCCCCCGGGGAAGAGGGTGTCCCCGGTGAACAGCAGGGGCGTGCCCGCGACGGTGAAGCACATCGAGCCCGGGGTGTGGCCGGGGGTGGCGATGGTCCCGATGCGCAGCCCGCCCACCTCCAGCACCGAGCTGTCCTCGAGGATCTGGTCGTAGGAGGGGAGCATTCCTGCGTCGGCCTGGGTGACGGCCACGTCGATGCCGGCGTCCCGCACGGCCTCGACGGCCTGGATGTGGTCCCAGTGACCATGGGTCTCGACCACCTGGCGGACGTGGAGGGTCTGGCACAGCTCGAGCAGCTTGTCATGCTCGTTGGCCGCATCGATGAGGACGGAGTCGCCCGTGGCCCGGCACCTCACGATGTAGACGTTGTTGTCGACCGGGCCGACGACCAGGCGATGGACCTCGACCGCGGTGTCCTGGTAGTCGACGATGGTTTCGGGCACGGCTAGGTCCTCCTTCGGGACGGCCACGCTCGACGGCGGCGGGCCCGCAATGCGTGGTTTCAGCGTAGTTGGCATACCCGGCCCGTTCGTCAACGCCGGCACGGTTCTGGTAGACAAACGGGGCACGCCGTCCTCGTATCGGGGATTTCGGGGACCAGCCAGGGGATGGAGAACAGGATGAACTTCGCCTTCAGCGAGGAGCAGGACGAGCTCCGCAAGTCGGTCCGCCGCTTTCTGGACGACAAGTCGCCCGAGACCGAGGTCCGCCGGCTGATGGAGACGACCGAGGGGTACGACCCCGCAGTCTGGGCCCAGATGGCCGAGCAGCTGGGGCTCCAGTCCCTCACCATCCCCGAGCGGTTCGGTGGATCAGGGTTCACGTACGTCGAGCTCATCGTGGTCCTGGAGGAGATGGGGGCCTCCCTGCTGTGCGCCCCGTTCTTCTCCACCGTGGCCCTGGCGGCCAATTCCATCCTGACCTCGGGTGACGAGAGTGCCCAGGAGTACCTGCTGCCCGGGATCGCCTCTGGCGAGACCATCGGCACGCTGGCCTTCACCGAGGACTCGGGGCGCTGGGACGCCGAAGGCGTCACCCTGGCCGCGGCGAGGTCCGGCGACGGGTGGGCGCTCAACGGCCACAAGTCCTTCGTCCTGGACGGGCACGTGGCCGGGTTGGTCCTGGTGGTCGGGCGCACGCCGGCCGGCCTGTCGCTCTTCGGGGTGAAGGGAGACGCCGACGGCCTGACCCGCACCCCGCTGGCCACCATGGACCAGACCCGCAAGCAGGCCCGGCTGGAGTTCGTCGATACACCGGCCTGGCTGATCGGGACCGACGGCGGCGCCGAGCCGGGGCTGTCCAAGACCTTGGACCTGGCCGCGGTGGCCCTGGCCGCCGAGCAGGTCGGCGGGGCCCAGCGCTGTCTCGACAGCTCGGTCGAGTATGCCAAGACCCGCATCCAGTTCGGGAGGCCGATCGGGAGCTTCCAGGCCATCAAGCACAAATGCGCCGACATGCTGCTCGAGGTGGAGTCGGCCAAGTCCGCCGCCTACTACGCCGGCTGGGCGGCCGCCGAGGACTCCGACGAGCTTCCGGTGGTAGCCAGCCTGGCCAAGTCGTACTGCTCGGAGGCGTACTTCCACGCCGCGGCCGAGACGATCCAGATCCACGGTGGGATCGGGTTCACCTGGGAGCATCCGGCCCATCTCTACTTCAAGCGGGCCAAGTCGTCGGAGCTGATGCTGGGCGACCCGTCCTACCACCGGGAGCTCCTGGCCCAGCGCATCGGCATCTGAAGTTCGCCGGTGTGCGTAGCCCGATGCCCCGTGAACCTCGACCGGACCGTGAACCTCGACGGCCTCGAACTGGCGTAGCGTTCCGACGATGAACTCCACCAACCGGATGGCCAGCTGGCTGCTCCTCGGGCTGTTGACCGTGGTGGCAGCCGGAGCTGCGGTGCTCGGCATCGTCCAGTCGCCCAATAACGCTCCTCTGTACAGGTGCACCAAGACGCAGGGCGTCGTGCACTGCTCGGGAGCGGTGCCTAATACCCTGGCCGCCCCCAACTACACCGAGGTGCTCGACACCACCACGCCCAACGGGAGCCAGACGCTCCACCTCGTGTTCCAGGCGCCGGACCGGCTGGGCGGGTATGCGGTCAACGGCAACAGGCGGACGTACGTCTACATCATCGGCGCCTACGAGTACCAGAGCCTGACCGTCCCGGCCACGGCCTCCGACAAGCACCTGGTGTTCTATCGGCAAACCGGACGACCGGCCTCCCAGGCCGATCCGGCTCGCGGCTTCCTTCGCTTCGCCACCAAGGGGCAGAACGTGAAGGGGTCCGCCGGCTCCTACACCTTCACCGTGACCCAGAACGGGGTGATCGGGCGATTCACCGCCACGGTCTCGGGGCCGTATGTCTCGGCGATGACACTGGTCGCGCCGAGTGAGTCGGACCAACTTGAGATCTCCCAGGTCGGGTCCTCGCCGCCCGTCGCCCTGCCGAGCGGGTCCAGAGTGGTCGGCGGCACGACCGGCGGCACGACCGGCGGCACGACCGGCGGCGGCACCAGCGGGTAGACGACCGGCGGCGGCACCAGCGGGTAAACGACCGGCGGCGTCACCAGCGGGTAGCCGCGGCTGAGCCTCAGCGCCCGCCCGGTCCCGGTCCCTTCTCCAGCCCCCGGTCGATGGCGTGGCGGAGCGCACGGGCGTTGGCCCCCGGGTCGGCGGCCTCGGTGAGCCACCGCACCACCACGAAGTGGGTGGCGCCGGCGGCGATCATGTCGACCACGCTGGTCGGATCGACGCCACCGGTCACCCACACCGGCCACGGGGAGCGTTCGACCGCCAGGCTGACGTAGCCCAGGCCGGTCCCCGCACGGCCCGGCTTGGTCGGTGTGGCCTCCACCGGGCCGGCGGAGATGTAGTCGACCGGTGCCCGGGCGGCACCCGCATCGGCCGGGGCCGGCGAACCGCCGCGGTGGGGACCCGAACCCGTGGCTCCTGATCCGGCGGCTCCCGATCCTGTGGCGGTGTCCAGCTGGCCGGGGGAGTGGGTCGACAGCCCGACGATGGCTCCGTCCCCCATCACCTGACGGGCGCGGACCGGGGTCATGTCGTCCTGGCCGACGTGTACCCCGTCCGCACCGATGGCCGCAGCCAGCCCGGGGCTGTCGTTGAGCACGAAGGGCACGTCGTGATCGGCGCAGACCCGCTGGACCAGTCGGGCCCGCTCGGCCAGCGGTTCTTCGGGCAGATGCTTCTCGCGCAGCTGCACCACGTCCACGCCGCCCGCGAGGCAGGCCGCCACAAAGGACTGGAGATCGGTCCGGTCCGGGGTGCACAGGTAGAGCCTCCGACTCCCCAGCTCCCATCGGTCCGACGGACCCGGTGCACCCCTCAACGTCCGGTGGCTGCCTTGCCCTTGGCTCGAGCCTTCATCTTCTGTTTGTACTGGCGAACCTTGGCCAGCGTCTCGGCGGAGTCGATGTCGGCCACCGAGCGGAACGATCCGGCCTCGCCGAAGGGGCCGGACGCCTTCTCCCAGCCGGGGGGCCGGACGTCGAGCTGCTTGCCGAGCAGGGCCACGAAGATGCGTGCCTTCTGCTCGCCGAAGCCGGGAAGCGCCTTCACATTGGCGAGCAGCTCCCGGCCGTCTGCGGCCGAGGTCCAGATGGCTGCGGCGTCTCCGTCGTAGGAGTCGACGATGAGGGCGCAAAGCTCCTGTACCCTCCCGGCCATCGATCTCGGGAACCGGTGGAGCGCCGGCCTCTCGGCGAAGATCGCCGCCAGCTTGTCAGGATCCATCGAGGCCAGGGAGGCGGCATCGAGGGTCCCCCCCAGCCGCTCCTGGAGGTCGAAGGGTGACCTGAAGGCCTTCTCCAGCGGGATCTGCTGGTCGAGGACCATGCCAATTAACAGCGCGAGCGGGTCGGTACTCAGAAGTTCGTCGGCGGCGGCGTCACCGCTCAGGTACAGGGACATGGGGGCAGCGTATGCGAGCGTTGGCCTGCTGCCGAATCCGGCGAGGCACCGGAGGACCGGTGCAACTAGTTGAACGATCTCGCTACTTGTGTCAGAACTCGGCGGCGGCCTCGTTGCGGAGGTACTCCCTGAGGTATGGGAGAGCGAAGTCCACATAGCCCCGGCCCGTCGGCTCGATGAGCTCTGCGGCGATGAGGCGAAGCCGGTACTGGCTGGCGTAGTTCACGGTCACGCCAAGTCTCGCTTGAATGTCCGCCATTCTCGACGGCCCATCGTCCTGAGCC
>DATKRZ010000089.1:0-14942 GCA_035531955.1 Acidimicrobiales bacterium | reverse complement strand
GATAGCGGGACTGGATGTACACCCGCTGGGCATTGTCGGCGTGGAACACCAGGTTCGGTCCGGACTCGGCCAGGTAGAATGTCTGCACATCGGTGGAGCCGGTGGACAGGGTGCCCAGCTGATCGGCGGCCAGGGGCACGGTGAACGGTGACCCGAACTGCAGTTTGGCAACGCCGCTCCCTTTGGCCGGTTCGGCCGACTGGTCCCAGCTCTGGCCGTCCCACCTGTCGTAGGTCTGGCCGACCCAGAAGCTCGGCCTGCTGGCGCGGACCCGCATCACCACCTGATTGCCCAACGAGGCGCGGACCCCGGTGTCGAGTGACTTGGCAAATCCCAGGAAGCCCCCGATCCCGGTGTGGCCGGACGGACTGGCGGCATGGGCGGGCAACGACGCCGAACCGTCGGTGAGGTTGTTCGAGGTGTCGACCGGCGAGGAGTTCTCCGAAGCCGACGGGAAGATGAGCGACGTCGAGACCTTCGGAGCCGGCAGCACCGCCACCAGCAGCGCCGCCACCACGACCACGGCCACCCCGGCGACACCGAGGCTGACCCATGGAACGCCCCGCGCTCCGGCCATGGACTGCCACATGGCCACCAGGCCCCACAGCCCGACCCCGACCCAGGCGACCACGTAGGCGCCCAGGGCCAGGTCGACCGACTGGGCGGCCGCCACCGCCATCAGGGCTGCGGAGCCGGCCAGGGAGTAGGCGACGTCCCGCCGTGCGGGCACGTCGAAGGCGTGTGTGCTGAGGACCCAGGCGAAGAGGGTGGCCAGCGGCCCTTCCACCGTGGAGATGTCCCCGGGGGTGGCGTTGTGGCTGGCGGTCACGATGAACCACACGAAGCCCCCGATGGCGCAGACCGCCAGGATGGGCTTGACGAGCGGCCACGGCTGCCGCCGCCGCCAGTAGGAGAGGACGTTGCCGACCACGGTGGCGACCATGGCGAACAGGGCCATCGGAGCGCTGAGCTCTCCCTGACTCCAGCAGGCCCCGATGGCGATGACCACCGCCGCGGCCGAGGCCACCCGGAATTGGATCGAGTCCTCGGCGGGTCCCGGCCGGTTGGCCTGGACCACCCGCTGCCAGAGGGTCACCGCCTTCTCCGTCGGGTGGCGCCGGGGCCGGCGGGGTGGCCCGGCTCGGGGAGGATCGGAGGTGGGATCGCCCGGGCAAGGCGCCGGCCCAGGTCGATCCGGTCGCGGACCGGTCGCACGGTGCGGCCCCCGGACTCCGTGGTGGCGAGGATCACCGGCTGGCCGCGGACCAGACAGCGGTTGACCGCGGCCATGACCCGCTCCGCCTCCTCCTCCGCCCGTTGGGGGTCCGGGGGCAGGACCACGTCCACCACGACCGGGTCGTCGGTCCGCCGCACCCGCTCCCGCACCATCAGGGAGCCGACGTGCGCGGTTGCCGGCCAATGGACCGATCGCCGGGTGTCGCCGGGTTGGTAGGGGCGGATGCCCCGGGGCTCGCCGGCCCCGGTCATGACCCGGAGCTGTGCGTCGCCGGCCCCGGCGTCGGGCAGGGAGTCCACGGGGCCGGGATCACCGAACCTCGGTGCCACATGGAGTGGGCGGGGCAGGGGGACCATCACCTCTCGGGCCCACCACAAGAGGCCGAACGGCGCGCAGGTTGCCAGCTCGATGGCGACCTGCTCGACGACGCCCCGCCGGTCGGGGACGATGGTCACCTCGACGGGGCGGGACCCCCGGAGGGCGCCCACCGCCCGGGCGGCGGGACCGATCGGGAAGCGCGGGGTGACCCGGATCGGTCCCCGGGCCACCATGTCGAGGCGCACCGTCCGACCCGCCTCGGCGTCGGACGGGGAGGCGGTGCAGATGACCGTGGCCCGCCGGGCGGGGAACAGGGGGGCCACCATCCCGGTGATCAGCACGGCGGCCATCAGCGCCCCGACGGCCTGGACCCACCCCGACCCGCTCGAATGGGCCACGCCCGCCCAGGCGACCATGGCCACCACGCTGCCGACCACGGGGGCGAACCATGCCAGGGGATGGACCCGCCCCCGGAGCCGGTGCCCACCGGGCAGTCGGCCGCCGCCGCGGGAGTGGGCCGGGGAGAGGCTCCACGACAATGCCGCTCCGGCCACCAGCGCGACCAAGCCGAAGGCCACTCCGGCCACCGTTGCGCCGCGGCCGAAAATGGCCCGTGCCGACACGACGCCGCACACGCCGGCGACCAGCCCACCGACGGCTGCATTGACCGTGCGCCATCCGGAGGGTCGGCGACGGGGCCCGGCGGGGATCACGTCGTGGGGGCGGGCATCTCGGTGATGATCCGACCGACCAGGTCCGGGCCGTCACCGCCGCTTCCCTCGGCGATCAACCGGTGGGAGAGGCAGGCCACGGCCACGGCCTGGATGTCCTGGGGAGTGACGTAGGCGCGCCCGGTCAGGACGGCATAGGCCTGGGCGCTGCGGATGAGCGAGATGGCCGCTCGGGGACTGGCTCCCAGGCGCACGGTCCCGGCCGCCCGGGTGGCTCTGACCAGCGCCACCGCGTACTCGGCCACGGCGGTGACGACGTGAACGGTGGCCGTCGTGTTGATCACCCGTTCCCACTGGAGGGGGTCGGACACCGGGACCAGCGTGTCGAGGGCGTAGCGGCCTCCGTTGTGGAGCACCAGCCGGGTTTCCACCTCCGCATCCGGATAGCCGATGGAGGTGGAGAGCCCGAAGCGGTCGAGTTGACTCTCGACCAGGGGATAGGTGCCCAGCTGGCCGACGGGGTTCTGGGTGCCGATCACCAGATGGGGCCTGGGAAGGGGCCACGACTCGCCGTCCACCGACACCTGCTGCTCCTCCATGGCCTCGAGGAGGGCCGACTGGGTTCGAGGCGGCGTCCGGTTGAGCTCGTCGAGCAGGACGACATGCCCGAACACCGGGCCCCGCCGGAACTCCCACGTGCCGGAATCCGGCGAGAAGACCGTGACGCCGGTGACGTCGGAGGGCAGAAGGTCGGGATGCCCCTGGACCCGGGAGAGCTGGACTCCGAGTGCGCTGGCCAGCGCCCTGGCCAGGACGGTCTTGCCCACCCCGGGAACGTCTTCGATGAGCAGATGGTTGCCCGACATCGCCGCCACCACGGCGATGGTGACCGCCCTCGGAGTCCCGAGGAGCACGGCCGAGAGGGCACCGTGCAGGTTCCGGGACACGGCGACGGCCTCGTCGAGGGCCCGCTGGAACTGGTCCACGGCCATCGGCGATCCGGCCTCCGCTGTTCCGATGCCGATGTCGGTACTCATGGGTTCCCCTGCCTCCACGGCATTCGCGGCCCGATCGACGTCACCGCCGAGCGTGGTGATCCTCCCACCCTAGGCGTTGCCAGGGTGTCCAGACAATGCCCACGGGTGTCCGCAGGTCTGCCCGTCAGCGGATGATTCCCCTGGTCACCGGGACGTGACCGTCTCCGTGGGTGACGGAGCGCACGGTGCTTCGAGCAGGGTCGAGGGAGCACGGCTCAGAAGTCGAGGGCGGACAATTCGGGGATGGTGGCCTCGGCCCTGGCCCGGGCCCCGAGCCAACGGGCCCGCTGTCCCTCCCGCTCGGCGTCGGGCCTCGCCGGGTGCACCACTTCCCTCGGTGCCCACGTGGCAGCCACGTCGTCCTCGTCCGACCAGGTGCCGACGGCCATCCCCGCCAGATAGGCGGCGCCGAGCGTCGTAGCTTCGAGCACCGGGGCTATCTCGATCGGTCGACCGCAGGCCTCGGCCAACGCCCGGGTGAAGACCGGATTGGCCGACATTCCGCCGTCGACCCGCAGCGCGCCGATGGACAGGCCCGAGTCCGCCTCGGCGGCTTCGAGGAGATCGGCGCCCCGATGGGCCACCCCCTCCAGCACCGCCCGCACCAACTCGGGCCGGCCACTGCCGCGGGTGAGCCCGAGGAAGGTACCCCGGGCCCCGAAATCCCATACCGGAGTGCCGAGGCCCAGGAGCGCCGGTACGAACCACACGTCGCCCGTGTCGTCACAGAGCGAGGCCACATCGGCCGATTGGGATGCGGTCTCGATGATGGCCAGGTCGTCCCGGAGCCACTCCACACAGGTGCCGGCCGACAGCATGATCGCTTCGATCCCCCAGGTGACCAGGGACCGTCGGCGCCAGGCGATGATCGGAATGGTCCCCTCCGGCCCTCTGGCCGCCTGGGACGGGCGCTGCGCGCCGACGCACTGGTCGAGCATTCCCCCCGTGCCGAAGGTGGCCTTGGCCAGGCCCGGCCGGGTGCACCCCTGACCGATCAGTGAGGCCTGCTGATCACCGGCCATGCCGGCGATCACCGGTTGCCCGGCGAGGATCTGTGCGGTGCCCATGGCACCGGTGGAGTCGACGATGGCCGGGAGCACGGCTTCGGGGATGCGCAGGGCGGCCAGTACCTCCGGGCTCCATCCCGAGCCGTCACCGTGGATGAGGCCGGTGACGCCGGCATTGGATGCATCGGTGATGTGGAGCTGGCCCGCCGAGAGGGTCCACGCCACCCAGGTGTCCACCGTCCCGAAGGCGAGCTCGCCGCGCTCGGACCGCGATCGTTCCGGGTCGGCCACGTCGAGAATGGCAGCCAGCTTGGTGGCCGAGGCGTTCGGCGCCACCCGGATCCCCTTGCCCTGGAGCTCGAGGCAGGTGCCGACCGTGCGGAGGTCCTGCCACCCGAGGCCGGGCCCCACCGGGACGCCGGTGGACCGGTCCCACACGAGAGTCGATGCCCGCTGATTGGCGATGCCCACCGCCGCCACCGGACCGCCGTCGGCCAGGCTTTTCGAGGCCACCTCGACGACGGCTTCGGCCATGGCCGCCCCATCGAACTCCACCAGGCCGGCGAAGGGGGTTTCGGGCAGGACCGGAACGTGGTGGATGTGGTCGACGGCCCCGTCGGGCCGCACCACCGCCCCCCGCACGCCGGACGTTCCCACGTCCACCACCAGAATGCTCACGGCCAGGGCACCGCGCCGTAGGGACCGGCCAGGCCGAGCTTGCCCGGGTTGAGGATGCCGTTGGGATCCAGCGCCCCCTTGACCGCAGTGAGCACGCCGAAGCCGGTCCCGAGTGCGCCGGCGAGGAAGCGCGACCGGTTGATGCCGATACCGTGGTGGTGGCTGATGGCCCCTCCGGCGGCCATGGTCGCCCGGGTGACCTCGTCCCAGGCCCGCCGGTAGTAGCGGTCGACCCAGTCCCGGTGGCCCGCGGCCGCCGCCGAACCGTCCCGTCCCGCGGGGCTGTCCGTCGAACCTTCCTCCACCGGCGGGCGACCGGCGAACGTGAAGTACAGGCAGGCCCCGTCGGTGTAGGCGTGGGACTGGTGCGACGAGGCGGCCAGGGTGCCCTCCACGCCGGTCAGGGCATCGAGCACCGAGCGGTAGAGGCCGGGCAGGACACTCCAGCGCGCCGACACCTCGACCGTGTCGACCACGATTCCGGACCGCCACAGGGGGGCGAGGGCGGAGACGTCGTTTCGGTGTCCCAGCCAACGCTCGACCAACCCGGCGTCGAGCGGGTCGGCGGAGCCACACTCCTGGTCGACCACAGCCATCGTGGCCTCGACCAGGCCAGGGTCGGCCTCATCGAGGACGATCAGTGCATTGGTCTCGGAATGGTCGAAGGAACGGCCCGACTCGGTCTCGTCGTAGAGGCGCAGCACCGCCGGGGTGGCCCCCCGCCGCAGGATCCGGCGGCACGCATCGAGGCCTTCGGCGAACGATCGGAACCCGAAGGCGCGGCGATCCTCGGCCCCGGGCACCGGGTGCACCCGGAACCGGCCCTCGGTGATCACCCCGAGGGTGCCCTCACTGCCCACGAACAGCTGGGTGAGATCGGGGCCGGTCGCCGACCGTGGCCCGTGACCGCCGGTCCGGACCACGGTGCCGTCGGCCAGGACCACCTCCAGGCCGGTGACCATGTCCTCGATCTTCCCGTATCGATTGGAGTACTGGCCGGCCCCACGACAGGCCAGCCACCCGCCGACCGTCGACAGGTCCATCGACTGTGGCCAGTGCCCGAGGGTGAGCCCGTGGCCGTCGCGGAGCCCCGCCTCCACGTCCGGTCCGAACGTGCCCGCCCGCAGGTCGGCGACCAGCGAGTCGGAGTCGACGGCGGCGATGCCGGCCAGTCGGCACAGGTCGAGCGAGACGCCGCCGAACACCGGGACGGATGCGCCGCACACGCCGCTGCGGCCGCCGGCAGCGGTCACCGGCACACGGGCGCTGTTGCACAGGGCCAGCACCGCGGCCACCTGATCGGTGTCGGTGGGGCGGGCCACGACGGCCGGTCGGGCCGGGACCTCCCCGTCGGCAGCCCAGCCGATGGCCAGCGGCCACCAGTCCCGGCCGGCTTCGGCCCGGTCCAGGTCGTCGACGGAGACCTCGGCGCACACCTCGGCCAGCTGTCGCCGGAGGGCTTCGTCGACGACCACCCGATCACCGTCGAGGTGATCGACGATCCCGGCCGGTCCGGCATCGATCGACGTCACCGGCGTCGGTTCGGTCACCCGGGCTCCGATGCCCGTGCGGAAGTGCCCGCCGCCCCGTCGGTGCCCTCGGAGGTTCGGTCGCCCGCGGCCGGAACGGGGTCGAGCCCTGCCCGGGTCAGCTTGGAGCGCAGTGAATCGCCGTAGGCGGTGGCCTCGGAATCGATGCGACCACTGTCCCATCCGAGCTCGGGGCCGATGAGGGTCGCTACTGCCGCGGCGGCGCCGGCCGCCCCCCGGGCATCCCGGAGTGAGGCCCGCGTGCGCCGGTCGAGGACGTCGGACACCGAGCACGCCATCTCCTCGCGCACCGCATAGAGCGCCTCGGCCCTCAGGTACTGGAGCCCGGGGACCAGCGGGTCGAGGAGCTCCGGGTGACCATGGGCGAGGGCCAGGACATCGGGGGTCTCGGTGCCGTAGCGGCCGGCCAGGTGTCGGGCCAGGGTGGCTGCACCTCCGGCCAGGTGCGCCGGGCCGTCGGGATCGATCCCCCCAGCCCGGGCCGGCGCGTGCGGGCCCTCACCGGCACCCCGGAGCCGCAGGTTCTTGGTCACGCAGGGGGTCGTCCGTCGCCCGAGGACCTTGCACACCGCATCGACGGTGTCCTGGGCCATCTTCCGGTAGGTGGTCAGCTTTCCGCCGGTGACCGTCACCATGCCCCGGTCGGACGTGCGGACGGTATGGCGGCGGGACAGGTCCGCGGTGCGCTCGCTCGGCGCGTGTCGCCCCTCGACCGGCGCCAACAGGGGACGCAAGCCGGTCCAGAGCCCGGTGATGTCGGTGCGTCCGATGGGTCTGGTGGTGACGGCGTTGGCGGCGGCGAGGATGTAGTCGATGTCCTCGGGCAGGCAGCTCGGATCGTCGAGGGGTCCGTCCCACTCGGTGTCGGTGGTGCCGAGGTAGACCTGGTCCCCCCACGACACCACGAAGATCGACCGGTGGTCCTCCCTGACCGGTATGACCGCGGCGATGTCGCAGGGGAACACCCGATTGGGGACGGTGATGTGGATGCCCTTGGCCGGGCGTATCGAGTGGGGGTTGTGGCCTTCGTCCAGGCTCCGCACCTCGTCTGACCACACGCCGGCGGCGTTCACCACCACGGAGGCGCGGATCTCGAACGGCGCCATTCCGTCCGGTGCCACCCGGACTCCCAGGACCCTGCCCCCTGCGTCGGAGGTGAGCGCTACGGCCGGCGTATGGTTGGCGGCCACGGCCCCGTGGTCGAGGACAGCGGTCCGGACCACGGCCAGGGTGAGCCGGGCATCGTCGGCGCTGGCGTCCCAGTAGAGGAAGCCCGCCACCAGGTGGTCGGCGTCGAGGGTCGGCATGTGGGCCAATGCCTGCTCCCGGGTCACCTTCTCGTGGCGCCTGCCGATGCGCATCCCCCCGGTCAGGTCGTAGAGCCACAGGGCGCTGCGGTAGATGCGGGCGACACTGCGGTTGACCACGCCCCCGCGTCCGAAGAGGGGGATGAGGAAGGGGAGCGGCGACACCAGGTGGGGGGCGTTGTCGAGCAGCCGCTGGCGCTCGGCCAGGTTCTCGTAGACCAGCCGGTACTCGCGCTGTTGGAGATAGCGGAGCCCGCCGTGGATCAATTTGGACGACTTCGACGAGGTTCCCGACGCGAAGTCGTCCCTCTCCACCAGCGCCGTCCGCAGGCCTCGACTGGCGGCGTCGAGGGCCACGCCGGCGCCGGTGATACCCCCCCCGATGACCAGCACGTCGAACTGCTCTTCGGCCAGACGGGCCAGGGCGTCCGCCCGGTGGAAGCGCCCTGCGCTCGGCGTGGCGACGCGGGCACCGTTCGGCATCGCCAAAGCCTGCCACAGCTGGCCGCACCCCCCGGTCGCTGCAACTCCTCTGCCCGACCCCCGACCGACCGCCCTTCCCCGCACCGTCCGACCGCCTGCGCCCTTCGGCACCGACCGCCGGCAGCCTGCGGCACCCACTCCCCGCGATCGCCGGCACTGTCGACCGGTCACTCCATTATCTACAATGATTGTTGAAAAACAATCATTGGTGATATGATGGTCGAGGATGAGGACGCCCGAGGAGTTGACCGAGTTGTTCCGGTCCACCGGCCGGAAGGTCACCGCGCAGCGCCTGTGTATCTTCAGGGTGCTGCAAGGTGATGTCACCCATCCGTCGGCCGAGTCGGTCCACGCCCTGGCCAGCCGGGAGATGGAGACCATCTCGCTCAAGACGGTCTACCAGACCCTCTACGATCTGGCGGAGTTGGGGGAGATCGTCCCACTCGACGTCGGCACCGGCATGACCCGGTTCGACCCCAATGTGGATGACCCGCACCACCACCTGGTCTGCCGTCAGTGCGGTCGGGTTCGCGATCTCGCGGCCTCGTTCCCCGAGCTGCGGGTTCCCGAAGGTGCCGACCTGGGCTACCAGGTGGGCTCGGCCGAGATCGTCTTTCGTGGGCTGTGCCCCGAGTGCCAGCCCGAGGTACGTGGTCGGCGGGCCTCGGTGACGCAGGTACAAACATGAAGGACGAGCATTGAACACAAGGTCACAACCATGAAGAACCAGACACAGCGATGAAAGGAACACCGTGCCAGCACTGAAAGACAGCAAGACAGAGGGAAACCTGAAGGTGGCGTTCGCCGGGGAGAGCCAGGCCAATCGTCGCTACCTCTACTTCGCCCAGAAGGCCGACGTCGAGGGTTATCCCGATGTCGCCGCCCTGTTCCGCTCCGTGGCGGAAGGCGAGACCGGGCACGCGTTCGGCCACTTCGACTTCCTGCGAGAGGTCGGCGACCCGGTCACCGGCGTTCCCGTGGGCCCGACCGAGGACAATCTGAAGTCGGCCGTCGAAGGTGAGACCTACGAGTACTCGGAGATGTACCCGGGGTTCGCCCGGACCGCCCGTGACGAGGGATTCGACGAGATCGCTGAATGGTTCGAGACCCTGGCCCGTGCGGAGAAGAGCCACGCGGGGCGGTTCACCGAAGGCCTGGCCTCGGTCGCCTAGACCTGACCGACCGAGGGCGCGCTGCCCTCATCACTGGTCGGACACGGCGAAGGACCCGGGCATCGCCTGCAAGTCCGGTGGGCCGGGGCCGTGTCCCCACCCCAGACCGCCCCCAACAGCGGATCACCGGGGTTCGAGGTCGCTCGCCCGGCCCGCCACACCTCGGAGGGAGCTCCCGATGACCACTACAGCTCAGCTGACCCTGGACGACATCGTCGACCAGCGCGCCTACGAGCGCGAGCGCCCCGAATTCCGGGCCAGGGTGATCGCGGTGAAGAAGCTGCGCCGCATCAGCGTCGGGCCTGTCGTCACCCTCACCTTCGAGAACCGCTTGACGATGCGTTTCCAGGTGCAGGAGATGGCCCGCGCCGAAAAGATGATCACCGACGAGCAGGTCCAGCACGAGCTCGACGTCTACAACCGGCTGCTCCCCGGTCCGGGCGTGCTCTCGGCCACGCTGTTCCTCGAGCTGACCACCGAGCACCAGCTGAGGACCTGGCTCCCGCGCCTGGTGGGGATCGAGCGCGCCTGTCAGCTGCACATCGGAACTGGGGATGCCCTGCAGGTGGTCAGCTCCACCCCGGACCAGGACCATCAGGCCCATCTGACCCGGCCAGCCACCACCTCTGCCGTGCACTATGTGCGGTTCCACTTCAATGACGAGCAGGTCAGCGCGTTCGCCACCCGACCGGTGAGGCTGGTGGTCGACCACCTCGGGTACCCGGAGGGACTGCCGGGTACATCGCTCGGGGATGCAACCCGTGCGGAACTGGCGGGCGACCTGGCCGGGGAGTAGCCCGGCACGGGCATCGCCCGGGCCTCCGCCCCCGACCTATCGCCCCGAGAAGTCCGGGTCCCGGCGCTGCAGCGAGGCCTCGATTCCCTCCCGGAAGTCGTCGGTGCCCATGAGCGCCAGCTGTTCGAGTCGCTCGTGTTCGATTGCCGCGCCGAATTCGTCGACCAAACCGGCGCGCATGGTCCTCCTGATGGAGGCGACGGCCAAGGGTGCGGAGGTGGCAATCTCTGCGGCCAGGGCGCGGGCCCCGAGTCGCGGGTCGTCGGCCAGGCGGTCGACGAGGCCGATGCCGAGGGCCTCGGCGCCCCCGACGCGGCGGCCCGTGCACAGGAGATCCAGCGCCTTCTGGCCGCCGATCACCCGGGCCAGGGTGGCGGACAGGCCGAAGCCCTGGTGTAGTCCCAGGCGGGCGAAGTTGGCTGCGAAATGGCTGTTCGGAGCGCCGATCCGGAAGTCCGCCGCCAGAGCGAGGCCGAGCCCGCCACCAACGGCGCCACCCTGCACGGCGGCCACAACCGGTATTGGTCCGCCGACGAACTCCTCGGCCCGGTCGTAGAGCGTTCGGAGGGCACCGGGATCGGGAGATCCTGACGCGGAGAAGTCGAACCCTGCACAGAAGTGCCGCCCCTCCGAGCACAACACCACGGCCCGGCACCCTCGCCCGGCGGCCCAGGCGATGCCTTCGATCAGGGCGCCCAGCAGCGTGGCGTCGAAGAAATTGGCCGGAGGGCGGTGCATCTCGACTTCGGCCACGTTGTTGCCGGTCACCGTGGCCGTGACATCGCCGAACCGATGGGTCAGGGGAGCCTCACTGGTAGGCAAGGTGGACCGCGGCTCCAGGCGTGTTGATGCGGAATGAAAGGCTCTCTTCGACGTAGAGGTCGACCGAGTCCCGGTCGCTCGACAGGTAGCCGATGGAGAAATCCTGACCGACGGTCAACTCGAAGTCCCCTCCGCGTTGGCTGAGGACCAGGGCGCCGTCGACGGCCGGCGCCCAGATCACCGGTCCACCGAGGATCTGCCGCAGGTGTTCGAATACGGGGTAGCCGCCGTGCTCGGTGGTCTCGGTCACCCCGGTGAAACACCGGGCGCCGAGGGCGATGGCGTAGGGGCCGGCGACGTCGGCGGCCCGAAGGACGGCGACCGCCCGGGCTACGTGCTCGGGGTATCGGCCGTAGTCGTCCCCGATGGCCACCGGCTCATGGGGGGAGGTGGCCGCAATGCCCCGGATGGCCCCCTGTTGGTAACCGTGGAAGACGAGGTGGTCCTCGGCCAGGGCCGCCGCCCGCCCGGCGTCCACCACGGCGTCGAGGTCGAGATCGGTTGCCCCCCGTTCGGCGGCGTCCAGTTCGGACCTGGCCAGCGAGAAGGGTGCCCGCAATTCGATCAACGGCATGACCTGCCGCCGGGCCACCTCCACGCCGGCGAGCGCACCGTGGCCCAGACGGTCGATCCGACCGGTGTCCACCGCCGAGTAGTCCCATCCCAACGGTCCCTTGAAGTCGACGAGCCGTCGGGCGGCGATGAAGTGCTTGATCGAGCGGGTGGCCTCCTCGTCGATCTGGGTCCAGGCATCCTCGCTGACCGGGGCGAGCTCGCGCATCAGGTGGTTCATGAGCAGGTCCTTCCTTCGCTTCGTAGGTCGCCGATGCCGAGGCCTTCACTCCCGGCATCGGCCTGGGCCAACGGGTTGGGTATGGGCACCCCGACCTGGGTGAGCGTATTGCGGTCGATGTGGCTGAAGGGCTCTGCCCGGTCGGGAATGGCCAGCACCCCTTCCTCCTCATAGGACCAGGTGCCGTCGGGATGCACCGTCACGCTCATCCGGTAGCTGAGGGTCCGGAACACCTGATCGAGGAAGGGATTGGACAGGATGCCGAAGACCTCGGATCCGACGGCGGCGTTGACCTCGAACTCGGTGGCATCGGCCGCCGCCGCCCCGCCGGCCATCAGGACCTGGCCACGGGGGATACCGAGGGTGAGGATGATGTTGTGGGTGGCCGGCTCCCACAGCCAGTACCCCACCTGGTCGTGGAACGTCTCGATCTCCCCGGGCTTGACGATGTGGGTGTGGTAGCGGAGGCCGTAGAAGAGCTGGGGCCCGTTGGTCTGGCGATCGACCGGTTGCAACTCGTAGCGCTCGACGAATGTGTCCCGCTCGATGCCGCCGGCTCCGGGATGCTCGTCCTTCCCGCCGACCCCCTCCCAGACACCGGCCAGCGGGGCGAGCGGGCCCAGGTTGGAGAGCGTGTCAGGGTCGGCGTCGGGCTCGGTGTAGATGTCGTCCCCGTAGGGTCCCTTCGCGGGGCAAGTCATCGTGAGCCTTCCCTGTGGTCTTGGTGTCCGTTTCGTGGTCTGCGCCCGCACTCCGGGGTGCGGCAGGGCGGCCGCGGGATCGCTGTCCCGCCCGCGCCCGCAACATTGTAGGTCGCTACCTATTTCCGTTCGCCCGGGCCCTCCGTTCGCCCGGAGCCGTCGGTTCGCGCCGGGCAAGGTCCCGGTCCAGGTGCACGTCCAGCTTGTCGGCCAAGTGCCCGGGCCGGGCCGGTGCAAGGTCGGCTGTCCATCATCTCCCTGTCACCCGTGGCGGGTGGCCCGACCGGACGCTCGACCGAGCGACCGGCGGAGCATTTGGAGCTGCACTGCGGTGCACGAGAGCAAGGGGAGCACGTGACTACGGCATCAACCACCACCATCATCGGCAACCTGACCCGCGACCCGGAGATCCGCTACACACGCGAGGGACAGGCCACCACCTCGCTCGGGGTCGCGGTCAACCGCCGGTGGCAGAACCGCGAGACCAACGAGTGGGAGGAGTCGACGTCGTTCTTCGACGTGGTGACCTGGCGCGACCTGGCCGAGAACGTGGCGCTCAGCCTCACCAAGGGGATGCGGGTGGTCGTGACCGGTCGCCTCGAGCAGCGCAGTTGGGAGACCGAGGAGGGAGACCGGCGCTTCAAGGTGGAGATCGTGGCGGACGAGGTCGGGGCCAGCCTCCGGTTCGCCACCGTCGATGTGCACCGGATCGAGCGACATCAGGCCGCCGATGGCAATGGCGACGGAGCCGGGCCCGAGACTGGACCCGGCGGGAGCGATCCTGCCGACGACCCGATCGGGGCCAAGGCCTGACACCCACCCCTCGGCCCGTCGAGCCGTCCGCCGGTTCCGCGTCCAAGATGGGCATGCCCCTCATGTGGCTCGGCTGGCCTGCCGCCACCACCGGCACGGTGGTGGCGGCAGCGGTTGTCGCCGGTGGCGCCGTGGTTGCCGTCGTCGCCCGGCTCCGGTCCGGCAGCCCCATGCCGCCGGGCCGCCGGTCGCACCGATGGCCGAGCACAGGAAGGAAGTGGTGCGATGAGCGCAGTCGATGCCCCTGACGGGACCCGGCCGGCCACGCCGGCACGGTTCGGGCCCTGCGTCGCGCTGAGCAAGCGGGAGGCGTTCGGCGCCTGCCAGGCCCTTGCCGACGCCGACCGATGGCTGCTCCGGGCCGGGAGGACCGCTGAGGCCGACGCTCTCGGCGATCTGTTCGAGCTCCTCGAGGACCGGCTGACCGCCGGGTGACTGGCGCCGCCCGCCGCCGCCCGCCTCATCGCGGCCGGCAGCGGTGGCTCAGCCCTTGTCGGGCTCGTACTCGATCGAGAGGGAGTTGACGCAGTAGCGCTGTCCGGTCGGTCCGGGACCGTCGGGGAACACATGGCCCAGGTGCCCGCCGCACCGGGCGCAGGTGATCTCGGTCCTCTTCATGCCGAGGCTCTTGTCCTCGTGCTCGTTGATGACCCCCTCATCGAGGGCCCGGTAGAAGCTCGGCCAGCCCGATCCGGACTCGAACTTCGTATCGCTCGGGAAGAGGCCGGACCCACAGCCGGCGCAGGTGAACATGCCGCTGCCCTCGACGTGGAGCAGCTCACCGGACCATGCCGGCTCGGTGCCCTTCTGGCGCAGCACGGCAAAGCGCTCGGGCGAGAGCCTCTCCCGCCATTCGTCCTCGGTCAGCTCGATCCGGCCCCCCGCCTCGACCTCGTCCCCGGTTTCGGTTCCGGTGATTTCGCTCATGGGTGCTCCTCCTTCTGCCGGCCGACCGTGGGCGAACCCCACGCACCGGCTCGACAACGATCACTGTAGGGAACGCTCGGTCGGGCCCGGCTGTTCCCGTGTACCCACCCGCATGCGAATCCTCCGAGGGCTCGAAACCCCTTTGCTAACGTCGCGTCAGATTTGCCGGTCTCCGGCAGAGGACGGTGGTCACCGGGTGGTCCCCCGAGATGGGTGCGGTACCCGGTCCCGTTCATCCCGCCCCGCTCAGAAGCCACAGGAAGCGCTGTCGCCATGGATCTCCGAGACCGACCCGAGGACGAGGACTTCCGCAGAGAGGTCCGGACCTGGCTCGCCGGCCACGTGGTCGGTGAGTACGCCGACCTGGGTGGGCGCGGTGGTTCGGGCGATGAGACGTTCGGTTTCGAGGTCCGCCTCGAATGGGAGAAGGTCCTGGCCGCTGACGGCTGGATCGGCATCGGGTGGCCGATCGAGCACGGGGGCCGGGGGGCGAGCATCGCCCACCAGGTCATCTTCAATGAGGAGTACGTGCGGGCCCGGGCCCCCGGACGGGTGAGCATCCTCGGGGAAGGGCTCATCGGCCCGACCATCATCCGGTACGGGACCCCCGGGCAGAGGGCCCGCTTCCTC